>NZ_JBLUPZ010000015.1:0-135668 GCF_048068255.1 Pseudomonas sp. NY15374
TTTATGTTACGTAAGACTGCTTTCAGCCCGGGCTGAACCAGCCGCGCCCCGTGGGGGGGAAAGCCCGCACATCCACGGACGGGGCTTGCCCGCGAACGGGGCGCTGCCGTTTCAGCACAGGATCACAGCAACAGATCCTTGAGCCAGAACGACAGCGTCTTGTCTGACTCATCCGCTTCATCAAGATCGCGCCAGGCATACGACGCACGCATGGACGGCTGATGCAGAAAGCCACGATTACGCCAGAAACCATGTAGCGGCTTATAGTCGTCGGGTCGTCGCGGATGGCCATTGGGCCGTTCGACGGCGCTGAACGCACAGTAATGAAAGCCGCCCAACTTGTGCGCATAGGACTCACGCTCGATGAAAAAACGCACACCTAATCCCCGCCCGCGATAAGCCGGCAGCAACACCGACTTGCCGAAATAATAGACTGTACGCGGATCGCGCCCCTGCTCGAGAAACGGCTGGCGCAACGCCTCGCTCTTGTCACTCAGCGGCAGACCGGTCGAGGCACCGACCACCCGCCCCTCGTCCACCGCCAGGATCGCCAGGCTGCACTCGCAGTCGATGTAGCGGCGAAGCGCATCGGCCTCGCACTCCGGCGTACCCTCGTAGAGGTAGGGAAACTCGCGTAGCAATGTCAGGCGCAGGCGAGCGATGTCATCGATGTAAGGCGCGATGGCAGCGCCGTGGAGCAGGCGGATTTCCATGCGGGGCGATCGCTCTGTCGATGTGGGTGACGCGCCCGGCCAAGCCGGGCCTGAGGGGAAACCCTAACATCGGCTGCGCCATGCGCCCTTTCCCCTGCGCGACGGGTATTTCTCCAGAACCGCTACCCGGCGCTATCGCGAATCAGCCGATACGCGTGCCCAGCACCTTGAGAAAAGCCGCCAGCCACGCCGGATGCGCCGGCCATGCCGGTGCCGTCACCAGATTGCCATCCACATGCGCCTGATCGATGGCGATATCCACGAACCGTCCCCCGGCCAACCGCACCTCCGGCGCGCACGCAGGATAGGCGCTGCATTCACGCCCTTCGAGCACCCCGGCCGCCGCCAGCAACTGTGCGCCATGGCACACCGCCGCGATCGGCTTGCCCGCCTGGTCGAATTCCTTGACCAGTTTCAGCACCCGTTCGTCCAGGCGCAGGTACTCCGGCGCCCGCCCACCGGGGATCAGCAGCGCGTCATACCCTTCGGCACGCACCTGGACGAAATCGAAGTTGAGGGCGAAGTTGTGCCCAGGTTTCTCGCTGTAGGTCTGGTCGCCCTCGAAGTCGTGGATGGCCGTGCGCACGGTCTGCCCGGCGATCTTCTCGGGGCATACCGCGTGCACTGTGTGGCCGACCATCTGCAAAGCCTGGAACGGCACCATCACCTCGTAGTCCTCGACGTAATCGCCCACCAGCATGAGAATCTTCTTCGCCGTCATCGCATTCACTCCTTCGTTTGCAGGGAACAATCACTGCACGATAGTCCGCTTTGTCCATGACCGATATACGGCGCAGGTCTCAGTTGCGGCGATCCAGCAGATTGACTACCAGACGATCCAGCCAGCCCCAGATCCGCTGCTGCACCCGCCGCCACAGCGGTCGGGCCTTCCAGTGATCCAGATCGACCTCCTCACTCACGGCGAAATCCCGCGTGAAGCTGGCCAGCACCGCTGCGGTCAGCGGCGGGTCGAGGGCCTCGACGTTGGCTTCGAGGTTGAAGCGCAGGTTCCAGTGGTCGAAGTTGCACGAGCCGATGCTGACCCAGTCGTCGACCACGGCCATCTTCAGGTGCAGGAAGCATGGCTGGTATTCGAAGATCCTCACCCCGGCGCGCAGCAAGCGAGGGTAGTAACGATGGCCGGCGTAGCGCACCGAAGGGTGGTCGGTACGTGGCCCCGTGAGCAGCAAGCGTACGTCGATGCCCTTTTGCGCCGCCCGGCGCAGCGAGCGGCGCACGCTCCAGGTCGGCAGAAAATACGGCGTCGCCAGCCAGATGCGACGCTGTCCACTGTTCAGCGCACGGACCAGCGAGTGCAGGATGTCGCGGTGCTGGCGCGCGTCGGCATAGGCCACGCGGCCCAGGCCCTGCCCCTGCGCCGGCATCTTCGGCAGGCGCGACAGGCCGAAGTTCTCGGGCGGGCGCCAGGCGGTACGACGGTGGTTGGCGTGCCACTGGCGGTCGAACAGCACCTGCCAGTCACTCACCACCGGCCCCTCCATGCGCACCATCACTTCATGCCACTCGCTCGCCTCCTGACCCGGTGTCCAGAATTCGTCGGTCACCCCGGTACCACCCACCACCGCCCAGTGCTCATCCACCAGCAGTAGCTTGCGGTGATCGCGGTACAGGTTGCGCAGGCCCCGGCGCCAGCGCAGGCGGTTGTACAGCCGCAGCTCGACACCGGCGGCCTGCAAGCGTTGGCGCAGTGCCGAAGGGAAAGCCAGGGCGCCGTAGTCGTCGAACAGGCAACGCACCCGCACACCACGCAAGGCGGCCGACTCCAGGGCCTCGACCACCGCATCGGCACAGGCCCCCGCCTCCACCAGGTACAGTTCCAGATCGACCTGGCGCTCGGCGCGCACGATCGCCGTGAGCATGCGCGGAAAGAATTCCGGGCCGTCGATCAGCAGTTCGAACTGGTTGCCATCCCGCCAGGGGAAGACTGGCCCTGGCATGTCAACGTGCGGTGAAGATCAGCACCGCATTCACCGGCACCGACGGGTTGATGGACTTGAGCTTGGCGAACTTGCGCAGGCTTTCCAGCCCTGGCAGCAAGCCGTAATCCTCGGCCCGCAACAGTAGCGGCTCGAGGGTCACCACCTGGAAGCGCCGCTCATCGAGGCGGGTGGCCAGCAGCAGCGCGTTGTAGTTGTGAGACTGGCCGTGCAGGGTCACGGTCAGTGGCAGGCGCAACTCCAGCTGGGCACCGTTGGCCAGGTCGTTGATCGGCCGCAGGTCGAGCTGGGCCTTGACCGTCGCTTCGGGGAAGCGCTCGACTTCGAACAGGCCGTCACGCATGCGCTCGTCACGCAGCGGAATACCGCTACTCACCGAATCCATCTCGATGCTCAAGCCAGCCACACCCTTGCGGTCGATGGTGCCGTGCAACACCAGGAAGCGGTGCACCTCGGCAGTATCGCCGTTCTTGCCAGTGATGAACGACAGGCGCGAGGACTCGCCGTCCAGGTGCCAGTTGGCATGGGCGGGCAGACACAGGGCCAGTAACAGGGCGGGTAGCAGGCGGAGCAAAGTGGACATGTGAAACCTCGTGAAGCAAGGCCAGCCACCTTACCCTGCGGGCCTTCACGGCAGCAAGCGACAACCCTCGCGAGGCCCCTGCCAGCTAGCCTGGCTACGCCGTCCCAGGCCTTCGGCGAGCACGCTGCGTGCGCGGCTGTCCTCTTCCAGGCGCCCCAGCGGCAGGTACTGCTTCACATAAGCCCGGCAATAGGCCTCGTCAAACCCCATGACGAAGCGGCACGAGCAGTACTCCTTTGCCGAATACGCCGGGAGAATGCTCGGGAAATCCGACAGGGCCTGACGTTCGCTCCATCCCCAGGCCAGCAGGACCAGCAGCACCACCAACAAGACCCGCTTCATGCGCCCTCCTTCGCCAGCACGGCCAGCACGCGCTTGAGCAGTTCGTTGTGGCTGTAGCTGCCGTCGCGGTCGTCGCCGTAGCGTACGATCACCAGCTTCTGCGTGGGCAGCACGTACAGCGCCTGGCCCCAGTGACCGAGGGCGGCGAAGGTGTCGGTAGGTGCGTCCGGCCAGGGCGTCGGGTTGCCCGGCAGTGGCTGGTTCAGCCACCAGTGCCCACCGGGGTTGGCATCGCTCGGCACCGGCTCGGCATGGGTGAACAGGGTGCGGTTGAAGGCCACCCAGTCGGCAGGGAGCAGTTGCCGCTCACGCCAACGCCCGTCGCGCTGCATCAGCAGGCCGATGCGCGCAAGATCGCGAGCACTGAGGTAGAGGTAGGAGGAGCCGACATAGGTACCCGCAGCGTCGCGCTCCCACACCGCATGCGTGATGCCAAGCGGGGTGAACAGCGCCTGCCAGGGATAGTCGGCGTATTGATCCGGCGCGAGCATGCCGCGCAAGGCCGCCGCCAGCAGGTTGCTGTCGCCGCTGGAATAGGCGAAATGCTCACCCGGTTTCTCGGCCTGCGCCATACCTGCGGTGTAGGCCGCCATGTCGTTGCGTCCGCGGGTATAGAGCATCGCCACTACCGAGGATTTCAGCGGCGCATATTCATAATCTTCCTGCCAGGCCAGGCCGCTGGCCCAGTGCAGCAGGTCGACCAGGCGCAGTTGCGGATGCTCACGCAGGGCGGGGTAATAGCGGGCGGCCGGGTCATCGAGCTGAAAACGCCCTTCGCCGCGGGCAACACCCAACAGCGTGGCCAGCACGCTCTTGCTGATCGACCAGGTCAGGTGCGGGGTATCGGCACTTGTGGGGGCGGCGTAGCGCTCGTACAGGATGCGACCGTCACGAATGATCAACAGTGCATCGCTGCGCACACCGCTGCGAACAGCATCGTCGCGCAGCGGGAAGGCATAGGCGTCGACAGCCTGCCAGTCGTACTGCGTCGGATCCTGCTGCCAGTGGCTGCCCGGCCACTGCTCGGCGAACACCGGCAGGGCGATCAGCCCGACAATACCCAGCACCACCTTCAGTCTGCCCATCGATACCTCACGCGCGGTCAATCGGCGGAGCATGCCTGGGCTTCATGACAATCCTGCAGCCGCCCAGGCCTTGGCCAGGCGCCTTTCCCGGGTCGCAGACGCCAGCGCCAGCAGCCCCTGGTCGCGTTGCCAGAGCTGCATCCAGTGTTCAGGTCCTTCGACCAGGGCCTTGTCGATATCGGTACGCAGTGCCTGGAACTGGGCGAACAGACCGGCCAGCAACAGATGACAGCCCACGCTGTCGGCGCACTGCCGACTGGCCTCGGCACAGGCAGCGAGCAATCCGATCAGGCGCAGGCGCAACGCCTGCGGCCAGGCGCATTCCTGGGCAACGCCATGCAGCCATCCGAGCAGTGCAGTGAGTACGTAGAGATCTTCCAGAGAGCGGAACGGTTTGACATAGGCATCCCAGCCATCACCGGCCAGCAGTTCGCAGGCCGCGTGCTTCAGTTCGACACGGGCATGGCCGACCTCAGGCATCAACGGCAGGGTCGGCAACGCTTCGAGGGTCACGCCGGGCTCACCAGGGTAGACCACCGCCAGGCTCAGCCGCGCGCTCTCGCCCTGCGCTTCGCTGCGGGCCGCCACCAGCAGCCATTCGGCGTCGAGGCCGGCGGTGACGAAATCCTTGCGACCACTCAGCCGCAAGCCGTCGAGGCGGGTGTGCATGTCGGCCGGACGCACACTGCGCCGCTCGGTAGCGCACAAGGCCCCCAATCCAGCAGGCGCGCTGGGCCAGAGCACACGCAAGGCTGCCTGGTAACCGATCAGAAAGGCCAATCCCGGCGTGTCCATTGCGCGCCCACCCAGCGCCGCCAGCTCGAACGGCGTGACAGCGCCCAGGCGCTCCAGCGTGGCCGCGTAGGTCTCGCCCAAGGTGGCCGCCAGCGCCTGGCGCAGCGGGTCGTTGAGTCGTTGCAACCAGGTCATCGAATGCTCCTCGTGAGGCGTGTCACGCAAGCATCACCAAAGATTCATGGAGGTGACACCGCGCCTACCTAGGCTGACTTTGCACAACAAAGCCGACCGGCCGCAACCCTATTTGGCTGGCTTATGGAGACTCGCAATGACTCGGATCGCTCGCTCTGGCGACAACAGCACTGAACGCCGTCTGCAAGCCGAACGCCTGGTCGGCGCTGCGGCCCTGCAGGAAGCACAGGCCCTGCGCTTCAAGGTGTTCAGCGCCGAATTCAAGGCCAAGCTCAAGGGCGCCGAACGGGGCCTGGACATGGATGACTACGATATCCACTGCCGCCACATCGGTGTGCGCGACCTGGCCACCGGCCAGTTGGTCGCCACCACCCGCCTGCTCGACCACCAGGCCGCCAGCAGCCTGGGCCGCTTCTACAGTGAAGAAGAATTCAGCCTGCACGGCCTGCTGCAACTGCAAGGTCCGATCCTGGAGCTGGGCCGCACCTGCGTCGACCCCGACTACCGCAACGGCGGCACCATCGCCGTGCTCTGGGGGGAGCTTGCCGAAGTGCTCAACGAAGGTCGCTACAGCTACCTGATGGGCTGCGCCAGCATCCCCATGCAGGACGGCGGCATCCAGGCCCACGCAATCATGCAGCGCCTGCGCGAACGCTACCTGTGCACCGAGCACCTGCGCGCCGAGCCGAAAAAGCCGCTCCCCAGCCTGGCCCTGCCGAACAACGTGATCACCGAGATGCCACCGCTGCTCAAGGCGTACATGCGCCTGGGAGCGAAGATCTGTGGCGAGCCTTGCTGGGACGAAGACTTCCAGGTCGCCGACGTGTTCATCCTGCTCAAGCGCGATGACCTCTGCCCGCGCTACGCCCGCCACTTCAAGGCGGCAGTCTGATGCCGGGCCTGCGGGCCTGTGCCCGCCTCCTGCGTCTGGTGCTGGTGCTGTTGCTGGGAATGGCCATGGCCAGCGTCATCGCCCTGGGCGAACGCCTGGGCGTGCACGCCTCCCTTGAGCGACGGCAACGTTGGACCTGCCTGTTCATGAAACGCCTGATCGGCGCCCTGCCCTTCGAGGTGCGGGTCGTCGGTGAACTGCCGCAGCGCTCGATGCTGTGGGTCAGCAACCACGTGTCTTGGACCGACATTCCCCTGCTGGGCATGCTCAGACCCCTGTCGTTCCTGTCCAAGGCCGAGGTACGCCAATGGCCGCTGGCCGGCTGGCTGGCGGAGAAGGCCGGCACCTTGTTCATTCGCCGTGGCGGCGGTGATGCCCAGCGTCTGCGCGAACAGATCAGCGAGCAACTGGGCCAGGCCCGACCGCTGCTGATCTTCCCTGAAGGCACCACCACTGATGGCCGCGCCCTGCGCACCTTCCACGGACGCCTGCTGGCCGGCGCCATCGACCAAGGCACACCCGTGCAGCCAGTGGCGATCCAATACCTGCGCAACGGTGAACCGGACCCAATCGCGCCGTTCATTGGCGATGATGACCTGGTTTCGCACTTGATGCGCCTGTTTGGCCGGGAGCGGGGGGAGGTGGTGATTCACCTGCTGGCGCCGGTGGAGAGTCAGGGCAAGGAACGTGCGGCGCTGGCGTTCATGGCGCAGCAGGCGATTCAGGTGGCGTTGTTCGGGGTCAAGGACGTCGAGGTGGCGGTGCCGCGTCGGCAGGCCAGGGCGGCCTGATTGCTGGGGTGGGTCGACCGGCCCTATCGCGGGGCAAGCCCGCTCCCACAGGTACCCCATTGTCTCCAAAAACAATGGGCTACCTGTGAGAGCGGGCTTGCCCCGCGATACGGCCCTGACAGCCCTCAAACCCTCAACGCCCCGTAGCCGCAAACACCTGCAACTGAGGATAAAATTCACGAAAATCCGCCAGCAACGGCTCATACAGCCGCTCCAGCTCATCCATCACCCCAGCCATACCTTCCGGCCGCGACAAGCGCCGGGCAATGCCATTGAACACCTGCTCCAGCGTGGCGAAATCACCATAGGCTCCCAGCCAGTCATCCGCTGCCATGAACGGCGCAATGCGTGCCAAGCGCCCCGGCAACTGCGGCTCGGCCAACAGTACCCGGTAAAAGCTGTCGGTAAACTGCGCCAGCGGCTGATCGGCGTAATCCGCCCAGTGCCGTGCCAGGCAGTGATCGAAGAACACGTCGAGCACAATCCCGGCAAACCGCCGACGCTCCCGCGGGAAACGCGCCAGCGCCGCCAGCACCAGCGGGTGGCTGTCGGTGTAGCGATCGATCTGTCGATGCAACCGGATTGCCGCCTCCAGCTCAGGCGCAAAGCGCCCTTCGAGCGGGCCTTTGACGAAATCGCCGTACAGGCTGCCGAGCAGTTGCTGCGGCGCGGAGCCGCCAAGGTGCAGGTGTGCGAGGTAGTTCATGGCGGCATTCTATCACCGTGGACATTTATATCGTTATAACGCGATATAGCGATTTCAGCTGAGCTCAGAACCTCTTCATATTTGTATATCGCGAAATACCGATTTATATTTCGCCCTATCGCGATATACCGCTACACACCACGAGCCCAACCATGCCTCTCGACCTCGACGAAATAATAAAAGCCCTGGCCCATCCGGTCCGCCGAGACATCCTCAACTGGCTGAAGAACCCAGCGGCGCAATTCCCCGACCAGCACCACAGCACCGAATTCGGCGTCTGTGCCGGGCAGATCGATCAACGCTGCGGCCTGTCGCAGTCGACCGTCTCCGCCCACCTGGCCACCTTGCAGCGCGCAGGTCTGATCAGCAGCCAGAAGGTCGGGCAGTGGCATTTCTTCAAGCGCAACGAGGAAACCATCCAGGCCTTCCTCGAGCAGATGAGCCAAGAGCTCTGACAAGGACCTTGCAATGCCCCTTTCACTGTTGATCCTGGCGCTGAGCGCCTTTGCCATCGGCACCACCGAGTTCGTCATCATGGGCCTGCTGCCCGATGTGGCGCGCGACCTGGGGGTGAGCATTCCCGGCGCCGGCTGGCTGGTGACCGGCTACGCCCTGGGCGTGGCGATCGGAGCGCCGTTCATGGCCCTGGCCACGGCCCGTCTGCCACGCAAGGCGGCATTGGTGGTGCTGATGGGCGTGTTCATCGTCGGCAATCTGCTGTGTGCAGTGGCCAGCGACTACAACCTGCTGATGTTCGCCCGCGTGGTCACCGCCCTGTGCCACGGTGCCTTCTTCGGTATCGGCTCGGTGGTCGCGGCCAGCCTGGTGCCGGCCAACCGCCGCGCCTCGGCCGTGGCCCTGATGTTCACCGGCCTGACCCTGGCCAACGTGCTCGGCGTGCCACTGGGCACCGCCCTGGGCCAGGTCGCCGGCTGGCGCTCGACCTTCTGGGCCGTGACCGGCATCGGCGTGATCGCATTGATCGGCCTGATCCGCTTCCTGCCCCTGCAACAGGATGCCGAAAAGGTCGACATGCGTGCTGAACTCGCCTCCCTCAAGGGTGCCCGGATCTGGTTGTCGCTGAGCATGACCGTACTGTTCTCGGCCTCGGTGTTCGCCCTGTTCACCTACGTCGCGCCACTGCTCGGTGATGTTACCGGCGTATCGCCACGCGGCGTGACCTGGACCCTGGTGCTGATCGGCCTGGGCCTGACGCTGGGTAACATCCTCGGAGGCAAGCTTGCCGATCGCCGCCTCGCCGCCACGCTGGTGGGCGTGTTCGCCACCATGGCGGTGGTCTCCACCCTGTTCAGCTGGACCAGCAACGCGCTGGTGCCCGCCGAAATCACCCTGTTCCTCTGGGCCACCGCTGCCTTCGCCGCCGTTCCGGCGCTGCAGGTCAACGTGGTCACCTACGGCAAGGATGCGCCGAACCTGGTCTCGACCCTGAATATTGGCGCTTTCAACCTGGGCAACGCCCTGGGCGCCTGGGTCGGCGGCAGCGTCATCGCCCATGGCCTGGGCCTGACCAGCGTACCGCTGGCTGCAGGTGCCCTGGCTGTCCTGGCGCTGATCGTCACCCTGATCACTTTCAACCAGCGCGGCGACAACGACGCCGAACTGGCCGCTGCATCCAACTGACCTACGCGAGGCTTGCGATATGACCACGCTTTTCGATCCGATCACCCTGGGCGACCTCGAGCTGCCCAACCGCATCATCATGGCCCCGCTGACCCGCTGCCGCGCCGACGAGGGCCGCGTGCCCAACGCACTGATGGCCGAGTACTACGTGCAGCGCGCCAGCGCCGGCCTGATCCTCAGCGAAGCCACTTCGGTCACGCCGATGGGCGTCGGCTATCCCGACACCCCCGGCATCTGGTCCAACGACCAGGTCCGTGGCTGGCTCAACGTGACCCAGGCCGTGCATGGCGCCGGCGGGCGCATCTTCCTGCAACTGTGGCACGTCGGGCGCATCTCCCACCCGTCGTACCTGAACGGTGAGCTACCGGTGGCGCCAAGCGCGATCCAGCCCAAAGGCCACGTCAGCCTGGTGCGTCCGCTGAGCGACTACCCGACTCCACGTGCGCTGGAAACCGAAGAAATCGCTGACATCGTCGAGGCTTACCGGACCGGTGCCGAGAACGCCAAGGCTGCTGGTTTCGACGGCGTGGAAATCCATGGCGCCAATGGTTACCTGCTCGATCAGTTCCTGCAGAGCAGCACCAACCAGCGCACCGACCAATACGGCGGCTCGCTGGAAAACCGTGCCCGCCTGCTGCTGGAAGTGACCGACGCGGTGGTCGGTGTGTGGGGCGCCAAGCGCGTTGGCGTGCATCTCGCACCACGGGCCGATGCCCATGACATGGGCGACGTCGACCGCGCCGAGACCTTCACCTACGTTGCCCGTGAACTGGGCAAACGCGGCATCGCCTTCATCTGCTCGCGGGAAAAAGAAGCCGACGACAGCATCGGCCCGCTGATCAAAGAGGCGTTCGGCGGCCCCTACATCGTCAACGAACGCTTCACCAAGGCCACCGCCAACGCAGCACTGGCCAGCGGCAAGGCCGATGCCGTCGCCTTCGGCATCCCGTTCATCGCCAACCCAGACCTGCCAGCACGCCTGGCAGCCGATGCGCCGCTGAACGAGCCGCACCCCGAGACGTTCTACGGCAAAGGGCCAGTGGGCTACATCGATTATCCGCGTTTGTAATGCGCGCCGCAGAGAATGAGCCTTGCCGGCTCGTTCTCTGCCGCCAGTCGACCTGACGCATTTGGCAGGCCCCAGATAAGGATCCGGTCGGATCACGACCATTGACATTGACTGTCGCGGCGCAAGCCCGGCACGTACTACCTAATATTTTTGCCAGTTTCCAATCAGCCGTTCACACCGTTGAATAGGACGTCACGCAAACCCGCGCCCGCACCGGGAGTAGATGATGTCGACAACGCCGCACCTTCATGCACAAAACGCGCTACTGCCCCGCCCCACAGTGGACTATTCCGTAAGGGGGGAACTGGACCCTGAAAAAGTCCCCGCCGGTGGCACCTCGCTCCGGGTACCGGCAACGGCAGACACCCAGGTCGGGGACACGCTCCATGCGTTCTGGACTGGGCCGGAAAACGACGAGAACGACTCCCTCACCGACTACATTCCGATCAACCAGGCAAATGCGGGGCGCGAGATACCTTTTCCCGTCCCGAAAAGATTCGTCACTGCCAGCGAGGGAAAACAGGTCGGGGTGAAATACGAAATCGAACGAGAACGACAGCGCCTTCCCTCGGAAGAACTGGTCCTGAGGATCGGCAGTACACAGGTCCACTACCCCCGACCTAGCGTGGTACAGGCGCCTGGGGACAGGCTCGACCCCATGGTGGCACAGGACGGAGTCGAAGTATTGGTCACTTATCCCGACATGCGGACAGACCAGACCATCACGATGTACTGGCAAGGCACACCTGGCGCAGGGACCCCCGATCCACAGTCCAAACCAGGCAGTGGATCGGGAAGCCAGTCCTTCGATACTCTCGCCTCGGTGGTGGGCGCAAATGTCGGTAAAAGCGTGACGCTGTACTACAGCGTTGTCTCACCAGGCGCAGACCGAATCGAGTCAGCCCGGACGACACTGACGGTATCACCCTTCGCCGATACCGACCTCCCCTCCCCGGACGCGGACGAAAGTCGCAACGGAATACTCGACCTCAGTACCTTCGCCTCGGATGCCAACCTCATAGCCTCACCCTGGCCACTGATTGCCGTCGGACAACGCTGCTGGATGGAAGCAAAGGGCGAGAACAGCGATGGCTCAGAGTACGCCAAACCTGTTGCTATCGGCCTGTCCATCACACCATCACACCTCTCCGATGGACTGCGCTTGCCACTGGCGCGCAGGGACCTGGAGGGCTTGCGTGATAACAGCACCTTGACACTCTCGTTACGGGTCACCTTCGACGGAGCCAATGATCCCGCTTCGTCCCAGGCATTTCCCATCATGAATCTGCGGGTGGTGATCAAACCGGCAACGGCCCTGCCTGCCCTGGCCATCGTCCAGGCAGTCGGAGGCAAGCTCGCCCCCCTGCATGCTCTAGGCTCGGCAATCGCGAAGATCCGTTACCCCGGCATGCTCCCGAGCGACACACTGGTGCTCTATTACCAGGAGAGTCCAGGAACATACGTCCCCGTGGAAGGCTACGCATCAGGCAGCGCCACCCAGACTCAGTACATGACCGTTCCACACGCAGTGCTAGCATCGCATTTGGGGCGCTCACTGGTATTGAACTACCGGCTGATTCGCGCCGACCCCACTATTCCCGAGGCCAGCAGCCAGGATTTAACGCTGGAGGTACTGCCCTTTTCGCCAGAAATATTACGCGCTCCAATGCCAGAGCAGGCCACGGATGGGGTACTGGACCTCAAACGCTTCACAGCAGATGCGGCATTGGTGCTGGAGGATTGGTTCTTCATGGCTGCAGGGCAACGACTATGGCTTACTGTCAGCGGCACGCTGGCGACGGGAGGCCCTTTCAGTCGACAACTTGCCGAGGCGCACGTCATAACGGCCGAACAGGCGGGGCTGGCATTGGTCTACAAACTCGAGAGACGTGATCTGGCCTCACTCGAATCGGGCAGTGAACTGCGCTTCGAAACCTGGGTGAACTTCGAAGGCAACGATCGGAAGACACGCGCATTGGCCTTTCCGGTGTCGACAGTCACGGTCCGTCAGTAGTCCCTGAGGCAAGAACTCGAGCCCGCGCACCCAAGTCAGTGCGCGGACTCGGGCGTTTTCAGAAGTTGTAACGCAGGCCAAGATTCACACCGTAGGGCTGCTCGATGTTTTCGCCGTTGCTGTACTGGAACTCGCCGTGCAATTGCAATACCTCGGACACCTGAGCCGCCAGGCCTACGGCAAACTCCCCACGGGTGCCGGAAAGATCGTTGCTGAAGCGGTTGTCATTGACCCTGACCTTGTTGCCCTTGATGAACTCATGAGCAGAAGCTGCTTTCACATAGGGCTGCAGGGTTGCGCCACCCTCAAGCTGAATGTTGCGCCCGAGTTGGGCACCCAACTTGCCCAGTACCGAATCGGCACCCTCACTGCGCGCTCGCAAACCGTTGTCCAGTGAGTAACTGTCAGAGCCAACCCACAGGGTCGACAATTGGGTGAAGGGTTCCACGTACCAGCCGTCGTCGAGCTTGATGTGCTTGCCGACTTCGATCGAGGCGCCCAGGCCACTGTTGTCGTAGCTGCCTTTGGCTCGCACGCCATCACTCATGGTTACGTCGCCGCGATTGTCGAAACGGTTGTACTTGATTACGCCATCGACGTAATAGCCGGCGTCGGATATCCAAGTGGTATAGGCACCCACATAGTAGCTCTTGACCTTGCCGGACGATCCCAGGCTGAAGTTGAGATCGGACTCGCTGTAACCACCCATGACCCCGACCAGCCAGCGTCCATCGTGGCCTGGCACTGCTCCGTCGGCACCGATGCTCAGGCCGCTCTGGTTCTGCTGATAGGCGACACCACTGCCCGCGGATGTATTGAAGCGATTACCATAGCTGCGCATCCAGACACCCTGACCCTGCCCCAGGCGCAACTCGCCCATGCGGGTACGCAGCGATGACAGCTCGCCATACCAGACGGTCGGTGCCGCGCTGAACAATCCGAGTACTACGCGAGTGCTTGGGGTGACGATCGGGCCGCCATCGTCGGCAAGCTTCTGCACCAAGTACCAATTGTCATCGGTTTCACCTTTTTCCAGGGTGTAGACGAACGCGCCGCGGTCGACCTCATGTTCCAGGCCAAACTGTGCACTACCGCCCCCGGTCTGGACCAACAGCTGCGGCTGGGCACCCGCCTGGGGTTCGTTGCCGGTGCTGCTGACGCTCAACTGGTGATTGCCATTCGCTTCATTCCTCACCACCAGTTTGTCGCCTTCGGACTCGGCCAGATCGACCTTCATCACGAACACGCCATTGCCCGACAAGCTATCGACCGTCAGTGTCTTGAAACCCTCGGATACCGTGCCATCGGTATTGAGCACTACCCTGCCGCCATTGAGCGAAAGGTCCTTCACACCGTCCGTCTGCAGTTGACTCAGGACCCAGGTGGCATTGTCGATTCCCAGGCTTCGCACGTTGGTCATGTTGCCGGTCAACATCGCCTGGTTGCGCAGGGTGATGTCTGCATTACTGGTGGAATCGACCACGATATCACCTTGAAGAGTGCTGTCGTCGACCACGAAGTCTGCCGTCATGCCACGATTGACTTCGAGAATGTTGCCGTTGCTGCCCGAGAGCTGACTCTTGTTGCCAACCAGGATGTGCGCTGTGCCCTTGTTGCCGTTGCCACTGTCCCTGACAACGATGGCGGCACCGTTCTGGCCGACCACGGTGGAACTGTCGAGGTTGACCCGCGCCTCGGGCGCGGCAGTGTTTCGGTCCTGGCGTATTTCGATACCCGAAGTTGCGCCGGTGATAGCCGTACCTTGGGAAGCGTTGAGTGTCGAACCCAGTACGAATGCTCCGACGCCGCCGGTCCCGGTGACGGAGGTTCCAGCCAGGTCCAACGTACTCCCACCTGAAAAACTCAAGCCGTTCTGACCAGTGATGCTGCCGCCGGTGGCACTCATCGTTGCGGCTGAAGATCCGCTCGCACCATAGGTACCACCAGTGACCGTCGCATTGTTCAGACGCGCCGAGCTGCCATCGTTCAAAGCAAGGCCGGTGGCTGGACCTCGCCCTTGTATCACGCCTCCATCGACGACCACCTGGGAACCATTACGCGCCTCTACATCAAGAATGCTGCCGCTCGAGCTCACCTCAAGGCGAGAGCCGTTGAGCAACAAATAGAACTCGGATTCCGGAACGTCCACCCGGGCACTTTCCCCGTCGAGGGTCTTTGCATGGGCGATGCCGTTAACAGTCATCGCAACCAGGGTAGCGACGAAGGACAAGTGTGATTTGTGCGAGTTGAGTGTCATGCTTGGCTTCCTGTGTTGAGTCGCCGTCCTGATTACGCTGAGCGCAATTGAGGGCTGCGGATCGCCTCCCCACCCTCAGGCCCAGGTGCAGTCGAGCCTGAGCAGATCATGGTGAAACGCTGGATGGCCGCGAATTATCCAAATCCTTTCCCATCAGCTATGTAGGATTTTCCCTATATTTTTAACCTCCAATCGCTTCAGGGCTGCACCGCCTGGTCTGTAGACAGGTATGTGAAGGGATCACCCTTACCATACTGGCTGTCATCCAGCCGGATCACCGGCACCCAAAGATTGGTACGGGTTTTGTACTTTGTCTGGTACACCTTGGCGTCCGCCGCTCCCCCGGCCTTGCTGGCAATGTAGTAGAAGGCTTCGATAGGCAATCTATCGCCGATGTTCTGAGGCCAGGTCTGGATGAGAATTTCGTTCCAGCCATAAGTCATGTTAGGTAAAGGTGTAGCCCTCGCTTGCAGCGAGGCCAAGAACTGGGAAGCTACCTGCGTACTAAGTGAGCATTGGTAGGCTGAACTAGGCACGCCACGCGCATGATTGACCCATTGTGCTGCCGTGGTAACGTTGATCGCCGCGCAGGAACTCTGGTCGACGGCATCAAGGGTACGTCGCAGTCCGCATCCATTGTTATTGGCGTTCGTCGAAGTGCTTGCGTTGTAGGGGTAGATACAGCGCAAGGTCTGGGCCTTGCCTTGCGCGATGGCAGTTTCCTGATCCGTGAAGATGAAACCACTGCGTCCATAGAGACCAGGCGTATGGGAATCCATACGAATGAACGAAAACGACACGGACCCCAGGTTTACCGATCCAGGACTTGGATTCCATGGATCGAACGCGTCGTTGGTCGTGCCCCGCGTTATCACACCACTGCAGTAATAAGCTGGCGTGTTGCCGTTGCAGGCGGCTGGCACCGCCCGATAACGTTCATTCAAGCGTGCCGCGACGATCTCTCCAGGGGGCAATGCGGATTTGACGATCTTCAGATCCAGGGGCGCGGAGATCACCAGAGGATTACCACCACGTCCCAGGCTCGCGGTAATGCGCACGGCCTTGTCCAGGTCCTTGACGACAGCATCCTTGTTGACCTGGAAAAGGATATCGCCTGTGCCGCCATAGCGTTGCGTGGGCAGGTCCAGACGCTCTACCCCTTGCCAGCGCATACCTACGATGTCGTCCTTCTGCAAGCGTTGAGCCTGCACCTTGATCGGTGTACTCGCTGCGATCCGATTGAGGTCAAGCTCACCCTGCACCGCCTGCTCGGCGATGGGTGCTTCAAGCGGCGACTGCGCCAATATCCGTGCACTGACCGCCTGGGAAATGCGCAGTGGATTACCATCCCCTCCCACACTGGCAGAGATCATCACCGCGCTACCGACATCACGGCTGACAGCACTCACCGGCACCTTGAACGTCACAGGCCCCAGTTTGCCGATCCTCTGCACCGGCAACGTAGTGGTTTCACGTCCCTTCCACCTGAGGCCAACGGTGTCCCCTACCTTCATTGTGGGGTAGTCGACGTTGACCATCGCGTCATCGTTGCCAGAGCGATAGTCTCCCTCGGCATTGATCCCGACCAGCTTCGGCGCAGGAATCTCGAAAGGCAGCGACTGCACCACCTGGACATCGAGCGGAGTTGAGATGATCAATGGCGAGCCAGGTACACCGACGCTGGCGGTCAACCGAGCGGTACTGCCAACATCGTTCTGGGCCACACTTCTAGGCACTTTGAATACGAGCGCACCCACCTGTCCGACGGTCTGCAATGGCATATCACGCAGCTCCTTGCCTCGCCAGCGCAACCCGACCGTGTGGCCTACAGCCATTGACGCATAGTTCACATGCACGCTGAGCTGATCACCGAAGTTGTCAAGGCCGATAACCTGCTCACGGCCCTCGACCAGAATCGGCGCCGGAACATCGAAACGCGCGAGTCCCACCTGCTGGCCAAGGCCGGTGTTTTGAGCATTACCCGTGCAACCCGCCGCTGCCAGCAGTACGGCGCTGCTCATGACTATCCAGATGTTGCCTTTCAAGGTGTCACTCCTTGATCCGCGGGGTTGTATGCGAACGGCGCAACCTGGTTACTGAAGTTGACCGAGATCACCGGAACCCAACGCTGCGTCTTGTCCCGGAACTTCTGCTGGAAGGTTTTGGCATTGGCCAAGCTCGCCGCCTGGCCGGCCTTGTAAAAGAACGCCACTATGGGAAGCTTTTGCCCAGCACCAACTGGCCAGATCTCGATCATCAGTTCGTTCCAGCTGTTGTTGAGATTTGGCGTAGGATTGCGCCTGGCCTCCAGGGAGAGCTCGAACTGCGCCGGAACCTGTACGCTCAACGAGCATTGCCGGGACTGCCCGGGGATCGTCCGGGTGTAGGCCTGCCATGTGGCGAGAGTGGTCGCCGGAGTGGGCGTCATGGCACAGGTGCTCAGATCGGTGGGGCTGGTACTGGGAATACCGCGTGAGCCGCAACCTTTGGTGCCGGCCTGATCTACACCAGTCGAGGCATCGAAGGGATAGATGCACAGCGGCTGCACCGGCTTGCCCAGCGCTTGGGCGTCGTCAAGGCTGGCGAAAACGAAGCCCGCTAAACGATACGTATCACGGACCACTGCATCCTTGCGCATGTAGGAGAATGACGTGGCACCGATTCTTGTCTGGTTGGGGCTCGGATCCCAGGGATCGAAGGCGCCATTATCTACCGAACGCACCAGCACGCCGTTGCAGTAGAACGCCGAACGATTGTTGCCGCAGGCACCAACGCTGTTATAGCGTGCATCGAGGCTAGCAAGGATATCTGCCCCGCTGGGCTGGACGATCGTCAACGTGAGAGGGGGCGAGACCACGATCGGTGTACCGTTGCCGCCGCGGCTGGCCGTCAGCAGAACATCGCCATCTTTATCATTCGCGAACACGCTGCGATCGATTTGAAAGGTAACAGGACCAGGGCCGGTAGCGGTAGCGATTGGCGTGTAATGCTCCGCCTTGCCCTTGACCAGGATCCTTACCGTCGAGCCCGAGACCGTTCCCGGATCATCGAAGACCACCGTCACCTTGTCCGCCACGTCGTTGAGGTCCAACCGCCCAGGGGTTGCCTGGGTCACCACGGGCGCCGACAAGCTAGACCGCTCGCCAACAATCTTGACGCTCACCCCTTGGGAAATCAGCAATGGCCCACCTGCGCCGACGCTGGCGGTCACCACAGCGGCACTGTCCTTGTCGTCGGACATCTGAGTGGTGGTGATACTGAGCCTCGCGGGTTCTACCTTCTGCACCTTGAACACCGGGCTCCAGTGAGACTGCTTGCCTTTCCAGAGCAGCCGTATCGTGTCGTTCACTTTCATGCCCGGGTAATCGACAACGACCTGTGCATCGCCCTGGCTCAGGTCGTATTCGCCATTGGCATTCAGACCGCTCACGACAGGCGTGGGGATGGGTAAGGCCAGGTTGGTCTGTACCGCCACCGTCAACGGATCGGAAATGATCAGCGAGGGAAGTCCATTTCCTCCCACGCTTGCCGTCAATACAGCCGTGCGACCGTCATCCTTGGCGACCTCCGCCCTGGGTATCCTGAAGACCTGAGTGCCAACCTGGGTAATCCGTTGGGTCGGAGCATTGAACTCGCCGGCACCTTTCCAGCGCAAGCCGACAACATGACCCACCGCCATATCGGGAAAGCTGACATGAACCGTCACGTAGTCGGTGAAGTTGTCCAGTCCCAGTGTATGCCGACGGTTGATGACCTGCCCTTGAACCAATAACGGCGCAGGAACGGTGAAGCCCGCTGATGCGACACCGCTAGCAAAAACCGAGCTCTGCGTGTCATCCGAGGCCGTGCGAATTGTGCTACAAGCGGCCAGCGCCCAAATGCCCACAAGCATGAGCAAGCTACGAACGCATCGCATGATGTTCATCATAAGAACTCCTAAGGTGCGGCAACACTCACCCCGCCAGAGCCTTCACTGGGTCAGAGGGGGTGAGTTGCTTCTGGCCTCGCGGGTAATGGCCGTCTAGAGCTGCAACCGCAACACTTGCGAGAACAGCAGGCGCTCCGTAGGCAGTTGCCGAGAGATGCTGTAGTTCACCAGCACTGTTTTCCCAGCGTTTTCCGTGACCCAGGCTTGATCGATCACGAACGGGTTGCCGTTCGGGTTCACCAGCTGGGTGTCTGTTTCCCTGAGCACCGCGCCATCCCAACGCACCTTGACCGTATGATTCACGGCAGCCTGGGCATAACGCACCGTGAGCGTACGGCTGGCAGCGGTATAGGTAGGCGGGCCGAGCAGGATCGGCTGGCGCGCGACAACCAGCGACAACACCTCGGAAAATTCCCGGCTTCCAACACCACCGCGTATGACGGTGTAGTCGAGCGGGACGGTCTGCCCGATCGAATCGATCAGTTCCATTCTCGGCACCTGGAATGTGAGATCAATCAACGCCCCCACGGTGACGATATCTGAGCGCCAGGTCGAACGCGGGTTCTGCCAGCGCAACATCACCGTATCCCCCGCAGCCATGCCAGCGTACTTGCGCACCGTTACCCTGACACTGGATGCGTTGTAGAAGTCGTTCATGTCCAGTTGGTCTTTGTTCGGGCCAGTGGCCTTCTCGACCTCCGCAACCGGCAGCCCCTTCTCAACGACCTTGACCCGCGTCGGCGGAAAGCCCTGCGAGTTGGGCAAGTCATTGATGCCTTCGAAGTTCACCTGAAGCGTCAGACTCAGTTCCGCATCCAGCTTGAGCAGGTTCAACTGGTCGCGCTGAATCGTGAGTTCGAGTTTCCCGTTGCTGACATCATTGGCGCTGAGGGTCACATTGGTCCTGAAGGCGTGCTCGTAGTCTCCACCCGCTTTCAACGTACCGCGCCCTGTAAGCCAGTATCGCTGCCCCTGAGCGGCGAACGGCCAGAGCTCGACATCCAATTGGGCGTCACCCGTGAAGCTCTTGAGGTCAAGCTCGCCATTGGCCGCCTGCTTGAGCACGGGCGTCTTCAGGTCGGTGGATTGCAAATACTGGATTCTCAGCGACAACACCTTCGAGTCCAGGTCACGACCAGAGCGCGTGCGTGTGTAAGTGACCTCGATCGTCTTGCCGATGTTCGCCCCTACAGCCGAGGCCGGCACATCGATATTGACGAAGCCCGCCGTGCGTCCATCGACAGGCGCAATAGTCGGCGTCCCAGGCCCTGATACTCCAACCCACTTCAAGGCGATCCGATCGCTTTGCAGCATTTGCGGATACTCGACCTTCACTACTGCTTTGGTCCGTGCCAGTATCGGATTGAGTGCACCTGCGGCTGTCGCACCCTCAACCCCAGGCTCAGGCAGTTCGCCAGCACCTGTCCCACGCTCGATATTCACTGTTGCCAGCGGAAATGCCTGAGTGTTGGGCTGATCGTTCACACCCTCGAAATTGACCTTGAAGGTGAGGTCGAACGGTTTGCCCTCCTCAAGCTTTTCGAGTTCACTGCGATAGAGATTGGGTAGCTGCAATCCTTTGGTCACGGCATCCTGCGGAACCGTCACGTTGGTTCTGAACAGGTAGGTATAGGGAGTCCCTCCCTTCTCGGTGCCCTTGCCTTCCAGCCAGTAGCGCTGGCCTGCGGCGATGAAGGGCCAGGGCTCGACCAGGAACGTTGCCGGCCCGGTAAAACTGTCCAGGTCGAGCACACCGTTGCTGGCCTCCTTGACGACAGGAGTATCGAGATCAGTCGGCTGGAGATAGTCGATCCGCAGGTCGAGCACTTCGGATTCCAATTCCGTACCATTGCGCTTGCGCACATAGTGGACTTCGACTGATTTGCCGATATTGGCGGCCACTGCGGTAACCGGCACTGGGATGTCGACGAAACCGTTGCTGCTCCCGCCGACATCAGGCAGCGTCGGCGTTCCCGCACCTGCGCTACCCAGCCATTTGAGCTGGATGGTGTCTGTGGTCTGCATGGACGGGTAGGCGACTCTCACCCTCGCCCCGTTGAGCGCGGCCATCGGATCGAGTACGCCCAAAGCCGCATCCTCGACCACGGGCGCGGGCAGTTCCCCATTACCTGCGCCTTCTTTGACAATCACCTCCAGTACCGGGAAGCCCTGCGTCTGCGTCAGGTCATTGATACCCTCGAAGTTGACTTTGAGTGTCAAGCGCAGAGGCTTGTCCAACTCCAGCTTTTCAAGCTCTGATCGGGCGATTTGCGTAATGACCAGGCCAGTGCCCACTTCAGCCGCTGTGACTGTGACGTTCTGTCGGAACAAATGCTCATAGGCAGCGCCGCCCTTGAGCGTACCAGCGCCCTCCAGCCAATAACGCTGTCCTGCAGCGATAAACGGCCAAGGTTTGGCACGCAAGGTAGGATTCCCAGCAAAGCTGTCCAGATCCAGCTCTCCATTGGGCGCTTCATCGAGCGTCGGGCGCTCCAGATCCCGAGACTGAAGATACTGGACACGCAAGGGCAGCAGTTGCGAGGGACGCGTGGAGCCATTACGTGTTCTGGTGTAACTCACCTCGACGGTCTTGCCGATGTTGGCTCCGACCGCGCTCGCCGGCACATCGATATCGACATAGCCACGCGAATCGCCAGGAACCGGACTGATCGACGGCGTCCCCACGCCTGATACGCCCTTCCAACTCAGCGCGATCTGGTCATTGGCCGACATTTGCGGATAGGTGACCCGCACCCGCGCACCCGCGCGCGCGGTGATCGGATCCAACACGTCCCCAGTGGTGCCGCTCACGACAGGCGGGGGTAGATCTCCTGTACCCACTCCGCCTGTCACCACCACTTCGCAAGGGGCGAACGCCTGGGCGTTGAACGGGTCATTCTCGCCTTGGAAATTGACCATGAGGTTCAAGGTGAACTTTTTATCGGGCGCGAGCTTCTCCAGTTCGTTTCGATACACCTCCATTACCAACCCACGGCTGACCTCCCCCGCAACAACTGGGATATGAGATCTGAACTCGTGTCGATAAGCGCCCCCGTCAGCGCTCTCGCCAGTCCCTACCAACCAATAACGCTGGCCTGCTGCGATAAAAGGCCAAGGCCCGACGCGCAGGGAGGGGCTGCCCTGGAACGTATCCAGATCCAACTGCCCATTGTTGTCATGATCGAGTTCAAGATCGCTCAAGACGCTGGTATCAAGGGCATCGACTACCATCTCCAGTACCTGCGACGGGGTGGGAACCCCATCCCGGATGCGAACAAAACTGACCTGGACCGTGCGACCGATGCTTCTGCCCACAGTGGCAGCCGGGATCGGTACATCAACGAAACCCTTCGCGTCGCCACCGACCTCTGGCACCGACGGGGCCCCCACGCCAAGCCATCTGACCTCGATACGATCACTCGCTTGCATGCCTGGATAGCGCACCGTCACATGAGCACCATTTCTTGCTTGCATGGGATCGAGTTTGCCACCGGCAGCCTCCTTGACTTCGGGAGGCAGCAATTCGGTGGACAGGGCCCGAATCTTCAGCGCAAAGATCTCGGAGTCCAGTTGCCGGTTCATCATCCGGCAGAAGACGTATACATCCTTTTCACTGTTGCGGATGATGTACTTCGAGTCGATGGTGAAATCCTGGTCCTGCTGAGCCTGATTGGCACTAAGGCTTCTGCGTTCGTAATACGTGTCGTCACCCTCGGTCTGTGTAGGGCCGACCCAGGACATCTCAAGCTCATCACCCGCCGTGAACAAACCTTTGCGGCATGTCACCGTGGTGCCGTTGGGTACATCCGCAGGATCCAGCACATCGCCTTGTGCGTGGAGCACATCTGGACGCGGCATGGTTGAGCTCTCTCTCACCGTCAGGCTCTGCTTGTCAGAGGCGGATCTGGCACCACCGACACTAGTGAGCGTGTAGTAGAGCTCGAGCGAGCCCCCAGCGATGTGCTGGACAAGGGTTTTATCGAACAACTGCTCGATGGGATTGCCCACCTGGACGCCCTGCACGGTGACCTCTTTGTAGTGATAACTGATACCCCCGGAGCGGGTCCTGCCCACCCACTCGATGAGCAACAGGTCACCCTCTGCCATGCTGGTGTACTGTTCAATCCTCACATTGACCCCTTGCGGGGGCACCTTAACAGGGTCCAGTACCGAATCCTCGGCTTCCAACACTTTGGGCGGCCGGAGCGAAAGACGCCCGGTGACCCTGATGCTGGTGTTGCGAGATACCGGGTTGGCGCCACCGACGAGCTGGTATCTCAGCCGCACCTGGCCCTGTAGCACCGCAGCCACTGCGGCTTTCGGCACTTTTACAAAAGCCCCACCGGGCAAGTCCTGATCCACGACTGTATGGGGGATATTGACTTCAGGCAGCAACTGCCCCCCTGCACCCTCACCCTTCCAGTTGAGGACCAAGAAATCGTTGACCTTCATACCCGTATAAGGGCCGAGCACCACGTCCAGATCTCCAGTCAACGCCTCGTAGTCCACACGCCCCTGAGCGTCGGCAGCTGGAACGTGGGGGGCATCCAGCGCACCACTGCCCAGATCCACCTCGCCACCGGCCGAGGGTGACCATTTCGAGCGGTTGTTGACCTCGTCGCGGATCTCGTAGCGCACCACCAGTTGATCGGTTTCGCCAGCG
Source organism: Pseudomonas sp. NY15374 (assembly GCF_048068255.1). Taxonomy (NCBI): domain Bacteria; kingdom Pseudomonadati; phylum Pseudomonadota; class Gammaproteobacteria; order Pseudomonadales; family Pseudomonadaceae; genus Pseudomonas; species Pseudomonas sp. NY15374. The sequence continues at coordinate 23,573 of NZ_JBLUPZ010000015.1, forward strand.
CGCTCGATGACATCCTGATCAACGTGGATCTCGAAAGACTGAACGCCAGGGGGAACATCCTTCTGCAGTATCTGACCGTGCCAACTGAGCCACACGGTGTCTCCCACGCTCCGGTTCTGGTAAGAGCCGATGATGACATCGACACCCTTCGTCGCCTGCTCGGCATCGATCAGAGAGGGGATGCCTTGGGGAGGCGTGAGGTTTTCGTTGATTTCGGTGGTGGGGTCCGGATCGGTGCCGCCCGGAACCGCACGCTTGACCACTACATCCAGAGGCGTGGAGGGGTCAGGTACTGGCGCGAGGGGATCTTCCCAGGTGTAGTGCACGCGCCCGCTGCCCTCTGGTATGCGGGACGGCGCTACCAGAAATGTCATTTGGGACCCATCACTGGGAACATAAGCCTGGGTGTCCAGCAGAATATCGTTCCAGTACAGCTTGATGATGTCATCTTTTTCCAGATGCACCGCAAGTATGGTTACGGCGAGCGGACGCTGCTCATCGTCCAACAGATAAAGGCCCAGCCCACGGCCGTCATGGGCAGCAGGGATAACCGGCGGCGGAAGAACTGGAGGGGCCCTGCGTGTCGACTGCACCGAAGGGTGGGATCGATATTGGCTCATTTGCAACTCCTGACGCTGGCCACCGAATCTACTGGCGGCCGCGTTTGTCAGATACGCTCATCGAACGGTGGCCTGCATAAACCTGCAAGGCTTTTCAGTAGGCACAATCGATCTACGGTGCGGGGATCGGACAAGTGGGCGCTCCACTTTCACGGACCGATACAGGCGTCCGATTAGAGTCGGACTTCACTGGGATCAAAGGCGTGAGAGACGGATTGGTGGCTGTGTAATGAGGTGTGGCGGAACCACGGCACACTTTGAACGCCCACGCTCGCGCGATCTGGACGTCGATATAGCCGTCATCGATGTGTTTTTGCACGACGGTGATCACAGGCAGGGTTTCGGTCGCCTCTGGGATATCCGCACCCGGAACAGCCCCCACTGAGGTGTCTGCGCTCAGATAAACTTCGATCAGGTCACCGACCGCCATGTTGACGTAGGCAGGGATTCGCAACGGCAGGTCAGATGCAGCTTCTGGACGCCCAATCGCACCATTTGAATTCAAGCGAGTGAATACCGGTGGAGGCGGAGGGTTCCCACCGCCCGGCAGATCATCGCCGTTGAGCACATTCACGTCTTGCGCCGGCGAGAGCGAGGCGTTTTGCTCCCCACCTGCGCCGAATTCGCGAGCGACCGTGTACTGCATCGCTACCGTGCCACTGCCTTCGGCCTGGAGAAGGGCAGAGGGCACGACCCGTTCAAGAGCGTCGGAGCCCGCAGCTTCTGCAGCAGTAACCGGGGCCAGTGATTGAGCAGGTTGTGCGCCCCACAGCAAGGCCAAGATATCGCCGGCCTCGAAAAGAGGCTTGCCGTCGACCGTTTCAGGAGAAATGAACAGCATCGCGTCAACCTTCAGGTCCTCAGGCGACAGCTCGTTCGTGCCACCCGAAGCGCCCCCGACAATATCCGCAGGCTTGAGGTTTTCATTTTCAGGGGTTTCCGGATCAGGGTCCGGGCCTCCTGGGACTCTCAACTCGACTTCGACAACGGCAGGTGTGTCCGGTTGGCCAATGAGGGATCCGCTGCGCCAGAGCTCGTAGGTGACGTTGACCGAGCCGGATTGGACGTCACGGATGAGCAGGTTATAGAGCAACTGCACTTCAAGCAGAGGTTCAGTTGTCGGGATGCTGGTGATGGTCGCGGCATCGGCCCGTTGCGAGCCCCAGATGACAATGATCTGATCGCCGACCGTGGCCTCATCGAACAAAGGAATCTGTACCACCACCCCTGCCCTGGCATGCTCATCCAGAATCAGGCCTTCACTGTCGTAAATCGGTACGATCGGCGTTGGCAGAGGAGTGGCGGGGACGTTCTCCAGCAAAAGCTCAAGTGTACGAGTCTGCGACACGATAGAACGGTTGCCTGCCTTGTCCACGACTTGATAGGTGAAGGTGATAGGCGTCAAGTCCGGCAGCGTCTGCAGCTTCGCGAGCTCAAACTGTGCATCGGTGTACCGGTTTGCCCCGAGGACGGTGAAAGGGCCAAATGTCACAGGTGTCGCACCGTCAGTGGCGGTGACAGTAATTTGATCTCCCGCCTCTTGATTAATATAACCCTTGATCTGAGTCGGCAGCAGGTCCGCTACGAAGTCGGTAAGGAGAATTCGATTACGAGCTTCGACCGCAGTAGGGAACTCGATCGCTGCAAGCGTTTCGGGGGTGCTGCCACCAGGTGGCAACTTATCGATGCGCAAAGGGCGAGTTGGGCCAGGATCGGGGGTAGTGTCCGGATGAGGAATATTGACATAGCCGAGGGTGAAAGTTACGTCTTGCTCCGGTGTGACCGAGCTCCAATGGGTGGCGAGGAAAGTTAATGAAAACTTGAACTTCGGATCTGCTTGCTCTGCAGCGGTGATGATATGACGCGCTTCCGGGCCTGTGAGTTGGGTGCCGTTCCACGTCAAGATCAGTTCATAGCCATCTTCGCTTTCAGGCCAATTAGGAATAAGCACCTGAAGGTCGCTACCTTGAGCGGCCACGGGAAGTATCACATCGTCGATCAAGCCCGCGATTTCCATCGGGTTGAGGTCCAGAACCCCTGGGTCTTGGGTGAGCTTGACAGAGCGGGCACCTGGCCTGGCCTGGACACTGCTTCTTTCCACGAACTTGGTGTATCCGGTCATGATGTAACTCCATAGAGTCGGTTTTTTTGTGAAACGACGGTGCGCTGGACTGCAGTAGTCATTTCGAGAAGTCTGAAAGTTTCCAAATACAGGCACACCGCTCTGCCAGTGAATCCGTGCCACGTATGCGCAGTAAACTCAGCAGTAGGAATACGTGAACACTATGCGGAGCAAAGCACGGTGGATGATTGGACTAAACATAGTTACTGGCCCCATCGAGGGCGCGCCATATTCCAACATGCGCTGGCTGTTTCCCTATCGCAAAGTCGCAAGAAAAATCTAACAAGAACCGGAGCCCTGCACACCTGACAAAATTACTAGGTGCCCGACAACTCGACGGTGGCATTCACCTGTCATATTTATCAGTTGCTCGGATAGACACTTTTACCTAGGGTCTTCGCAGTACGGCATGAGCGTCGCACTGACAGGGCGCGAACAGTCCCATCAACCTTTCAAGAGACCCGCTATGCATTCGCACCCAGTCACCCTCAACCTGAGCCTACTGGCAGCAAGCCTGGCTATTGGTCACGCAGCACTGGCGGACCCAGGGCCAGAAACAGCACAGGCGCTGCAGGCCCGCTACCATGAGACCCCCGTCAACTGCGGCAGCACCAACAAGCCCCGCTTCCTGTGCGCTGGCGTGATACTTCGAGGCACAACCCAACTGACTCAGGAAAAAAGCTGGAACCCGACGCCCGAAGAGCGAAACAATGGCGGCACCGCCTACATGTATCTGGCCAAGGATGCCACCTTCAACCGCCTGGCCTTCAACGACACCAACGGCTACATCATCTATCCTGGAGACGCCCGGCCCGCAGGTATCCAAGCCTTGCAGGTCCTGTGCATCTTTCCGGCCGACGGAGGGCGGCAAACACGCCCAGAGAAGGGTTGCGGGCCGTCGCAAGAGGGGGGCGCCAGCAGTCGCCCCTGCCATCTACAGGGCATCACTACAGCCCAGGGCTGGCTTGCCAACTACGGCAATCATCCCGCCAGGCAATGCGGCTTTTCGGTCGCCAATGGGCTTGGACAGATCGCGGTGAGCGGGTTCAATGCCGCAGTGGAGGCCACCGGGCTTCTGCCAGCAACGCCTTACAAGCAGAACAACGAACTGCGCGCAGGGACCTGGGATATGGACATCCCGACCCGCCTGCCGATCCAGGCGTTCTTCTACCTGCACGACAGGCCGCTGGGGTTGCACAAGGCGCAGCAGGATCAACGTGCGTTCTATCAGGAAACCGGTAACTTCGTCCCCATCATCACATTGACATTGCCACAATCTGGACGCGATGCCCGTTTCGATTATGTCGAAGCGTCCCAGGCCAGACTGGGTGATGTGATCTGTGCGCGTTACTTCGTCTCTGGGCACTGGTTCGAGCGCAGCGATGTCAATCCGGGACGTAAAGAATGGGCGCTTGGACTGGTTCCGACAGATTGCGCCAGAGCAGTGAAAGCAAACCCTTCAGCGGACGCGGAGAACGCCGCAGATCAGGAAATGCGTCAAAAATTCAGCAATGATTGGCAGTGGGTACAAAATGACAATGGCGGCATGACACAACAGATGATCTGCCACATGCGTATTGCCCACGACAAACCCGAATGGAACCTTGAGCCGTTCCGACCGAACCGGCCCCTGGAAGACTACCTCAAGGCCGGTTGCAATCTGCTCTGAAACGTTACGCGGTCAAGGCCGCGCGTTGATCTGCTGCTGCAGGTTCTGGATCTGGCTCTGCAAGGTGTTGAGGCTGCGGGTGGTCTGACCACGGAAGGCATCGAACTCCTGCACCGACGCGCCACCGGCAGCCGCGCTGGCTGGACGGTTGTCCGCCTGGCTCTTGAGCACCAGTACATCCTGCTCCAGGCTCTCGATCGCAGCGCCTTGCTTCTTCACCGCGGCCACCTCGCTGCTCAGGCTCTTGAGCTGGCCATCGAGCTTGCCGCCATCGACCTGGCCCGACTTGAGCGCCGCCAATTCGGTATTCACGGCCTTGAGCTGCGCCTGCAACTGGGTCTGCAGGTCGGTCACCGCCTTCTGCTGCTCGCGGGTATCGGCCAGCACCTGCTCCAGGCGCTTGCCCAGATCGCCGGCCTGACCAGCGACGCCTTCCTGCTGCTTGCTCTGCTCGGCAAGGCTGGCCTGCAACTGGCGAATCTGCAGTTTCAGGGCTTCGCTGCCAGTGCTGCTGTTCGACTCGCTGGCATCGACCTTGCCGCTGATCGCCTGCAGGCGGCCGGCAGCTTCCTCGCTGATGCGGGCAAAGCTCTCCTGAGTGGCCACCAATTGCTGCTCCATCAGCGAGATCTGCTGGAAGCTCCACCAGCCGAGCCCGGCCAGGGCGATGAACGAGGCCAGCAGCAGCGCCCACAAAGGGCCGCTGCTGGCCGGGCGCGCGGCTTTCTGGCGGCCGCGGGCCACGTGAGCCGGAAGCAGTTCATCATCGTCAGGCGTACCCGCCCTCAGGACCGGCACATCATCGAAATCATCGTGGGCATCGTTGCGCATGGGTAGGTTCGACCGCACTAATAGCAAAGAGACATATTATAAACCGCCCGGGCGGCGCACTGATGACCATCTTCCGCCCGACAGGTTCACTGCTGCCCCGGAAGGTGCTTCCACCAGCCGCAGAATTCATCCAGCGCGGTCCACAGGCTGACCTTGGGGCGGTAGTCGAGATTATGCCGGGCGCGGCTGATGTCGAGGGTGAAATCCTTGCTCATCACCTGCATCGCGGTACGTGTCAGGGTGGGTTGCGGCCGGCCGGGCCAGAGCATGCAGGCAGCCTCGTTGACAGCTGCGAGGCTGTAGGCGAGGCGATAGGAGCGGTAGCGGGTGACTTGCGGCAACTGCATCTGGCGCATTACATAATTGACCACGTCCCACAGTGGCAGTGGCTGGCCGTTGCTGATGTTGTAGGCCTGGCCCAGCGCCTGCTCTTCGGCGAACAGGGCGCTGAGCAGCGCCTCGTTGAGGTTGTGCACGCTGGTGAAGTCGACCTTGTTCAGGCCATTGCCAATGATCGCCAGACGTCCCTTGCCCTGCATGCGCATCAGCCGCGGGAAGATGCTCGCATCCCCTGCGCCGGTGACGAAGCGCGGACGCAGGGCGAGCACTTCGAGGCCGAACTCCTGGGCACCGAAGACTTTCTGCTCGGCCAGGTGCTTGGTCAGCGCATAGTGATCGTGAAAACGCCGCGGCACCTGGTCCTCGCGAATGTCCAGGCGCGAGCGGCCAGTGAAGTAGATCGACGGCGACGACAGGTGCACCAGGCGCCGCACATGTTCTTTGAGGCAACCTTCGACCACGTTCTCGGTGAGCACCACGTTGCCATGATGAAAATCCTGATAACGCCCCCAGTTGCCCACCGCCCCCGCGCAATGCACCACGGCGTCGACGCCCTGGCACAGACGGCGCGCCACCTCGGCGTCGCCCAGGTCGCCTGGAATGAACTGCGCCCCGCGCTTGACCAGGTGCTCAACGCCTTCGGCACGGCGGCCGTTGACCCGCACCTGCAGGCCCTGCTCCAGGGCAAAACGCGCAAAGCGCCCGCCAATGAAGCCGCTCGCGCCGGTGACCAGAATTCGCATGTAAGACTCCGCCTTGCCAGATTACAGATGCAGTTGACGCCGCCCGTGCCTACAACGGCACCAGCCAACCTGGCGCCGCCTGGCGCAGGTGTTCTGTCAGTTGTGCGAGCAGTTGCCCGCCGTTGCGCCAATGATGCCAGTACAACGGCACATCGATGGGAGTATCGCTGCAGATTTCCACCAACTGCCCACTGGCCAGTTGTTCGCGGGCCTGCAGTTCAGGCACCAGGCCCCAACCGAGCCCGGCTTCGGTCAGACGCAAAAAACCCTCGGACGACGGGCACAGGTGATGCAGGAAACCGTCCTCGATCCCCAATGACGCCAGGTAGCGGTGCTGCAGGAAATCGTCAGGCCCGAAGACCACCGCCGGTGTACGGGCCAGCCGCGCCACCTCGAACCCCTGCGGAAAATACCGCGCCATGAACGCCGGGCTTGCCAGCGCGCGATAGCGCATCGCCCCCAACGGCTGGCTGCGCGCACCCGCCACCGGGCGCTCGCTACCGCACAGGCAGGCCGCCACCTCGCCGGCACGCATGCGCCGCAGACCGACTTCCTGATCTTCGACCACCAGGTCCAACAGCAAGCGTTGCCCGGCACAGAAATCCCCCACCGCCCCGGCCCACCAGGTCGCCAGGCTGTCAGCGTTGAGGGCGATACGCAGACGTTCGGGCATGCCCTCTTCATCCAGCGCCGGGACCTGGCGCTGCAGGTCACGCTCGAGCAGGCGCACCTGCTGCACGTGGTTGAGCAACTGGCGACCGACATCGGTCGGGCTCGGTGGCGTGGCACGCACCAGCACCGGCTGGCCGACACGCGCCTCCAGCAGTTTGATGCGTTGCGAGATGGCCGACTGCGAAAGCCCCAGTACCTGGGCGGCGCGCTCGAACCCGCCTTGTTCGATCACGGCGGCGAGGGCAGCGAGCAACTTGTAGTCGAACATCGATTTTCCTAATGCCGGATGAGTACTATTTGTTTTTCTTATACAGCGCCCTTGCCGACAATGGCCAGCATCTTCTTGTGAATCCGCGTCGCCCTTCAAAGGTGGCGCCCGTGGAGTGTTCCCGTTATGTGGCAGAGTTACCTGAACGGCATGCTGGTGGCCTTCGGCCTGATCATGGCCATCGGCACCCAGAACGCCTTTGTCCTGGCCCAGAGCCTGCGCCGCGAACATCACCTGCCGGTGGCACTGTTGTGCGTGCTGTGCGACGCGATCCTGGTCGCGGCCGGAGTGTTCGGCCTGGCGACGGTGCTGGCGCACAACCCGACCCTGCTTGCCGCCGCACGCTGGGGAGGTGCGCTGTTCCTGATCTGGTATGGCGCCAAGGCCCTGCAGCGGGCCTGCTCCAGGCAGAGCCTGGAACAGCAGCAAGGCCAAGGCCTGCGTTCACGCCGGGCAGTGCTGCTCAGTGCCCTGGCGGTGACCCTGCTCAACCCCCACGTCTACCTGGACACCGTGCTGCTGATCGGCTCGCTCGGCGCCCAGCAGACGGTGCCCGGGGCCTACGTCGCCGGAGCGGCGAGCGCATCGCTGGTGTGGTTCTTCACCCTGGCCCTGGGCGCCGCCTGGCTCGCACCCTGGCTCGCACGCCCCGGGACCTGGCGGCTGCTGGACCTGATGGTGGCGGTGATGATGTTCGCCGTCGCCGCGCAACTGATCCTCGGCTGATTCCCCACTGGTCGCCGGGGCCCAACCGCTCTGGAACCTCTATTCCCTATAGTTGTTGCGTGGTTATGCGCGGGGGCTGGTGCTATGATCCAGCCCTTGCGTCGCAAAGAGTACAAACTCGCCGACGCTCATCGGGCCGCCCGTGATCGGCCTTGCGCAAACCGCAAACAGACCTGAATCAGGAGATCCACCATGGCTTTTGAATTGCCGCCGCTGCCCTACGCCCACGATGCCCTGCAGCCGCACATCTCCAAGGAAACCCTGGAGTTTCACCACGACAAGCACCACAACACCTATGTCGTGAACCTGAACAACCTGGTCCCAGGCACCGAATTCGAAGGCAAGTCGCTGGAAGAAATCGTCAAGACCTCCTCGGGCGGTATCTTCAACAACGCAGCTCAAGTCTGGAACCACACCTTCTACTGGAACTGCCTGGCACCGAACGCCGGCGGCCAGCCGACTGGCGCCCTGGCTGAAGCCATCAACGCTGCCTTCGGTTCCTTCGACAAGTTCAAGGAAGAGTTCACCAAGACTTCGGTCGGCACCTTCGGTTCCGGTTGGGGCTGGCTGGTGAAGAAGGCTGACGGTTCCCTGGCCCTGGCCAGCACCATCGGTGCCGGCAACCCGCTGACCAGCGGCGACACCCCGCTGCTGACCTGCGACGTCTGGGAACACGCCTACTACATCGACTACCGTAACCTGCGTCCGAAGTACGTCGAGGCGTTCTGGAACCTGGTCAACTGGAGGTTCGTTGCCGAGCAGTTCGAAGGCAAGACCTTCAAGGCCTGATTCGTTCAGCGCTCTGAAAAACCCGGCCCTGGCCGGGTTTTTTTGTTTCCCGGGTCCAGGAAACGGAAAAACCACGGCTAATTTTCAAGCCTCCCGCGCGCCCTCTCTTGCTCCCCCTCAATAGCGCGCTAACATCAACCTTCTGGAAAGTTGATGCAGGACATTCAAGTCGCAAGGCCGCATAACCGATACAGTACTCAGGGTGCATCCAGCGACGGGCCCCTCGCCTGCCGCGGCAATCGGTCGATAGTGTATTGCCAAGGTTGATGGCAAAATAATGGCATGCGCATGGATTAAGGAAACCCCATTGAAGCTGGAATTTCGGAACAGCTTGTCGGTCAAGTTGCTCAGGGTCGTGCTGCTGTCGGCGCTCGCGGTGGGCGTCGTTCTCAGTTGTGCGCAGATCGTCTATGACACCTACAAGACCCGCCAGGCCGTCAACAACGATGCCCAGCGCATCCTCGACATGTTCCGCGACCCCTCCACCCAAGCGGTCTACAGCCTCGACCGAGAGATGGGCATGCAGGTCATGGAGGGTCTGTTCCAGGACGAATCGGTTCGCATGGCCTCCATCGGCCACCCCAATGAAACCATGCTCGCGCAGAAGTCCCGCCCCCTGCAGGACATGCCCCTGCGCTGGTTGACCGACCTGATCCTCGGCCAGGAGCGCACCTACACCACCCAACTGGTCGGCCGCGGCCCCTACAGCGAATACTACGGCGACCTGAGCATCACCCTCGATACCGCCAGCTACGGCGAGGGCTTTCTGGTCAATGCGGTCATCATCTTCATTTCCGGCGTGCTGCGCGCCCTGGCCATGGGCCTGGTGCTCTACCTCGTGTACCACTGGCTGCTGACCAAACCCTTGTCGAAAATCATCGAGCATCTCACCCAGATCAACCCCGACCGCCCCAGCCAGCACCAGATTCCCCAACTCAAGGGCCACGAACGCAACGAACTGGGCCTGTGGGTCGACACCGCCAACCAGTTGCTGGCCTCCATCGAACGCAACACCCATTTGCGCCACGAGGCGGAAAACAGCCTGCAGCGCATGGCCCAGTACGACTTCCTTACCGGCCTGCCCAACCGCCAGCAATTGCAACAGCAACTGGACAAGATTCTCGTCGATGGCGGGCGCCTGCAGCACCGTGTGGCCGTACTGTGCGTGGGCCTGGACGACTTCAAGGGCATCAACGAGCAGTTCAGCTACCAGGTCGGCGACCAGTTGCTGCTGGCCCTGGCCGACCGCCTGCGCGCCCACAGCGGCCGCCTCGGTTCCCTCGCCCGCCTGGGTGGCGACCAGTTCGCACTGGTGCAAGCCAACATCGAGCAGCCCTACGAGGCCGCCGAGCTGGCCCAGAGCATTCTCGACGACCTGGAAGTGCCCTTCGCCCTCGATCATCAGGAAATCCGTTTGCGTGCCACCATCGGCATCACCCTGTTCCCCGAAGACGGCGACAGCACCGAGAAGCTGCTGCAAAAGGCCGAACAGACCATGACCCTGGCCAAGGCCCGCTCGCGCAACCGCTATCAGTTCTACATCGCCAGCGTCGACAGCGAGATGCGTCGGCGCCGAGAGCTGGAAAAAGACCTGCGCGAGGCGTTGCCGCGCAACCAGCTCTACCTGGTGTATCAACCGCAGATCAGCTACCGCGACCACCGCGTGGTCGGCGTCGAAGCGCTGCTGCGCTGGCAGCATCCGGAGCTAGGCATGGTACCGCCAGACCAGTTCATCCCGCTGGCCGAACAGAACGGCAACATCATCGCCATCGGCGAATGGGTGCTCGACCAGGCCTGCCGCCAGTTGCGCGAGTGGCACGACCTGGGTTTCAGCGAGCTGCGCATGGCGGTCAACCTGTCGACCGTGCAACTGCACCACAACGAGCTGCCGCGGGTGGTCAACAACCTGCTGCAGGCCTATCGCCTGCCGCCGCGCAGCCTGGAGCTGGAGGTGACCGAGACCGGCCTGATGGAAGACATCAGCACCGCCGCCCAACACCTGCTGAGCCTGCGCCGTTCAGGGGCGCTGATCGCCATCGACGACTTCGGCACCGGCTACTCTTCGCTCAGTTACCTGAAGTCGCTGCCGCTGGACAAGATCAAGATCGACAAGAGCTTCGTCCAGGACCTGCTGGACGACGATGACGACGCCACCATCGTTCGCGCCATCATCCAGTTGGGCAAGAGCCTGGGCATGCAGGTGATCGCCGAAGGCGTGGAAACCGCCGAGCAGGAAACCTACATCATCGCCCAGGGCTGCCATGAGGGTCAGGGCTACCACTACAGCAAGCCGCTGCCCTCGCGCGAGCTGACCGCCTTCCTCAAGCACGCCCAACGCAACCAGGTCTCGGCACTCTGAGCGTGGTCGTCATTGACGACCCTGGAAACGACATTTGCACGAAAAGCACGGCCAACCCTTTACACCAAATGCAAATCTTTCGCATTATGTTGCGGTTTCGCGTGCCACGGTGCAGCGCTTCCAACACATGGTCCAACCAAACGACGCAGGGAAACCAACAATGATTCGAATGCCTCTGGCCTCCGCCAGTCTGCTGGCCATCGCCATCGCTCTCGCCGGCTGCGGCGAAGGCAAGGACGACAAGGCCGCCGCTCCGCAAGCCCAGGCACCTGCCGCCAGCACTGCTGCCGCACCTGGGGCTGTCGATGAAGCCGCTGCCCAGGCCGTGGTCAAGCACTACGCCGAAATGGTTCATGCCGTGTACAGCGACTCGCTGAGCACCGCCAAGCAACTGCAGACCGCCATCGACGCGTTCCTGGCCAAGCCCAACGATGAGACCCTGAAAGCCGCCATGGACGCCTGGGTCGCTTCCCGCGTTCCTTACCTGCAGAGCGAAGCCTTCCGCTTCGGCAACACCATCATCGACGACTGGGAAGGTCAGGTGAACGCCTGGCCCCTGGACGAAGGCCTGATCGACTACGTCGACAAGAGCTACGAGCACGCCCTGGGCAACCCGGCTGCCAACGCCAACATCATCGCCAACCCTGAGATCCAGGTCGGCGAAGACAAGGTCGACGTCAAGGAAATCACGCCCGAGAAGCTGGCCAGCCTGAACGAGCTGGGTGGTTCCGAAGCCAACGTCGCCACCGGCTACCATGCCATCGAATTCCTGCTCTGGGGCCAGGACCTCAACGGCACGGGCCCAGGCGCAGGCAACCGTCCGGCGTCGGACTACCTCGAAGGCCAGGGTGCCACCGGTGGTCACAACGACCGTCGCCGCGCCTACCTCAAAGCCGTCACCGACCTGCTGGTGAGCGACCTCGAAGAGATGGTCGGCAACTGGGCGCCGAACGTCGCCGACAACTACCGCGCTTCGCTGGAAGCCGAGCCGGTCAAGGATGGCCTGCGCAAGATGCTGTTCGGTATGGGCAGCCTGTCGCTGGGCGAACTGGCGGGCGAGCGCATGAAGGTCTCGCTGGAAGCCAACTCGCCTGAAGACGAGCACGACTGCTTCAGCGACAACACCCACTGGTCGCACTTCTACGACGCCAAGGGCATCCGCAACATCTACCTGGGCGAGTACACCCGTCCGGACGGCTCCAAGGTCAGCGGCCCTAGCCTGTCGTCGCTGGTGGCCAAGATCGACCCGGCCACCGACGCCACCCTGAAGGCCGACCTGCAGGACACCGAAGCGAAGATCCAGGTGATCGTCGACCACGCCCTCAAGGGCGAGCACTACGACCAGCTGATCGCTGCCGATAACGCTGCAGGCAACCAGGTGGTGCGTGACGCCATCGCGGCGCTGGTCAAGCAGACCGGTGCCATCGAGCAGGCCGCCGGCAAGCTGGGCATCGACAACCTGAACCCGGACACCGCAGACCACGAGTTCTGATGCCAGGGTGAAGGTTTGAAAGGGGCGGCCTTCGGGTCGCCTTTTTCATATCCGGGTTTGCGCTGACCAAACCCGCCCCTTCGCGGGCAAGCCCGCTGCCACTGGTGCCTGTGGGAGCGGGCTTGCCCGCGAAAGGGCCGCCAGCGGATTCAGCAGGCAATTGCAAATTGCTCTTATTCAAACATCCCCATTTTGCTAAGCTTGCACGCCGGTTTTTCGCTCACGCCCAGGATTCTCGATGTCCTCGTCGCTGTTCCGACTCCCACTTCTGCTGCTGGTCACCGTCCTGGCCGCCTGTGACGACGCTCCGCGTTTCACCCAGGCCGAGCCCGGCGAAGCGCTGTCCGGCGGCAAGGCGACGATCCTGCGCAGCGACCGCAACGCCTTCTCGATGCCCTCGGCCAATCTCACACCCGAGCGCCGCCTGGATTTCAGCGTCGGCAACAGCTTCTTCCGCAATCCCTGGGTGATCGCACCTTCGACCACCACTGCACGCGATGGCCTGGGCCCGCTGTTCAACACCAATGCCTGCCAGAACTGCCACATCCGTGACGGCCGAGGTCATCCGCCAGAGGCCGAGGCCCGCAATGCCGTGTCCATGCTGGTGCGCCTGTCGATCCCCGACCAGCCGCAGTTCATCAAGGAAATCGAACGCCTCGGGGTGGTTCCCGAACCGGTCTACGGTACGCAACTGCAGGACATGTCGATCCCCGGCGTAGCTCCGGAAGGCAAGGTGCGGGTCAGCTACGACAGCGAGACCGTCACCTTCAAGGATGGCCACCAAGTCGAACTGCGCCGCCCGACCGTGGAGATCACCCAGCTCGGCTACGGCCCGATGCACCCGGACACACGCATCTCCGCCCGCGTCGCCCCGCCCATGATCGGCCTCGGACTGCTCGAGGCCATCCCGGAGGCTGCGCTTTTGGCCAACGAAGACCCGGATGATCGCAACAACGACGGCATCCGCGGCCGCGCCAACCGGGTCTGGGACGATGCCCAGGGCAAGACCGTGGTCGGCCGCTTCGGCTGGAAAGCCGGGCAACCCAACGTCAACCAGCAGAACGTCCACGCCTTCGCTGGCGACATGGGCCTGACCAGCACCCTCCAGCCCGAGGACGATTGCACGCCGGCACAGGTCGAATGCCGCGCCGCGCCCAACGGCGACGGTGACAACGGCGAAAAGGAAGTCAGCGACAACATCCTGCGCCTGGTGACGTTCTACAGCCGCAACCTGGCGGTGCCTGCACGCCGCGAGGTGAATTCGCCGCAGGTGCTGGCCGGCAAGAACCTGTTCTTCCAGGCGGGCTGCCAGGGCTGTCACACACCTCAGTTCACCACGGGCAGTGACAACGTCGAGCCAGAACTGGCCAACCAGGTGATCCGCCCCTACAGCGACCTGCTGCTGCACGACATGGGCCCAGGCCTTGCCGACAACCGTAGCGAGTTCGCCGCCGGTGGCCAGGATTGGCGCACGCCGCCGCTGTGGGGCATCGGCCTGACCGAAACCGTCAGCGGCCACACCCAATTCCTCCATGACGGTCGCGCCCGCAATCTGCTCGAGGCCGTGCTCTGGCACGGCGGCGAAGCCGAGGCTGCACGCCGTCACGTACTGACCTTCAATGCCGAGCAACGCGCCGCGCTGCTGGCTTTCCTGAACTCACTTTAAACGCGCAAGGAGCCGGGCATGTTCCGACCCAAATTGTTGTTCACCAGCCTCGCCGCCATCGCCCTGGGCGCCTGCTCGCCGCAGGACCCGCAAGCCGTGACCTCCGCCGCCATCGCCCAGCAGGTGATCCTGCCGACCTACAGCCGTTGGGTCGAGGCCGACCGCCAACTGGCTGCCAGCGCCCTGGCCTATTGCGAAGGCAAGCAGAGCCTGGACACCGCCCGCGCCGACTTCCTCAACGCGCAGAAGGCCTGGGCCGAACTGCAGCCGCTGCTGGTCGGCCCATTGGCCGAAGGCAACCGCGCCTGGCAGGTGCAGTTCTGGCCTGACAAGAAGAACCTGGTCGGCCGCCAGGTCGAGCAACTGGTCAGCGGCGACAAGCCGGTCGACGCAGACAGCCTCGGCAAGGCCAGCGTCGTGGTCCGTGGCCTGTCGGCCTACGAGTACATCCTCTTCGACAGCAAGCCGGACATCGCCACCGCCGAGCAGAAAGCCCGCTACTGCCCGCTGCTGGTGGCCATCGCCGAGCACCAGAAAGCCCTGGCCGAAGACATTCTCAAGAGCTGGAACAGCACCGATGGCATGCTGTCGCAGATGACCAAATTCCCCAACCAGCGCTACGCCGACTCGCATGAAGCGATCGCCGACCTGCTACGCGCGCAGGTCACCGCCCTGGACACGCTGAAGAAGAAACTCGGCGCCCCCATGGGCCGTCAGAGCAAGGGTATCCCTCAGCCACTGCAAGCCGAAGCCTGGCGCAGCCACTCCTCGCTCAAGAGCCTGGAGGCTTCGCTCAAGGCCGCCGAAACCGTCTGGACCGGGGTCGACAACAAAGGCCTGCGCGGTCTGCTGGGTAAAGATCAGAGCGCGCTGGCGCAAAAGATCGACGATGCCTACGCCAGCGCTGCCAAACTGCTGGCTGACAACCAGAAGACCCTGGGCGAACTGCTCGCCGACGATGCCGGCAAGCAGACCCTCAACCAGATCTACGACAGCCTCAACGTCGTCCACCGCCTGCACGAAGGCGAGCTGGCCAAGGCGTTGAATATCCAGCTGGGCTTCAATGCCAACGACGGTGACTGATCATGCTGCGACGCCAGGCCCTCAAACTCGGTAGCGTGCTGCTCAGCGCCCTGACGCTCGGCGGCTGGACCCTGCTGCGCAACAAGGGCAGCGAGCCGCTGCTGCTGTCGGCGCGTGACGATGCCGATGGCGGCCACCATGCCGTAGGCTACCGCCTCGACGGCACCCAGGTGTTTGCCACCCAAGTGGCCCAGCGTTGCCATGCAATCATTCATCACCCCGAACAGCCGGTCGCCCTGTTCGTCGCCCGTCGACCAGGTACCGAAAGCTACCTGATCGACCTGCGCGACGGTCGTCTGCTGCAGACGATCACCTCGCAACCGAACCGGCACTTCTATGGCCATGCCGTCATCCACAAGGATGGCGAGTGGCTGTACGCCACCGAGAACGACACCACCGACCCCGGGCGCGGCGTGCTCGGGGTCTACCGTTTCGAGGGCCAGCGCCTGGTACACAGCGGCGAGATTCCCACCCATGGCGTCGGCCCCCATGAAGTGGCCTGGATGCCCGACGGCGAAACCCTGGTGGTGGCCAACGGAGGCATCCGCACCGAGGCCGAAAGCCGGGTAGAGATGAACCTGGACGCCATGGAGCCGAGCCTGGTGCTGATGCAGCGTGATGGCACGCTGCTTAGCAAGGAGACGCTGGCCCAGCAGATGAACAGCGTGCGCCATCTCGCGGTGGGCAACGACGGCACCGTCCTTGCCTGCCAGCAGTTCATGGGAGGTTCTGAAGAAACCGCCGAACTGCTGGCGATCAAGCGTCCGGGCGAGGCGTTCAAGGCCTTCCCGGTGCCGGAGCGGCAACTGCAGTCGATGGCCCAGTACACCGCCAGTGTCGCCGTGCACAGTGACCTGCGCCTGGTGGCACTGACCGCGCCGCGGGCCAACCGCCTGTTCATCTGGGACCTGGACAGCGGCGCGGTGAAGCTCGATGCGCCGATGCCCGACTGCGCCGGGGTCGGCGCGGTGAAGGACGGCTTCGTCGTCACCTCGGGGCAGGGGCGCTGCCGCTATTACGACTGCCGCAAGGCCGAGCTGGTCGGTCAGCCCATGAATCTGCCATCCGGGCTTTGGGACAATCACCTGCATCTGGTCTGATTCAGCACTGGCCACAGCGGCCCTATCGCGGGACGAGCCCGCTGGCATCCACGGGTAGTGGGAGCAGGCTCGCCCTGCGATAGGGCCTGCCCAGTCGATACATCTCCCACTTCCCGAAAAACAGTCAATACTTGCCTTCATCCGCACGTGGGCAGGATCGCCCGTGGTCGTGCCATACCCATAACAATCACATCCAAGGAACCGGACCATGCTACGCCGCCGCATGCTGATCATGTTGGCCGTGGTGCTGCTGATCGTGCTCGCCCTGGGGGGCATCAAGGCCTTTTCGATCTACCGCCAGATCCAGGTCTTTTCCGCTCCCAAACCCGCGATCAGCGTTGCTGCCGCCAAGGCCGAGCAACGCCAGTGGCAGGAACGCCTGCCGGCGGTCGGCAGCCTCAAGGCGCTGCAGGGCGTCGAACTCAGCCTGGAAGTGGCCGGGACGGTAAAGCACCTGCATTTCGATTCCGGACAACAGGTCAAGGTCGGGCAACTGCTGCTGGAACTCGACAGCGAACAGGAGGCCGCGCTGCTGGGCACCGCGCAGGCCGACCTGGGCCTGGCCAAGGTCGATTTCGGCCGCGGCAGCCAACTGGTAGGCGACTCGGCCATCTCCCGCGGTGAATTCGACCGCCTCACCGCCCAGTACCGGCGCAACCAGGCCGTGGTCGAACAGCTCAAGGCCTCGCTGGCCAAGAAAAGCATGAAGGCGCCCTTCAGCGGCACCATCGGCATACGTCAGGTGGATGTCGGCGACTATCTGGCCAGCGGCACGGTGATTGCCACGCTCCAGGACCTCTCCAGCCTCTACGTCGACTTCAACGTACCCGAACAGGCGCTACCGCAGTTGTCCCTCGGCCAGCAGGTGCTGGTGCAGGTGGCGGCTTTCCCCGGCCAGACCTTCCCTGCCCGCCTCAGCGCAATCAACCCCAAGGTCGAGGAAAGCACGCGCAACCTGCTGCTGCGCGCCACCCTGGCCAACCCGGATGGCAAGCTGCTACCGGGCATGTTCGCCAGCCTGCTGGTATTGCTGCCCGATCCGCAATTGCAGGTGGTGGTGCCGGAGAGCGCGATCACCTACACCCTCTACGGCAACTCGGTGTATGTGGTCGGCGAGAAGAAGGCCGACGACGGCCAGGCACATCTGGTCGCCGAGCAGCGCACCGTACAGACCGGCGAGCGCCGCGATGGCGTGGTGGTGGTGCGCAAGGGGCTGCAGGCTGGCGAACAGGTGGTCACCGCCGGACAGCTCAAGCTCAGCCCGGGCGCTGCGATACGCATCAGCCAGGACCCGCCCCTGTCGCCCGCCGACGCCCAAGGCGCGGCGCCCCCCCACTGACGCGGAGGCTGGTATGGCATTCACCGACCCATTCATCCGCCGCCCCGTACTCGCCAGCGTGGTCAGCCTGCTGATCCTGCTGCTCGGCTTCCAGGCCTGGAGCAAGCTGCAGATCCGCCAGTACCCGCAGATGGAAAACGCCCTGATCACGGTGACCACCGCCTATCCCGGCGCCAACGCCGAGACCATCCAGGGCTACATCACCCAACCGCTGCAGCAGAGCCTGGCCAGTGCCGACGGCATCGACTACATGACCTCCGTGAGCCGCCAGAACTTTTCGGTGATCTCGGTCTACGCGCGCATCGGTGCCGACACGGATCGCCTGTTCACCCAACTGCTGGCCAAGGCCAACGAGGTGCGCAACAAACTGCCGCAGGACTCCGAAGACCCGGTCCTGAGCAAGGAGGCGGCCGATGCCTCGGCGCTGATGTACATCAGCTTCTACAGCAGCGAAATGAGCAACCCGCAGATCACCGACTACCTGTCACGGGTCATCCAGCCCAAGCTTGCGACCCTGCCAGGCATGGCCGAAGCCGAAATCCTCGGTAACCAGGTGTTCGCCATGCGCATCTGGGTCGATCCGGTGAAGCTGGCCGGGTTCGGCCTTTCGGCCACCGATGTGACCAGCGCGGTGCGCCGCTACAACTTCCTGGCTGCCGCCGGCGAGGTGAAGGGCGAATACGTGGTCACCAGCGTCAATGCCACCACCGAACTGAAGTCCGCCGAAGCTTTCGCCGCCCTGCCGGTCAAGACCGTCGGCGACAGTCGTGTGTTGCTCGGCGATGTGGCGCGCATCGAGATGGGCGCGGAGAACTACGACACGGTCAGCTCCTTCGACGGTATCCCGTCGGTGTACATCGGCATCAAGGCCACGCCATCGGCCAACCCGCTGGAGGTGATCAAGGAGGTGCGGCGAATCATGCCAGACCTGGAAAGCCAGCTGCCCTCGGCACTGAAAGTCTCCATCGCCTACGACGCCACGCTGTTCATCCAGGCCTCCATCGATGAAGTGATCAAGACCCTCGGCGAAGCGGTGCTGATCGTCATCGTCGTGGTGTTTCTGTTCCTCGGTGCGCTGCGCTCGGTGCTGATCCCGGTGATCACCATCCCGCTGTCGATGATCGGCGTGCTGTTCTTCATGCAGATGATGGGGTATTCGCTGAACCTGCTGACCTTGCTGGCCATGGTCCTGGCCATCGGCCTGGTGGTGGATGACGCGATCGTCGTGGTGGAGAACATCCATCGCCATATCGAAGAGGGCAAGACGCCGTTCGACGCTGCCCTCGAAGGCGCGCGGGAAATCGCCATGCCGGTGGTGTCGATGACCATCACCCTGGCGGCGGTGTACGCACCGATCGGCTTCCTCACCGGGCTGACCGGCGCGCTGTTCAAGGAGTTCGCCCTGACCCTGGCGGGCGCGGTGGTGATCTCCGGCATCGTGGCCCTGACCCTGTCACCGATGATGTGCGCCCTGCTGCTGCGCCCCGAGCAGAGCGAGAAAGGCCTGGCCCATCGCCTGGACCAGATCTTCGAGCGTCTGAAAGTGCGTTACCAGCGCCTGCTGCACGGCACCCTCGACAGCCGCCCGGTGGTCATCGTCTTCGCCGTGATCATCCTGTGCCTGATCCCGGTACTGCTCAAGTTCACCCAGAACGAGCTGGCGCCCAACGAAGACCAGGGGGTGATCTTCATGATGAGCAGCTCGCCGCAGCCGGCCAACCTGGATTACCTCAACGCCTATACCGACCGTTTCACACCGCTGTTCAAGACCTTCCCCGAGTATTACTCCTCGTTCCAGATCAACGGTTTCAATGGTGTGCAAAGCGGTATCGGCGGCTTTCTGCTCAAGCCCTGGAACGAGCGCGAACGTACGCAGATGCAACTGCTGCCGCTGGTGCAGGCCAAGCTCGAGGACATCGGCGGGCTGCAGATCTTCGGCTTCAACCTGCCATCGTTGCCGGGCACTGGCGAAGGCCTGCCGTTCCAGTTCGTGCTCAACACTGCAGGCGACTACCCAGCCCTGCTGGAAGTGGCACAGCGCGTCAAGGAGCGCGCCCAGGCCTCGGGCAAGTTCGCCTTCCTCGACATCGACCTGGCCTTCGACAAGCCCGAAGTGGTGGTCGATATCGACCGGGCCAAGGCGGCGCAGATGGGGGTGTCGATGGATACCCTCGGCGGAACGCTGGCCACCCTGCTGGGCGAGGCGGAGATCAACCGTTTCACCCTCGAAGGGCGTAGCTACAAGGTGATCGCCCAGGTCGAGCGGGCCTACCGCGACAACGCCGGCTGGCTGAACAACTATTACGTGAAGAACGATCAGGACCAGTTGCTGCCCCTGTCGACCCTGATCACCCTCAGCGAGCGGGCCCGACCGCGCCAGCTCAACCAGTTCCAGCAGTTGAATTCGGCGATCATCCAGGGCGTACCGATGGTCAGCATGGGCGAGGCGCTGGATACCATCCGCGGCATCGCCCGCGAGGAGGCGCCGGAGGGCTTCGCCTTCGACTATGCCGGCACCGCGCGGCAGTTCGTCCAGGAAGGCAGCGCCCTGTGGGTGACCTTCGGTCTGGCCCTGGCGATCATTTTCCTGGTGCTGGCAGCACAGTTCGAAAGCTTCCGCGACCCGCTGGTGATTCTGGTGACCGTGCCGCTGTCGATCTGTGGCGCACTGCTGCCGCTGTTTCTTGGCGTCTCGAGCATGAACATCTACACCCAGGTCGGGCTGGTCACCCTGATCGGGCTGATCAGCAAGCACGGCATCCTGATCGTCGAGTTCGCCAACCAGCTGCGCGAGGAAAAGGGCCTGGGGGTGCGCGAGGCGATCGAGGAAGCCGCGGCGATCCGTCTGCGGCCGGTGCTGATGACCACCGCAGCAATGGTATTCGGCATGGTGCCACTGATCCTGGCGACGGGTGCCGGCGCCGTGAGCCGGTTCGACATCGGTATCGTGATTGCCACCGGCATGTCGATCGGCACGCTGTTCACCTTGTTCGTGCTGCCCTGCGTATACACCTTGCTGGCGCATCGGACGGTGGCGGATGAGCGCCAGGGGAGCGGCGGCACAACCTCAAGCCTGGAAAAACCACAAACCCATTAGCCAGAAACAACAAGGCCCCGCATCTGCGGGGCCTCGTGCCTGGGGCTCAACCAAACGGCCGCAGCCCCTGGCGCATCCCGAACAGGAACAACAGCAGATCATGATCCGGCTGGGCCGGGGCCTGCGCCTGCTCTGGCTTTATCACCCGCGGCGTGGCGCACTGCCCCGCCGCATCGCTCTTGCTGAACACGGTAGGCCGTGGCACCTCCCAGGCCGCCACGGCTACGCTGGTCACGCCAAGCGCGGCCACCAGGAACAAAGCTCGAGCTATTTCTAGTTTCATCAACCTAACCCTTTGACAGCGCTGCCAAACGCCCTCTCATAAAAGTAGAGCAGGGTTTGCCACTCCGCTTCATTGAACGACGAATGGCGGCGCAGCTGGCGCAGGTCGTTGTAGGCCGCGCGCTGGCAACTGATGCGGCGGCGGCACTTCTCCAAGTCCAGCAGGGCCACTTCGGCCCGCGCCTGCTCACCTTCACCGCTCACCTTGACGAACACATGCTTGCCGTACAGGCAGCCGTGCTGCCAGTGCCCCAGATGCATCCGCGCCAGGTTGTCAGCCAGGTCCTTGAGCATGCGCTCATGCAGCACCTGCGGGTAATGCTCGCGAGCGCCCTGGGCGTGCCAGGTGTCGAGATCGACGAATCCATCCAGCGCTTCACTGACCAACAGTGCCCGCCACTGGTGCTCGGCATCGCGTTCTGCACCAGCAAAGACGATGCGCGGCACCCGCACTCCCAACTGCTCGAAGCTGTTCAGGGCGTCCAGCTCGCGCAATACCGTGGGGCGGCCGAAGGGGTGCAGCAGGCTGCGGTAGATATGCCCGACCTGGCGCTTGGCATAGAGCAGATGGCCGTTGCCATCATCCAGGCGCTGCACGCCACTTTCACCGCCACGTCGCTGATTGGGCTCCTCGACCCATTCCCCCTGCTGTTGCCAGTAGTAGTCGAATTGCGACACCTGCCCCTGAGTTGCTGCCATGAATCCCTCACCCCTTTCGCAATACATAGACTCGCCACATGGCATAGAACGGCAGGAAGTCGAGACGTTCCTGAATCCTGAAGCCTGCTGTCACAAATTCTTCTTCAACCGTAGCAGCAGGTAACACAAAGCGATTCTGGTAACTGTCCTGCTCCGCCTTGGCGCTGCGTCGTTGTTCGAGCTTCTTGCGCCGCCATGCCTTGAAATTGCCATCCACCCACAGCGACAGGATCACGCTATCGCGGCTAACTCTTTGAAATTCAGAAAGAATTGTCTTGCGATGGGCCGGATCACCGATGTGGTGGAACAATCGCATGCAGAAAATGCTGTCTACCGAGTTGTCCGGCAGGTCAATGGCAAAGGCTGAGGTTTGCAAAGGGCGTACCCGCTCGACCACCGCTGGCGGTTGCGACGCACAGGCTGTCTCGATCATCGCAGCGGAATTGTCTGCACCGATGATCACGCGGTTGGGTTTTTCTGCCAGCAGCGGCCAGAAACGGCCGGCGCCGCATGGCAGGTCGAGCACCAGGCCCGGCTCGCCGGCCAGTGTCAGGGCGCGGCGAGCAAGTTGCTCGTCACGCGTGTGGGAAAGGCGACGGGCCAGGCCATCCTGATGCTTGATGAAGTACTCACGGGCGTGCTGCTGATCGTACTTTTCGGAAAATTCGAGTTTGATAGGGCTACGCATGGGACATCTCCTGACTCAATGCCGACCACATTAGGTGGGCAAGCGTTGGCATCAGGTCATCGCCATGTGAAAAAACTGTCACACGAAAGGGTTAAATCTTACGAATCATTACACAATATTCTGCATCGGGGCCGCCGTACGGCCCCGGTTTCTACTGCAGTGTCGTGTCGATTTCCTGCTCATGCGCCAGCGCGGTGCCCTGGCTCAGGTCTACCTGGAAGCGGCAGCCGTGGGGCGCGGTGGCGGTCAGGGTCACGCGCCAGCCCTGGTCGTCGCAGATCCGCTGCACCAGCGAAAGCCCCAGGCCGAGCCCCTCGCCACGCCGCTCGTCGCCACGCACGAAGGGCTTGAACATAGCCTCGCGCTGCTCCTCGGGAATGCCCACGCCGCTGTCCTCGACACTGAAACCGCGGGCCTCGAGGCTCAGGCGGATATAACCGGTATCGGTGTAATGCGCTGCGTTGCGCAGCAGGTTGCCCATCACCGATTGCAGGAAAGTGGCGTTGTACAAGGTTGGGCTGGCGCTGACACGGCCATCGTAGTAGAGCGTCAGGCCCTTCTGCTCGATGGTGTCGCGCCAGACGCCGATCAGATCATCAGCAACCTCGCGCAGGCTGGCCCGCGAGGCCACCGCACCTTCGTCACGCTGGGCGCGGGCCAGCATGAGGAAGGTCTTGACCAGCTCGCGCATCTCCTCGGTGGCACGGGCGATCCGTTCCACCTGGGCGCGTGACCGACTGTCCAGGCCGGTGTTCTCCATCAGCAGTTCGCAGGAAGTCGCGAGCACCATCAATGGGGTGCGCAGTTCGTGGCTGACATCGCTGGTGAACAGTCGCTCGCGGGTCAACGCATCGCGCAAGCGACCAAGGGTATCGTCGAACGCCACCGCCAACTGCCCGACTTCGTCGGCAGCATAGTCCGGCGCAAGCGGCGGCGCCAAACCGAGCAACTGGTCACGATGGCGAACCTGACGCGCCAGACGAATCACCGGCGCCATGACCCGACGCGCCAGCAGCCAGCCAAGGAATGCCGCCAGCACCAGGCTGAGCAGGAAGCCCACCACCACCACGGCGAACAGCACCCGCTCACGCTCCTCGAAATCGCTCTGGTCCTGCAACAGTACATAGCGACGACCGTCCACGACCTCGACCATGGCGTGGTAGGAGAGCTGGTCGCGGAACACTTCATGGAAGCCGGCATCGAGGTGACGCAGGTCCTTGGGCAACTCGAAATCATCGCGACCGCCGCTGAAGTAGAACAACTGGTCAGGGCGCGGGCGGTGGCTCCAGTCACTGACGCTGTCCATGCGCAGCAGACGCTGCAGATCCCCTCCCAGCACCGAGGAAATCAGGCGCTCTTCGACCAGGTGAACAGTGGCGACGATGCCGAAGGCAAACGCGCCAGCGACCAGCGCGCTCATCAGTGCAAAGGCAATGATGATGCGCTGGGCAAGGCTCTGCTTAAACTCCATCGCGACCCTCGGCGAGGCGATAGCCGACGCCATGGACGGTATGCAGCAGGGGCTTTTCGAACGGCTTGTCGATCACCTGGCGCAGTTGATGGACATGGCTGCGCAAGCTGTCGCTGTCGGGGCAGTCGTCGCCCCACAGGGCTTCTTCGAGGACTTCGCGGCGCAGCACGTGCGGGCTCTTCTGCATCAGCACCGCCAGCAACTTCAGGCCGACCGGGTTGAGTTTGAGCAGCTTGCCCTGACGGGTGACTTCCAGCGTGTCGAGGTCGTAGCTCAGGTCTGCCACCTGCAGCGTACGCCGACCACCGCCCTGGGCGCGACGCAGCACCGCCTCGATGCGCGCGGCCAATTCGGACAGGGCGAAAGGCTTGAGCAGGTAATCGTCGGCCCCAGAACGGAAGCCCTGCAGGCGATCGTCCAGCTGGTCGCGGGCGGTCAGCATGATCACCGGGGTGTCGCGGCGGGCGTCTTCGCGCAGGCGCTTGCACAGGGTGTAGCCATCGATGCCAGGCAGCATGATATCGAGCACGATCAGGTCATAGTGTTCGGTCGCGGCCAGGTGCAGGCCCGACAGGCCGTCCTGGGCGCAGTCGACGGTGTAGCCTTTCATGCCCAGGTAATCAGCCAGGTTGGCGAGGATATCGCGGTTGTCTTCAACCAGTAGAATGCGCATCGGGGTCTCCTGTGCGGCGCTTCGCTGTGCGCGGCAGGCGCAGCTTACGGCCATTGGCCAGGCATCGCCAGCCTTGGTGGAAAAACAGCGTAACTGACGCTTTTTTCACTGATCCTTCACACACAGAGCATAGCCGCGGACCGAAAATGCCCGATCTTTCGTGCCTTCCCCCTTGCCTGTGGAGCCTTCATGCACACCGCCCGACCCCGCCCGATCAACCTCTGGCTGTACCTTGGCATCCCCCTGGCTACCGCACTGGTTCTGCTGCTGCTCGAGGCCACATCGCTGGACATGGACGTGGCCAACCTGATGTTCGATCCGTCCGTGGGTCAATTCATCGGGCGCCATAGCTACTTCCTGGAGACCATCCTGCATGACCGGGTCAAGCAGACGGTGATCGGTGTCGGGCTGCTGGCGGTAGTGGCGTTCATCGCCAGTTTCTTCTGGTCACGCCTGGGCAGTTGGCGGCGCGAACTGGGTTGCCTGGTGCTGGCCCTGGGGCTGTCCACCGGTTTTGTCACGCCACTCAAGCAACTGACGGCGGTGCAGTGCCCGTGGAGCCTGACCCAGTTTGGCGGCAAGGAAACCTACAGCAAACTGCTCGAAGCGCGGCCAGCGACCGACAAACCAGGGCTGTGCTGGCCCGGCGGCCATGCAGCGACCGGCTTCAGCCTGTTCGCATTGTTCTTCGTGCTGCGTGACCGCAAGCCACGCCTGGCACGTGGTGCCTTTGCCCTCGCGGCAGGTGTCGGGGTGGTGCTATCGGTAGGCCGGATGATGCAGGGCGCACACTTTCTCTCGCACAACGTCTGGACCGCCGTGTTCTGCTGGTTGATCGGATTGGGCTGCTATTACCTGGTGCTCTATCGCAGGGGGATGGCAAGGGTGACCGTGGCTGAACGCGGCATTGCCTGAGTCGACGCAGGTCTGACACGCGCGCATGAAAAAGCCCCGCACAAGGCGGGGCTTTTTCATGCAGCTAGGGGCCAGGGCTGGCTTACATCATGCCGCCCATGCCACCCATGCCGCCCATGTCTGGCATGCCGCCAGCAGCTGGCTTGTCTTCCGGCAGGTCAGCAACCATGGCCTCGGTGGTGATCATCAGACCACCGATCGAAGCAGCGGCTTGCAGCGCCGAACGGGTGACCTTGGCTGGGTCCAGGATGCCCATCTCGATCATGTCGCCGTATTCGCCGGTAGCAGCGTTGTAGCCGTAGTTGCCCGAACCCTGCTTGACCTTGTCGGCCACAACGCTTGGCTCGTCGCCGGCGTTGGCAGTGATCTGACGCAGCGGCGCTTCGACGGCGCGACGCAGCAGGGAGATACCGACGTTCTGGTCTTCGTTGTCGCCTTTGAGCTCGGTAATGGCTGCCAGGGCGCGAACCAGGGCAACACCACCGCCAGGCACC
Organism: Pseudomonas sp. NY15374; assembly: GCF_048068255.1. Classification (NCBI taxonomy): domain Bacteria; kingdom Pseudomonadati; phylum Pseudomonadota; class Gammaproteobacteria; order Pseudomonadales; family Pseudomonadaceae; genus Pseudomonas; species Pseudomonas sp. NY15374. The sequence goes on from NZ_JBLUPZ010000015.1 coordinate 49,710, forward strand.
ACGCCTTCTTCAACGGCTGCACGGGTAGCGTGCAGGGCGTCTTCAACGCGGGCTTTCTTCTCTTTCATCTCGACTTCGGTGCCAGCACCGACCTTGATCACGGCAACACCGCCAGCCAGCTTGGCCAGACGCTCTTGCAGCTTCTCACGGTCGTAGTCCGAGGAAGTCTCTTCGATCTGGGCACGGATCTGCTTGACGCGTGCTTCGATGTCGGCGTCAACGCCAGCACCGTCGATGATGGTGGTGTTTTCCTTGGACAGGATGACGCGCTTGGCGTTACCCAGGTGCTCCAGGGTAGTGGTTTCCAGGGTCAGGCCGATTTCTTCGGAGATGACCTGGCCGCCGGTCAGGACGGCGATGTCCTGCAGCATGGCCTTGCGGCGGTCGCCAAAGCCTGGGGCCTTGACCGCAGCAACCTTGACGATGCCGCGCATGTTGTTGACCACCAGAGTAGCCAGGGCTTCGCCTTCGACGTCTTCGGCAACGATCAGCAGCGGACGGCCCGACTTGGCAACAGCTTCCAGAACCGGCAGCAGTTCGCGGATGTTCGAGATCTTCTTGTCGACCAGCAGCAGCAGCGGGCCTTCGAGCTCGGCAACCATGGTGTCAGGCTTGTTGATGAAGTACGGCGACAGGTAGCCACGGTCGAACTGCATGCCTTCTACGACGGACAGTTCGTTTTCCAGGCCCGAGCCTTCTTCAACGGTGATCACGCCTTCTTTACCGACTTTTTCCATGGCTTCGGCGATGATTTCACCGATGGAGCTGTCGGAGTTGGCGGAGATGGTACCGACCTGAGCGATGGCCTTGGAGTCGGCGCATGGCTTGGACAGGTTCTTCAGCTCGGCGACAACGGCAGCGGTGGCCTTGTCGATACCGCGCTTGAGGTCCATCGGGTTCATGCCGGCAGCGACGGCCTTCAGGCCTTCGTTGACAATGGCCTGAGCCAGAACGGTAGCAGTGGTGGTGCCGTCACCGGCAGCGTCGTTGGCCTTGGAAGCAACTTCCTTGACCAGCTGGGCGCCCATGTTCTCGAAGGCGTCCTTCAGTTCGATTTCCTTGGCAACCGAAACACCGTCTTTGGTGATGGTTGGAGCGCCGAAGCTCTTGGCCAGGACAACGTTACGGCCTTTCGGGCCCAGGGTGGCTTTGACAGCGTCAGCCAGAACGTTGACACCAACGAGCATTTTCTTGCGGGCGGAATCGCCGAATTTTACGTCTTTAGCAGCCATGATCGTTTAATCCTTGGAATTCTTTAGCAGGGAAATCGGGGAAATCAGCCTTCGATGACGGCGAGGATTTCGTTCTCGGCCATCACCAGCAGGTCTTCGCCATCGACTTTCACGGTGTTGCTGCCCGAGTAAGGGCCGAAAACCACTTTGTCACCCACTTTCACGGCCAGCGCGCGAACTTCGCCGTTGTCCAGAACGCGACCGGTGCCAACGGCGACAACTTCGCCGCGGTTCGGTTTTTCAGCGGCCGAACCCGGCAGGACGATACCGCCAGCGGTTTTCGATTCTTCTTCGCTGCGACGGATGACGACGCGGTCATGCAGAGGACGAAGCTTCATTGTCGATCTCTCCCAAATTGTGGTTTTCATCGGCCGGTGTCGACACCGGCGGTTGAGGCTATCCGGCGTTGCCGGAGGGGGCTCGCGGCCTGCGAACCCCACGTGTCATGTCTGGTGTTGCCACCAGAAACCTTGCGGTGACACATACATGAGGCCGCTCGATTCGATTACAAGGCTTGCCATGGAATTTTTTTAATCGGCGTGTACACGCCGAAAAAAGCAGGGGCCGCATAGCGGCCCCCTTGGGTTCATTTGTCGATCACTGATCGCGGCGCTCGTATTCGCCCTCGATCACATTCGGACGGTGACCGCCATCGCGCGGCTGCCCGTTGAACGGATCATCCTGGAACGCCCTCTGGCGCGTGGCCTGGGCCTCGGCCCGTTGACGCAACTTGCGCGCAACCAGATGGCGGGTAAAGGGCAGCAGGCATAGCAGGCCCAGCACATCGCTGATGAAGCCCGGCAGCAGCAGCAAGCCACCACCCACGGCCAGCATCAGGCCCTGGAACATGTCCTCAGCGGGCAGTTCGCCGCGCTGCAGGCTTTCACGGGCGCGCAGCGCCGTCGCCAGACCGGCCAGGCGCATGACCAGCAGGCCGAGGGCGGAACCGGCGATGATCAGCAGCAGCGCCGGGAAGAAACCGATGGCGGCGCTGACTTTGACGAAGACGAACAACTCCAGCACCGGAAAAATCAGGAACAGCAGTAGAAAAGCACGCATCAAGGATTCCTCGACGGAAGAGAACCTTCCAATAAGACCTCAGATGGATGCAACTGCTCGCGATTTCAACCCTCGACCTTCGCCGGAGTGGGCCACTGGTCGGCGCGTGCCAGCAATACCAAGGCTTCACGCACTTGTGTCGGCGTATTGCAAGTATTCGGGAACGCCAGCCAATGAATCGCCTGGCCGATGCGCAGGTGCATCCCCTCGCTGTCGATGCCGACCATCTCGGCCGGTGCACTGCGCGGCAGACCGGTGAGCTCGACGTAATGGGCGATGGCGTTGGCATGATCGCTGTTCATGTGCTCGATCATGCTGGCTTCTGCCGCCCCGGCGAAAGGGTTGGCCAAGGTGACGTCGTCGAGCCAGTGGATCGCGCCGAAGCCGCCGATGTAGCGATGCCGCACAGGTTCCAGCACCCAGAAGTCGAAATCGTGGGCCTTGTGGTAGTTGCTGGCATCCGGGAAGTACCGGTAGTAGCGCGCAGCAGCCGCGTCGATGGCGGCTTCGTCGGTCAGCTTGCGCGCCTCGGCCATCACTGTCAGGCGGCCGACCGCCTGCACGTCTTCGGCGTCACGCTCGCCCACCAGCAGCGAGCACTTGGCATCCTTCTGCAGGTTATGGGTGTGCTGGGCGATACGGCTGATGAGGATCAGCGGGTGCCCTTGGGCGTCCAGGCAGTAGGGCACCACCGAACCGAAGGGGAAGCCAGGCATGGACTTGGACAGGGTCGAGAGAACGCCGCGGTACTCTTCGAGCAGCAGTTCCCGGGCGGGGCGGATGGCGTTGGTACTCACGGGGAACTCCTGGGGCAGCGGACTGGATGGGTGACAAGATAATCATTATCACCGCCGCCTGCCACAGGAGCGCTGTACAGCCCCGTGCGAGCGGTCTTACCAGGCCACACCGAAACCTGCGGTGTAGCGGGTCTTGTCCAGGTCGCTGTCGCTGGTGCCCTTGATCAGGTCCTTCTCGGCCTTGAGGTTGAGCGAGGCCCACTCGGTCACCTTGTAGCGCAGGCCCATCTCGGCATCCAGCGAGTAATCGGCGACCGAACCGAATGGCTTGCCCAGCTCGCCGGTGGTGAAGAACTCGACCTTCTTGCCGATCAGGTAGCGGTTGTAGTCCCACTTCACCGCTGCCGAATAGAAGTTATCCTTGCCGCCATCGCGGTATTCGTAGTCGGTGCGGTTGATCAGCGAACCAAGCGAGAACGCGCCCAGCTCGTCGTCCCAGAACTGATAGCCCGGGCCAGTACCGATGGTACGCTGGCGTGCCAGATTCTCGATCTGGTCACGCTTGTATTCCAGGCGTCCCTGCCAGAACCATTTTTCGGTGAGGAAACGGTCCAGCGCGTACTCGGCGCTCCAGTTGTTGGTGGTGGTGACATCGTCCTTGGTTTCGCGGTTGTACTCGCCTTCGGCGTTGTGCCGCCAGCGGCCATGGCGCGCGGTGGTCTTGAAGCTGACGTCGTAGTCGTCGGTGTCGTTTTCGGCACGCTTGTAGTCCAGCGCCAGGTCGACATTACCTTTCCACAGGAAGTCCTCGACCAGCGGGCGCGGCTTCATGATCTGCTCGATACTGGCGAGCTCCACGGTCTTGGGCGCATCGCCGTTGGCCAGGGTCACCTTGCCGGCTTCGGCGGCCTTGAGCGACTTGGCCTTCTCGCCGGAGTAGGCGTCCTGCTTGACCAACAGTTCCTGGTCGCTTTCGAGGGTCTGAACCTGCTTCCAGTCCAGGGCGATACTGCCGCCATAGGGTGTTTCGAGCAGCAGCTTGCCGCCGTCGAAGACCTTGATCTTGCCGCTCAGGCGGTCACCGTTCTTCATCCAGACGGTGTCGGCCAGCACGGGCGCAGAGAGGGTGGCGGCGAAAAGGCACAGCAAAGCTCTAGAAGACATAGGCAGAATTTGCGTTCGGTTGGACGAAAAAAGTCGGGCATTATCCAGATACCCACGACCAGAGCAAGGACAGACCGGGCCTATGCCTACGAGTTCAATTCTCATTTCCGTCAACTTTTCATCTTGTTTCACCTTCAGGTCAGGAATTGACTGATGTCTGATCAATCGATTCCGCATCCGGACGATCCCGAAGCCCGACGAATGGCACTGTATTCGGTGCTCGGCCAGGTGCCGGCTGGCAAGGTGATCAGTTACGGCCAATTGGCGGAACTGGCCGGCCTTGGCCGCGCTGCACGCTGGGTCGGGCGCACCCTCGGACAACTGCCGTCTGACACACGACTGCCGTGGCACCGGGTGCTCGGGGCCGGTGGCCGCCTGAGCCTCGCGTCGGGTACGCCGTCGGGTGACGAACAACGCGCCAGGCTGCGCGCAGAGGGCGTGAATGTGGCCAATAATCGAGTGGATATGTCGCGCCATGGCTGGCGCCCAATGGAGCACAGCGGTTAGAGTGCGCGCTTTGTTTTCGCAAACTTGAGGCAGATGTTGGCCCATGCCCCGTAAAACCTGGCGCGCTGCGCTCGCTGCCTATGCCAGCCCGTCGACCTTGGTGCTGTTGTTGCTCGGTTTCGCCGCCGGCCTGCCCTACATGCTGGTGTTTTCAACGCTTTCGGTGTGGCTGCGCGAAGCCGGTGTCGCCCGCGAGACCATCGGCTATGCCAGCCTGATCGGTCTGGCCTACGCGTTCAAATGGGTCTGGTCGCCGCTGCTCGACCAATGGCGCCTGCCGCTGCTCGGCGGCATGGGACGGCGTCGCTCGTGGCTGCTGCTGTCGCAGGTGCTGGTCGTCGTAGGGCTCATGGGCATGGGCCTGTGCGATCCGCAGAAACACCTGTCCTGGCTGATCGCCCTGGCGGTACTGGTGGCCTTCGCCTCGGCCACCCAGGACATCGCCGTCGACGCCTACCGCCTGGAAATCGCCGATGACCAGCGCCAGGCTGCTCTCGCCGCCAGCTACATGGCTGGCTATCGGGTCGCGGCACTACTGGCCACCGCTGGCGCGCTGTTCTTCGCCGAATGGTTCGGCTCCACCGGTTTCAGCTACCTGCACAAAGCCTGGACCGGCACCTACGTGCTGTTCGGCATCCTCATGCTGCCGGCGCTGTTCACCACACTGGTGATGCGTGAGCCCCCCGTGCCGCTGCGCACGCAGCTGTCGGCGGCGCGCTACGGGTTGATGCATCAGCTGGTGTCGGTGTTCGTGCTGATCATCCTGCTGGTGTCGGTGCCCGCCAGCTTCACCCAGATGTTCAACACCGACTGGGCCAGCGTGGTGTTCGGCGACTCGACCATGCTCGACCTGCTGCTCGAAGACCGCGCCTTCCTGCGCCTGATCCTCTATGCACTGCTGACCTGGGCATGCCTGTCTTCCATGGGCCGCCGCGGCCTGGCGCCGGTACTCACGCCGGTCAACGACTTCATCGTCCGCTACCGCTGGCAGGCCTTGCTGTTGCTGGGGCTGATCGCCACGTACCGGATGTCGGACACCGTGATGGGCGTCATGGCCAACGTGTTCTACATCGACATGGGCTTCACCAAGGATCAGATCGCCAGCGTCAGCAAGATCTTCGGCCTGATCATGACCCTGGTCGGTGCCGGTGTCGGCGGGCTGCTGATCGTGCGCTTCGGCATCCTGCCGATCCTGTTCATCGGCGGCGTGGCGTCGGCAGGTACCAACATCCTGTTCGTGATGCTGGCCGACATGGGGCCGAACCTGGAAATGCTGGTGGTGACCATCTCACTGGACAACTTCAGCTCCGGCATGGCGACCTCGGCGTTCGTTGCCTACCTGTCTAGCCTGACCAACCTGAAGTTCTCGGCCACCCAGTACGCGCTGCTGAGCTCGATCATGCTCTTGCTGCCGCGGCTGATCGGCGGCTATTCGGGGGTGATGGTGGAGAAGTTCGGCTATCACAACTTCTTCATGATCACGGCCCTGCTGGGCGTGCCCACGCTGATCCTGATCGCGCTGCACTGGCGCCAGGAAGTGGGACGCGGCAAGCAGGCGCAGGCGGAAAACTCGGTGACCGAGCAGCCCTGACAGTCACCTCATCCTTTTCGCGGGCAAGCCCGCTCCCACAGGTACACCACTGCTCTTGAAACCCATGGTGTACTTGTGGGAGCGGCGGTTCGGCGCCCCGACTTGCCCGCGAAAACGACGACGCCGTTTTCAAGCCTACTGAACGACAGCCCCTTCCCCAGGCCGACCGCCCACCACGAACCACAACGGCCACAGCGCCAGCGCCCCGGCAATCCCTGCACCCAAGGCAAAGTGCAACAAGCTCGCCCCTGCACCCAGTATCGCCAACACCGCGCCCCCCAGCCCCAGCAAGGCGATGGTGATCATCCCCAGCATCGCCGACACCAGCCCCTTGCTCTGCTCGCTGGAGAACAGCGTCATGCGGTACAGCACCGCGTTGGCCACACCCAACCCCAGTGCATAGAGCGACATGCCTGCGACCACACTGGTCACCGTCGGCCACAACCAGGTCGCCAGCACCATCAGGCACAACCCGGCCAGGTACGGCCACAGGGCACCGCGCACCAGCGCAGGCAGCGGATAACGATCCGCAATACGATTGATGATGAGGTTGCCGAGGATCAGTCCACCAAACACCGGTAACTGCCACAGCGCGTATTCCAGGGTGCTCAGCCCCTCGTCATGAATCAGCAGGACCGGCGACAGGCCGATCCAGCCGATCAGCGGCAAGCCCACCAAACCCAATGCCGCGCTGCCAGCCACAAAACGACGGTTGCCCAGCAACTGCGCGTAACCGGCCAGCAAGGGCAACAGGTGGATGGGTGTGAAGGCCAGGCGCGAGCCATCACGGCGCTCGACCCCGAGCGTTTCAGGCATCAGGCGATACAGCAGCCCCCAGCACAGCACCGCGCCCACCGCGAAGGCGACGAACAGCCAGCGCCAGTCGAGCCACTGCAGCATCAACGTCCCCACCAGCGGCCCGAGCAACGGCGAGAGCAGCGCAATGTTGGCCAGCAGCGCCATCATCCGCACCGCGTCAGCCTCGCTGAACGCCTCGTTGAGCGCCGGATAGCTCACCGTCACCACGAAGCCCAGGCCAATGCCCTGCAGCAGGCGCAGCAGATTGAACAGGCCGATATCGTGCACCCAGAAGGTCGCAAGGCATGCCGCACCAAAGAAGGCGCAGCCGGTCAGCAGCAGTGGACGGCGGCCATAGCGGTCGGCCAGCGGGCCGATCAGCCACTGCAGTACTACGCCGCCAAGCAGGTAGAGGTTCAGGGCGTGGGGAATGAATTCAGGGCTGGCCTTGAGATCGTCGACCACCACCGGCATGGCAGGCATGACGGCATCGCTGGCCAGGTAGGTCAGCAGTTCGAACAGGGCAAGGGTCAGGCCGAACAACAGGGCCCGCAGAGGAGTGATATACAACAATGGTTTCATGATGGCGTTTCGGGTGCAGACAGAAGGGGTCAGGCTATATGCCAGAAATCACCGGCTTTGGCTGTGAACAAGTGTAAGGCGCAAAAAACAAGGGCCCCTACAGGGGCCCCGTTGTACAGCGTGGGTTACTGCGCGGCAGTCTCCTGCACCACGCGAATCACCCGCTGCGGGAAGGGAATGTCGATCCCCTCGGCCTTCAGGCGATCCCGCGCCTGCTCATTGAGCATGAACATCACGTCCCAATAGTCGGCAGTCTTGGTCCACAGGCGCAGCGACACGGTGATCGAACTGTCACCAAGCGTGGCAACCACCGCCTGAGGCGCTGGGTCGGGCAGCACCCGAGGGTCCTGCGCCAGCTCCAGCAGCACGTTGCGCGCCTTCTGCAGGTCGGCCTCGTAGTCCACACCCACGTCGAACACGACCTTGCGCGTCGGCTGGCGGTTGGTGTTGACGATGATGCCGTTGGACAAGGTGCCGTTAGGCAGAATGACCGTCTTGTTATCACCGCTACGCAGCACGGTGTGGAAGATCTGGATGCTGTCGACGGTCCCGCTCACACCCTGGGCCTCGATCCAGTCGCCGATGCGGAACGGGCGGAACAGCAGGATCAGCACGCCACCGGCAAAGTTTGCCAGGCTGCCCTGCAAGGCCAGGCCGATGGCCAGCACGGCACCACCCATGGCAGCGACGAACGAGGTGGTTTCGATGCCGATCATCGACGCCACGCTGATCGCCAGCATCACCTTGAGCACGATGTTGGACAGCGTGCGGATGAAACCCTGCAACGCCGGGTCAGCTACCCGCAGGCCGACGAGCCTGGCCAATCGATCACTGATCTTGTTGGTGATCCACCAGCCGATCGCCAGGGTCAGCAGCGCCAGCAACAAACGACTGCCGTACGCCATGATCAAGGGAATCCAAGTCTCGGACTGGCGTACCAGTTGATCGACTTCAGCGTTCAAATCCATGTTCATCTCCTGATGTCGAACGACACGTGCACAGTAAAGCAGACCGCCGGACATTCAGCGGTCGCAGGAAGCGATGGACATTGGTGTGCCATCAAGGTTCCTGCCCCGCAGAATCAGTCGCGGAAGTTGTTGAACTGCAGCGGCATGTCGAATTCCTTGGCGCGCAGGGCAGCGATGGCTTCCTGCAGGTCGTCGCGCTTCTTGCCGGTGACCCGTACCTGCTCGCCCTGGATGGCGGCCTGGACCTTGAGCTTGGCATCCTTGATGTGGGCGACGATCTTCTTCGCCAGCTCCTTGTCGATGCCCTCGCGGAACTTGGCTTCCTGTTTCATTTCCTTGCCGGAAGCATAGGGATCCTTGGTTTCCAGGCACTTGACGTCGATCTTGCGCTTGACCAGCGCCAGGCGCAGGATTTCGATCATCGCCTCGAGCTGGAATTCGGCTTCGGCAGTGAGCATCACGGTCTGCTCCTTGTCCTTGAACTCGAAGCTGCCCTTGCCCTTGAGGTCGTAGCGGCGATCGAGCTCCTTGATGGCGTTTTCGACCGCGTTCTGCACTTCGTGCTTGTCCAGTTCCGATACCACGTCGAACGAAGGCATGGTTGTTCTCCATAAAATAAAAGCGCGCTCGGCTTGAAGATGGAGCGCGTCGGGTTTGATGGTTAAAATGCGGGCTCATTATAACGGGTTGCGAAACGCAGATGAGCAGCACCTGGCATATTCTCGGCGCCGGCAGCCTCGGCAGCCTCTGGGCCTGCCGCCTGGCACGGGCGGGCAAGGCCGTGCGCCTGGTGCTGCGCGACGAACAGCGCCTGGCAGCTTATGAAGCCGAAGGCGGCCTGACCCTGATCGAACAGCACCAGACAACACAATTCGCCATTCCGGCACAGACCTGCGAGGGCGAAGGCCCTATCCACCGCCTGCTGCTGGCGTGCAAGGCCTACGACGCCGCGCCTGCCGTCGCGCGCCTGGCGCCGCGGCTGGCCGAAGGTGCTGAGCTGGTCCTGCTGCAGAACGGCCTCGGCAGCCAGGATGAAGTGGCCGAGCAGGCTCCCCACGCCCGCTGTATCTTCGCCTCCAGCACCGAAGGTGCGTTCCGCGAGCGCGACTGGCAGGTGCGGTTCGCTGGCCAGGGCTTCAATTGGCTGGGCGATCCGGGCAACCCTGGCGCCCCCGAATGGTTCGACGATCTGAGCGAGGCCGGCATCCCGGCCGAGTGGTCGCTGGACATACTCACCCGCCTGTGGCGCAAGCTTGCACTCAATTGCGCGATCAACCCGCTGACGGTGCTTTACGACTGCCAGAATGGCGGGCTGCTTGGTCACCTGCCTGAAGTCGACGAACTGTGCCTGGAACTGAGCACCCTCCTGCGCAGTGCCGGGCAAGCGCAAGCGGCCGAAAACCTGGCCGAAGACGTCCAGCGGGTGATCGTGGCGACCGCGGCCAACTACTCTTCGATGTACCAGGACGTGCGCGCAGGCCGACGTACCGAGCTGCACTACCTGCTTGGCCATGCCTGCAACGTTGCCGCCCGGCATGGCCTGGCGACACCTGGCCTGGAACACCTGCGCCAACGCCTGGTCGATAACCTGCAGGCACGCAACCTGCCCAGCGACTGACGCTGCCCACCCACCGACACGGACATCACCTCGCCCATGACCCTGCGCCAACGCCTGGAAAACCTCCCGGTCGGGCAAAAACTGCTGGCCGCCCTGCTGGTGCTGCTGGTCACCATCCTGCTGGTGGCCAACCTGGCCTTCATCAGCGCCGCCTACTGGATCACCCAGGAAAGCATGGCTCCCCAGGCGCTACAGACCATCGGCCGGTTGGTCGCCAATCCACAGCTTTCCGCGCGCGCCAGCGACAGCCCAGAAGCCGCCAGCGCCTTGCTCAAGGAGCTCGACAGCTATTCACCCCTGCGCGCCGCCGCCGTGTATGCCAGCGACGGGCGCCTGCTGGCCCAACTGCAACATGGCCAGCCACTGAGCATGCCCAAGCGCTACCGCAACATCGACGGCTGGCGCCTCACCGAGTTTCGCAGCACCCAGCTGATCGCCCTGCCCCGTCCAGGCAGCCCGCCCGCGCACCTGCTGCTGGTGGCCAGCAGCGAATTGCCGGTTGCGTTCTATACCGGCACCCTGTCTGCCAGCCTGGCGATCCTGGTGTTCAGCATTCTGCTGTGGCTGATCATCGCCCGGCAGATCAAGCGCCTGATCACCCAGCCGATCAACAGCCTTGAGGAGCTCTCGCGCCAGGTGACCCGCGAGGAGAGCTACGCCCTGCGTGCGCAACGGGGCAACGACGACGAAATCGGCAGCCTTGCCGAAGCGTTCAACACCATGCTGTCGCGTATCGAAGCGCGCGAAGACCAGCTCAAGCGTGCCCGCGACGAATTCCAGTCGGCTTTCGACCAGGCCCAGGGCCTGGCCGAGGAAACCCGCCACACCAACCGCAAGCTGGAACTGGAAGTTCAGGTGCGCAGCAAGATCGAGAAAAAGCTGACAGGCTTCCAGAACTACCTGAACAGCATCATCGACTCCATGCCTTCGGCACTGATCGCCCTCGACGAGCAGCTCTACGTCACGCAATGGAACCAGGAAGCCACCGCGCTTTCCGGGACGCCGCTGGACGAGGCGCTGAACCAGCCGATCTTCATCGCTTTCGAGCCACTCAAGCCATTCCTGCCACAGCTCAAGGAGACGGTGGAAAAACACCGGGTAGCGAAGGTCGAGCGGGTCACCTGGCCCAAGGACGACGAGCCACGCCACTACGCGCTCACGTTCTATCCGCTGACCGGCGGCGGCGGGCGTGGGGTGGTGATCCGCATCGACGACATCACACAGCGCCTGTCGCTGGAAGAAATGATGGTGCAATCGGAAAAGATGCTCTCGGTCGGCGGCCTGGCCGCAGGCATGGCCCACGAGATCAACAACCCGCTGGGCGCGATCCTGCACAACGTGCAGAACATTCGTCGACGCCTGTCGCCGGAACTGCCGCGCAATCAGGAGCAGGCCGACGAGCTGGGCATCGACCTGGCCAGCATCAACCGCTACCTGGAGGGCCGCGAAGTGCCGCAATTGCTCGACGGCATCCAGCAGGCCGGCGCGCGGGCCGCGAAGATCGTCACCCACATGCTCAGCTTCAGCCGCCGCAGCAACCGCCAACTGGCGCCTTGCAACCTGCCCGCCTTGATCGACCAGGCGGTGGAGATCGCCGGCAACGACTTCGACCTGACGGAGGGCTTCGACTTCAAGGGACAGGCCATCGTCCGTCAGTTCGACCCCGAGCTCGGCCCCGTGCCCTGCACCGCCAACGAACTGGAACAAGTGCTGCTCAACCTGCTGAAGAACGCCGCCCAGGCCATCCATCAGCGCCCGGCGCCCAGCGAACCGGGGCGCATCACCCTGCGCACCCGCCTCAACCCGCCATGGGCCGAAATCCAGGTGGAAGATAACGGCATCGGCATGCCCGAGTCGGTGCGCAAGCGCACCTTCGAGCCGTTCTTCACCACCAAGGAGATCGGCCAGGGCACCGGCCTGGGCCTTTCGGTCTCGTACTTCATCATCACCAACAACCACAAAGGGCAGATGGAGGTGCACTCCACCCCAGGCCAAGGCACCTGCTTCACCCTGCGCCTGCCCTTGAGCCAGCTGGGGGCCATGCCCCCGGCCAAGACGGAGGCATGACATGGGCTATCGCCTGTCGAAGATCTACACCCGCACCGGCGACAAGGGCGAGACCGGCCTTGGCGACGGTCGCCGCGTCCCCAAGGACCATCCGCGCATCGAGGCCATCGGCGAGGTGGACATGCTCAACAGCCAGCTGGGTGTGCTGCTCGCCGGGCTGGCCGAACAAGGCCTGGATGAGCTGAGCGAGGTGTTGGCGCCTTGTCAGCATCGTCTGTTCGACCTCGGCGGCGAACTGGCGATGCCCAGTTACCAGGCGCTGGACCAGGCCGAAGTGCAGCGCCTGGAAGCGGTCATCGATAGGTGGAACGAGGAGCTGGGGCCATTGAAGAACTTCATTCTGCCCAGCGGCTCGGCGCTGGTGGCCCAGGCCCATGTGTGTCGCGCCCAGGCGCGGGGGGCGGAGCGGCGCTGCCAGCAGTTGAATGCCGTCGAGCCGCTTGAGGGGGTGGGGTTGGCCTATATCAACCGGTTGTCGGACCTGCTGTTTGTCGCAGCGCGGATCATCGGCCGACGCCAGGGAGTGGCCGAGGTGCTGTGGCAGCCTGCCGAGAAGCCGCAAGGCTGAGACCATCGGGGCCGCAAAGCGGCCCCGGCTGCGACTCAGGCTTGAGGCCAGAACGCCCGAATCCCGGCAACACCTTGAGCACCCGCCTCGCGGGCCCGCTCACGCTCACCCGGCCCGACCCCGCCCAGCAGAAACACTGGCTGGTTGAAGCCTGCAATCAAGCGCTGCGCCTCCTCCCAACCAATCGGCGTGGCCTCGGGGTGGGTCTGGGTAGGCTGTACTGGCGACAGAGTGACAAAGTCCACTCCCATCTGCCGTGCCAGCTCGAGCTCCTCGGCGCTATGGCAGGACGCCGCCAGCCAGCGATTCTGCGGGAACGGTCGCCCCTTGGCAGCGTACTTGCGCAATTGCGCCGCCGTCAGGTGCCAACCTGCAGACGGGAAGTCCCCCAGCCACTCCAGTGGTCCCTTGAGCATCAGCAGAGCCTTGCCTGCACAGAGCCCGACCGCATCCACCGCCACATCGCGGTACTTGGGGTCGTACATGTCTGGCGCGCGCAACTGGATCAACCTGATGCCGGAGGCCACTGCCTTCTGGATACCGCGCAGCAACGCCGGGGTATCGAGCCCATCCGGGGTGATCAGGTACTGGTCCGGCAGGCGCGTGGCCGCCACGATGGGTTTATTGGCCTCGGGAAATGCATACTGGTCCAGGTCTCGCGGAGCAACCCACGCCAATGGCTGGCCCTCGGCGCCATGGGGCTCGCCGGTGAAAGCCGACACCTCGCGCACGTCCAGCAGCACCTGCTTGTCCGGGTAGTCATGGCTGACCTTGATCAGCGGCCGAGAGGCGCTGACGACGATACCCAGCTCCTCGTGCAGCTCACGGGCCAGTGCGGCCTCGACGCCCTCGCCCTCTTCCACCTTGCCGCCGGGAAATTCCCACAGACCGCCCTGGTGCTGAGTATCGGCGCGGCGCGCGATGAGGATGCGCCCGTCGACACCGCGAATGACGGCTGCAACTACATGGATCCGTTTCACCCGTTACACTCCATCAAGCCCGCCTTCTGCCAGGCCTGGAAGGCCTGCCAGTTGTAGATCGTTTCGATGTACGCCGCAGCCTGCGCGGGCACTTGCACACGGTAGGTACGCAAACGCACCGCCACCGGGGCGAAGAAGGCATCGGCCAGCGTGGGCCGTCCGAACAGGAACGGGCCGCCGTCCTTGGCCATCAGGCGGCACTCGCCCCACAAGGCGACGATGCGGTCGATATCGACCTGCACTTCGAGCGGCACGCTATCCAACGCCTGATCGCGCGACAGATCGAACGGCATCGCACCGCGCAAGGCAAAGAAACCACTGTGCATCTGCGCACACGCCGAGCGCGCCTGGGCACGCGCAGCGACATCAACCGGCCAGAGTTGCGCCTCGGGGTGCTGTTCGTTGAGGTATTCGGCGATGGCCAAGGAGTCGGCGATCACGCCGTGCTCGGTCTTGAGCAGCGGCACCTTGCCGGTGGCCGAGAATTCGAGAATGCGCTTGCGGGTATCAGGCTGGTTGAGCTTGATCAGTGTCTCGTCATAACCGACGCCTGCCAGCTCAAGGGCCAGGGCGCCGCGCAGCGACCAGGAAGAATACAGCTTGTCGCCGATGATCAGGTGATAGCTCATGGTTCGGCTCCATTGCTCTTTGGATTCAGGGCTGCTGCGCAGCCCATCGCGACACAAGGCCGCTCCACAGGTCCCCTTCGAGCCTGTGGCAGCGGCCTTGGGTGGATCAGGTACGGTATTCGGCGTTGATCTTCACGTACTCGTGGGACAGATCAGTGGTCCAGATGGTTTCGCTGCACTGGCCGCGACCCAGTTCGATACGAATGGTGATCTCTTCCTGGGCCATCACCGCCGAACCTTGCTCTTCGGTGTAGCTCGGGCTGCGACCGCCCTTGCTGGCGATGCACACGCTGTCCAGGTACACATCGATCAGGCTGACGTCCAGTTCCGGCACGCCTGCGCGGCCGACGGCAGCCAGAATGCGGCCCCAGTTGGGGTCGGAGGCGAACAGTGCAGTCTTGATCAGCGGCGAATGAGCGACGGCATAGCCGACATCCAGGCACTCCTGATGATTCCCCCCGCCATTGACCTGCACGGTCACGAACTTGGTCGCACCTTCGCCATCACGGACGATGGCCTGGGCCACTTCCATGCACACGTCGAACACGGCCTTCTTCAGCGCTTCGAACAGCGCGCCACTCGCCTCGGTCACCTCCGGCAGGTTGGCCTTGCCGGTGGCGATCAGCATGCAGCAATCATTGGTCGAGGTGTCGCCATCGATGGTGATGCGGTTGAACGACTTGTTGGCACCGTCGAGCATCAGGTCCTTGAGCACAGCCGGGGCGACCTTGGCGTCGGTGGCGATGTAGCCGAGCATGGTGGCCATGTTCGGGCGGATCATGCCTGCACCTTTGCTGATCCCGGTGACCGTGACGGTGACGCCGTCGTGCTGGAACTGACGGCTGGCACCCTTGGGCAGGGTGTCGGTGGTCATGATGCCAGTAGCGGCTTCGGCCCAGTTGTTTTCCGAAAGGTTGTCCAGCGCAGCCTGCAGCGCGCCTTCGATCTTCTCGACCGGCAGCGGCTCGCCGATCACCCCGGTGGAGAATGGCAGCACGGACTCGGCAGGCACGCCGGTCATCTCGGCCAGCTTGGCGCAGGTGCGCTCGGCGGCGGCCAGGCCCGGCGCACCGGTACCGGCGTTGGCGTTACCGGTGTTGGTCAGCAGGTAGCGCACAGTGCCCTGCACGCGCTGCTTGGAGAGGATCACGGGAGCGGCGCAGAAGGCGTTGAGGGTGAACACGCCGGCAACGCTGGAGCCTTCGGCGCAGCGCATCACCACCACGTCCTTGCGCCCAGGGCGCTTGATGCCCGCCGAAGCGATGCCGAGTTCGAAACCGGGAACCGGGTGCAGGGTAGGCAGGGGACCGAGACCGACAGCCATTGGAGCGCTCCTAGAAAATGAATGAGTTGCGAAAAGCAGGGCCGCTTTGCGCCCCATCGCGGCAGAAGGCCGCTCCTACAGGTTCTGTGCGATGCCTGTGGGAGCGGCCTTGTGCCGCGATGGGCCGCCAAGCGGCCCTAGATGTCAGGTGACGGATCGAATCACTCGATCTGACCATGGCAATGCTTGAACTTCTTGCCCGAACCACACCAGCACGGCTCGTTGCGGCCCAGCTTCTGTTCGTTGCGAACGGGCGCAGAGGCTACAGCCACTTCGGCGCCCTCCTCGCTCAGTTGCTCGCCTTCCAGACCTGGGGCTGCAGCGTGCTGGAACTGCATGCGGCTGGCCAGTGCCTCGGCCTCGCGGCGCAGGCGGGCTTCTTCTTCGGCAGGGTCTTCGCGGCGAACCTGGACGTGCGAGAGCACACGGATGGTGTCGCGCTTGATCGACTCGAGCAGCTCCTGGAACAGGGTGAACGACTCGCGCTTGTACTCCTGCTTCGGGTTCTTCTGGGCGTAGCCGCGCAGGTGGATACCGTGACGCAGGTGATCCATGGTCGATAGGTGGTCTTTCCACAGGTCGTCCACCACGCGCAGCAGAATCTGCTTCTCGAAGGTGCGCAGGGCGTCGATGCCGGCCTGGTCTTCCTTCTCGGTGTAGGCGGTGGTGATCTCGTTCAGCAGCTTCTCGCGCAGGGTCTCCTCGTAGAGGTGATCGTCCTCGTCGAGCCACTGCTGGATCGGCAGCTTCATGGCGAAGTCGCTGGACAGCGCGGCCTCAAGGCCCGCCACGTCCCACTGCTCGGGCAGCGACTGCGGCGGAATGTGCTGGCTGATGGTGGCGTCGAGCACTTCCTTGCGGAACTCGGCGATGGTGTCGCCGATGTTCTCGGCAGCCAGCAGGCTGTTGCGCATGTGGTAGATCACCTTGCGCTGCTCGTTGGCCACGTCGTCGTATTCGAGCAGCTGCTTGCGGATGTCGAAGTTGCGACCTTCGACCTTGCGCTGCGCTTTTTCGATGGCGTTGGTGACCATGCGGTGCTCGATGGCTTCGCCGGACTGCATGCCCAGCGCCTTCATGAAGTTCTTCACCCGGTCGGAGGCGAAGATACGCATCAGGCTGTCTTCCAGCGACAGGTAGAAGCGGCTCGAACCGGCATCGCCCTGACGGCCGGCACGGCCACGCAGCTGGTTGTCGATACGACGCGACTCGTGACGCTCGGAGGCGATCACGTGCAGGCCACCGGCTTCCAGCACCTGCTGGTGGCGCTTCTGCCAGTCGGCCTTGATCTGCGCGATCTGCTCGCTGGTCGGATTCTCCAGAGCAGCGACTTCGGCTTCCCAGTTACCGCCCAGCAGGATGTCGGTACCACGACCGGCCATGTTGGTGGCGATGGTCAGGGCGCCCGGCGCACCGGCCTGGGCGATGATCTCGGCTTCCTTCTCGTGGTACTTGGCGTTCAGGACCTTGTGGTCGATGCCTTCCTTCTGCAGAAGGTTGGACATGTGCTCGGAGGTCTCGATGGTCGCGGTACCCACCAGGACAGGACGGCCCTTGGCCATGCTTTCCTTGATGTCGGCGATGATCGCCGCGTACTTCTCGTCGGCGGTGAGGTAGACCAGGTCGTTGAAGTCCTTCCGTGCCAGCGGCTTGTTCGGCGGAATGACCATCACGTTGAGGTTGTAGATCTGGGCGAACTCGAACGCTTCGGTGTCGGCAGTACCGGTCATGCCGGACAGCTTGGTGTAGAGACGGAAGTAGTTCTGGAAGGTGGTCGAAGCCAGGGTCTGGCTCTCTGCCTGGATGTTCAGGTTTTCCTTCGCCTCGATGGCCTGGTGCAGGCCTTCGGACAGGCGGCGGCCCGGCATGGTACGGCCGGTGTGTTCATCGATCAGCAGGATCTGGCCGTCCTGGACGATGTACTCGACGTTGCGGTGGAACAGCTTGTGCGCACGCAGGCCCGCGTAGACATGGGTGAGCAGGCCCAGGTTGTGGGCCGAGTAGAGGCTCTCGCCTTCGGCCAGCAGGCCAGACTGGGTGAGCATCTCCTCGATGAACTGGTGACCGGCCTCGTTGAGCTCGACCTGGCGGCTCTTCTCGTCGATGGTGAAGTGACCCTCTTGAGTCACCTGGCCTTCGACTTCTTCGATGTGCTGCTTCAGGCGCGGGATCAGGCGGTTGATCTCGATGTACAGCTTGGAGCTGTCTTCGGCCTGACCGGAGATGATCAGCGGGGTACGCGCTTCGTCGATGAGGATGGAGTCGACTTCGTCGATCACGGCGAAGTTCAGCTCACGCTGGAACTTCTCGTCCTGGCTGAACGCCATGTTGTCGCGCAGGTAGTCGAAACCGAATTCGTTGTTGGTGCCGTAGGTGATGTCGGCAGCATAGGCGGCGCGCTTTTCTTCCGGCGGCTGGAAGGCCGAGACGATGCCCACCTTTAGGCCGAGGAATTCATACAGCGGACGCATCCAGTTGGCGTCACGGCGAGCCAGGTAGTCGTTGACCGTGACCACATGCACGCCCTTGCCGGACAGCGCATTCAGGTAGACCGCCAGGGTACCGACCAAGGTCTTGCCTTCACCGGTACGCATTTCTGCGATCATGCCCTCGTGCAGGGTCATGCCACCGATCAGCTGGACATCGAAGTGGCGCATGCCCATGACACGCTTGCCGGCCTCACGGGCCACGGCGAAGGCTTCCGGCAACAACTGGTCGAGGGTTTCGCCTTTGGCCAGGCGCTCTTTGAACTCTGCGGTCTTGCCACGCAGTTGCTCGTCGGAGAGGGCCACCATCTTCTCTTCGAAGGCATTGACGGTGCTGACCGTCTTGAGCATGCGCTTGATTTCACGCTCGTTCTTGCTTCCAAAAAGTTTTTTTAACAAAGGCGCAAACATATTGGCAGGATCTTCCACACTTAGGGATGGAGGGCGGCCCCGTGAGTCGCCCGTGCAGCCCTTGGGCCGCATGCGAACGAGCATTCTACCCGGAAACGTTGGTGAGGAAAGTGGTGGATTTCCACGATGCTGGCACAGCGCTTTAAACGGGGCCTCTCTAACATAGGGACATTTTCCTCAAGTTCAAGGCGGCCAGACATGAAACGTGTTTGGCCTCCTCGCGGACAGGCCTGCGCCCACCCCCTCTGCACCGCCCTCAGGATCGGTACTGCCGGCAAAGCGTCCGGCACAGGCAACGGCCCCGGTGGCATCTGTTAGACTGCCAATCTTGTAACCTCATGCGTACTCCGATGGCCTACAACCCCCCTTCTGCCCAGCCACCCGCCGCCTTGCTGCGCCAGGCCAGGCCGCTGCGCCTGCTGCTCAACCAGGCCGAGCGCCTCGAGCACCTGCAGCGTTTGCTGGAAAGCCAGTTGCAGCCCGCTGCCCGGGCACACTGTCATGTGGCCTCATGGCGCGATGGCTGTCTGCTCCTGGTGGTGACGGACGGCCATTGGGCAACGCGTCTGCGCTACCAGCAGAAGCGCCTGCTGACAACGCTGCGAGCCATGGAAGCCTTCGCCAACCTGCAGCGCATCAAGTTCCAGGTGCAACCACCAGTTGGCGCACCCGCGCGCCCGACACACACCACCGAGTTGTCGCAACAAGCGGCACAAAGCCTGCGCGAGACGGCGCAAGGCATTGATGACGAAAAACTGCGGGCCGCGCTGGAACGGCTTGCAGCACACGCCCACGACAAGACCTGAAGTTCCCGGCGTTATCTGCGAAGGCCTCAAACACCGCTCGGCCATGGGCGCGCCAATAAAAAAGGCCACCCGAAGGTGGCCTCAATGAACTAGAGAGTGTTCGAACTTACACGGCCGCAACAGGGCGCATGTAGGAGATCGGTGCCGTACTGGCATCTTCGAAAGTAACCACTTCCCAGGCGTCCGTTTCTGCGATCAGCTTGCGCAGCAACTGGTTGTTCAGCGCGTGTCCGGACTTGTAGCCCTTGAACTCGCCGATCAGGCTGTTGCCCAGCAGATAGAGGTCGCCAATGGCGTCGAGGATCTTGTGCTTGACGAATTCGTCATCGGAGCGAAGTCCGTCTTCGTTGAGCACACCGGTCTCGTCGACCACGATGGCGTTCTCGACACTGCCACCCAACGCAAGGTTGTGCTTGCGCAGGTACTCGATGTCACGCATGAAACCGAAGGTGCGTGCTCGGCTGACTTCCTTCACGAAAGACGTGCTGGAGAAATCAACCACTGCACTCTGGGTCTGGCCCTTGAGGACCGGGTGATCGAAGTCGATCTCGAAGCTCACCTTGAACCCGTCGAAAGGCAGGAAGGTGGCGCGCTTGTCGCCCTCCTCCACGCTGACTTCGCGCAGGATACGGATGAACTTTTTAGCGGCGTCCTGTTCTTCCAGGCCGGCGGACTGAATCAGGAATACAAAGGGACCGGCGCTGCCATCCATGATCGGCACTTCCGAGGCGGAGAGCTCGACGTAGGCGTTATCGATGCCCAGGCCCGCCATGGCGGAGAGCAGGTGCTCGACCGTATCGACCTTGACGTCACCGTTGACCAGCGTCGTCGACATGGTTGTCTCGCCGACGTTGGCCGCACGCGCCGGGATTTCGACCACAGGGTCGAGGTCAGCGCGGCGGAAAACGATGCCGGTATCCACGGGTGCTGGCTTGAGAGTCAGGTAGACCTTCTCTCCGGAATGCAGGCCGACACCTGTGGCACGAATGGTATTCTTCAGGGTGCGTTGTCTAATCATGGCATTGGCCGCTTTAGCGCTAATTGCGAATTGGTATCAACAAAGGCTGAGAATGATAGCAGACCCGGCCTTTGCTGAACACCAATCACCCTTATACCCCTGATAAATTCCATCAATCGGCCTGGCGACGCAGGAAGGCCGGGATGTCAAGGTAGTCCAGATCGTCCTGTGGGTTGAGTTTAGCCGCAGCCGCAGCGCCTGCGTGTGCCTGGTTGCGCATCACGGTCGGACGCTCCAGGTCACGGTAGTTCACCGCCGACTGCTCCTGGCGAACCGGAGCCGGGTTGGAGGACTCGTACACCTGCTGTGCGGTCTGCAGCGTGTTGTCGACGACCTTGACCGGCTTCTCGATGCGCGCACCCAGGCCAGTGGCAACCACGGTGACGTGCAGCTCGTCGCGCATGTCAGGATCGATCACGGTGCCGACCTTGACCATCGCGTGGTCGGAGGCGAAGGCTTCGATGATGCTACCCACGTCGGAGTACTCACCCAGCGACAGGTCAGGACCTGCGGTGATGTTCACCAGGATACCGCGGGCACCCTGCAGATTGACGTCCTCGAGCAGCGGGTTGCGAATCGCCGCCTCGGTTGCCTCACGAGCACGGTTCGGACCGCTGGCGCAGCCAGTGCCCATCATGGCCATGCCCATCTCGCCCATCACGGTGCGCACGTCGGCGAAGTCGACGTTGATCATGCCCGGACGCTTGATGATGTCGGAGATGCCGCGCACGGCAC
The DNA here is from genome assembly GCF_048068255.1 of Pseudomonas sp. NY15374. Lineage (NCBI taxonomy): Bacteria > Pseudomonadati > Pseudomonadota > Gammaproteobacteria > Pseudomonadales > Pseudomonadaceae > Pseudomonas > Pseudomonas sp. NY15374. The sequence continues at coordinate 70,990 of NZ_JBLUPZ010000015.1, forward strand.
CAGCCAGCACGTCGTCGGCCTTGGCGAAGGCAGACAGCAGGCTTGCATCCTTGCCCAGGATGGTCAGCAGCTTCTCGTTGGGGATGGTGATCAGCGAGTCAACGCTTTCAGCCAGCATGCGGATGCCTTCATCGGCGATCTGCATGCGCTTGCGCCCCTCGAACGGGAACGGACGGGTCACCACCGCAACGGTGAGGATGCCCATTTCCTTCGCCACTTCGGCGATGATCGGCGCAGCACCGGTACCGGTACCGCCGCCCATGCCAGTGGTGATGAACACCATGTTGGTGCCTTGCAGCACTTCGGCGATGCGCTCACGGTCTTCCAGCGCGGCCTGACGACCGACTTCCGGATTGGCACCGGCACCCAGGCCCTTGGTCACACCGGTCCCCAGTTGCAGGATGGTGCGTGCGCCAATGTTCTTCAGCGCCTGGGCATCGGTGTTGGCGCAGATGAATTCCACACCTTCGATGCTGCTTTTGACCATGTGGTTGACGGCGTTGCCACCACCACCACCGACACCGATCACTTTGATGACCGGGCTTTGCGGGACGTTGTCTACGAGCTCGAACATTTTCCCTCTCCTTACAGTTCTCTAGTTTTTGCGCCTACCACTACTGCTTTGAAACTTAGAAGTTGCCTTGGACCCAGCGCTTGAAGCGCTCAAGCACCGGGGCCTTAGGTTCATCGCCATAGCTGTTGCTGCTGCTGTTGCCGGTCAGGGGCAGGTCCTCGGTCTGCTTTTGCAGGCCGTAGGTGAGCAGTCCCACGCCGGTTGAATAGATCGGGTTGCGCACCACGTCGCTCAGCCCCCGAACGCTGTGCGGCACGCCGAGGCGTACCGGCATGTGGAAGATTTCCTCGGCCAGTTCCACGGCGCCTTCCATCTTCGATGTACCGCCGGTCAAGACGATGCCGGCCGGCACCAGATCCTCGTAGCCGCTGCGACGCAACTCGGCCTGGATCAGGGTGAAAAGCTCGTCGTAACGAGGCTCGACCACTTCTGCCAGGGCCTGGCGCGACAGTTCGCGCGGCGGACGATCGCCGACGCTCGGCACCTTGATGGTCTCGCCGGCGCCGGCCAGCTTGGCCAGGGCGCAGGCGTAGCGGATCTTGATTTCCTCGGCGTACTGCGTAGGTGTACGCAGGGCCATGGCGATGTCGTTGGTGACCTGGTCGCCGGCGATCGGGATCACCGCGGTGTGGCGGATCGCACCCTCGGTGAAGATCGCGATGTCGGTGGTGCCGCCGCCGATGTCCACCAGGCACACGCCCAGTTCTTTCTCGTCATCGGTCAGCACCGAATAAGCCGAGGCCAGTTGTTCGAGAATGATGTCGTCAATCTCGAGGCCGCAGCGGCGCACGCACTTCTCGATATTCTGGGCGGCGTTGACCGCGCAGGTGACCACATGGACTTTCGCTTCCAGACGCACGCCAGACATGCCCAGTGGCTCGCGCACACCTTCCTGGTTGTCGATCACGTAGTCCTGCGGCAGGGTGTGCAGCACGCGCTGGTCGGCCGGGATGGCCACGGCCTGGGCAGCGTCGAGCACGCGCTCGAGGTCGGCGACGCTGACCTCACGGTCGCGGATGGCGACGATGCCATGGGAGTTCAGGCTGCGGATGTGGTTGCCGGCAACACCGACGAACGCCGAGTGGATGCGGCAGCCGGCCATCAGCTGCGCTTCTTCCACCGCGCGCTGGATCGACTGCACGGTCGACTCGATGTTTACCACCACGCCTTTCTTCAAGCCGCGGGACGGATGCGTACCGATCCCGACGATCTCGAGGGTGCCGTCCGCCGCCACTTCGCCAACCAGCGCCACCACCTTGGAGGTGCCAATGTCCAGCCCGACGATCATTTTGCCGCTATGCGCGTTTGCCATGGTCCTGCCTCTCTCTAATTCTTCGCAACGGCGGGTTGGGCCGTCGTCGGTGCATTCGGTTCCCGCCAGCCAACCGCTAATCCGTTGGCGTATCGCAGATCGATGCGGGCGATGTTGGTGATCTGCTCTTTGAGTGTCTTGTCGTATATGGCAATGAACCGGCGCATCTTCTCCACCAGATGATCGCGCCCCAACAGCAGCTCGATGCCAGGACCGGCGCTACCCGCACCGGTGGTCAGGAACCAGCTGCCTCGCTCGCGCAGCTCCAGGCGAGCGATGGAGAAGCCCATGGGGCGCAGCATCTGGCTCAATACCTGATACTGCTGCATGACTTGTTGCTGAGCGCGCTGCGGCCCGAACAGCTGCGGCAAATGCTCATAGTTGGCCAGCTCACGCGGGGTGAACGCCTGGCCCTGGTTGTTGAGCAAGGCCTCATCGCCCCAGCGCGCGACCGGCAGTTGTTCCTCGAGGCGGATCACCACCTCATCCGGCCATACCCGACGCACTTCGGCGTGGGCGATCCATGGCATCTGCTCGAGTTCTGTACGCATCGCCGGCAGATCGACACTGAAGAAGCTCGCCGCGACATAAGGCGCGATACGCTGCTGCACCGCCTGCTGGCTGATGTAGCTCAGGTCGCCTTGCACGGCGATCTTGGTGATCGGTCGGTCGGCGTAAGGCATCAACCGGATCGCGCCTTCGTAGGCGCCGAAGCCGGCAGCGACCAGCAGCACCGGCCACAGCAGGCGTTTCAACCCACCGAAGCTGGGCCGTGGCAGGCGCGCCGATACGGGCTCGTCGGCCACCAGTCGGCTGGCACCGCGCGGCACCGGCTTGCTGCGGCCGGTGACGGGTTGCTGCTGACGTATCATCGCGCCTTGCATGGCTCTTAACCTCGCGTCGCTACGCTTTCGGCCAGGATCGCCAGCACCAGCTGCTGGAAGTCCAGACCGGCCGCGCGGGCCGCCATGGGCACCAGGCTATGATCGGTCATGCCGGGTGCGGTGTTGACTTCGAGCAGCCAGAACCGGCCCTGCTCGTCCTGCATTACATCCAGACGGCCCCAGCCCTCGATGCCGATGGCATCGCAAGCGCGGGCAGTCAGGTCCATCAGTTCCTGTTCCTTGCCAGCGTCCAGGCCGCATGGAATGCGGTACTGGGTGTCGTTGGCGATGTACTTGGCGTCGTAGTCGTAGAACACATGCGGCGTACCCAGTGCGATCGGTGGCAGCACCTGCCCGCGCAGCACCGCAATGGTGAACTCCGGACCGTGGATCCATTGCTCGACCAATACCTGGGAGTCGTACTTGGCGGCGTCCTTCCAGGCGGCAACCAGCTCTTCGACGCTGTTCACCTTGGCCATGCCGATGCTGGAACCTTCATGGGCCGGTTTGACGATCAGCGGGAAGCCCAGTTCCTTGCCGGCCTCGACACAGTCGCTTTCGCTGGCCAGCACGGCGTGACGCGGGGTCGGAATGCCCAGGCTCTGCCACACCTGCTTGGTGCGCAGTTTGTCCATGGCCAGCGCCGAGGCGAGGATGCCGCTGCCGGTGTAGGGAATGCCCAGGCACTCGAGCAGGCCTTGCATGCTGCCGTCTTCACCACCACGGCCGTGAAGAATGATGAAAGCGCGGTCGATCTTCTCGTTTTGCAAGCGAGCGAGCAGATCGTCACCCACATCGATGGCAACCACATCCACGCCGGCCGAGGTCAGCGCCTCGATCACCGCGGCGCCCGACTTGAGCGAAACCTCACGCTCGGCGCTCTTGCCGCCATACAGCACGGCGACGCGGCCGAAGGCCTTGACGTCGAGCGTGGAGTGCAGTTTGTCGTAGGCGGTACTCACAGCGGTTTCTCCTGCTTGGCGACAGCGCCAGCGAACAGCGGGCTTTTCATCAGTTGCGGGGCCAGGCCACCCACATCGCCGGCACCCTGGCAGATCAGGATGTCGCCAGCGCGCAGCAGTGGCTTGACCAGTGGCGCGAGCTCGGCACCACGTTCGATGTAGATCGGGTCCAGCTTGCCGCGCTGGCGGATGCTGTGGCACAGCTGGCGGCTGTCGGCGCCGGGGATCGGCTCCTCGCCGGCCGGGTAGACTTCCATCAGCAGCAGCACGTTGGCATCACCCAGCACCTGCACGAAGTCGTCGTACAGATCGCGGGTGCGGCTGTAGCGGTGCGGCTGATAGACGATCACCAGGCGCCGGCTCGGCCAACCGCCGCGCACGGCCTTGATCACCGCCGCCACTTCGGTGGGGTGATGGCCATAGTCGTCGACCAGCATCACGCTACCGCCCTCGACTGGCAGCTCGCCGTACACCTGGAAGCGTCGCCCCACACCCTGGAAGCCCGACAGGCCCTGGATGATGGCGTCGTCACTGATGCCCTCGTCGGTGGCAATGGCGATGGTGGCCAGGGCGTTGAGCACATTGTGGTTGCCCGGCATGTTCACCGACACCTCCAGCGGCTCGCAGTCGCGACGCAGCACGGTGAAATGCGTCTGCATGCCCTGCTGGCGCACATTGATGGCGCGGATGTCGGCCTCTTCGCTGAAGCCGTAGGTGACGGTCGGACGCTTGACCTGAGGCAGAATCTCGCGCACGACCGGGTCGTCCAGGCACATCACGGCCAGGCCGTAGAACGGCAGGTTGTGCAGGAACTCGACGAAGGTCTTCTTCAGTTTGTTGAAGTCACCCTCGTAGGTCGCCATGTGGTCGGCGTCGATGTTGGTGACGACAGCGACCATCGGCTGCAGGTGGAGGAAGCTCGCATCGCTTTCATCGGCTTCAGCGATCAGGTAGCGGCTGGTGCCGAGCTGGGCGTTGGTGCCAGCCGCAGTCAGACGGCCACCGATGACGAAGGTCGGATCCAGGCCACCGGCAGCGAACACCGAGGCCAGCAGGCTGGTGGTGGTGGTCTTGCCGTGGGTACCGGCGACAGCAATGCCGTGGCGGTAGCGCATCAGCTCGGCCAGCATCTCGGCACGCGGCACCACCGGGATACGGCGTTCGAGCGCGGTGGCAACTTCAGGGTTGGCCGGATTGATTGCGCTGGAAACCACCAGTACATCGGCGGTGGCAGCGTTCTCGGCACGGTGACCCACGAAAATTTCGGCGCCGAACGACTCCAGGCGCTGGGTGACCGGCGAGGCCTTGAGGTCGGAACCGGACACTTCGTAGCCCAGGTTCAGCAGCACTTCGGCGATACCGCACATGCCCACGCCGCCGATACCGACGAAGTGAATGCGGCGAATGCGGCCCATCTTGGGCTGCGGCATGGCTTTCTGGCTTTCAACCATGGGCCACCTCCAGGCAGATATCGACCACGGTGCTGGTTGCAGCAGGCTTGGCCAGGCGGCGCGCAGTGCCGGCCATGGTGTTGAGTTTCTCGGGTTGCATCAGCACCTCGTTCAGGCGTTCAGCGAGCTGCGCTGCGCCAGTTGTCGCTTGTGGCATCAGGAAGGCGGCACCTTCGCGAGCCAGATATTGGGCGTTGTGAGTCTGGTGATCGTCGATCGCGTGGGGCAAGGGCACCAGCATCGAGGGCAGGCCCGCCGCCGCGAGTTCGCTGACGGTCAGGGCGCCGGCCCGGCACACCACCATGTCGGCCCAGCCATAAGCGTGGGCCATGTCTTTGATGAAAGGCTCTACCTGAGCCTCGATACCGGCCTCGCGATAACGCTCGGCGGTGATCGACGCATGTTGCTTGCCAGCCTGGTGGAACACCTCTGGCCGCAGGTCTGCAGTCACTTCGGACAGGGCCTTAGGCAGCAATTTGTTCAATGGTTCCGCACCGAGGCTGCCACCGAGTACCAGAAGACGCGCACGACGCCCGGCAAGTGCCGCACGAGGCGTTTCCAGGAACAGTTCGGGGCGCACCGGGTTACCGGTGGTCCGACGCTTCTCGCTGGCAGCGAACGTGTCGGGGAAAGCTTCGCAGACTCGCGCGGCCAGTGGCACAAGCAGGCGATTGGCGGTACCTGCACGGGCGTTCTGTTCGTGAATCACCAGCGGCACACCGCACAGCCGCGCGGCAACACCGCCTGGGCCTGTGACATAGCCGCCAAAGCCCAGCACGCACACCGGCTTGAGCTCACGAATGATGCGCCGCGCCTGCAGCACGGCCTTGACCAGGGTGAACGGCGCCTTGAGCAGCGACAGCTTGCCCTTGCCCCGCAGCCCGCTGACCTGGATCAGGTGCAGCGGCAAGCCAGCCTGGGGCACCAGTTCGTTCTCGATACCCCGTGGCGTACCGAGCCAGTGCACGCTGTAGCCGCGCGCCTGGAATTCGCGGGCGCAGGCCAGGGCCGGGAATACATGCCCCCCGGTGCCACCGGCCATGATCAGTACGTTCTTGCCATCAGCGGCCATGACTGGTCTCCTCGGCAAAATCGCTCTCCTTGAACTCGTGCTCCTCGCTGCCCAGGTGCGTTCGACTCTCCCACTCGATACGCAGCAAAAGCCCCACGCAGGCGCAGCAGATCACCAGCGAGCTGCCCCCGTAGCTGAGGAATGGCAGCGTCAGCCCCTTGGTCGGCAGCAGGCCCACGTTCACACCGATGTTGATCAGGAACTGGCCGATCCACAGGAAGGCCAGGCCGAAGGCCATGTAGGCGGCGAAGAACTGCTTGGCCTTCTCGGCCCACAGGCCGATGTACAAGGCGCGGATGGTGACGAACACGAACAGCGCCACGGTGCACAGCGAGCCGACTACGCCAAGCTCTTCGGCCAGCACCGAGAACACGAAGTCGGTGTGCGCCTCGGGCAGGTAGAACTGTTTCTGTACGCTGTTGCCCAGGCCAACGCCCAGCCACTCGCCACGACCGAAGGCGATCAGCGCCTGGGTCAGCTGGTAGCCCGAACCGAACTGATCGGACCAGGGGTCGGTGAAGGTGATCAGACGCGCCATCCGGTAGGGTTGCGCCTGGACCAGGATGAACACCGCGACCACCGCCAGCACCACCATCAGCGAGAAGCGGAACAGCCCCACCCCTCCCAGGAACAGCATGGCCGCTGCAGCGCCCATCATCACCACGGTGGCGCCGAAGTCCGGCTCCATCAGCAGCAGGCCTGCCATGGGCAGCAGGACGATGAACGGCTTGAAGAAGCCCATCCAGCTCTCGCGCACCTCGGTCTGGCGGCGTACCAGGTAACCCGCCAGATAGATGACCACGAAGACCTTGGCGATCTCCGAAGGCTGGACGTTGAAGAAGCTGAAGCCGATCCAGCGCATCGAACCGTTCACTTCCCGACCGATCCCCGGCACCAGTACCAGCACCAGCAGGCCGAAGGCGCCGATCAGCATCATGAAGCCCATGCGCTGCCAGGTGGCGATCGGCACCATCATGGTCACACCGCAGGCAACAAGGCCGATCGCGACGTACACCAGATGGCGGATCATGTGATAGAGCGGATTGCCGGACTGCACGGCGGCCACTTCCGAGGACGCCGAGGTGATCATCACCAGGCCCAACCCCAGCAAGGCCAGGCAGCCGGCAAGGAAGGCGAAGTCGATGTCGATGCCACGACCGCTGATCAGCGGCGACGGATACGGCTTGATGATGCCGAAGATCATGCCAGCCCCTCCGCTGCCTGGGCGAACAGGCGCCCGCGTTCTTCGAAGTTCTTGAACATGTCGAGGCTGGCGCAGGCCGGCGACAGCAGCACCGCGTCACCTGGCTGGGCGAGCTCGGCGCAGCGCTGCACGGCTTGGTCCAGGGTCTTGACCCGGACCAGCGGCACGCTGTCGCCGAACGTCTCGGCCAGGCGCTCGGCGTCACGCCCCAGCAACACCACAGCGCGGCAATGGGCGGCGACTGGCTGACGCAAGGCGGCAAAATCAGCGCCCTTGCCGTCGCCACCGGCGATCAGTACCAGCTTGCCTTCGATGTCGGCACCCAGGCCTTCGATGGCCGCCAGGGCAGCACCGACGTTGGTAGCTTTGGAGTCGTCGTACCAGTTCACGCCATTGCGCTCGCGGATCCACTGGCAGCGATGGACAAGGCCCTTGAACTCGCGCAGAGCCTCGAGCATCGGTTCGAACGGCAGACCGGCGGCATGGCCCAGAGCCAAGGCTGCCAGGGCATTGCTCTGGTTGTGCGCACCGCGGATCTTCAGCTCGCGCACCGGCATCAGGGTCTGGAATTCGAAGGCCAGATACTTCTCGCCCTCCACTTCACGCAGGCCAAAGGCCTTGAAGTCCGGGGCGTTGAGGCCGAATGTCCAGCATGGACGACCTTCGACAGGCAGGGGCCGGCTGAGGGCGTCCTGACGGTTGACTACCACCTGTCGCGCACCGCGGAAGATGCGGTGCTTGGCCAGGTGATAAGCCGGCAGGCCACTGTAGCGGTCCATGTGGTCTTCGCTGATGTTCAGCACGGTGGCCACTTCGGCGTTGAGCTGATCGGTAGTCTCGAGCTGGAAGCTCGACAGCTCCATGACGTACAACTCGACCGCATCGTCGAGCAGGTTAAGCGCCGGGGTGCCGAGGTTGCCGCCGACAGCGACACGCTTGCCGGCCTTGGCAGCCATTTCGCCGACCAGGGTGGTCACCGTGCTCTTGGCGTTGGAGCCGCTGATGGCAACGATGGGCGCCTTGGCATGGCGTGCGAACAGCTCGATGTCACCGGAGAGTTTCACGCCGCGCGCGGCGGCCTGCTGCAACGCCGGGGTAGCCAAGGCCAGGCCCGGGCTTACGTAGAGCTCGTTAGCGCGGCACAGGAAGTCCACATCCAGTTCACCACAGCGCACTTCCACCTGCGGGTATTCACGGCGCAGGGTTTCCAGTTCCGGCGGTTGCTCGCGGGTATCGGCGACCGCAAAGGCAATACCCCGGTTCGCCAGGAAGCGAACCAGGGACATGCCGCTCTTGCCGAGGCCGACAACGATGCGGAATTGGTCGGAAGCGATCAGTGACACGCTCGTTTACCTCAGCTTCAGGGTGGCAAGGCCGATCAGCACCAGAATCACGGTGATGATCCAGAATCGGACGATCACCCGCGGCTCGGGCCAACCCTTGAGTTCGAAATGGTGATGGATCGGCGCCATGCGGAACACACGCTTGCCGGTCAACTTGAACGATGCGACCTGGATCACCACCGACAGGGTTTCCACCACGAAGATGCCGCCCATGATGAACAGCACGATTTCCTGGCGGACGATCACGGCGATGGTGCCCAGCGCCGCACCCAGCGCCAGGGCACCGACGTCACCCATGAAGACCTGTGCCGGGTAGGTGTTGAACCAGAGGAAGCCCAGGCCTGCACCGATCAGCGCACCGCAGAACACGATCAGCTCACCCGAGCCCGGCACATAAGGGATCAGCAGGTACTCGGCGAACTTCACGTTGCCCGACAGGTAGCAGAAGATGCCCAGCGCACCGCCGACCATCACCGTCGGCATGATCGCCAGACCATCGAGGCCGTCGGTCAGGTTGACCGCGTTGCTCGAACCGACGATGACGAAGTAGGTCAGCACCACGAAGCCAACGCCCAGGGGGATGGTGAAGTCCTTGAGGAACGGCACGATCAGCGTGGTTTCGACGCTGGTCGGGGCGGTCATGTAGAGGAAGACCGCAGCCCCGAGGCCGAACACCGACTGCCAGAAGTACTTCCAGCGGCTCGGCAGGCCACGCGAGTTCTTCTCGATCACCTTGCGGTAGTCGTCGACCCAGCCGATGGCGCCGAACAGCAGGGTGACGATCAACACCACCCATACATAGCGATTGGTCAGGTCGGCCCAGAGCAGGGTGCTGATGGCGATGGCAGACAGGATCAGCGCACCGCCCATGGTCGGGGTGCCGGACTTGGACAGGTGCGATTGTGGGCCGTCGTTACGCACAGCCTGGCCGATCTGGCGAATCTGCAGGGTACGAATCATCCAGGGCCCCAGCCACAGTGCCAGGGACAACGCCGTCAACACACCCAGGATCCCGCGCAGGGACAGGTACTGGAAGACCGCGAAGCCCTTGTAGAACTGTTGCAGATACTCAGCCAACAGCAGCAGCATTAATGTTTCTCCCCGCTGGCACCACACAATGCAGCCACGACGTTTTCCATCGCAGCGCTGCGTGAGCCCTTGATCAAGATAGTGGTATCGCTGACGCTCTCGGCACGAACGGCGTCGATCAGCTCAGCTTGAGTAGCGAAATGGCGGCCATTGGCGCCGAACGCCTGAGCCGCGTGAACCATGTTGGTGCCAGTCGCGTACAAGGCATCGACCTTGCCGCGTGCGTAGTCGCCCACCTGACGGTGGCCTTCCTCGGCCCATTGCCCCAGTTCGCCGATATCCCCGAGCACCAGGACGGTGCGTCCGGAAAAGCCGGCGAGTATATCAATGGCGGCACACATCGAGGTGGGATTTGCGTTGTAGGTGTCGTCGATCACCCGCGCACCGCTGGGCGCGATCTGTGCCACGGAACGGCCCTTGACCGGCTGCACTGCGGCAAGGCCGGCGGCGATGCCCGGCAGGCTCACACCTACGGCATGGGCGCCAGCCGCAGCGGCCAGCGCGTTGGCGACGTTATGCGTGCCAAGCAGGTTCAACTGCACCGGCGCACTGCCGCTTGGGCCGTGCAGGGTGAAGGAGGGGCAGCCGCGCGCGTCGCGACCGATGTCGCTGGCGTAGAAGTCGGCCTTCTCGTTGCTCAGGGCAAAGCTCAGCACCTGGCGCGCGCCGGCGCGCTTGTGCCAGATGTCAAAGGCCTTGTCGTCCAGGTTGAGCACGGCGATACCGCCCTCACCCAAACCTTCGAGAATCTCGCCCTTGGCCTCGACGATCTTCTCCGGCCCGCCGAATTCACCCACGTGGGCGGTGCCAGCGTTGTTGAGGATGACGACTTGTGGCCGGGTCAGGCCAACGGTGTAGCGAATCTCGCCGATGCGCGAAGCACCCAGCTCGATCACCGCCGCACTGTGATCGGGCGCGATCTCCAGCAACGTCAGTGGCGCGCCGAGGTCGTTGTTCAGGTTGCCACGGGTGGCATGTACCAGGCCACGGGTGCGCAGAATGGAGGCCAGCATCTCCTTGACCGTGGTCTTGCCGCTGGAGCCGGTGATGGCGACCACCGGTTTGTCGAAGGCGGCGCGATTGAGCGCGCCCAGCAGGCCAAGCGCCACGCGGCAATCGGCGACCAGCAACTGCGGCAAGTCGACATCGGCGATTTCGCGCTCGACCAACGCGGCCACGGCGCCCTTGGCCTTCACATCGGCAAGGTAGTCGTGGCCATCGAAACGCGGGCCGGTCAGTGCAATGAACAGTTGCCCCGCAGCCACGCTGCGGCTGTCGATGCTGACACCGGTGAAGGTGGCGTCGGCCCCGACCAGACGAGCACTCAGTGCTGCGGTCAGCTGGCTGAGTGTCATGGGCTTAAGCATGTGGAGCCTCCCAGGCTGAAAGCGCCTTCTCGGCTTCGACCAGATCGGAGAAAACAAGGCGCTCGCCATTGATCTCCTGGTAATCCTCGTGCCCCTTGCCGGCCAGCACGATCACATCGTCGGCGGCAGCGGTGGCGATCAGGTGTGCGATGGCTTCGCCACGACCGGCGACGAACTCGGCGTCGGCAGGCTTGGCGAAACCTGGGCGAATGTCATCGAAGATCCGCAGCGGATCCTCGGTACGCGGGTTGTCGTCGGTGACCAGCACGCGGTCAGCCAGACGCTCGGCCACTTCGGCCATCAGCGGACGCTTGCCGCGATCGCGATCCCCGCCACAACCGAACAGGCACAGCAGCTTGCCGTGGGCGTGTGGACGCAGGGCTTCGAGCACCTTTTCCAGCGCATCGGGGGTGTGCGCGTAATCGACCACCACCAGCGGTTTGGCGCCCCCGCCCAGGCGCTGCATGCGACCGACAGGCCCTTGCAATTGCGGGATGACTTTCAGGATTTCGTCCAGCGAGTAATCCAGCGCCAGCAGCGTGGCCACGGCTGCGAGCATGTTGCTCAGGTTGAAACGCCCGAGCAGTTGGCTGCGCAGTGTGCGTTCGCCTTGAGCGGTGACCAGGATGGCGCGCACGCCATCGTCGTCGAAATGGGCTTCGCGGCAGAACAGCGACGCGTCCGGGTTTTCCAGGCTATAGCTGAGCAGCCGGGTCTCGATATGATCGGCACTCGGGCGGCGAGCAAAGTCCTCGGCCAGACGACGACCAAAGGCGTCGTCCAGGTTGACCACCTGCCAACGCAGGCTCGGCCAGGCGAACAGCTTGGCCTTGGCGGCCTCGTAGGCCTGCATGCTGCCGTGGTAGTCCAGGTGATCGCGCGACAGGTTGGTCATCACCGCGATATCGAAGGCCAGTGCTGCCACGCGCCCCTGCTCCAGGGCATGGGAAGACACTTCCATCGCCACGGCCTCAGCGCCACCCTTCTTCAGGTCGTTGAGCGTGGCTTGCACGGCAATCGGATCCGGCGTGGTCAGGCGGCCGCTCTGCAAGTCCCCGTAGAAACCGGTACCCAAGGTGCCGATCAGACCGCAGCGCTGGCCCAACTGATCAAGGGCCTGGGCGAGCAGTTGCGTCACGCTGGTCTTGCCGTTGGTGCCCGTCACACCGACCAGATTGAGTTGGCGGCTCGGCTCGCCATAGAAGCGGCCGGCGATGGCCGACAGTTGCGCGATCAGGCCCTTGACCGGAATCAGCGGCACGTCGGTCAGCGGCAACACCGTGGCGCCCTGCTCTTCATAGGCGATGGCCGCAGCACCGCGGGCAAGCGCATCGACGATGTGATCACGACCATCGACCTTGGCACCCGGCACTGCCAGAAACAGATCACCCGGCCGCACCTGGCGGCTGTCGAGTGTCAGCTCGCGAATCAACGGATCGCGGCTGGCGTGGGCGAAAAGCTTGCTCAATGGCATCGTCATCAACCACGCCCTCCCTTGGCGGGTACTGCACTGGCCTGCTGCGCGTTCGCAGGCGGCAGGTTATCCGGCGGCACGTTCATCAGCCGCAGGGTGCCGGACATGACCTTGCTGAACACCGGCGCCGAGACCAGGCCACCGAAATAGCCGCCCTTGCCTGGCTCGTCGATGACCACGACGATGGCGTAGCGCGGGTCGCTCATCGGGCCGAAGCCTGCGAACAGCGAGCGGTAGGCGTTTTCGGTGTAGCCCTTGGAGCCGACCGTGGCCTTGCGCGCCGTACCCGACTTGCCAGCGACGTGGTAGAACGGCACCTGGGCGCGGAACACACCACGCGGCGCCTCGATCACCTGCTGCAACATGCCCTGCACGGTCTTTGCGGTTTCTTGCGGAATGGCTTGCACGGCTTCCGGCGCCTTGTCGACCTTGAGAATCGACAGCGGCACCATCTTGCCGTCGTTGGCCAGCGCGGCGTAGGCGTGAACCAACTGCAGGGCGGTGACCGATACGCCGTAGCCGTACGAAAGCGTGGCCGTCTCGGCCTTGCGCCATTCGCGATGATTGGGCAGGTTGCCAACACGCTCGCCCGGGAAGCCCAGGCCGGTGTACTGCCCCAGGCCGACCTGCGACATCACCCGATAGATGGCTTCGCCGCCGATATCGAAGGCGATCTTGCTCATGCCGACGTTACTGGAGTTGATCAGGATGCCGGTCAGGTCGAGGATCGGGCCCTCGCTCCTGGAAACGTCCTTGATCGTGTAGCGACCGATCTGCAGACTGCCCGGATACACCTCGACCTTGTCGGTCGGTTTCCAGCGCCCGCTCTGCAGGGCCGCACTCATGGAGATCGGCTTGACCGTCGAGCCGGGCTCGAAGACATCGATGATGGCCCGGTTACGCATGGCTGCCGGGAACATGCTGCGGCGGTTGTTGGGGTTGTACGTTGGCTGGTTGACCATCGCCAGGACCTCGCCGGTCTTGACGTCCATGATTACCAGGCTGCCGGCCTTGGCGTCCTGTTCGGCGATGGCGTTGCGCAGCTCGCGAGTCGCCAGGTACTGGAGGCGCAGATCTATCGACAACGCCAAGGTCTTACCGGCCTTGGCGTTCTTGGTGACTTGAATATCCTTGATCAGGCGACCGCGCCGGTCCTTGATCACTTGTCGCTTGCCAGGCACCCCGGCCAGCCACTCGTCATAGGCGAGCTCGACACCTTCACGGCCATGGTCATCCAGGTCGGTGAAACCCACCATGTGCGCGGTGACATCACCCGCCGGATAGAAGCGGCGGAACTCTTCGAGGCCGTAGACACCGGGCACTTTAAGGTCGAGCACCTGCTGGCCCTGCTCGGGCGTGAGGCCACGAACCAGGTAGATGAACTCCTTGTTGGCCTGCTGGGTGAGGCGCTCGATCAATTGCTGCGGGTTCTGCCCCAGCACGGCGGCCAGTTGCGGCCAGCGATCCTTGGACGCCTGCATCTCCTTGGGGTTTGCCCACAGCGTGGTGACCGGCGTACTGACAGCCAGAGGCTCACCATTACGGTCGGTGATCAGGCCGCGGTGTGCAGGAATCGGAATATGGCGCAGGCTGCGAGCATCACCCTGGCCCTTGAGGAAGTCGCGATCGACCACCTGCAGGTCGATGATCCGCCAGCTGATGGCGCCGACCATCAACGCCAGCAGGCCAACGACGACCCGGAAGCGCCAGGGGTAGAGTGCACCCTCGAGCTTCATCATGGCGTCACCATCCGCACTTCGTCAGCGTTGGGCACGCGCATCTTCAACTGGCCGGCGGCCAGGCTTTCGATGCGGCTGTGGGCAGTCCAGGTGCTCTGCTCGAGAATCAGGCGCCCCCACTCAGCCTGGGCCTTGTCGCGTTCGCTCAGCTCGTTGTAGAGCGTGTTGAGCAACTGGCGGTTCCAGTGCGCGCTGTAGGAGACAGCGATGGCCGACACCAGCACGCCAACGAACAGCAGAAGCATCAGGAAGCTTCCGCCTGGCAATGGCTTGGCGAACAGGCGACTCACCGCAGCTTCTCCGCCACGCGCATGACGGCGCTGCGCGCACGCGGGTTGGCCTTGAGTTCGGCATCGGAGGCGAACTGCGCCTTACCGATCAGCTTGATACGAGGTTCGAAGACCTTGTGCTGCACCGGCAGGTTGCGTGGCAGGTTATCCGCCTCGCCCTTGACCAGCTTGCGCATGAACAGTTTGACGATACGGTCTTCTAGCGAGTGGAAGCTGATCACCGCCAGGCGGCCGCCGACTTCCAGCGCCTCGAGCGCGGCGTCGAGGCCGGCTTCCAGGTCACCCAGCTCGTTATTGACGTGAATGCGCAGCCCCTGGAAGGCGCGAGTTGCCGGGTTCTTACCCTTTTCCCAAGCAGGGTTGGCGACCTTGAGCACTTCGGCCAGGTCGGCAGTACGGGTGAACGGCTGCTTCTCGCGACGCTCGACCACCGCACGCGCCATGCGGCCGGCAAAACGCTCCTCGCCGTACTCCTTGAACACGCGGGCTATTTCTTCGACGGGGGCGGTCGCGATGAACTCGGCCGCGCTGATGCCCTGGCCCGGATTCATGCGCATGTCCAGCGGGCCATCGTTGAGGAAACTGAAGCCGCGCTCGGGATCGTCCAACTGCGGCGAGGAGACACCCAGGTCGAGCAGGATACCGCTGACCTTGCCGTCCAGCGCGCGCGCGCGCACTTCATCACCGAGCTCGGCGAAGCTGCGCTGCACAATGACAAAGCGGCCGTCTTCGGCCGCCAGCGCTTGCCCCGTGGCAATCGCCTGTGGATCCTTGTCGAAGCCCAACAGCCGCCCTTGCGGCCCGAGCTTGCTGAGAATGAGACGACTGTGCCCTCCGCGACCGAAGGTCCCGTCCAGATAGCAACCGTCGGCGCGCAGGGCCAATGCCTCGACAGCTTCGTCGAGCAATACGGTGATGTGGTTGAAGCCGCTATCTATCGTCACAGGATCAGGTCACGCAGTTCATCGGGCATGGCGCCCGGTTGTTGAATAGCTGCGAGGTCGGCTGCCGAAACCGCGTTCCAGGCATCCTCATCCCACAGCTGGAATTTGTTCAGTTGCCCCACCAGCATCGCCTTCTTGTCGAGCTTGGCGTACTCACGCAAACGGGGCGGCACCAGGAAACGACCACTGCCATCGAGCTCCAGGTCCACCGCGTTACCGATCAGCAAACGCTGCAGGCGACGGTTTTCCTCACGCAGCGACGGCAAGGCACGCAACTTGGCTTCTATCTGCTCCCACTCATCGAGGGGATAAACACACAAGCAGGGGTCAACAGCGTCGATGGTCACGATAAGTTGACCATTGCAACGCGAATCGAGCTCGTCACGGTACCGGCTCGGCATGGCGAGACGGCCCTTTGCATCGAGGCTGACGGCGTTGGCTCCGCGGAACACGGCTGCGATTCCCCACAATGTTAACTTTTTTGTGCCAGAAAACCCACTTCATCCCACTTTCTGCCACTTGCGCACACTATAGGAATCCGTCCGCCACACCGTCAAGGCGCGTTCATAAGGAAAACCCTTACAGGACCGAGATTTAGCGCAACAAAGGAAGGCGGAAGGACTACCGGGAGAAAAAACTGGCGGGAAAAATCAAGCGCACTCAAACGGATAGAGTGTGAAGTTAAAGTGAATTATCAAGAGTAAGAACTTTTCGGCATTACCAGGAGGGATCTGCTATCGATTCAAGCAGGAAAAGAAGAGGTGGAGAGTCGATCTGTAAGCCGGGTTTTGTCGAGGACAGTCATTCCTCTACGACGGCCATCACTGGACGCCTCTAGCAACCTACCCGGTTCCGACGCGGGCCACGCCATAAGGAACCCTATTTGGTCTTGCTCCGAGTGGGGTTTACCTAGCCACGAACTGTTGCCAGTCGTGCGGTGCGCTCTTACCGCACCTTTTCACCCTTACCGGCACCGAAGTGCTTAGGCGGTTGTTTTCTGTGGCACTTTCCGTAGGCTCGCGCCTCCCAGGCGTTACCTGGCACTCTGCCCTGCGGAGCCCGGACTTTCCTCCCCCTGCTTTTGCGGAACAAATGCAGGCAGCGACTGTCCGATCGACTCTCCGCCGGTAAGGGTAACGGCAGGCGCGAGCAAGAACAAGCAATACCGCAAACAATATCATTACGCCACTAGTGGCTCTTCTGTTTATCCAGCGCCGCTTGATAAAGAAGATTCTTGCGCACGCCGGTAATTTCCGCCGCCAATGCCGCCGCCCGCTTGAGCGGCAATTCTGCCAGCAACAGGTCCAGTACACGCATGGCGTCGCTGCTGATCGCCTGATCGTCTTGCGGCGCACTCCAGCCCGCGACCAGCACCACGCATTCCCCACGCTGCTGATTGGCATCCGCTGCGACAAAGGCGCGCAACTCGGCCAACGGCAACCCCTTGAGCGTCTCGAACGTCTTGGTCAGCTCTCGCGCCAGAACGGCCGGGCGCTCTCCCCCGAATACCGCCTCCATGTCCTCCAGGCATTCGAGGATGCGATGCGGCGCTTCATAGAAGATCAAGGTCCGGGGCTCCTCCTTGACCTGCTCCAGTCGCGCACGGCGCCCGACAGCCTTTGCCGGCAGGAAGCCTTCGAAGATGAAGCGATCAGAGGGCAGCCCCGCTGCCGACAGCGCAGCGATCAGCGCACACGCCCCTGGCACCGGCACCACCCTCACCCCGGCAGCCCGCGCCTGGCGCACCAGGTGATAGCCCGGATCGGAAATCAGCGGTGTGCCGGCGTCGGACACCAGCGCCACATCGTCACCCGCCAGCAAGCGCGTGATGAAGCGACTGCCTTCGTCGCGCTCGTTGTGCTCATGGCAGGCCGCCAGCGGCGTCTCGATGCCGAAGTGCTGCAGCAGGCGCACAGAATGGCGGGTATCCTCGGCCGCGATCAGCGCCACGCCGGCCAGCACCTTGAGTGCCCGGGCGCTCATGTCGTCGAGGTTGCCGATGGGCGTCGCAACGACGTAAAGCGTACCCGCTATGGATTTTGGAACCCCTGCAACATCAGTCACTGCACACACCTGCCTTGCCGATCAAAGGCGCCATTGTAGCCCGAGCACCCGCAACAAGGCGCAAAGAACTTGGCCGTCATCCCCTGACATGCGACCTATAGTGAAGGATCAGCGTCAGCAAGATCGCGCCCCGGCCAGCGCTTGGGTACAATTGCCGGCCAACTTGATCGAGTAACAGGACCCTTACATGATCGCTTGCCTGCGGCTGCTCACAGCCCTCTGTCTCGCTGCCCTGCTGGCAGCCTGCGCCAGCTCGCCCTCATCCAGCCTGGGCGAACTGCCACGCACCCCCGACGCCAGCATCGAGCAACTGCTCGAGAAGGCGGCTTCCAGCAAGTCCGCCGAAGACGCCGCGCTGCTGCGCCTGAGCGCCGCCGACATGGCCTACCGGCAGAAGGACTTCCCACGCGCCGCACGCATCCTCGAGCAGGTTCCACTGGACACGCTCAAACCCGCCCAACAGGTGTTCGCCAGCACCCTCGCCGCCGAACTGGCGATGAGCCGCAACCAGCCCAAAGCCGCCCTCGACGCCCTGTCGCACCCAAGCCTGCAACGCGTCGGCGAGCTGCCCGAAGAGCTGCAGGTACGCACCTATAGCGTGCATGCTGCAGCCCTCGAAGCCGACGGCCAGGCACTCCCTGCTGCCCAGCAGCGCGTCTTGCTCGCCCCACTGCTCAGCGGCCCGGCCGCAGCCAAGAACAACGATGCTATCTGGTCGCTGGTAGCCTCGCTGCCCGCCGACCAATTGCAGCAACCGACCAGCAATCCGACCCTCGCCGGCTGGACCAGCCTGGCCCTGGCGGTCAAGAGCGCCGGCACCCTGGAACAGCAACAGGCCGCCATCGACACCTGGCGCCAGCAACATGCCGATCACCCGGCCGCCAAGCAGTTGCCTGACGCACTGGTCAAACTCAAGCAACTGGCCAGCCAGCCACTGACCAAGATCGCCCTGCTGCTGCCACAGGAAGGCCCGCTGGCCGGTGTAGCCCGTGCACTGCGCGACGGCTTCATGGCAGCCCACTTCCAGGCCCAGCAATCCGGCCAGCCAGCGCCGGCGGTTCAGGTTTTCGACAGCTCGCGCCTCACCTCGCTGGATGACTTCTATCGCCAGGCCCAGGCGGCCGGCGTACAGCTGGTGATCGGTCCGCTCGAAAAACCACTGGTGAAGAAACTCGCCGACTACCCGCAACTGCCCATCACCACCCTGGCGCTGAACTACGCCGAGGCCGGGCAGAAATCGCCACCACAACTGTTCCAGTTCGGCCTCGCCGCCGAGGACGAAGCCCGCGAAGTCTCTCGCCGTGCCCGCGCAGACGGCCTGGTCCGCGCCGTGGCCCTGGTGCCGAGCGGCGAATGGGGCGACCGCGTGCTCGCAGCTTTCCGTCAGGACTGGGAAGGCAACGGCGGCACCCTGCTCGCTGCCGAGCGCATCGCCCAGCCGGTGGCCCTGGCTCAACAGATCGCCGATCTGTTCCAGCTGCGCCAGAGCGAAGGTCGCGCCAAGAGCCTGCAGAGTGCCGTGGGTGGCAATGTCGCCGCACAACCGTCGCGTCGCCAGGACATCGACTTCATCTTCCTCGCTGCCACCCCGCAGCAGGCCCAACAGATCAAGCCGACCCTCAACTTCCAGTACGCGGGTGACGTGCCGGTCTATGCGACCTCCAACCTCTACAGCGCCAGTGGAGACGTGAACCAGTACAACGACATGAACGGCATTCGCTTCTGCGAAACCCCATGGCTGCTGGACAACACCAACAGCTTGCGCCAGCAGGTGGTCCAGCAGTGGCCACAGGCTGCCGGCAGCCTGGGTCGCCTGTACGCCATGGGGGTCGATGCCTATAGCCTGGCGCCACGCCTCGGCCAGCTCAAGGCGCTGCCTGACAACCGCGTCGAGGGCCTGTCCGGCAGCCTGAGCATCAACGCCAACCAGCGTATCGAGCGCCAACTGCCCTGGGCCGAGTTCTCCGGCGGCCAGGTCAAGCGCCTGCCGGACACGGCTCGCTGATGCCCGACGCCTCGCCTACCAGCGCCGGGCTCGCGGCAGAAAACCAAGCCCTCGATTATCTTCGAGGGCAAGGCCTGCAGCTGCTGACGCGCAATTGGCGATGCAAGGAAGGCGAGCTTGATCTGGTCATGCTCGACGCCGATACAGTAGTATTCGTCGAAGTCCGCTACCGCTTGCACGTGGACTTCGGCGGCGCCGTCGGAAGTATCGACGGGCGCAAGCAGAAACGCCTGGCGCTTGCCGCCAACATGTTCCTGCTGAAGGAGCCCCGCTGGGCCGATCACCCCTGCCGCTTCGACGTAGTCGCCCTGCAGGGCAGCCACCATGCAGGTCGACCGCTTCAATGGCTGAAAAACGCCTTCGAATGCTGAACCCATTCCGATTTCTTTGCTCTATGTTTCGCGGGCTGGCCCCTGTCGCGCGTCGCGCAGGCCTCCGCCGCACTTAAGGTCACACCAGATGGACATGCAATCCCGAATTCGCCGGCTGTTCCAGGCCAGCATCGATACCAAGCAACAGGCAATGGACATCCTGGCACCGCACATCGAGCAGGCCAGCCTGGTCATGGTCAACGCGCTGCTCAACGAGGGCAAGATGCTCGCCTGCGGCAACGGCGGCTCGGCGGGTGACGCCCAGCATTTTTCCTCGGAACTGCTCAACCGCTTCGAGCGCGAGCGTCCGAGCCTGCCGGCCATCGCCCTGACCACCGACAGCTCGACCATCACCTCGATCGCCAACGACTACAGCTACAACGAAGTCTTCTCCAAGCAGATCCGCGCCCTGGGCCAACCAGGCGATGTACTGCTGGCGATCTCCACCAGCGGCAACTCGGCCAATGTGATTCAGGCGATCCAGGCCGCACATGATCGTGAAATGATTGTCGTAGCATTGACCGGACGTGACGGCGGCGGTATGGCTTCGCTGCTGCTGCCCGAGGATGTGGAGATCCGCGTCCCCTCCACGGTCACTGCGCGCATCCAGGAAGTCCACCTGCTGGCGATCCATTGCCTGTGCGATCTGATCGACAGCCAACTGTTCGGGAGTGAAGAATGATCCCCAAGCGCCTCGGCCTCATGGCCCTGACCCTGTGCCTCGGTATTTCCGGCTGCAGCTCGGTATTGACCTCGACCCGCAACTCGCCGATCGAGGATGACCGCGGCACACGCACCATTGGTAGCAAGATCGACGATTCGCTGATCGAAACCAAGGTTTCGGTCAATGTGGCCAAGGCAAGCCCAGACCTGGACAAGGGCTCGCACATCGTCGTCAGCAGCTACAACGGCATCGTCCTGCTCGCAGGCCAGACCCCGCGCGCCGACCTGAAGAGCCTCGCCGAGCAGACCGCCGGCCAGGTACAACGGGTCAAGAAGGTGCATAACGAACTGCAGGTGATGCAGCCCTCGTCGATCCTGGCACGCAACAACGACACCTGGCTGACCACCAAGATCAAGACCCAGATGATCGGTGACGCCAACGTGCCCAGCTCGCGCATCAAGGTGATCACCGAGAACGGCATCGTCTACTTGCTCGGCCTGGTCACCCAGCAGGAAGCCAACGCCGCCACCAACGTGGTTCAAGGTGTGTCTGGCGTACAGAAGATCGTCAAGCTGTTCGAGTACATCGATTGATATCCAGGGCCACGGCGCGCGATGAATGCGCGCTGTGGCCCATCGCACCAGGTATTGCCGCAAACAACCCAGGAAAGCCCATGAAGAAGTCCCTGCTGTCCCTTCTCGCCATCACCGCCTTCGCCACCTTGGCCGGCTGCTCCACCCCGAGCACGATCACCCTCAACGACGGCCGCGAGCTGCAGACGCTCGACACGCCAAAGTTCGACAAAGATTCGGGCTTCTACGAATTCAAGCAGCTGGACGGCAAGCCGACCCGCATCAACAAGGACCAGGTCCGCACGATCAAGGACCTGTAATCCGAACTTGAATAAAAAAGGCGATCCGGATGGATCGCCTTTTTTATTACTTGACCACTTTCAAGCTCGGCCGCCCAGTGGGTCGCGGCGGCTGGCCACCACCCTCCGGCGGACCATCATCATC
This sequence comes from Pseudomonas sp. NY15374, assembly GCF_048068255.1. Lineage (NCBI taxonomy): Bacteria > Pseudomonadati > Pseudomonadota > Gammaproteobacteria > Pseudomonadales > Pseudomonadaceae > Pseudomonas > Pseudomonas sp. NY15374. The sequence continues at coordinate 92,815 of NZ_JBLUPZ010000015.1, forward strand.
AGGCTCGACGCCTTCCTCATCGAGCTCTTCGCCATCCATCAACGGCGGCTCCAGCTCGAACACCATGCCCTGGCCATTCTCTCGAGCATAGATCCCCAGGATCGCGCCTGCCGGCACATAGAGCGAATGGGCCACGCCACTGAAGCGCCCCTCGAAGCTCACCGCGTCGTTGTCCATGTGCAGGTTACGCACAGCGCTGGGCGAGATGTTCAAGACGATCTGGCCATCGCTGGCAAATCCCTGGGGCACCTGGACCGCCGGATACTCGGCATTGACCAGCATATGGGGGGTGCAATCGTTGTCGACGATCCACTCGTACAGTGCTCTAACCAGATAGGGGCGACTGGAGTTCATCAACGGCTCCTTAAAGCTTGCGCATTTCACGTTCAGCAGCGGACAGGCTCGCCTGGAAAGGCTCGCGGGCGAACTGTCGCTCCATATAATCCAGCAGCGGCTTGGCTTGCCGCGGCAGTTCGATACCCAGGACCGGCAATCGCCAGAGTATGGGCAGTAGACAACAATCGACCAGGCTTTGCTCCTCGCTCATGAAGCAGGGAAACTCGCCGAACAGCGCCGAGACACCAGTCAGACTCTCGCGCAGCGACTTGCGCGCCTCGCCACGCGCAGCCTCGGCGGCACGCGGATCGAGAATGACATCAGCCAGTGCACACCAGTCACGCTGGATACGGTGCATCAGCAGGCGGCTGTTGCCGCGCGCCACCGGGTATACCGGCATCAGCGGCGGATGAGGATAACGCTCCTCGAGGTATTCCATCACCACGGTCGATTCGTACAACGCCAGGTCGCGGTCGACCAGGGTTGGCACGCTGCCATAGGGGTTCACTTCGATCAGTTTGGGCGGCAGACGATCGGCGATGACGTCGATGATCTGCACACTGACGCCCTTCTCGGCGAGAACAAGGCGTACCCGATGAGAATAATGGTCAGCGGGGTCGGAATAGCAGGCTAACCTGTTGGTCGCGCCCATGTAGCTCCTCCTCGCATGGGGATGCTTGTGAAACTGCAAATGCAAACGCGCCCTGGGAGGCTCCTCGCGATTGCGCAGGAGCGCCCCAGGGCGCGTTCAACTACCAGAAACTACTGCGTGATCAGTGCACGTCCTTCCAGTATTCGCGCTTGAGCAAGTAGGCGAACACGAAGAAGAAAGCCAGGTACAGCAGGACATAGGTGCCGATGCGCTGACTTTCCAGTTTGACCGGGTTGGCCGAATAGGCCAGGAAGGTCACCAGGTTCTTGACCTTCTCGTCGAACTGCTCGGGCGTCAGGGTACCGGATTTCGGCTCGATGGTCAGCTGGTCACAGGCTTCATGGGTCAAAGGACTGCCAGTCAGCGGGTCGAACTGCTTCTTGCCGTCGACCACTGTCTGGATCTGCTTGCACCCAATCACCTGGTTGCCCTGCAGCCCGACCAGCACATTGGGCATGCCCACGTTCGGGAAGACCTTGTTGTTCACCCCATAAGGGCGCGATTTGTCCTCGTAGAAGCTGTGCAGGTAGCTGTACAGCCAATCGTTACCCCGCACTCGGGCGACCAACGTGAGATCGGGCGGCGCCGCACCGAACCAGGTCTTGGCATCGCTGGGCTGCATGCCGATCTTCATGTGATCGCCAATCTTGGCCCCCGTGAACACCAGCTTTTCGAGCATCAGCTCGTGGGGGATGCCGAGGTCATCGGCAACCCGCTCGTAACGCTGGAACTTGGCGCTGTGGCAACCCATGCAATAGTTGGCGAAGGTTCGCGCCCCATCCTGCAACGCGGCCTTGTCGGTCAGGTCGATATCGACCTTCTGCAGCTCCACACCCTGCTCGGCAGCAAAGGATAAGGCAGGCATCAACGCCAGGAACATTACTGCAATAAACTTTTTCATCAGCCAGTCACCCTTTCCGGAACCGGTTTTGTCTTCTCGAGCCTTGTGTAGAACGGCATCAGCAGGAAGTAGGCGAAATACAGCACGGTGCAGACCTGGGACAGCAGGGTCCGTCCGGGCGTAGGCGCCAGTACACCGAGCACGCCGAGAATGATGAAGGCCACGCAGAACACCAGCAGGAAGATCTTGCTCAACCAGCCCTTGTAGCGCATGGAGCGCACCGGACTGCGATCGAGCCAGGGCAACACGAACAGCACCGCGATCGCCGCGCCCATGGCGATGACACCGAACAGCTTGTCAGGCACCGCCCGCAGGATCGCGTAGAAGGGCGTGAAGTACCACACCGGCGCAATGTGCTCAGGCGTCTTGAAGGCGTTGGCCTGCTCGAAGTTCGGTTTTTCCAGGAAATAGCCACCCATTTCCGGGAAGAAGAACACCACAGCACAGAACACGAAGAGGAATACCACGACCCCGACGATATCTTTCACCGTGTAGTACGGGTGGAAGGGGATGCCATCCAGCGGTACGCCGTTTTCGTCCTTGTGCTTCTTGATGTCGACACCGTCCGGGTTGTTCGAACCTACCTCGTGCAGGGCCAGGATATGCAGTACCACAAGCCCGAGAATGACGATCGGCAGCGCTACCACATGCAGGGCGAAGAAGCGGTTCAGGGTGATGCCGGAGATCAGGTAGTCACCACGGATCCATTGAGTAAGGTCATCGCCGATCACCGGAATGGCACCGAACAGCGAGATGATCACCTGGGCGCCCCAGTAGGACATCTGCCCCCAGGGCAGCAGGTAACCCATGAAGGCCTCAGCCATCAGCGCCAGGTAGATCAGCATGCCGAACAGCCACACCAGTTCACGGGGCTTCTGGTAGGAGCCGTAGAGCAACCCGCGGAACATGTGCAGGTAGACCACGATGAAGAACGCCGAGGCGCCGGTGGAGTGCAGATAGCGCAGGATCCAGCCGTACTCGACATCGCGCATGATGTACTCGACCGAGGCAAACGCCTCTTCTGCCGAGGGCGTGAAACTCATGGTCAGCCAGACTCCCGTGACAATCTGGTTGACCAGCACCAGCAGCGCGAGGGAGCCAAAGAAGTACAGGAAGTTGAAGTTCTTGGGCGCGTAATACTTGCTCAGGTGGTCTTCCCACATTTTCGTGGCGGGGAAGCGAGCGTCAATCCAGTCCATGAACTTGCTCATCATGCGTTCTCCTGATCGACGCCGATGACGATGATGTCGTCCGACTCGTACGAGTGCGGCGGCACTGGCAAATTGAGCGGGGCTGGCTGCGACTTGTAGACGCGACCTGCCAAATCGTAGTGCGAGCCATGGCAAGGGCAGAAATAGCCACCAACCCACTTAGGACCGAGGTCGGCGGGGGCGACTTCCGGACGGAAAGTCGGCGAGCACCCCAGGTGAGTGCACAAGCCAACGAGAATGAGGATTTCCGGCTTGATCGAGCGGACCTCGGGATCGACGTAGGTCGGCTGCACCGAAGCCTTGGACTCGGGGTCGGACAAGTCTGCGGTGATTTTTTTCAGATTGCCGAGGATCTCTTGCGTTCGCCGCACGATGAACACCGGTTGACCGCGCCATTCGGCAACCATCTGCTGCCCGGGCTCTACCTTGGCGATGTTGACCTTCACCGGTGCGCCAGCGGCTTTCGCCTTGGCACTGGGGAACCATGACCCCACGAACGGTACCGCAGCCCCCACTGCCCCCGCAGCCCCCACCACGGATGTGGCAGCTACGAGGAAGCGGCGCCGGCCTGCGTTGACGCCGTCATTGCTCATTCAGTCCTCTCCCATCAGCTTTCTTCTCGCCCGCTGGATCAGGCGTCTATTAGTAATGTCTGTGGCACTAAAAATTGGCCGCCATGGTAAGAAACAAATCCACACACTGACAAGGTGATTACCCCTGGTTCGGGCTACAACCCTCGCTTTGCTTGATCTGCGTCTATGTGGCAACTCGGCCCGGACATGCTGACAGGTTAGTTCAAGACATAAAAAAAGCCCGGTTCCAGGGAACCGGGCTTTTTCGACTGCCGAAGCGGTATTAACGCTTGGAGTACTGAGGACGCTTACGCGCTTTACGCAGACCCACTTTCTTACGCTCGACTTCACGAGCGTCGCGGGTGACGTAGCCAGCACGACGCAGAGCGCCACGCAGGGTTTCGTCGTATTCCATCAGGGCGCGGGTGATACCGTGGCGGATAGCACCGGCCTGACCGCTGACACCACCACCGGCGACGGTGACGTAGATGTCGAACTTCTCAACGGTCTCGGTCAGTTCCAGCGGCTGGCGAACAACCATGCGAGCGGTTTCGCGGCCGAAGAAAGTGTCCAGAGGACGGTTGTTGATGGAGATGTTACCAGTACCCGGACGCAGGAAAACGCGAGCGGTTGCGGTCTTGCGACGGCCAGTGCCGTAATTTTGAGTCGCCGACATAATGAACTATCCCGTTAGATCTTCAGTTCTTGAGGCTGCTGAGCAGTGTGAGGGTGGGTAGCACCCGCGTACACTTTCAGCTTGCGGTACATGTCGCGACCCAGCGGGTTCTTCGGCAGCATGCCTTTGACCGCGGTCTCGATGACGCGCTCAGGGGCCTTGTCGATCAGCTTCTCGAAGCTGATTTCCTTGATGCCACCTGGGAAGCCGGAGTGGGAGTAGTACATCTTGTCCGAAGACTTGGCACCAGTTACACGAACCTGCTCGGCGTTGATGACGACGATGTAGTCGCCGGTGTCAACGTGAGGAGTGTACTCAGGCTTGTGTTTGCCGCGCAGACGGGTAGCGATTTCGGTAGCCAGACGACCCAGGGTCTGACCAGCGGCATCGATTACGAACCACTCGCGCTTTACTGTTTCCGGTTTAGCAGTAAAAGTTTTCATTCTCTAAAGCCTCAGAGGCCGCCCAGCGAAAAATAGACGGCGAATCTTACTGGATAGTGCACAACTTGCCAAGGGCAAGCGCGCAGCCGAGCACGGACGCTTTTGGGGGCTCGGGTCGGGCACGCCCATGATCGACGGGGTTCTTCCTGCATGGTGGTGCATCACTTCCGCCACACGGAGAGGCCCAGCATTATCCAGATTGCGCAAAGATTTTCAACCTGCTTTGATGGTTTCTTTGTCCAGCAGAGAGCCTTCCGATGGAATACCGCAAGCTCGGCCGTACCGACCTCAACGTCAGCGCACTGTGCCTGGGCACCATGACCTGGGGTGAGCAGAACGTCCAGGATGAGGCCTTCGAGCAGATCGCCCTGGCCAAGACCGCCGGCATCAACTTCATCGATACCGCCGAAATGTACCCGGTGCCGCCGCGCCCGGAGACCTACGCGGCCACCGAACGCATCATCGGCAACTGGTTCGCCGCCAATGGCGACCGTGACGACTGGATCCTCGCCAGCAAAGTCGCCGGCCCCGGCAACGGCATCAGCCATATCCGCGACGGCCAGCTCAAGCACAACCGCCAGCACATCGTCGCTGCGCTGGACGAAAGCCTCAAGCGCCTGCAGACCGACCGCATCGACCTCTACCAACTGCACTGGCCGGAACGTTCGACCAACTTCTTCGGCAAGCTGGGCTACCAGCACCTGCCCAACGACCTGTTCACGCCGCTGGAGGAAACACTGGAGGTGCTCGACGAGCAAGTGCGCGCCGGCAAGATCCGCCACATCGGCCTGTCCAACGAAACGCCGTGGGGCACCATGAAGTTCCTGCACCTGGCCGAAAGCCGGGGCTGGCCACGGGCAGTTTCGATCCAGAACCCGTACAACCTGCTCAATCGCAGCTTCGAGGTGGGCCTGGCGGAAGTAGCGATCCGCGAGCAGTGCGGCCTGCTGGCTTATTCGCCGCTGGCCTTCGGCATGCTGTCGGGCAAGTACGAAAACGGCGCGCGCCCTGAAAACGCACGCCTGACCCTGTTCAGCCGCTTCGCCCGCTACTCCAACCCGCAGACCGTGGCCGCCTGCAGCCGCTACGTGCAATTGACCCGCGAACATGGCCTGGATCCGGCACAGATGGCCTTGGCGTTCGTCACCCGCCAGCCGTTCGTGACCAGCAACATCATCGGGGCGACCAGCCTCGAGCAGTTGCGCAGCAACCTGGCAAGCATCGAACTGAAACTCGGCGACGAACTACTGGCGGCGATCGAGGCGATTCACCAGGGGCAGCCGAATCCGGCGCCTTGAGGCGATAGCATTGCTGCCTTCTTCGCAGGTAGGCCCGCGAAGAAGGCGGCGCATTTCTTCGGGGTAGACACAATCGCCAAAAAATAAGACGATCCAGCCGGTGATTGACCACTCTACCCTATAAGAACAATGACAATGATGTTTACCCAACCCTCCGCGTCGTTGCGGCGCGTCAGCATCCTGGCCATTGATAAGGTGTTCGCTTCGACACTGATGCAGGCCAAGGACTTCTTCCACCTGGCCAGCCTGCGTTACAGCAAGCAACTGGGCCTGGGGCTGCAATCGATGTTCGAAATTCACCTGGTGAGCCCTGACGGCCAGCCGGTGGACAGCTTCAGCGACGTACAACTCCCCGTGGACAGTGGCCTGGGTGACGCCGATGTGATCATCCTGCCGGCGTTCTGGGACGACTTCGACAACCTGCTCGCCCGCTACCCGCAAGTCCTACCCTGGCTGCGTGAGCAGCACGCCCGTGGCGCCGTGCTGTGCGGTGAAGCCAGCGGCGTGTTCTGGCTCGCCGAGTCAGGCCTGCTCGATGGCAAGGAGGCGACCACCTACTGGCGTTTCTTCAACAGCTTCGCCGAACGCTTCCCCACCATCCGCCTGAATCAGGACAAGCACCTGACCGACGCCGACAACCTGTACTGCGCCGGCGGCACCACCTCGGCCTGCGACCTGTACATCTACCTGATCGAGCGCTTCTGCGGCGCCAACGTCGCGCGGGCGGTGGCTCGCGACATCCTCTACGAAGTGCAGCGCAACTACACGCCGGGGCGCATGGGCTTTGGCGGCCAGAAGCTGCACCAGGACCTGATCATCCTGCAGATCCAGCACTGGCTGGAGGAGCACTTCGCCGACAAGTTCCGCTTCGAGGACGTGGCGCGCAACCATGGCATGAGCATCCGCAACTTCATGCGCCGCTTCCAGAGCGCGACCGGGGACAAGCCACTGCACTACCTGCAGCGCCTGCGCATCGAGACAGCCAAGGGCTTGCTCTCGAGCACCCGCAAGAGCATCAAGACCATCAGTTATGAGGTGGGGTATGACGACGCGAGCTTCTTCGCCCGGCTCTTCCGCCAGCACACTGAACTGTCGCCGAACCAGTATCGGCAGCAGTTCATGCAGGAAGCCTGAGAACACCAGCCGCCCCTGGCAAGAGCGGGGCAAGCCCGTTCCTGCCAGGGGGCAGGTACTGCTTCAGGGTTTGTGCGGGCGAGCCAGGAATTCGTGGGACTGCATTTCCAGCAGTCGGCTGAGCGTACGCTGGAACTCGAAGCTCAGGCGTCCACCGGTGTACAGGTCCTTGAGCTCGACTTCGGCCGAAATGATCAGTTTGACGTTGCGATCATAGAACTCGTCGACCATGTTGATGAAGCGGCGGGCGATGTCGTCGGTGGTGACGCCCATCTGCTCGACGTTGCTCAGCAGCACGGCATGGAAGATCTTGCCCAACTCGATGTAGTCGTTCTGGCTGCGTGGCCCATCGCACAGGGCGCGGAAGTCGAACCAGGCGACGTCGTCACAGGTGCGCAACGCGTGGATCTCGCGATTCTCGATCATCAGCACGTCGTTCTCGACCGCCTGAGTGCAATCGGGGGTCAGTGCCTTGAAACTGGCGCGCAGACTCTCGTGGGCAGCTTCGTTGAGCGGGAAGTGGAACAGCTCCGCCTGCTCCAGGTGGCGCAAGCGATAGTCGACGCCACTGTCGACGTTCACTATATCGGTGTACTGCTTGATCATGGCGATGGCCGGGAGGAAGCGCGCACGCTGCAGGCCGTCCTTGTACAGGCCGTCCGGCACGATGTTGGAGGTCGCCACCAACGAGACGCCGTTCTTGAACAGCTCTTCCATCAAGGTGCCGAGGATCATCGCATCGGTGATGTCGGACACGAAGAACTCATCGAAGCAGATCACCTTGGCTTCCTGGGAGAAGCGCTTGGCGATGATGGTCAGCGGGTTCTTCTCACCCTTGAGGGTTTTCATTTCCTCGTGCACACGCTTCATGAAGCGGTGGAAGTGGGTGCGCATCTTCTCCTTGAACGGCAGCGCCTCGAAGAAGGTGTCGACCAGGTAGGTCTTGCCACGCCCTACCCCGCCCCAGAAATACAGGCCTTTGACCGGCGTCTGCTCCTTCTTGCCGAACAGCTTGCCGAACACGCCCGGCTTGTTGTTCTGCGCGGCGACCAGGTCGTCGTACAGGCGCTGCAAGTGACGCACAGCCGTTTCCTGCGCCGCGTCATGGAAGAAATCGGGGCGTTTCAGATCTGCTTGATATCGTTCTAGGGGCGTCATGATTCGTTAGCGAGGCAACAAAAAACGGGCCGTCACTGTAGCGACCGGCCCGCTTAATGGCAATCAGACTTGTGTCAATATGCCTCAGTCCTGCTGGGGCGCCAACGCCTCACGCAGGCTCAGCACCGCCGCATCACGGGCGCTTGCATCGGCGAACTGCGGCCCGTCGGCCACCTGCTCGCCATCGAGCCACAGGCTGAAGCCCAGGCCATCTACACGCACATCCGCCTCGCCCCCCTGCTGCAGTTGCTTGCTCACCGCGCCTGCACTCTTGCCGTCGGCGAAGCTGCGCGACAGCAACAATTGCTCGCCATCGGCGGCCAGCAGGCGGAAGCGGAAGCTGCCGTCTTCATCGCGGAAGCTGACGAAGCGCGCGCTCTTGGCGGCCTTCTTCTTCACTTCGGCGTTGACCTGGACGCTGCTGCGGAAGGAGCGCAGGCCCACCGATTCGCGCAACTGCTCGAGGAACGGCGTGGCAATCTTGCGGGCCTTGGCGGCGCCGGCCAGGAGGATGTCTTCCAGGTCCGACGGCCGCGAGATCAGTTGATGGTAGTGCTCGCGCTTCTCGGCCAGCTGGCCGTCGAGCAACTGGAACAGGCGGCTTTTCGCCTCGCCCCAGCCCAGGCCCTGCAGCAGCTCTTCGCGGAACTCGCCGGCTTGTGCGGCGCTGGCGAAGGCCTGGTACAGGGTGAACAGGTGCGAGTTGTCCGGGTCCTTCGCCTCGCCTGGGGCACGCGAATCGGTGACGATGCGCGAGATGGCGTCCTTCATGTCCTTGGCGCTGGTGAACAGCGGAATGGTGTTGTCGTAGCTCTTGGACATCTTGCGACCGTCCAGGCCCGGAAGCGTGGCCACGCTCTCCTCGATCACCGCCTCGGGCAGGACGAAGAACTCCTTGCCCTGGCCGAACAGGTGGTTGAAGCGCTGGCCGATGTCACGGGCCATTTCAACGTGCTGGATCTGGTCGCGACCGACCGGGACCTTGTGTGCGTTGAACATCAGGATGTCGGCAGCCATCAGCACCGGATAGCTGTACAAGCCCATGGACACACCGGCATCCGGGTCTTCGCCGTTTTCCAGGTTCTTGTCGACCGAGGCCTTGTAGGCGTGGGCACGATTGAGCAGGCCCTTGGCAGCCACGCAGGTCAGCAGCCAGGTCAGCTCGGGGATCTCGGGAATGTCGGACTGACGGTAGAACGTGACCTTGTCGGGATCCAGGCCACCGGCCAGCCAGGTGGCGGCGATTTCCAGGCGCGAGCGCTGGATGCGCAGCGGGTCGTCGCACTTGATCAGGGCGTGATAGTCGGCCAGGAAGTAGAACGAGTCGGCACCGGGCTGTTGGCTGGCGAGGATCGCCGGACGGATGGCACCGGCGTAGTTGCCCAGGTGCGGGGTGCCGGTGGTGGTGATACCGGTGAGAATGCGCGTGGTCATGGGTGATCGCTTATTCAGGCTTGGCTCAGTTCGAAAGACGCGGCAGCACCAGATCCTTCAGATCGGTCAGCTTGCCATGGAAGAAGTGTCCGCATTCTGCCACTTTCAGCAGCTCATGGGGGCGCGTCAGTGTGTCGGACCATTCATAGACCAGCGCAGGATCGACCACCTCGTCGGCGTCGGGCTGGACCACGGTGGTCGGGCACTGCTGCGCCAGCGGGAACTGCTCGGTCAGGCGCATCACCGCCGGGGCAATCATGAACAGATGTTGCAGCGTCACCCCGTCGGCCTCGAGGCGTCCGGCCAGGCTGGCGGCGACGAAGCCCCCGAACGAGAAGCCCATCAGTACCAGCGCCAGCTCAGGGTGTTTGTCGCGCAGCCAGGCCGCGGCGGCCTCGGCATCGGCCACTTCGCCAGCCCCCATGTCGTGGCTGCCGGCACTCTGGCCGACGCCACGGTAGTTGAAGCGCAGGGTGCTGTAGCCGGCATCGCGAGCCGTGCGCTGCAGCGTCGAGACCACCTTGTTGAGCATGGTGCCGCCCTGGACCGGGTTGGGGTGGCAGATCAGCACCACGCCGCGGGCATCTGCCACGTCCAGGTACAAGGCTTCCAGCGGGCCACTGGGGCCGTCGATGAACAAGGGGGTTTCGCGGACAAGCAAGGCACTACTCCGTGACCTCGAGGGGGGTCGATTCGTCTAGAGGGGGGAAATCTGTTCTGATTTGCGATTGCTCGCGGTATACAGCGCAGGTCTGAGCCGTTAACGTAAAGCAAAGCCGTTTATAGAGGAAGGACTCGTGGAACACTCGCTCCTTGTTTGGTTGCTGCCGACCCTGGCACTGGTCGTTGGTGTCGTCGTCGGTTTCGCCCTGGCCCGCCTTCTCCCCAACGCGGCTCCCAGCAGTACGCAACGCCAGCTGGATGACATCCAGCAGCGTTTCGACAATTACCAGAACGAAGTGGTCACCCACTTCAACAGCACTGCTTCGCTGGTCAAGAAACTGACCCAGAGCTACCAGGATGTGCAGGATCACCTGGCCGACGGGGCCAATCGCCTGGCCCTGGACGAACTGACCCGCCAGCGCCTGCTCGCTTCGTTGCACTCCGAAGCCGCGCAAGGTCCGCGCGATCGCCTGACACCGCCGAAGGATACCGCCGAAGTCCCACGCGACTACGCGCCCAAGGCGCCGAACTCGCCAGGCATGCTCGACGAGAGCTACGGCCTCAAGCGTTGACCCAGCAAGCATGACAAAGGCCGCTAAAAGCGGCCTTTTCTGTGCCCGTGAGAAGTGGCCATCACTCAACTCGAACACGGCTCCCGAGGGCCTGCCCAAGATCTGCCAGCAGGTCGTCGACATCCTCCAGGCCCACCGACAACCGCACCAACCCCTCGGAAATCCCATGCTGCGCCCGTTCCTCGGGCGTATAGCTCGAATGGGTCATGCTCGCCGGGTGCTGCGCCAGCGACTCGGCATCCCCCAGGCTCACCGCCCGGCTGAACAACTGCAACGCGTTCATGAAACGTCGCCCCGCCTGGATGCCGCCCTTGAGCTCGAAGGCAATCATCCCGCCCGGCAAACGCATCTGCCGCTGCGCCAGGCCGAACTGTGCAAAGCTCGGCAGGCCTGGGTAGTGAATCAGCTCGACCTGCGGATGCCGCTCCAGAAACTGCGCCACGCGCAAGGCATTGCTGCAATGGCGCTCCATGCGCAGGGCCAGGGTTTTCATACCGCGCATCAGCAGCGATGCGTCGTGCGGCGACAGCACGGCGCCGGTCATGTCCTTCAAGCCTTCCAGGCGAATGCGGTCGATCAGCGCCTTGCGCCCCACCACCAATCCCGCGGTGATATCGCCATGGCCACTGAGGTACTTGGTCGCCGAATGCACCACCAGGTCCGCGCCCAGCTCCAGCGGGCGTTGCAGATAGGGGGTGCAGTAGGTGTTGTCGATCACCACCAGCAGCTCATGCTGGCGCGCCACGCCCACCACTGCGGCGATGTCCACCAGGTGCATGTTGGGGTTGGCCGGGGTTTCGAAATAGATCATCCGTGTATTGGAGGTGATCGCCGCCTCGAGCGCAGCGGGATCGTTCAGATCGACATGTTTCACCTTGACGCCGAATTCGCCGATGCCATGGTGCAGGAAAGCGAAGGTGCAGCCATACAGGGTATCGCCGACGATAAGCTCATCACCGGGACGCAGCAGCGTCCACAGCGTTGAAGTGATGGCGCCCATCCCCGAGGCCAGCGCCAGGCCCGCCTCGCCACCTTCAAGCGAAGCCATGCGCTGCTCGAGCAGGGCCAGGGTCGGGTTGGAGATACGGCTGTAGAAATGCCCGGCCTGCTCGCCGGCAAAACAGGCCGCACCATACTCGACACTTTCGAACGCGTAGGTCGCGGTCTGGTAGACCGGCGGCACCAGCGCACCACCGTGGGACTGCGGGTCGTAGCCATGGTGAATGGCCCGCGTGGAAAAACCGGTCTTGTCGACAGTGGCGCGCATGACAACAGCCTCCTTGTTGTTTGTTCTAAGCTTATGCCTTGGCACACCGGATTTTTTTCCAAATTGCCCCGTGAACATCGGCAGTTCTGGAACAAAAACAACAATCAGACCGAAAAAAGGGCACACCATGCCAGCCCCTCTCGACCGAACGGACCGCGCCCTGCTCGGCGCCCTGCAAGACAACGCCCGCCTCACCGTCGCCGACCTCGCCGACCAGGTCGCCCTGACCACCTCACCTTGCTGGCGTCGGGTAAAGCTGCTGGAGGAAGGCGGCTACATTACCGGCTACCAGGCCATCCTTTCGCCCAAGTCTCTGGGCTTTGGTGTCACTGCATTCGTCAGCATCATGATGGAATCGCACAACAAGGACGCTGCCCGCGCCTTCGAGAAGCGCCTGATGGAAATCCCGGAAATCGTCGCCTGCCATAACATCTCGGGGCGCTATGACTTCCTCCTGGAGGTCCTCGCGCGGGACCTGGAGTCTTTCGGCGAATTCGCCCGCGAAGTGCTGCAGACACTGCCCGGGGTGAAGGAAATCTATTCGAGCTTTTCGTACAAGGCGGTGAAGGAAAGGCGGGTGATTCCGGTGGGGGAGAAGCATATCTAGGCGTCTTGCACTGGGTGCCAGCCCTGGACGACACCAGTAGCGGAGTTTTCTGACTCGCCACACGAAAACAACCCGCGCAGAACTCGGCAATCGGAATCTATTCCCTGGCTGACCAAGCGTTGATCATGGGGCACCTCACCCTGTCATGCACAAGGAGCACTAACAGCATGGCCACACCCATCCCCACTCACATTGCCCAAAAACTCGCCGGACACCATTTCACAAGCTTCGACCAGTTCTCCAGCACCTTCTGGATGACCATCGCCGAAGACCCGGTACTCTCGAAGCAATTTGTCGAATCGCAATTGAACCGAATCAAGAAAGGCTGGGCGCCTCGCGCGCCGTTCGGTGAAACGGCCAGAGGCTTGCGCTCCTACCAGATCTGCCACCTCTTGCCACCGGAGCTCAGCGCAGTGGTGTACGACATGGACAACATGCGGATCATGAGCGCCCTGCAATATGCGCTGTCCTCGGAGGTCGAGGAATGATCACCTTCAGGCAACAGCTGAACGACTACGCACCTGACGAGTTCGAATCGCTGGTCGAAATGCTGATCGCCGCACAAGGTTCGTCCGAGTTCCAGGATGGGTTGCTGGAGCACTTCATCGACATCACCGCTCACCCGCAGGGGTCAGACCTCATCTATCACCCTGAATCAGGCACCAGCGAGTCGGCGAACAGCATTGTTCAAAAGGTGATGACGTGGCGGCAGGACAATGGGCTGGCCTGAATGGGTCTGGCCATCAACAGAAAACCCCGCCGAAGCGGGGTTTCTGGTGCAGCAGCGAACGTCAGATCGCGCCGCGCTGGCGCAGCACATCCAGCACTTGCTTCACGCCGTCCTCGACGCTGGTGCTCTGGGTGTCGATCACCAGGTCCGCATCCAGCGGCACATCGAACGGGAAGCTTTCACCCGGGATGTTGTCGCCACCGGCGGCATACAGGCCCTGTGGGTCGCGCTCGCGGCACGCCAGCGGCGAAGCCTGGACGTAGACGGTCACCAGGCGTTCCTTGCCGATCAGCGCCTTGGCCTGCTCGCGGCCTTCGGCATCCGGGGCGACGAAGGCGGCCAGGGTCAGCAGGCCCGCCTCGTTGAACTGGCGCGCCACGTGAGCGGCGCGACGCCAGTTCTCGGTGCGACCGGCGCGATCCTGCGGCAAGCCCTTGTTCAGGTCATGGCGCAGGTTCTGGCCGTCGAGCACGTAGACCGCACGGCCCATGTCGAACAGCTTGCGCTCCACGGCGTAGGCCAGGGTGCTCTTGCCGGCGCCCGACAGGCCACTGAACAGCACGGTGGCTGGCTGCTGGCCGAAGCGCAGGGCACGCTCCTCAGTGGAGACGTGGGCGAGCTTGCCGTGCTGACCGGTGCCGCCGTGCGGCAGCACCGGCGGCGCGATGATCATGCCGGCGCCGACGGTGCCGTTGGTCAGGCGATCGATGACGATGAACGCACCGGTGGTGCGGTTGCTGTCGTAACCGTCCAGCGCGATGGCGGCGTCCAGGGCGACCTTGACGCGACCGATCTCGTTCAATTGCAGCGCGCTGGCGGCACCCTGCTCCAGGGTGTTCACATCGACCTTGTGGGTGATGCTGGCAATCGAGCCCGGCACATAGCTGGTGGCGCGCTTGATGTCGTACTTCTTGCCCGGAAGCATTGGCTCCTCGGCCATCCACACCAGCATGGCCTCGAACTGGTCGGCCACCTGCGGGACGTTGTCGGCATGCACCAGCAGGTCGCCGCGGGAGATGTCGATCTCGTCTTCCATGGTCAGGGTCACGGCCTGACCTGGGCCTGCGTTCTCCAGCTCGCCTTCGTAGGTGACGATGGACTTGACGCGGCTGCTCTTGCCCGACGGCAGCACCACGATATCGTCGCCCTTGTGCACCACGCCACTGGCGATGGTGCCGGCAAAGCCGCGGAAGTTCAGGTTCGGGCGATTGACGTACTGCACCGGGAAACGCAGATCGGTGACGTTGCGGTCAGCCGAAACCTCGACGGTCTCGAGGATCTCCATCAGCGCCGGGCCCGTGTACCACGGCGAGCGCTCGCTGCGGTTGACCACGTTGTCGCCCTTGAGCGCCGACATCGGCACGAAGTGCAGGCTCGACGGCTTCAGGTCGATGGCGTCGGCGAACTTCAGGTAGTCGGCCTTGATCGACTCGAAGACCTGCTCGTCAAAGCCTTTGAGGTCCATCTTGTTGATCGCGACGACGATGTGCTTGATGCCCAGCAACGAGGCGATATAGCTGTGGCGGCGGGTCTGGGTCTGCACGCCGTAGCGGGCATCGACCAGGATGATCGCCAGGTCGCAGGTCGAGGCGCCGGTGGCCATGTTGCGGGTGTACTGCTCGTGGCCCGGGGTGTCGGCGATGATGAACTTGCGCTTGGCGGTAGAGAAGTAGCGGTAGGCGACATCGATGGTGATGCCCTGCTCGCGCTCGGCCTGCAGGCCATCGACCAGCAGCGCCAGGTCGACTTCCTCGCCCGTGGTACCGGACTTCTTCGAGTCACGGGTAATGGCCTCGAGGTGGTCCTCGTAGATCATCTTGGAGTCGTGCAGCAGGCGCCCGATCAGGGTGCTCTTGCCGTCATCCACGTTGCCACAGGTGAGGAAACGCAGCAGTTCTTTGCGCTCGTGCTGAGCCAGATAAGCGAGGATGTCTTCGCTGATCAAATCGGATTGGTGCGACATGGAGTAACCCTGAAGTTAGAAGTAGCCCTGACGTTTCTTGTCTTCCATGGAGCCGGCGCCATCGTGGTCGATGACTCGGCCCTGACGCTCGGAAGTACGCGTCAGAAGCATTTCCTGAATGATGTCGGTCAGCGTTTCGGCTTCGGACTCGACAGCGCCCGTCAACGGGTAGCAGCCCAGGGTACGGAAACGCACCTTCTTCTTGACGATGCGCGCCTTCTCCTCGTCGCTCAGGTGCTCGAGGATGCGATCGTCGTCGATCATGATCAGGGTGCCGTTCTTCTCGATGACTTCACGCTCGGCGGCGAAGTACAGCGGCACGATCGGGATGCCTTCGAGGTAGATGTACTGCCAGATGTCCAGCTCGGTCCAGTTCGACAGCGGGAAGACGCGGATCGACTCGCCCTTGTTGACCTTGCCGTTGTAGACGTTCCACAGCTCCGGACGCTGGTTCTTCGGGTCCCAGCGGTGCTTGCTGTCGCGGAACGAGTAGACGCGCTCCTTGGCCCGCGACTTCTCTTCATCGCGGCGCGCGCCACCGAAGGCGGCGTCGAAACCATGCTTGTCCAGGGCCTGCTTCAGGCCTTGGGTCTTCATGATGTCGGTGTGCTTGGAGCTGCCGTGGGTAAAGGGGTTGATCCCCTGCGCCACACCCTCGGGGTTGACGTGGGTGATCAGCTCCAGCCCCATTTCCTCGACCATCTTGTCGCGGAAGCGGTACATCTCCTGGAATTTCCACTGGGTGTCGACGTGCATCACCGGGAACGGCAGCTTGCCCGGGAAGAAAGCCTTGCGCGCCAGGTGCAGCATCACGGCGGAGTCCTTGCCGATCGAGTACAGCATCACCGGGTTGTCGAACTCGGCGGCCACCTCGCGGATGATGTGGATGCTCTCCGCCTCCAGCTGTTTCAAGTGCGTCAGTTTGTCGACCATGGCTACTCACGAAAAACGATCTTATGGACGGCCAGCGGGCCGTGTTCGAGCGAGCCACTTTATCACAGCGCCTGATTCTATTTAGGCGGGCTGCTAGATCGAAACGGTCTAATGATATGACTGGGGGTTTGAGGACCGCACCTGCCTAAATCGGATTCGGGCAATCGATGAACAGGTGCTCCAGGGCAAAGCGCTTGGCCAGGTAGTCGCCCAGCGCCTGCACCCCATAGCGTTCGGTGGCGTGGTGCCCTGCTGCAATGAAGCTGATGCCGTTCTCGCGCGCGCTGTGGTACGTCTGCTCGGAGGCCTCGCCGCTGATGAACAGGTCGACACCCGCGGCGATGGCGTTGTCGATATAGCCCTGGCCGCCACCGGTACACCAGCCGACCCGGCGGATCATCCCCTCCCCCTCGACCAACAGCGGCTCGCGGCCCATGACTTCGCGCACGCGGCGGGCGAAATCGCCGGCCGACATGGGCTCGGCGAGCGAGCCGATCAGGCCGACCACCCGCGGGTTTTCGGGGTCGAGAGGGCCTTCGACGGTGATGTCGAGCTGGCGCGCCAACTGCACGTTGTTGCCCACCTCAGGGTGCACGTCCAGCGGCAGGTGGAAGGCCAGCAGGCTGATGTCGTGCTTGAGCAGGGTCTTGATGCGTCGCTGCTTGATCCCGGTGATGCACGGGCTCTCGCCCTTCCAGAAGTAGCCATGGTGCACCAGCACCAGGTCGGCCTCGGCTTCGACTGCGGCATCGAGCAAGGCCTGGCTGGCCGTGACGCCCGTGACGATGCGGCTGACCTGCGGACGCCCCTCGACCTGCAGGCCGTTGGGGCAGTAATCCTGGATCTTGGCGCTGGACAGGTAGCGCTCGGCTTCCTCGACCAGGGTGCTAAGGGCGACGGCCATGGAAAATCTCCTCGTAATTCGCTGCTTCAACGGGCGCCAGGCCTCGTATACTGGGCGCCATTATGGGCCGTCGCCGGACTCGGGGAAACCGGCGTACATCAGCTTCGGCTGCTTCGCGATCCATACCCTCACCGATCACCGAGGTGTATGATCGCGCGCGTTCGCGCCCCGGCCCTCGTCCCATTTCCAGGATTCATTCGATGCTCAAGGCTTTGCGTTACTTTGGCTGGCCCCTGCTCACTGGCGTACTGATCGCCGCACTGATCATCCAGCGTTTCCCGGAATGGGTCGGCCTGCCCAGCCAGGACGTCAACCTGCAACAGGCACCGCAGACTTCCCGGATCATGCAGGGCCCGGTCAGCTATGCCGACGCCGTCACCCTGGCGGCGCCCGCGGTCGCCAACCTGTACACCACCAAAGTGGTGAACAAGAGCGCCCATCCGCTGTTCGAAGACCCGCAGTTCCGTCGTTTCTTCGGCGACAACCTGCCCAAGCAGCGGCGCTGGGAGTCGAGCCTGGGCTCGGCGGTGATCATGAGCCCTGAAGGCTACCTGCTGACCAACAACCACGTGACCAGCGGGGCCGACCAGATCGTGGTGGCGCTCAAGGATGGCCGCGAGACCCTGGCCCGGGTCATCGGCAGCGACCCGGAAACCGACCTGGCGGTGCTGAAGATCGACCTGAAGAACCTGCCAGCCATCACCATCGGCCGCTCCGACAACATCCACATCGGCGATGTCTGCCTGGCCATCGGCAACCCCTTCGGCGTCGGCCAGACCGTGACCATGGGCATCATCAGCGCCACCGGCCGCAACCAGCTGGGGCTGAACAACTACGAAGACTTCATCCAGACCGACGCGGCCATCAACCCGGGCAACTCCGGCGGTGCACTGGTCGACGCCAACGGCAATCTGATCGGCATCAACACCGCGATCTTCTCCAAATCCGGCGGTTCGCAGGGTATCGGTTTCGCCATCCCCGCCAAGCTTGCGCTGGAGGTGATGAAGTCGATCGTCGAGCATGGCCAGGTGATTCGCGGCTGGCTGGGCATCGAGGTGCAGCCATTGAGCGAAGAGTTGGCCGAGTCGTTCGGCATGCAGGGGCGTCCGGGCATCGTTGTCGCCGGTATTTTCCGCGACGGCCCGGCCCAGCGTGCGGGGCTGCAACTGGGTGACGTGATCATGAGCATCAATGGCGAGCCGGCCGGCGATGGTCGCAGGTCGATGAACCAGGTGGCACGAATCAAACCCAGCGAGAAGATCAGCATCGAGGTGATGCGCAATGGCAAGCAGTTGAAGCTGATTGCCGAGGTCGGGCTGCGTCCGCCACCGGCGCCGGTGGCGACCAAGGAAGAAAAGTAACAACAAGATGGGGCCGCTTTGCGGCCCCAGTCACATCAGTGCAGGATCTGGCTCAGGAACAACTTGGTCCGGTCACTGCGCGGCCGGTCGAAAAAGTCATCCGGCGAGGCCTGCTCGACAATCTCGCCCTTGTCCATGAAGATCACCCGGTTCGCCACGGTGCGGGCGAAGCCCATCTCGTGGGTGACGCAGAGCATGGTCATGCCGTCTTCGGCCAGGCCGACCATGGTGTCGAGCACCTCCTTGACCATTTCCGGATCGAGTGCCGAAGTCGGCTCGTCGAACAGCATGATCTTGGGCTTCATGCACAGCGCGCGGGCAATGGCCACACGTTGCTGCTGACCGCCCGACAACTGCCCCGGAAACTTGTGCGCCTGCTCTGGAATACGCACACGCTCCAGGTAATGCATGGCAATTTCCTCGGCCTTGCGCTTGGGCATCTTGCGAACCCACATCGGTGCCAGGGTGCAGTTCTCGAGGATGGTCAGGTGCGGGAACAGGTTGAAGTGCTGGAACACCATGCCGACTTCACGACGGATCGCCTCGATCTGCTTGAGGTCGTTGGTCAGCTCCACGCCATCGACGACGATGCGCCCCTGCTGGTGCTCTTCCAATCGGTTCAGGCAGCGGATGGTGGTGGACTTGCCCGAGCCGGACGGCCCGCACAGGACGATGCGCTCGCCCTGACGTACGTTCAGATTGATATCCTTGAGCACATGGAACTGGCCATACCACTTGTTCACACCCTGCATCTGGATGATGCCTTCGGGGCCGGCAGGCTGCTTGATCGCTTCACTCATTTCGAAACTCCTAACGCTTGTGGCCAGTGTCCAGCTTGCGCTCCAGGTGCATGGAGTAGCGGGACATACCGAAACAGAAAATCCAGTAGACCAGGGCCGCGAACACGTAGCCCTCGGTCGCCATGCCGAGCCAGGCAGGATCTGCCGTGGCTTGGCGGGTGCTGTTGAGCAGGTCGAACAGGCCGATGATGATCACCAGGCTGGTGTCCTTGAACAGCGCGATGAAGGTGTTGACGATGCCGGGGATCACCAGCTTCAGGGCCTGCGGCAAGATCACCAGGCCCATGGCACGCCAATAGCCCAGCCCCATCGCCGCGGCTGCCTCGTACTGCCCCTTGGGAATCGCCTGCAGGCCGCCGCGAACCACCTCGGCAATGTAGGCCGACTCGAACAGGATCACGAAAATCATCGCCCGCAGCAGCTTGTCGAAGCTCGTGCCCTCGGGCATGAACAGCGGCAGCATCACGGACGACATGAACAGCACGGTGATCAGCGGAATGCCACGCCAGAACTCGATGAAAGTCACCGACACGGCCTTGACCACCGGCATCTTCGAGCGCCGTCCCAGTGCGAGCAGGATGCCCAGCGGCAAGGCTGCGGCGATGCCTACGGTCGCAATGACCAAGGTCAGCATCAGGCCGCCCCATTGCGAGGTCGGCACCAGCGTCAGGCCGAAGCTGCCACCGTGCAGCAGCAGGTAGGCGAGGATCGGATACAGCACCAGATAACCAATACCGTAGGGCACCTTGCGCGGGAACCGGCGGATGAACAGCGGTGCGGCGGCGATCACGCCCAGCCACACGGTCAGGTCGACCCGCCAGCGCAACTGGCTCGGGTAATAGCCGTACATGAACTGGCCGATGCGTTGCTGGATGAACACCCAGCATGCGCCGTCCTTGGTGCAGTCCGCGCGGGTCGTGCCCGTCCAGTTGGCGTCCAGGAACGCCCACTGCAGCAGTGCCGGCACGATCAGCCAGATCAGGTAGATCGCGAACAGGGTCAACAGCGTGTTGATCCAGCTGGAGAACAGGTTGGCGCGCATCCACGCCAGCACGCCGACGGTCTTCACCGGTGGCGGCATATCGGGTTTGAAAACATGGGAAGTCATGCGCCTGTCCTCACCGCTCGATCAGCGCAATGCGCTTGTTGTACCAGTTCATCAGCAACGAGATGCTGATGCTGATCGTCAGATACACAGCCATGGTGATCGCCATGACCTCGACCGACTGGCCGGTCTGGTTCAGCACCGTGCCGGCAAACAGCGACACCAATTCCGGATAGCCGATGACCGCCGCGAGCGACGAGTTCTTCGTCAGGTTCAGGTATTGGCTGGTCAGCGGCGGAATGATCACCCGCATCGCCTGCGGAATGATGACCTTGCGCAAGGTCGGCCCTTCGCGCAGCCCCAGCGAACGGGCCGCTTCGGTCTGGCCATGGCTGACCGAGCGGATACCCGCGCGCACGATTTCGGCGATGAAGGCGGCGGTGTAGATCGACAGTGCCAGGGTCAGCGCGAGGAATTCGGGAATCAGCACCCAGCCGCCGACGAAGTTGAAACCTTTGAGCTGCGGCACTTCCCACTGCAATGGGTTGCCAAACAGCAGCGCGCTGATACCGGGAATGCCAACGAGCAGCGCCAGCCCTACCCAGAACTTGTGGAACGGCTGGCCGGTTTCATCGAAGCGTTTGTTGGCGTAGCGCACCATCAGGGCAGTGGCCACGACCGCCAGCAGCACCGCCACGACGAACGGCCAGAACCCTTCGCCGATGGAGGCTCCGGGCATGTTCACGCCACGGCTGCTGATGAAGAACAGGTCATCGATGTTGATGCTGCCGCGTGGCCCCGGCAGGGCGGTGAATACCGCGAAGTACCAGAACAGGATCTGCAGCAGCGGTGGAATGTTACGGAAGGTCTCGACGTAAACGGCCGCCAGCTTGCTGATCACCCAGTTCGAGGATAACCGGGCAACGCCGACGACGAAGCCAAGCACGGTGGCGATGATGATGCCGATGACGCTTGCCAGCAGGGTATTGAGCAGGCCAACCAGCAACACCCGTGCATAGGTGTCGGCTTCGGTGTAGTCGATCAGGTGCTGGGCGATGCCGAAACCGGCACTGCGCTCGAGAAAGTCGAAGCCCGAGGTGATCCCTCGGTGCTGCATGTTGGTCTGGGTGTTGTGGATGAGGTACCAGCCCAGGCCGATCACGGCCACGACCGTGAGGATCTGGAACAGCCACGCGCGCACACGTGGATCGCTCAGGGATAACCCTTTCCGTGCGCCGATATGATTTTGCATGAAATGCCCCGAAAAGAAGGGAGTCGAACGACCCGCGACGGCCGGATGCCGTCGCGGGGGGCAGCCATCAGCGCACAGGCGGTGCGTACTGGATGCCGCCGTTGTTCCACAGGGCATTCAAGCCGCGGTCGATTTCCAGCGGGGTGCTCTTGCCCAGGTTCTTCTCGAATACTTCACCGTAGTTGCCGACTTGCTTGACGATCTGCACTACCCAGTCCTTGGGCAGTTTCAGGTCCTTGCCGTACTCGCCGTCGGCACCCAGCAGGCGGGCGACGTCAGGGTTCTTGGTGGATTTGGCTTCGGCCTCGACGTTCTTCGAGGTCACGCCTGCTTCTTCGGCGTTGAGCATGGCGTAGAGTGTCCACTTGACGATGCTGAACCACTCCTCGTCGCCTTTACGCACGACCGGGCCCAGAGGCTCCTTGGAGATGGTTTCCGGCAGCACCACGTACTCGGTGGGAGCCGCCAGCTTGGAGCGCTGTGCGTAGAGCTGCGACTTGTCGGAGGTCAGCACGTCGCAACGACCGGACTCCAGCGACTTGGCGCTCTCGTCGGAGGTGTCGAAGGTGATCGGGGTGTATTTCAGGCCATTGGCGCGGAAGTAGTCGGAGACGTTCAGCTCGGTGGTGGTACCGGCCTGGATGCAGATGGTCGCGCCATCGAGCTCCTTGGCGCTGGAAACGCCCAGTTTCTTGTTCACCAGGAAGCCCACGCCGTCATAGTAGGTGACACCGGCGAACACCAGGCCCATGCCAGCGTCACGCGAGCTGGTCCAGGTGGTGTTGCGCGACAGTACGTCGACTTCGCCGGACTGCAGCGCGGTGAAGCGCTCCTTGGCGTTGAGCTGGCTGAACTTGACCTTGGTGGCGTCGCCGAACACGGCGGCAGCCACGGCGCGGCAGACGTCGGCGTCGATGCCGACGATCTTGCCTTGGGCGTCAGGAACGGAGAAGCCCGGGAGGCCGTCGCTCACGCCACACTGGACGAAGCCCTTCTTCTTTACCGCATCGAGCGTGGCGCCAGCCTGGGCGGCGCCCACGGTGCCCAGGGTGGCGGCAGCGGTCAGGACTGCCAGCGTGGTTTTCAACATCTTCATCAACAACCTCCAAATGCTCTTGTTGTACCGAGCCGGAATTGCACCGCACCCTTATGAGGCGCATCCGACCCTTGTTGGCTTGTTTTTGGGTCAATTGGCGCAATGGGCTGTTCTGTGACAGCCTTCCATCCACGTGGGCGGGTGTTACCGTTCAGGTCCCCGTCCATCGCATCGGTACGAACGTAGCAAAGCGCGTACCATAGTTGCCGCCTTAAGCGTTTAAGCATGCGTCAAGGGGGTAAAGTTGTAGAGTTGCGACATCTTTTTATGGCACTAACCACCAGCGCCTTCTTTTTACGCACTCAATAAGTTCTTACGCACTTTTTCGGAGCAGTCATGACCAACCCGCTGATTCTCGAACCCCAGAAGACCGCCGACGCCTGTGTGATCTGGTTGCACGGCCTGGGGGCCGACCGTTACGACTTCCTACCGGTGGCGGAATTCATGCAGGAACGTCTGCAAAGCACCCGTTTCATCATGCCCCAGGCGCCGACCCGCCCAGTCACCATCAACGGCGGCTATGCCATGCCGAGCTGGTACGACATCAAGGCCATGACCCCGGCCCGGGCCATCGACGAGGCGCAACTTGAAGAATCGGCCGACCAGGTCATCGAGCTGATCAAGGCCGAGCAGGCCAAGGGCATCAACCTGTCGAGGATCATCCTCGCCGGATTTTCCCAGGGCGGCGCCGTAGTGCTGCATACCGCCTATATAAAGTGGCAGGAAGCGCTCGGAGGGGTGATCGCCCTGTCCACCTACGCCCCGACCTTCAACGAAAGCCATCAGCTCAGCGCTTGCCAGCAACGTACCCCGGCCCTGTGCCTGCACGGTGTGCATGACCCGGTGGTGATCCCGTCGATGGGCCGCACGGCCTTCGAGTACCTGAACACCTGGGGCGTGGCCGCGCGCTGGCACGAATACCCCATGGAACACGAGGTGGTGGTCGAGGAACTGAGCGATATCCACGACTGGCTGGCCAAGCGCCTGCTGTAAATCGACGTGCGCCTGTAGCCGTCGGCGCATTGGACTACACCCGGTACTACGCCGAGCCTGGATCTTGCATTACACTGCCCGGCGTACATTCCTTAACCAGTTGACGAGACGACCGTGCTCAAGGCACTCAAGAAAATATTCGGCAAGGGAGACGCCGCCCCACAGGCCGTCGCGCCCGCTGCCCCCGTGATTGCACCCACGCCTCAGCCTGCACCGGCCCGGCCCCCGAAACCGCCAAGAGCGAAGTCTGCGCCGCGCAGCCAGCCCGAACCTGTGGCCAAGGCTGAAGCCGCGCCTGTCGAGCCGCCCCGGGAAAAACCCCGCCGTGAGCGCAAACCCAAGCCCCAGGCCAGCCTGTGGAAGCCCGAGGACTTCGTGGTCGAGCCTCAGGAAGGCAAGACCCGCTTCCACGACTTCAAGCTCTCCAACGAGCTGATGCATGCCATCCACGACCTGGGCTTCCCCTACTGCACGCCGATCCAGGCCCAGGTCCTGGGTTACACCCTGCGTGGCCAGGATGCCATCGGCCGGGCCCAGACCGGCACCGGCAAGACGGCCGCGTTCCTGATCTCGATCATCTCGCAGCTGCAGCAGACCCCGCCGCCCAAGGAACGCTACATGGGCGAGCCGCGTGCCCTGATCATCGCCCCGACCCGCGAACTGGTGGTGCAGATCGCCAAGGACGCCGAGGCCCTGACCAAGTACAGCGGGCTGAGCGTGATGAGCTTCGTCGGCGGCATGGAGTACGACAAGCAGCTCAAGGCCCTGGAAAAGCGCTACTGCGACATCCTGGTCGCCACCCCGGGCCGCCTGCTGGACTTCCAGCAACGCGGCGAAGTGCACCTGGACATGGTCGAGGTGATGGTGCTGGACGAAGCCGACCGCATGCTCGACATGGGTTTCATCCCGCAGGTACGCCAGATCATCCGCCAGACCCCGCCCAAGAGCGAACGCCAGACCCTGCTGTTCTCCGCCACCTTCACCGACGACGTCATGAACCTGGCCAAGCAGTGGACCACTGATCCAGCCATCGTCGAGATCGAGCCGGAGAACGTCGCCAGCGAGACGGTCGAGCAGCACGTCTATGCCGTGGCGGGCAGCGACAAGTACAAGCTGCTGTACAACCTGGTCACGCAGAACAAGTGGGAACGGGTGATGGTCTTCGCCAATCGCAAGGACGAGGTGCGGCGCATCGAGGAGAAGCTGGTGCGCGACGGCATCAATGCCGCCCAACTGTCGGGCGATGTGCCGCAGCACAAGCGCATCCGTACCCTGGAAAACTTCCGCGAAGGGCGCATCACCGTGCTGGTGGCCACCGACGTGGCCGGGCGCGGGATCCATATCGACGGTATCAGCCACGTGATCAACTTCACCCTGCCGGAAGACCCGGACGACTACGTGCACCGCATCGGCCGTACCGGCCGTGCAGGCACCAGTGGTGTGTCGATCAGTTTTGCCGGCGAGGATGACTCCTACCAGTTGCCGGCGATCGAGGAACTGCTGGGGCGCAAGATCAAGTGCGAGACGCCGCCGGATGAATTGCTCACGCCAGTGCCGCGCAAGCATCACTGATCGGTACTGGATTCTTCGCGGACAAGTCGGGTCGCCGCACCGCCGCTCCCACAGGTAATGTGCTGGACCTGAGGGCAGCGGGTACCTGTAGGCGCCGACTTGCCCGCGAACCGGGGCAACGCCCCGGCCATCAGGCAGAGGTTCTACCAGCGCCCGGCAGCATCCTGGTCACTCTGCCTGCCTTCGACCCACCTCGGCCCTTCCTGAGTGTTCTCCTTCTTCCAGAACGGCGCCCGGGTCTTTAGATAGTCCATGATGAAGTTGCAGGCATCGAACGCGGCCTGCCGATGGGCACTGGCGACACCCACGAACACGATCGGCTCGCCCGGCTCCAGCGCACCGATGCGGTGCAGCACCTCGACCTTGAGCAACGGCCAGCGCTGCTCGGCCTCGACCACGATCTTGGCCAGGGCCTTCTCGGTCATGCCTGGGTAGTGCTCGAGAAACATCCCCGCCACCTCGCGACCGTCGTTGAAGTCGCGCACATAACCGACGAACCCGACCACCGCGCCCACGCCAACATTGGCAGCGTGCATGGCATTGACCTCGGCACCGGGGTCGAACGCCGCCTGCTGTACCCGTACGCCCATGCTCAACCTCCGGTCACCGGCGGGAAGAAGGCAAGCTCATCGCCGTCCTCGACCGGCTCATCGAGCCTGCACAGCTCCTCGTTACGCGCGCACATCAGGTTCTGCTCGGCCAGCACGGCGTAAACGCCGCCTCTGGCAACCAGCGCCTGGCGCACGTCGTCGAGCACCTTGAAATCCCCTTCCAGACGCTCGGCATCAACGCCAAGCAGCTCACGGTAACGAGCGAAATAGAGGGCCTTGATCTTCATCACCCCTCCACCTTGTAGTGGCCGCTCTTGCCGCCGAGCTTCTCCAGCAGCCGCACCTGCTCGATGACCATGCCCTTGTCCACGGCCTTGCACATGTCGTAGATCGTCAGCGCCGCGACGCTGGCGGCGGTCAGCGCTTCCATCTCGACACCGGTCTGCCCGGCCAGCTTGCAACGGGCAACGATATGCACCACATCTTCGCCTTCGGCAGCCAGCTCGACCTTGACGCTGGTGAGCATCAGCGGATGGCACAGCGGGACCAGGTCGCTGGTCTTCTTCGCCGCCTGGATACCTGCGATGCGCGCCACGGCGAACACATCGCCCTTGGGATGCTCGCCGTCGACGATCATCCGCAAGGTCTGCGGCAACATGCGCACCCGTGCCTCGGCGATCGCCTCGCGCGCAGTCACGGCTTTTTCAGTGACGTCGACCATGTTGGCACGCCCCTGGGAATCGAGATGAGTCAGCACTGCTCTGCTCCTGTGAAGGGAAAGCAGAGTGTAAACCTGTGGGTCAGCTTTGCGCAGGGGAATGTGTCGGCAGGCTCGGCCTCATCACAGGGCTCGCCCGCCCCCACAACCGTGTGGGAGCGGGCGAGCCTGCGTAATGAGCGATCCGGGTCTACAGATGCGACTCGGCGTACTCGGCCAGTACCGAACGCGGCACACCCTGCAGGGTGATGTGCACGCCATGGGGGAAGTCCTTGAAGCGCTCGGTCAGGTAGGTCAGGCCCGAGCTGGTCGCGGACAGGTAGGGGGTGTCGATCTGCGCCAGGTTGCCCAGGCAGACCACCTTGGAGCCAGAGCCTGCACGGGTGATGATGGTCTTCATCTGGTGCGGGGTGAGGTTCTGGCATTCGTCGATCAGGATCAGGCTCTGCTGGAAGCTGCGGCCACGGATGTAGTTCAGCGACTTGAACTGCAGCGGGACCCGTTCGAGGATGTATTCGACACTGCCATGGGTGCTTTCGTCATCCATGTGCAACGCCTCGAGGTTGTCGGTGATGGCGCCCAGCCAGGGCTCCATTTTTTCCGCCTCGGTGCCCGGCAGGAAGCCGATCTCCTGGTCCAGCCCCTGCACGCTGCGGGTGGCGATGATACGCCGGTAGCGCTTGCTGACCATGGTCTGCTCGATGGCTGCAGCCAGTGCCAGGATGGTTTTGCCCGAGCCGGCCGCGCCGGTGAGATTGACCAGGTGGATGTCCGGGTCGAGCAGGGCGAACAGCGCCAGGCTCTGGTGGATGTCGCGGGGCTTGAGGCCCCAGGCTTCCTGATGCAGCAGCGGCTCCTGGTGCAGGTCGAGCAATAGCAGCTCGTTCTCGCGAATGCCCTTGATCCAGCCGACGAAGCCTTGCTCGTCGATGATGAACTCATTGACGTGCACAGCCGGCAAGTTGTCGATCAGTTGTACGCGATGCCAGGTGCGGCCCCGTTCCTGGCGGGTGTCGACCTTGCTGACCCGGTCCCAGAAGGAGCCGGTGACCGAGTGGTAGCCCTTCGAGAGCAGGGACACATCGTCGACCAATTGGTCGGTGCTGTAGTCCTCGGCGGCGATGCCACAGGCGCGCGCCTTCAGGCGCATGTTGATGTCTTTGGTGACCAGCACCACGTCCAGGTCAGCCCGCCTGGCACGCAGCTCCAGCAGCTGGTTGATGATGATGTTGTCGTTGAGGTTTTCCGGCAGCAGCCGGTTCGGTTCGTTGCGCGGGCTCATCAGGATCGACAGGAAGCCCTTCGGCCCGCCCTTGCCACGCTGGATCGGCACCCCTTGTTCGACATCGTTGGGTGATGCATCACCGAGGGTCTGGTCGATCAGGCGAATGGCCTGGCGACATTCGGCGGCGATGGTCTGTTTACCGGTCTTGAGCTTGTCGAGTTCCTCCAGCACCGTCATCGGTATGGCGACGTGGTGCTCCTCGAAGTTGAGCAAAGCGTTGGGATCGTGAATCAGGACGTTGGTATCGAGCACATACAGGATTGGCTGGTTGGAGGAAGGGTTGCGTCCTTGGTCATCCATACTCGGTCACCTTATGTGAAAGCAGGACGGCACAGCTTCGCTGCACCGCAGAGTGACCGCCGTTCTCCCCGTATCCGCGTCGTTACGGGCGGGGAGCGCACCTGGCAAAGGAGGGCCTGGATGACGCCACCTGTGCTGCAGGAATCGGCTGTCTGATTCCTTCATACCGCAAAAGGCGTGACGGAAAAAAGACTTTTTACGCTCCGGTGAAGTTTATTTTGCCGAATGACGAACCGCGCTTGGCGATAAGGTGACGGGGGACTACAGTCAATGTTGGACCCTGGATTTTGCCTAGCGCAGATGCGCGTACTCCATGCAGTCCTCCCACCCGATCCCGCTCTGCGCCGTGTGCTGCAACAGCCATTCCAGCGCCGGCTGTGCCTTGGGCAAGGTATCGTGGAACTGGATCACACCCTTGCGCCATAGCAGCATCAAGGTCATCACCCGCTGGGCCGACTGCTCGGCATCCAGCGCGCCATCGTCCTGGGCGTCGATGTCCCACAGTGACACCTGCAGCCCTTGCGCCGCCATGAACGCCTCGCCGTCGGCACGGCGCTGCCCATAGGGTGGGCGGAACAGCGGCACGTACTGCTCGGGCATCAGCCCCTGCACCTGCGCCTGGCTGCGCCGCAGGGAATCCTGCCAGCCCTGCCACTGGGCGTGGGAGCGATACTCCCAGCCCTGAATCCCCACGCACTGTCCAGCGTAGAGCGCCGCGACATTGGCCCCCTGGGCCATGTCGCGGCGCTGCTGCACGCGGTTGCCCAGAACGAAGAAAACTGCGCCCAGCTTTTGCCGGCGCAGGTAATCGTTGAGCAGGTCCGTGTTGCTGCCGACCGGGCCAGGGCCGCCGACGAACGTCAGCAGGAACATCCGGTCGTTGAGTTCATCCCCACTGCGCTCGCCATTCGACAGCCGCTCGATCTCGCTGCTGGTCTGTGGAAACAAGGCCGCCTTGCGCAATTGCTCGTCAAGGTAACGAACGTTGAACTGATGGCTGGGCTCGACCCATTCTTTATAGAATTCGCCGACATCTGTAGCGAACGTAGCCGAACGCGTACGCAAATCCGCCATCGAATCCAGCGGATAGCAGAACGATGCATCCTGCTCGCAACTAAGCTGGGCCTGCTGGAAGTTTTCCCACAACCGCTGCCACATGCGCGCCCGCACCGAACGGATCACCGCCAGGTTGATCTGCCGCAGCCCCAGGCGCGCCGCCAGGGCGCGCTCATCGAGCATCTCGCTTTCATGCAGCACCTGGGCGAAGGAGAGGATCTGCGCGCGCGATGCCACGTCGAACAGCACCGGGCTGTCGAGTTGCTCGGGCCAATGGCTGCGGTCGAAGCTGACGGAATTGGCTGGAGCGGCCTGCACAGCCAGGCTGAACAACCCGGCCAGCACGGCGAAGGCAATGCGCACGATCGGTTCTCCCTAAACGGATGATGCGCACTATAGCGCCTGCCCAGGCGATGGTCTGTGACTATCGTCACCATAGTTTGGCGTTGCCCTGCTGGCCCCGTAGAATCGTCGCCGACGATTTCAGGAGCCGACCCATGCTGACGGTGATTTCCCCCGCCAAGACCCTCGACTACGACACCCCACCGGTGACCCAGCGCCATACCCTGCCGCAGTACCTGGACGATTCGCAGACGTTGATCACCCAACTGCGCGAGCTGTCGCCAGCGCAGATCGCCGAGCTGATGCACCTGTCCGACAAGCTTGCCGGCCTCAATGCCGCGCGCTTCGGCAGCTGGACCCCAGACTTCACCCCCGCCAACGCCAAGCAGGCGCTGCTGGCGTTCAAGGGCGACGTATACACAGGTCTGGATGCCGAAACCCTTGGCGAGGACGACTTCAGCTATGCCCAGCAACACCTGCGCATGCTCTCGGGCCTCTATGGCCTGCTGCGGCCGCTGGACCTGATGCAGCCCTACCGCCTGGAAATGGGCACCAAGCTCGCGAACGTACGCGGAAAGGACCTCTACGCCTTCTGGGGCACGCGCATCAGCGAGTGGCTGAACCAGGCCCTGGCCGAACAAGGCGATGACCTGCTGCTGAACCTGGCCAGCAACGAGTACTTCAGCGCCGTGAAGAAGAATGCGCTGAATGCCCGCGTGATCAACGTCGACTTCAAGGACTTGAAGAACGGCCAGTACAAGATCATCAGCTTCTACGCCAAGAAGGCGCGTGGCCTGATGAGCCGCTTCGTGATCCAGGAGCGCATCAACGATCCCGAGCAGCTCAAGCGCTTCGACGTGCAAGGCTACTACTACAGCGCCGAACAATCGAAGCCCGACCACCTGGTGTTCCTGCGCGACCACTCAGCGGACTAGCCCTGCTTCCCCGTCTTGCAGGAGCGCCCCAACCAGCGCGCTCCTGCAAACCCCGCCTCAAAAAAGCCAAATTACCGGCGCCAAAAAACAGGCAAGGCTGAGCTTATCGCCAAACGCCATAAGACCGTTCGTAGTTTTTTGACGAATTTTGAAAAAATTTTTCCGATACTGGCATATAACCATCTCATCTTGATTTCGCCCTTTATATATAGGCACGAAACCCATCCGTGCTATCAGAATGAAAGTATTTCTCACTGAAAAAATATTTAGAAATCTTTCATCTGCCCTGAACGCACCTCGGAACTTCTCCCTTCGCAGATCGCTCATAGCACCCGTAACGAATCACGAGCGTGCAACGTGAGAGATGACTTACAGAGGACAAGTGGCAGGTACTCACTACCTGCACTGATAACTTCGACTACCGCTTCGGTATAACCAAGCGGTCTGTTAAAGCAGGAGAGCCGCGCCCCTTACTAATCGTCCTAGTGGTTGATTTCAAAGGATTTATTCACTTGAAAGAACAAGCACAGCAGCGCACCCGATAACGCGTTGCAATAAAGACGGCTGCATCTCAGGGCACGCCTTTTTATAACTGGCCTTTTACTGCCAACTTTGAGCGCAGCACTGTTTGCGCTCCGGATTCATTCATGCCTGCGTTCGGTGAAGTGTCAATTCGCCATGGATCCGTGCGCCCGTAAAAGCAGGTCAATCAACCCGGTCCGGTTCTTCGAAAGAGCCGGCGTGATAAACACACGAGGTGAATACGATGCGTATCAGCATCTTTGGTTTGGGTTACGTGGGTGCCGTCTGTGCAGGTTGCCTGTCGGCAAGGGGCCATGAAGTGATTGGTGTGGATGTGTCCACCACCAAGATCGACCTCATCAACCAGGGCAAGTCGCCGATCGTCGAGCCGGGTCTGGAGCAACTCCTGCAGCAAGGCATCGCCAATGGTCGCCTGCGTGGCACCACCGACTTCGCCGAGGCGATCCGCGCCAGCGACGTGTCGATGATCTGTGTCGGCACCCCGAGCAAGAAGAACGGCGACCTGGGCCTGGAATACATCGAATCGGTGTGCCGCGAGATCGGCTACGTGCTGCGCGACACCACCCGCCGCCACACCATCGTGGTACGCAGCACCGTGCTGCCAGGCACCGTGAAGAACGTGGTGATCCCGATCCTCGAAGACTGCTCGGGCAAGAAGGCCGGCGTCGATTTCGGCGTGGCGGTCAACCCCGAGTTCCTGCGCGAAAGTACCGCGATCAAGGACTACGACCAGCCTCCGATGACCGTCATCGGCGAACTGGACAGCGCCAGCGGCGACGTGCTGCAGGCGATCTACGAAGAGCTCGACGCGCCGATCATCCGCAAGCCGATCGAAGTGGCCGAGATGATCAAGTACACCTGCAACGTCTGGCACGCCACCAAGGTGACCTTCGCCAACGAGATCGGCAACATCGCCAAGGCGGTCGGCGTCGATGGTCGCGAAGTGATGGACGTGGTCTGCCAGGACAAGGCCCTGAACCTGTCGCAGTACTACATGCGCCCAGGCTTCGCCTTCGGCGGTTCGTGCCTGCCCAAGGACGTGCGCGCCCTCACCTACCGCGCTGCCAGCCTCGATGTGAAGGCGCCGCTGCTCGACTCGCTGATGCGCAGCAACGAGTCGCAGGTGCAGAACGCCTTCGACATCATCGAAAGCCACGACAAGCGCAAGATCGCCCTGCTCGGCCTGAGCTTCAAGGCCGGCACCGACGACCTGCGCGAAAGCCCACTGGTGGAACTGGCCGAGCGCCTGATCGGCAAGGGCTACGAGCTGAACATCTACGACCAGAACGTCGAGTACGCCCGTGTCCACGGCGCCAACAAGGACTACATCGAGTCGAAGATCCCGCATGTCTCGTCGCTGCTCAACGCCGACTTCCAGAAGGTGGTCGATGGCGCCGACATCATCATCCTCGGCAACCGCGACGAGCAGTTCCGCGCCCTTGCCCAGCAGGCACCGGAAGGCAAGCAGGTGATCGATCTGGTCGGTTTCATGAGCAAGCCCACCAGCACCCTCACCCGCACCGAAGGCATCTGCTGGTAAGCCAGCCCGACGCGGGGCCGGTCGGCCCCGCATTCTCCTGATTCTCGCGACGGATGCTGAACATGCAAAGGCTCCAGACAGTGCTGTTGCAGTGCGCCGGATGGCTGCTCTACATGAGCCTGCTCATGCTGATCGCCCTGGCCCTGCCCAGCGATATCTTCGATTCGCAGTCGAAGCACTTCATCTTCCTGGTCGGCGCAGTCGGCATCTGGCGCTACTCCATGGGCGCCACCCATTTCATCCGCGGCATGATCTTCCTGTACCTGGTCTACCCCTACCTGCGCCGCAAGGTGCAGAAGCTGGGCAAGGCAGCCGAACCGTCTCATGTGTACCTGATGGTCACCAGCTTTCGCATCGATGCGCTGACCACCGCCCAGGTGTACAGCTCGGTGATCCGCGAAGCGATCGAATGCGGCTATCCGACCACCGTGGTCTGCTCGCTGGTGGAGAAGTCCGACGAGCTGCTGGTCAAGAGCCTGTGGGCCAAGTACAACCCGCCCGAGCACGTCGCCCTGGACTTCGTGCGCATCGCCGGTACCGGCAAGCGCGACGGCCTGGCCTACGGTTTTCGTGCCATCTCGCGGATGCTGCCGGACGAAAACGCCGTGGTTGCGGTGATCGACGGCGACACCGTGCTGGCCGAAGGCGTCGTTCGCAAGACCGTGCCCTGGTTCAAGCTCTACCCCAATGTCGGTGGCCTGACCACCAACGAATTCTGCGAAGTGCGCGGCGGCTACATCATGAGCGAGTGGCACAAGCTGCGCTTCGCCCAGCGCCACATCAACATGTGCTCGATGGCGCTGTCCAAGCGCGTGCTGACCATGACCGGGCGCATGTCGATGTTCCGCGCAAGCGTGGTCACCAACCCCGAGTTCATCGCCGACGTCGAAAGCGACTCGCTGATGCACTGGCGCCTGGGCCGCTTCAAGTTCCTCACTGGCGACGACAAGTCGAGCTGGTTCAGCCTGATGCGCCTGGGCTACGACACCTTCTACGTGCCGGACGCGGCGATCAACACGGTCGAGCATCCGCCGGAGAAGAGCTTCGTCAAGGCCAGCCGCAAGCTCATGTACCGTTGGTATGGCAACAACCTGCGGCAGAACTCCCGCGCCCTGGGCCTGGGCCTCAAGCGCCTGGGACTGTTCACCAGCATCGTGCTGCTCGACCAGCGTGTGTCGATGTGGACCAGCCTGCTGGGCCTGACCGTGGCCGTGATCGCCAGCTTCAAGTTCGGCCTGCAGTTCCTGCTGGTGTACCTGCTGTGGATCGGCATCACCCGCCTGATCCTCACCATCATGCTGCTGTGCTCGGGCCACAGTGTCGGCCCGGCCTATCCGCTGATCCTCTATTACAACCAGATCGTCGGCGCGCTGATGAAGATCTACGTGTTCTTCCGCCTCGACAAGCAGTCCTGGACCCGCCAGCCGACTGCGCTGAAACGTGACCTCGCCAGCTTTCAACAATGGTTCAACACCTGGTCCTCTCGGACCATGACCTTCTCGGCCGCCAGCATCTTCGTCGCTGTGCTGTTCATGGTCGTGTGAGCCCAACCCGGATCGATCCAACAGGAACAAATCGCCATGAATACCGCCGTGAACGTCAACGTCGTGCATGAGTCCGAAGCCCAGCGCCAGCACGCCCGGGTGCGCATCCCGGCCAAGCTGCGCTACCTGGACAGCGAGCGCCAGCCGCAGGATGTGAAGGTCGACGACCTCTCCGCCGGTGGTCTGTCGTTCCATGCCAAAAAAGCCCTTCCGGTCGGAGATGTCGCGCGTGGTCGCCTGCAGTTCGTGGTCGACAACCTGGGGCTGTCGATGGACATCGAGTTCCTGGTGCGCTCGAGCGATCCGCAAAGCGGCCGCACCGGTGTCGAATTCCAGAACCTGGAACCGCGAGATATCGCCACCCTGCGTCACATCATCACCTCCCACCTGTCCGGCGAGCTGATCAGCGTCGGTGATGTGCTCAGTACCCTGCAGCGCGACAACTTCACCAAGGCGCGCAAGCAGAAGGACGCAGGCTCCGGCCTTTCGGCCTTCGGTCGCCTGCGTGCCGTCACCGTCACCCTGGGCGTGTTCGTGGTCGGCATCGCCGCCTTCGGTTTCGTCGCCAAATCGCTGTACGGTCTGTACTTCGTCAGCCACGCCGAGGCCGGTGTGGTCGCAGTACCGACTACCAACGTCACCATGCCCCGCGACGGCAGCATGCAGAGCCTGGTGGAAAACGGTGCGCAGGTGGTCAAAGGCGCGCCGCTGGCGACCTTCAACACCAGCATGCTCGACCTGCTCAAGGGCCATCTGGACGACTCGCAACTGGAGCCAGCCAAGGTCGAGGAACTGTTCGGCAAGCAACTTTCCGGCACCCTCACCAGCCCCTGTGATTGCGTGGTCGCCCGCCAGCTGGTGGATGACGGCCAGTACGCCAGCAAGGGCCAGGTGGTCTACCAGTTGATCCCGCGCACCACCAACCCGATGGTCGAGGCGCGCTTCAGCTATCGCCAGTTCGACGAGGTCAAGCCGGGCACCCGGGTCAACTTCCAGATCGCCGGCGAAGACGAGGTGCGCACCGGTGTGATCGTCGGCAGCGCCAGCCTGGACAACGACAACCTGGCTTCGGACATTCGCGTGCAGATCAAGCCAGACGAGTCGCTGCCTGCAGAGCTGGCCGGCCGCCCGGCTTCGGTGAACAGCGACCGCGGTCCCTCGCTGAACTGGCTGATCGACAAGGCCGTGGCCCGCGGGCTCTGAGGGGGACAGGACGATGACGCCGAACAATTATCCCTGCGTCCCCGTGGGAGCGGACTTGCCCGCGAAGGGGCCAGCAGGCACACCTTCATCGCACGTCCCGGCCATTCGCGGGCAAGCCCGCTCCCACAGGGCTCTCGGGCTCTGCGTCCTGGCCATCACCCTGGCCGGCTGCGTCGGTTTGCCTGACCAGCGCCTGGCCAACGAGGCCCTGAAGCGCGGCGACACCGCCACCGCCGAGGCCAACTACAAGGCACTTGCCGACCTGGGCTACAGCGACGCACAGGTCGGCCTGGCCGACATTCAGGTTGGCACCCGCGACCCGGCCCAGCTCAAGCAGGCCGAAGCCACCTACCGCGCCGCAGCCGCTACCTCACCACGTGCCCAGGCACGCCTGGGCCGCCTGCTGGTGGCCAAGCCCGACAGCACCCAGGCCGAACGCGAAGAGGCCGAAACACTGCTCAAGCTCGCGGCCAGGCAAGGTGAGGGCAACACCCTGATCCCGCTGGCGATGCTCTACCTGCAATACCCGCAGAGCTTCCCGAACATCAACGCCCAGCAGCAGATCGACCAGTGGCGCGCCGCCGGCAACCCCGAGGCGGGCCTGGCCCAGGTGCTGCTGTACCGCACCCAAGGCACCTACGACCAGCACCTGGCCGAGGTGGAGAAGATCTGCAAGGCCGCGCTGAGCAGCACCGACATCTGCTACGTGGAGTTGGCCACCGTGTACCAGAAACGCGCCCAACCCGACCAGCAGGCCGCCCTGCTCGACCAGCTCAAGGCCGCCTATGCCCGCAATGCGGTGCCTGCCACACGGGTCGACAGCGTCGCCCGCGTGCTCGCCGACCGGAGCCTCGGCCAGACCGACGAGAGGACCGCCAAGGACCTGCTCGAACATGTCGCCCCGGCCAACCCGGCATCCTGGGTCAGCCTTGCGCAACTGCTCTACGACTTCCCTGAACTGGGCGACACCGACCAGCTGATGGCCTACATCGACAAGGGCCGCGAAGCCGAGCAGCCCCGCGCCGAACTGTTGCTGGGCCGCCTCTACTACGAAGGCAAGACCGTCCCGGCCGATGCCGTGAAGGCCGAGCAACACCTGCAGGCCGCCGCCGACGCCGGCGAAATCAGCGCCCACTACTACCTCGGCCAGCTCTACCGCCGCGGCTACCTGGGCCATGTCGAACCGCAGAAAGCGGTGGACCACCTGCTCAGTGCCGCCCGTGGTGGCCAGCTCAGTGCCGACTACGCCCTGGCCCAGCTCTACAGCGAAGGCCACGGCATCCGCCAGAACACCGGCAACGCCTGGGTATTCGCCCAGCTTGCCCAGGCCAACCCGACGCCGCAGTCCAGCGAACTGCTGCAGCAACTCGACCAGCAACTCACGCCCGACCAGCGCAGCCAGGCCCAGCGCCTGCTGGAGCAGGAGAAGAAGGCGCGTGCCGGGATGCTCCAGGCCAGCAACAGCCCGCTGGCCCTGGACGCCCTGCAAGACGAGAAAGACGTAGACGCCGAGGACTCGCTATGACGCTCAATCCCTTCGTGAAAGCCGGCATCGGCCTGAGCTTCGCCCTGCTGTGGTCGCTGCCGACCCTGGCCGCGGAAACCGCAGTGAAGAACTTCGGCCTGGACGTGAAGATCACCGGCCAGTCCGAGGACGACCGTGACCTGGGCACCCGCTCCGGCGGCGACGTCAACGGCCTGGGCCTGGACCTGCGTCCCTGGGTGTATGGCGAGCGCGGCAATTGGAGCGCCTTCGCCATGGGCCAGGCGGTGACTGCCACCGACATCATCGAGACCGACACCCTGCGCCAGAACGACGACGGCACCGCCGTCGACACCGGCGACGACAGCCGCAAGCCGGACAAGAGCTACCTGGCCCTGCGCGAATTCTGGATCGGCTACAGCGGTTTCACGCCCTACCCCGGCGAGCAACTGCGCTTCGGCCGCCAGCGCCTGCGCAGCGACGACGGCATGTGGCGCGACACCAACATCGAGGCGCTGAACTGGAGCTTCGACACCACCCTGCTCAAGGCCGACCTCGGTGTCGCCCAACGCTTCAGCGAATACCGCACCGACCTCACCGAGCTGGCCCCAGAAGACAAGGACCGCACGCACGTCTACGGCAACATCGCCACGCAGTGGACACCCGGCCACTGGGTCGGCCTGCGCGCCCACCATACCCATGACAGCGGCAGCCTGAAGAACCCCGGCGAGACCGTCGATGCCCTCGACAAGACCCGCACCGGCGACCTCACCTGGCTGGGCCTTGAGGCCAACAGCGACGCCTACAACTGGCGCAACGACCATACCGTCAACTACTGGGGCAGCGTCACCTGGCTGACCGGCAATCGCGACAGCCTCAGCAGCCAGCTGGTCGGCGAAGACCAGGTCGCCACCGGCAAACAGAGCGGCGACGTCAATGCCTGGGCCACCGACCTCGGTATCCGCCTGCGCCTCGACCCGCAGTGGCAGGTCGGCGCGGCCTATGCCCGTGGCAGCGGTGGTGGCGGCAGCGATGGCTCGAACAACTTCGAGCAGACCGGCCTTGAGAGCAACCGCTCCAACTTCACCGGCACCCGCTCGCGCGTGCACCGTTTCGGCGAGGCGTTCCGCGGCGAGCTGGGCAACCTGCAGGCCGCGACCCTGTTCGCCTCCTGGCAGCTGCGCGACGACTACGACGCAAGCTTCATCTACCACAAGTTCTGGCGCGTCGATGGCAACCAGAACATCGGCTCCAGCGGCATCAATGCGGTGGTCAACGACGATGGCATCAACCGTCCGCTGATCAACGGCGAGAAAGACCTGGGCCAGGAGATGGACGTGGTGGTCACCAAGTACTTCAAGCAGGGCCTGCTGCCCGCCTCGCTGAGCCAGTCGATCGACGAGCCGTCGGCCCTGGTACGCCTGCGCGCCGGTGTGTTCAAGCCCGGCGATGCCTATGGCAAGGAAGCGGACTCGTACATGCACCGCGCCTTCGTCGACGTGATCTGGCGCTTCTGAGGCCGGGAGAGGACCGTTATGAACCTGCACCCGAACCTTCGCCACAGCCTGCTCGCCAGCGCCCTGCTGCTGGCCAGCGGCATGGCCGCCGCCCAGCCGGCGGTGATCGCCAAGGAGCTGCAACAGGCCAAGACCTACACCGTCGCCAGCGCGCCGATCGAGCCGCTGCAGATGGATCCGCCCAAGCTGCCCGACCTCTCCGGCTACACCGCGCAGGCCGTGCAACAGAAGATCGACCGCCGCCACAAGGGCAAGGTCAGCGTGCGCCGCATGCTCCAGGAAGAGTCGCTCAAGGAATTCATCGGCGGCGACAACAAGGCCGCCGAGTGGGTCCAGCGCCAGCACGGCATCCCCCAGGCGATCTTCGTCGATGACGGGCATGTCGACCTGGTCGAACTGAGCAAGAAGGTGCCCGCCCAGTACCTGCGCGAAACCTCGCCGGGCGTGTATCTGGCGCGCCTGCCGATCGTGGTCGGACGCAAGGGCGTGCTGGAGATCGACGGCAAGGTCAAGGAACTGCGCCTCTCCCAGGAGGGCGGCTCGTTCATCGTCAACGACGGCAAGCTGTTCGTCAGCGATACCCAGGTCACCGGCTGGCGCGAGCAGGCCAACGGCCCGGCGACTTTCCGCTCGCCCAAGGAATTCCGCCCGTTCCTGCTCAGCTGGGGCGGCACCGAGACGTACATCGTCAACAGCAAGATGGCCAGCTTCGGCTATGCCAAGTCCAAGTCGTATGGCGTGAGCATCTCGCAGTACACGCCGAACATGGCCAAGCAGATGGGCCGCCCTGAACCGACCGGCTGGATCATCGGCTCGGAGTTCAGCGACATGTGGTACGGCTTCTACTGCTACGAGACCAGCGACTTCGTGGTCAAGGACTCGACCTACCGCGACAACATCGTCTACGGCATCGACCCGCACGACCGCTCGCACCGCCTGATCATTGCCGGCAATACCGTGTACGGCACCAAGAAGAAGCACGGGATCATCGTCTCGCGTGAGGTCAACGACAGCTGGATCATCAACAACAAGAGCTACGACAACAAGCTCTCGGGCGTGGTGATCGACCGTAACAGCGTCAACAACCTGATCGCCTACAACGAGATCTACCGCAACCACACCGACGGCATAACCCTCTACGAGAGCGGCGACAACCTGATCTGGGGCAACAAGCTGATCAACAACCGTCGCCACGGCATCCGCGTACGCAACAGCGTGAACATCCGTCTGTACGAAAACATCGCCATGGCCAACGGCCTGGTCGGGGTGTACGGGCACATCAAGGACCTCTCTGACACCGACCGCGACATCGCCCTCGACCCGTTCGACACCAAGGTGTCGCTCATCGTGGTTGGCGGCGAGCTGGCGGCCAACGGTTCCGGGCCCTTGTCGATCGACTCGCCGCTGTCGGTGGAGCTGTACAAGGTCTCCATGCTCGCCCCGCGCAAGTCCAGCGGCATCAGCCTCAACGGCGTGCTCGGCGAGCGCCAGGACGAAATCCTCGACCTGCTGGTGCGCCAGCAGAAGGCCGTGCTGATCGACCCGGTCGAACGCCAGACCGAAATGATCGATTAAGGAAGCCCAGACCATGACCCCACACCTGATGAAACTGCTCGGCCTGTCCGCCGCCCTCCTGGCCATCAGCCAGGGCGTGCGCGCCGACGACGTGCAGCCGCCAAGCTTCAGCGCCGAGCCGTGCTGCCAGCTGTGCCCCGAGGCCCACGACGCCAGCCGCTACACCACCCGCTACCAGCAGAACTTCACCACCCTGGTGCAGGCCCAGGGCGACTGGCTGTTCCGTACCCGCGAAGACCTGCGCACCGAATTCGACACCACGCCCGGCGGCTACAAGCGCCTGCAGCAGGTGCACGATGCGTTCAAGAAACGCGGCGTGGAGCTGGTGGTGGTCTACCAGCCGACCCGTGGCCTGGTAAACCGCAACATGCTCAAGCCCGAGGAGAAGGCTGCCTTCGACTACCAGAAAGCCCTGCACAACTACCAGGCGATGCTGCAGCGCTTCGCCCGGATGGGCTACAACGTGCCCGACCTCTCGCCCCTGACCAACGAGCAGCTCGCCGCCGCCGACCAGGGCAAGGACTTCTACTTCCGCGGCGACCAGCACTGGACGCCCTACGGCGCCGAGCGCGCAGCGAAGATCGTGGCCGACACCGTGCACAAGATGCCGGCTTTCGAGGGTATTCCACGCAAGGAATTCGAAACCCGGAAATCCGGACGCATGGGCAAGACCGGCACCCTGCACAACGTCGCCGGACAACTGTGCGGCACCAGCTATGCGGTGCAGTACATGGACCAGTTCGCCACCGAACCCAAGGGGGGCGCCAGCGGCGGCGACGACCTGTTCGGCGATTCAGGCAACGCGCAGATCACCCTGGTCGGCACCAGCCACAGTGGCAAGAACTACAACTTCTCGGGCTTTCTGGAACAGTACATCGGCGCCGACGTACTCAACGTCGCCTTCCCCGGCGGCGGCCTGGAAGGCTCGATGATCCAGTACCTGGGCAGCGAGGAGTTTCACAAGAACCCGCCGAAGATCCTGATCTGGGAATTCTCGCCGCTGTACCGCCTGGACCAGGAAACCATCTGGCGGCAGATCCTCGGCCTGCTCGACGATGGCTGCGATGGCCGCCCGGCGCAAATGAGCGCCAGCACCACACTCAAGCCGGGCAAGAACGAGCTGATGGTCAACGGCAAGGGTGGCGTGATCAAGGACCTGGTCAACCGCAATCACCAGCTCGACATCCGTTTCGAGGACACCTCGGTCAAGGTGCTGCAGGCCACCCTCTGGTACCTGAACGGGCGCCACGAGGACATCAAGATCGAAAAACCAGAGACCTCCGACACCGACGGACGCTTCGTCTTCCAGATGCGCGAGGACGAAGACTGGGCCAGCCAGAACCTGCTGGCCCTGGAAGTCCAGGGCCCGGAAAACGGCACCCAGAAAGTCGAGGCCAAGCTCTGCAAACGCAACAACTTCGCCGGCAGCGCGCGCAACACCGCGCAAGCCGGCCAGTGAGGCGAACATGACGACATTGAAGCGAACCTTCAGCCCCGCCCTGCTCGCGCTGGCCTTGTTCGGCGGTGCCGCGCAGGCTGCGCTGGTGCCCCCGCAGGGTTACTACGAGGGCATCGAGAAACTCAAGACCAGCGACGGCAACTTCACTTGCGAAGCCGCGCCCAAGCCCTACACCGGCGCGCTGCAGTTTCGCAGCAAGTACGAGGGTTCGGACAAGGCTCGGGCAACGCTCAACGTCGCCTCTGAAAAAGCCTTCCGCGACTCCACCGCCGACATCACCACCCTGGAGAAGGGCGTCAGCAAGATGGTCGGTCAGTACATGCGCGACGGTCGCCCGGCCCAGCTCGATTGCGTGCTGACCTGGCTCGGCACCTGGGCGCGCGCCGATGCGCTGGAGTCCACCGATTTCAACCACACCGGCAAGTCCATGCGCAAATGGGCGCTGGGCAGCATGAGCGGCTCGTGGCTGCGCTTGAAGTTCTCCAACTCCCAGCCACTGGCCGCGCACCAGGCCGAGGCCGAGCTGATCGAGAAGTGGCTCGCCAAGCTGGCGACACAGACCGTGCGCGACTGGAGCGACCTGCCGCTGGAGAAGATCAACAACCATAGCTACTGGGCGGCCTGGTCGGTGATGGCCACGGCAGTGGCCACCGACCGGCGCGACCTGTTCGACTGGGCAGTGAAGGAGTTCAAGGTCGGCGCCAACCAGATCGACGACCAAGGCTTCCTGCCCAACGAGATCAAACGTCGCCAGCGCGCGCTGGCCTACCACAACTACGCCCTGCCGCCGCTGGCGATGATCGCCAGCTTCGCCCAGGTCAATGGCGTGGACCTGCGCAAGGAAAACAACTTCGCCCTGCAGCGTCTGGGCGAAGGCGTGCTGGCCGGTGCCCGCGACCCGGTGCACTTCGCCGAGCGCGCCGGGGTCAAGCAGGACCTCAAGGACCTCAAGGTCGACAGCAAGTACGCCTGGCTCGAACCCTGGTGCGCGCTGTACCAGTGCGTCGGCGACACCCTCAAGCGCAAGCACGACATGCAGCCGTTCAACAGCTTCCGCATGGGTGGCGACATGACACGGGTCTACGACCCGAGCGCTGAAAGCAAAAAATGAAGTGACCCCTGTGGGAGCGGGGGTGTGCCCCCGGTTGGGGCGCCGGGTCCACCACCCCGCCACGCCGGGCGCCAAACCCGGGCCCCCCCCCCCCCCCCCCGGCCCACGGGATCCCCCCC
>NZ_JBLUPZ010000016.1:0-131809 GCF_048068255.1 Pseudomonas sp. NY15374
CGCGCCGGATATCGAGGTGGCTGTAGAGCTGCTGGCCGACGGGCGCCTGACCGGCTTGTTGCCGGCTGGAGTGCTGCCGAGCCTGTGATCGGTGTCCATGCCTTCGCGGGGGGCCCCCCCCCCCCCCCCCCCCGCGCCAGGTCCACCGAGCCTTCGGTATGGCCGCGACGGGTCAGCACGCCGCCATCACGCGCACGCAATGGGAACACATGGCCAGGGCTGACGATGTGGCGTTGCTCGGCGGTCGAGCGCAGTGCGGCCTCGATGGTGGTGATCCGGTCCTGGGCCGACACGCCGGTGCTCACGCCCTCGGCCGCCTCGATGGTGACGGTGAAGCCGGTGCCGTGGCGGGCCTGGTTGTTCTGCACCATGGGTGCGAGCTGCAGGGCATCGACCGTGGCTTCATCCAGGCACAGGCAGACGATGCCGCTGCAATCGCGAATCATCATGGCCATGGTCTGCAGCGACAGGTTTTCGGCAGCGGCAACGATATCGGCTTCGTCCTCGCGATCGTCGTCGTCGAGCAGCAGCACGGGGCGCCCGGTCTGGAAGGCGGCGATGGCGGCGGTGACGTTGGGGAATTTCGAGTGGTGCAAGGTGGACATGAAACGCTCCTCGTGAATGATCGATGAACGTCTCGGGGCGAACAAAATGCGCGCGCAAGGGCGCCCGATGGCCCCGCGCTTGCGCCTTCTTTCATCCGGACTATGACCGTCGGCTCTGGAGTCTCACCAGATCTGCTGACCCCCGGCATGGCCGGGGCGCTCGCGGGCTCATCTTTCGATTTACCGCCGGTGGGGACTTTCACCCCGCCCTGAAGACCGGGGGAGCATACCGCAAACCGACCGTTTGCTGGCAAGCCCTGCTTAAGTCGATGCCCGCTTCCCCCTCGATCCCTGTAGGAGCGGGCTTGTCCCGCGATCGGGCGCGCAGCGGCCGCAATCCAGGCGACTATCTTTTCCTGAAACACCTCGCGGCCTGGTTTTACGGCCGCTGCGCGCCCGATCGCGGGACTAGTCGGGACGCCGAACCGCCGCACCCACAGGGATTGGGCTGAACTTTAAATTTTGGGTCAGACAGTTGCCCTCAGATCAGTGCAGCCTGCCGCGCTCGACATCCGTCATCAGCGCTTTGGCAAAGGCGCTCAGGTAGTCGGCGGCGGTCAGCAGCCGGGCGTCCTGCTCCATCAGCCCTTCGTGCAGCAGGTGGCGGATGCAGGCAAGCAGGGTCATCACTTCGTCGTAGGCGTGTTCGGCGGGGATGCCGGGCAGGATGCGGAACATGTCCACAGGCGGGTTGCCGGATTCATTGAAAGTTTCCAGGCCGGCAGTCAGGAGAGGTGGGTCGGGGACGATCTTTTTCATGGCTTTACTCCTTGGTGCAAGGGAGCCGCCACATCTTTCTCAAGGATTTTGGGTGGCGGCCGCGCGCGGGGTGAGAAAACCGAGGGAGCAAAGAAAACTCGGCCAGACCGAAGTCTGCCCGCGCGCGGCTGCCATAAAGACATGCTCTTTTACTCATCAACGGGTTCTCACACCCGGCCGCAAACATCGCGACCCAGGGACGTTATTCCTGAGGTGATTTCCCGACAACAGAGAAGCTTCGGCAAGGCGCGTAGGATACTTCCCAAGCCTGCTTGGCCCGAAGCATTTGGTTTCAGATTGGGAAACGTCCTACGGCCTAGCTATCACCCCTGACCCTTCACCTGCTGCCAATCCAGCCCGAATCGCGCCAGGTACTTTCTCAGGCGATCGGCGTCGTTGGGGTTGGCCTTCTCCTGGCGCGACACCGCGAACAATTGGCGCCCGGCCTCGGACAGGCTTGCTGCGCGGCGACAAACGTCGATCACCGCCTGCAACTGCACCTGGTCGAACAGGTCCAGTTCGCGCCCGGCCAGTACCGGCTCGCTCTCGCCCTCCAGCCCCCAGGCATGACGCAAACGCTCGATCTCCTCTGCCACCAGGGCTTCGTCTATTCGCCCGCTGTCGGCCAGTGTCGCCATGCGTGTGATCGAGGCCGACAGCTCGCGGAAGTTTCCAGCCCAGCGGGCTTCGCTGGCGTGGGCGAAGGCCAGGTAGCTGCGCTTGGCCTCCAGATTGAAACGCACCTGTCGGCCTT
The DNA here is from genome assembly GCF_048068255.1 of Pseudomonas sp. NY15374. Classification (NCBI taxonomy): domain Bacteria; kingdom Pseudomonadati; phylum Pseudomonadota; class Gammaproteobacteria; order Pseudomonadales; family Pseudomonadaceae; genus Pseudomonas; species Pseudomonas sp. NY15374. The sequence continues at coordinate 2,119 of NZ_JBLUPZ010000016.1, forward strand.
GTTCGCGGGCATGGCGCTGCAACTCGAAGTCCAGGTTCGGCTCGATGTCTTCGCGCCGCTGCGCAAGCCCCGGCAGGGCGAAGGTCCACAGGTTGATACGGGCGAACAGGTCTTCGCGAAACGAGCCTTCGGCGACCTTCGCGCGCAGGTCGCGATGGGTACCGGCGATCAGTTGGAAGTCGCTCTGCACTTCGCGGTCCGAGCCCAGCGGGAAGAAGCGCTTCTCTTCGATGGCCTTGAGCAGCATGGCCTGCTCGTCGGCGCCAAGCTCGCCGATCTCGTCGAGAAACAGCATGCCGCCGTCGGCAGCGCGCAGCAGGCCATCGCGGGCGTTCTGCGCACCGGTAAAGGCGCCCTTGGCATGGCCGAACAGGGTCGACATCGCGCCATCGCCGCGCAAGGTCGCGCAGTTGACCTCGATGAACCGCCCCTGCAACTGGTGCCGGCCACGCTTGAGCTCGTGAATGCGCCGGGCCAGGAACGACTTGCCGGCGCCGGTAGGCCCGACCAGCAGGATCGGTGCCTTCGAGCGCAGGGCGACGCGTTCGATCTGTTCGATGGTGCGGTTGAATGCCGCGTTGCGCGTGGCAATACCGGACTTGAGCAGCGACTGCGCCTCGACCTGCTCGTGGCGAAAGCGCGAAGCGATCAGGTCGTAGCGCGACAGGTCAAGGTCGATCAGCGTGGCAATACCGGCCGGGTCGCTGGCTTCGTCGTGCTTGCGTGAGGGCGAGGTCTGCACCAGGCGTGCGGGCAGGTAGCGCGCTTCGGTGAGCAGGAACCAGCAGATCTGCGCGACATGGGTGCCGGTGGTGATGTGCACGAGATAGTCCTCGCGCTCGGTGTCGAAGGGGTAGCCGCTGGAGAAGTCGTGCAGGGCGCCATAGACCTCTTCGAAATCCCATGGGTTACGCAGGCTGAGCGGGTGCAGTCGCACCTCGGTGTGGGGTGACACCTGCTGGACGTCGGCACGGATGCGTTCGGCCAGGCTGACGTCACGTACGCCGGGGCCGTGAATCAGCTCCAGGCGATCGAGCGGCAGGTCTGGCTGGCGGCACAGGCCGATCGTGGGGCGCCAGCGGTTCCAGCGTGCGGCGCCCTTGCCATTGCGGTCGAGGGTGGTGCCGAGAAAACCGATAGCAACACGGGCTTTGCTCATGGAGTTATCCCAAAAGATAAAGTCTTATCCAAGCATATATGAATGATCGGGTTTCCTGCTGCCACTAAAATTGCCAAAAAACCAGATCTAAAAAATAAATCGTTAAAAATCAGTTATTTAAAAAATAACTTGAGCAGTTTCTAAAAGCTGGCACGCCGCTCGCTATATCCCTCTCGACCGAATCGCCAGGCAGGCCCAAGGGCAAGGGGTTGAGACCCCGCTGGTGCACGTACCCACTCAGGTGTCGGTGTCGTGCATGCCGCCGCTGCAACGACCGGTCGCCCTGTGCAGTACCCGTGAAACGGCTGCACAGACGCTCGCCGGGAAGCCCCGGCACTACCCTCCTAAGGTAGCTGTGAACGTAACACCCGCTGGTGCGGTGCAGGTCAGGCAAGCAGGGCCAGGATGGCCCCTCGACGGCCACGGACGCCTGCACCACCGCCGGCCCACCCGGCCTGCCGGCCGGACCTGGCGCAACGAAGGACGCCGCCTGAGCCTTGCTCACGGTGCCTGACTCCGCCAGGTCTCGCCCGCAGTGCCCGGTGTGCCGGCACCACCGGCAACCCTGGATATGGATGAAAAGGATAGAAAGATGAAATTGTTCAAACGCTTTGTCGTGAAGAAGAACGAACGTGGCCTGCTGCTCGATGAAGGCGACTTCGAGGCCATCCTCGAGCCTGGGCAGTATTCGCGTGTCGACTGGCGCGACCGGCTGACGGTGCAGACCTTCAGCCTCAATTCCCCGCTGTTCGACCATCCGCTGGCAGGCTACCTGCGCCAGCACCAGCCGCAGTTGATCGAGCAGTATTTCGAGCGCATGGACCTGGGCGAACATGAGCTGGGCCTGCGTTTCGAGGACGGTCGGCTGGTCGAGCTGCTGGCACCGGACAGCCGTCGCCTGTACTGGAAGGGCCAGGCCCGGCAGACCCTGGAGCGAGTCGACCTGAGTGGCGGACGGCGCGTGGCGCCTGCATTGCTCGCACGCTTGAACCGTCCGGGCATGGCCGGCCTTGAACATGTGTTGCTGGTCAGCGTGCCGGCGTTCCATGTCGGCGTGCTGAAGATCGACGGCGCCGTGTTCGACTTGCTCGAAGCCGGGCAGTATGGCTTCTGGCGCTGCGGCAGCCAGGTAACGGTGGAAACCGTCGACACCCGTGTGCAGGCGCTGGAGGTCGGCGGCCAGGAAATCCTTACCCGCGACAAGGTGAACCTGCGTCTGAACCTGGTCGCCAACTGGCGCTACGCCGACGTGCTGATGGCCCATGCACGCTTCAGCAAACCGGTGGAGCACCTGTACCGTGAACTGCAATTCGGTCTGCGCGCCGCAGTAGGGACTCGGACCCTGGATGAGTTGCTGGAAGACAAGCAGTTCATCGACGACAGCATCAGCCGCCACCTGCAGACGCAACTGCCGGGCAGCGGTCTGGAAATCAGCAGCCTCGGGGTGCGCGACATCATCCTGCCGGGCGAGATGAAGACCCTGCTGGCGCAAGTAGTGGAGGCGGAAAAGGCGGCGCAGGCCAACGTGATTCGTCGCCGTGAGGAAACCCAGGCGACGCGCTCGCTGCTCAACACCGCCAAGGTGATGGAAGGTAGCCCGACGGCCCTGCGCCTGAAGGAGCTGGAAACCCTGGAGCGGGTGGCCGAACGCATCGACCGGATCTCGGTATTCGGTGGTCTGGATCAGGTATTGAATGGCTTGGTCAGCCTCAAGGCAGGCTGATCGAACACAAGGAACAAGGACATGAACCTGTTGGAAGTGGCCGGCGGCAAGCCGATCAAACTGTGGACCGATGGCGTGCCGGTCGAGGACGACGCGCGTCGGCAACTGATGAACACCGCACGCATGCCGTTCATCTTCAAGCACCTTGCGGTGATGCCGGACGTGCACCTGGGCAAGGGTTCGACCATCGGCAGTGTGATCCCCACCGTGGGTGCGATCATCCCGGCAGCGGTTGGTGTCGACATCGGTTGCGGCATGATCGCCGCACGCACCTCGCTGCACGCGCGCGACCTGCCGGACAACCTGCATGGCCTGCGCAGTGCCATCGAGAAGGCCGTGCCGCATGGCAAGACGTTCGGTCGTCGTGACCAGGGCGCCTGGGGCGAAGTGCCGAGCCAGGCCGACCAGACCTGGGGCCGCCTGGCCGGACGCTTCAAGGTGATCACCGACAAGCATCCGCAGTTGGAGAAGACCAACAACCGCAGCCACCTCGGCACCCTGGGCGGCGGTAACCACTTCATCGAAGTCTGCCTGGACGAGGCCGATCGCGTCTGGTTCATGCTGCACAGCGGTTCGCGTGGGGTGGGCAATGCCATTGGCAACCTGTTCATCGGGCTGGCCCAGGCCGACATGCGTCAGCACCTGGCCAACCTGCCGGACAAGGACCTGGCCTATTTCGAGGAAGGTAGCCGGCATTTTGCCGACTATGTCGAGGCGGTGGAGTGGGCGCAGGACTTTGCCCGGCAAAATCGCGAACTGATGATGCAGGCGGTGGTGGCAGCGACCCGCAAGGTGCTGGGCAGGCCTTTCGAGGCCAGCCTGGAGGCGGTCAACTGCCATCACAACTATGTGCAGCGTGAGCAACACTTCGGGCGCGAAGTGCTGGTGACCCGCAAGGGCGCGGTATCGGCGCAGAAGGGTGAGCTGGGCATCATTCCCGGCTCCATGGGCGCGAAGAGCTTCATCGTCCGTGGGTTGGGCAATGAAGAGGCTTTTTGCTCGTGCAGCCACGGTGCAGGGCGGGTGATGAGCCGGACCAAAGCCAAGAACCTGTTCACCGTCGAGGACCAGCAGCGTGCCACGGCCCATGTGGAGTGCCGCAAGGACAAAAGTGTAGTCGACGAGATTCCGATGGCCTACAAGGATATCGATGCGGTCATGCAGGCCCAGCGCGAGCTGGTCGAGGTTGTGCACACCCTGCGTCAGGTGGTGTGTGTGAAAGGTTGAAGCAGGCGCCAGGGGCGCCCTGACAAGGAGTGAAAGTATGTACCAGGACGACCCACATCCACTGTCCGACGCCATGCGCGTGCGGGTGCTCGAAGAACTGCAGCGCATCGAGCACGAGCATGACGTGACTGTGCTGTACGCCTGCGAGTCCGGCAGCCGCGCCTGGGGCTTCGCCTCGCCGGACAGCGACTACGACGTGCGTTTCGTCTATGTGCAGCGTGCCGAGTGGTACCTGCGCGTGGAGGAGCCACGCGATGTGATCGAGCGGCCCCTGAGCGATGAGCTGGACGTCAGCGGCTGGGAGCTGCGCAAGGCATTGCGTTTGCTGCGAGGTGCCAATCCGAGCCTGCTCGAGTGGCTGGGCTCGCCGTTGGTGTACCGGGCCGACGAGCAGGCCCGTGAGCAACTGGGCGCGCTGGCTCGTGCGTTCTATTCGCCACGCGCTGTGCGCCACCACTACCTGTCGATGGCCCGCAAGAACCTGCGCGGCTATCTGTCGGGTGACACGGTGCGGCTGAAGAAGTACCTCTACGTGATCCGCCCGTTGCTGGCGGTGCGCTGGATCGACCAGGGCCTGGGTATGCCTCCGACTGCGTTCGCGGCACTGCTCGAGCGAACCGTCGATGAGGCAGATGTGCGCCAGGCGATCGATCAGTTGCTCGAGCGCAAGCGCCGGGCGGGCGAGACGCAGCACGGGCCGCGGGATGACGTGCTGCACCGGTTCATCGAGGCCGAGCTGGCGCGGGCCGATACGGTCGAGGTGGCGCGTGGCGAGCGCAGCGACACTGGGGTGCTGGATCGCTTTCTGCTGGAGACGGTCGGGCGGTTTCAGGCGCAGTACGGTTGAGCCTGTGATTTCGAGGCTGGCGCAGCATCTGTGGGAGCGGGCTTGCCCGCGAAAAGGACACCGCGCTGCCTGGCACGGGCTCCGCCCGTGTTCGCGGGACAAGTCGGAGCGCCGAACCACCGCTCCCACAGGGATTGGGCTGGTCTTTAGATTTTGAGCAAGACAGTTGCTGCTACACGTGTCGGGTCGGGTTGTGAGTGCTCATTCCATGCAGCGGCTCCCAGGCACGGATGCCGCTGTTGATGTTCACGCTGCGCTCCAGGCAAACCCGTTCGCCTGCAAAGCTCAGGTACACCCGATCGCGGAATGCCGAGCGCGGGTACACCCATTCCAGCTCCAGTCGATCTGCCGCCACCCAGCGCGCCGTCGCCATCACCGGTGCATCACGCAGTGCATAGCCATGGTGCAGTTGTGCCCCCGGCAACGAGCTGGTGCCCGTGACCCAATGATCGATCCCGGCTTCGATGCGCTCGCTGCCCGTCGCCTCTACCCATTCCATCACCAACCGCTCGCCGGCCTGCAACAGATTCAGCGTTTCGATGCCATACGGATTGGCCTCGAGGGCAAAACTCATTCGTGCAGGTAGCGGCTGGGTCGGACGTGCGAGCGAGCGCAGTGGTTGCTCTTCGGCGAAACGCTGGAGCACCTCGCGTAGCCGTTCGTCACCTGCGGCCCCAGCCTGTTCACCGCGCAGCGCCGCGCTCAGATGACGATCGATGAAGGGTGTCACCTGCGCCGACTTCTCCATCGCGCCGAATACCGCCAGCGTGGCGCGCTCGCCGGGGATCACGGCGGCCATCTGGGCGAACACGCCCACGGCGCTGTAGCCGTTCGCCGGGCGGTCGGTCCACCAGTGATAGCCATAGCGACTGCCCTCGCCACCCTGGGCGCGCGTTGCCGCCTCCACCCACGCCTGCGGCAGAACCTGCTCGCCGTTCCAGCGCCCGCCGTCGCGGTGCAGCATGGCCAGCTTGAGGACATCCACAGGCCGCGCCGTCAGGCCGTTGCCGCCGGGGCTGATGCCTTCCGGGCTGATGTCCCAGTGCTGCGCCTCGAAGCCCAGCGGCTCGAGCAGGCGCGGCTTGAGGTAGTCGTGCAGGGTGACGCCAGCAACCTGGGTCAGCACCGCCGAGAGCATGTAGCTGGCGGCGCTGGTGTAGACGAAGTCGGTGCCCGGCGCGCTGGTCAGCGGTATGCGGAAGAACTCCTCGACCCAACTGCCGTCGATGCCGCGCCAGATCGAGCCGGAGGTGTTGCCGCCGTGGCCGGTGCGCATGGTCAGCAGGTGCTCGACGGTGATCTGCGCTGCGCGTGGGTCGGTGGCGCCTGCCGCCGCTTGCGGGAAGAACTTCGCCAGAGGGTCGTCCAGGCGCAGCAGCCCTTCGTCGATGGCCAGGCCGATGGCGCAGGCGGTGAAGCTCTTGGTGATCGAGTGGGTCACCCGTGGCGTCAGCGAATCGTACGGCCAGCGCCAGGCGTCCACCACCAGCACGCCGTCGCGCTCGAGCATCACCCCGTGCAGTTCGAGCCCGGCCTGTTGCACCGCCTCGAGAAAGGCGGCGACCTCGAAGCCGTCGATGCCGACGCTGGAGGGCAGCCCACGGGGCAGGTCATGGGCGGCAGGCTGATCGGCGGTGATTGGCTGGGGCATGGGTATTCCTCATGATGCGGGGCGTTGTTCAGTCGGCGGTGCGCGGGTGGACCAATCGGCTGTAGGACACCAGCATGCCGATGAAGACCTGGGCCACGCTGGTCAGCGTCGCGTTCTTGCGGGTGATCAGGGCCACGTCGCGGTGGCTCAGGCGCTCCTCGATGGGGATCTTCACCAGCGAGGCGGAGAACAGTTTCAGCGACGGAATGATCGCCGGCTCGATGGTCAGGTAGTCGGTCTCGGCGACGATGTGCAGGGTCTCGAGCAGCGATTCGGTGGTGATGCCGATCTTCGGCATGCCCAACCCGTGGGCGCGGAACAGCTCGATCAGGCGGCCCTCGGTGCCGCCGACCAGGCCGTCGCGGCGCACGCTGATCCATTTGCACTGGGTCAGGTCGCGTACCGAGCGGGCATCACGCAGCGGGTGATCCTTGCGTGCGATCACCCCGGCGCGGGACGCGTGCAGGCGCTGGATGGACAGGTCGATTTCATCGACATGGGCGGGCAGGGCGCACAGGGCGAAGTCCAGGCGGCCTTCGCGCAGTTTCTCGATGAGGATCTTGGTCGAACCGCTGGTCACCTCGAGGCGGGTCTGCGGGTGCTGCGAGGTAAAGCTTTCGAACACCGGCACCAGCAGTTCGGCCAACGGTTCGGAGGTGACGCCCAGGGCTACATGGCCCTGGGGTTCGACCAGGGCACGGACGTCAGCCACGGCGCGGTCGCAGTCCATCAGGATGGCGCGGGCGTGGGCGATGAAGCGCTGGCCGGAGTCGCTGAGGCGGATGCCCTGGTTGGTGCGGTGCAGCAACGGGCCGCCGAGCTCGCGCTCCAGCGCCTGGACCGACTGGGTGAGGGTGCTTTGCGCGATGTTCAGTGCGCGGGCCGCAGCCCGGAAGCTGCCCATGTCGACCACGGAGCAGAAGGCGCGCAGGTGGGTCAGGGTCATTATTGTTCGAACTCCGCAGGGTGCGTGGGGGCCGTGCTTGATGCGGCCATGTTAGAGAGCGATCGAATTTGCCGTCAGTGCGCTTTTGCTGATCCCGATAGCTTTATTGGATCAGGTGTTTCCGGGCGAAGAGCCTGTTATGACCAGCGCAGCATGGCTTTTGCCGAACGATTTTGGCAGGGGTGCACGGCAAGTCTGCGATCAGCGTGATTGGCTATGCCACTCATGATCGGAATTTATGTGCTTACGCAGCGACGCCACCTGAGACAGGATGCGCCAGGCATCGCTACCGGGCCTCGGGCGTACGTCACCCCAGAGCCACGGTCATAACAACAACAACGAGTTCCCGGATCGGGGCGCAACCTTTCACGACTCTGCCGCCGACTGCATTGGATCTCGAGCCCGAGGGGAATAACTTGAACAAGACTCTGATTCTGATGACTGGCCTGATGGCCTCCATCTGCGCCAACGCTCAGACACAAAACACCCTGAATGTCGCCCTCAACGCCGACATCCGCAGCACCCAGCCAGGCGTGAACCGCGACACCAACTCCGATGCGGTGGTGCTGCACCTGTTCGAAGGCCTGGTCGCCTTCCGCGAAGACGCAAGCGTCGGTCCGCTGCTGGCCAAGGAAGTCGTCACTTCCGACGACGGCCTGACCTACACCTTCAAGCTGCGCGACGGCGTCACCTTCCACAACGGCAAGCCGCTGACCTCAAAGGAAGTGCTGTGGACCTGGCAGCGCTACATGGACCCGGCCACCCAGTGGCGCTGTACCGCGTCGTTCGACGGTCACAGCGGCGCGAAGATCGTCGATATCAAGGCCCCTGACGCGCAGACCGTAGTCTTCACCCTCGACCAGCCCAACGCCCTGTTCCTGGCCAGCATGGCGCTGCCCGAGTGCGGTGGCAGCGGCATCATGCACCCCGACTCGGTGGTCAATGGTGAGTGGACCACGCCGATCGGCACCGGCCCGTTCAAGCTGGCGACCTGGAAGCCGGGGCAATACGTCGACCTGGACCGTTTCGCCGAATACAAGGCGCGTGACGAGGCTGCCGATGGCTATACCGGCAACAAGTCGACCACCCTCGACCGCGTGCACATGACCATCATCCCGGATCCGGCCGCCGCCAAGGCTGCGCTGCTGTCGCGCAACGTCGACATGCTCAACGACGTCAGTGCCCTGGAAGCCAAGGAGCTCGAGGCGCTGCCTGGCGTGCGTATCTCGGCGAGCACCACCATGTCGACCAGCGCCGTGCTGTTCCAGACCAAGGACCCGCTGTTTTCCGACGTGCGCATGCGCCAGGCATTGGCCCACGCGCTGGACACCAGCACCATCGTCACCGCGCTGACCGAAGGCCGCTCCAAGCCCAACCCTTCGATGGTCGCCTTGGGCAGCCGTTACCACACCGCGGCGCAGGACAAGGGCTGGGGCTACTCGCCCGAAGAAAGCAAGCGGCTGCTCAAGGAGGCCGGCTACAAAGGCCAGCCGATCCAGCTGATCACCAACAAGCGCTACCCGAACATGTTCGACATCGCCGTCTATGTGCAGGCCATGGCCAGCCAGGTCGGCCTGAACATCCAGTTGCAGACCATGGAATGGGGCACCCAGCTCGAGCGCTACCAGAGCGGTAACTACCAAGTGATGGTTTCCACCTATTCCGAGCGCCTGGACCCGGCGCTGAACTACGACGCTGCCGCCGGCGACAAGAGCAAGGAGCCGCGCAAGGTCTGGGATGACGCCAAGGCCCGCGAACTGATCGCCGAAGCCCGCCGCGAAGGCGAGCCGGCCAAGCGCCAGGCGCTGTTCGACGAGCTGCACAAGGACATGCTGCGCGACCTGCCGCTGATCCCGCTGTACAACGGCAATGCCATCACCGTGACCCGCGAGTACGTGCAGGGCCAGCGCCCATGGCCGGTGTCCAAGCCGCGCCTGTGGATGATCAGCCTCGATAACCAGGGGAAGAGCTGACATGTTTCGGTACATCCTTCAGCGGCTGGGCATGGCGATCCCGACCCTGCTGCTGATCGCGGTGGCGGTGTTCACCATCATTCGGCTGATTCCGGGCGACCCGGCCCTGCTGATGCTCGGTGACATGGCCGACGAACAGAGCCTGGCGAGCACTCGCCAGGCCCTGGGGCTCGACCAGCCGATGGCGGTGCAATTCGTGATCTGGTTCAAGGCCGTGCTCAGTGGCGACCTGGGCCATTCCATCACCACCCGCGAAGCGGTACTGCCGATGATGCTCGAGCGCTTCGGCGTCAGCTCCAGCATCGTGCTGATCGCCGTGCTGCTCGCCAGCCTGATCGCGGTGCCCGCCGGCATGCTGGCGGCCTGGAAACAGAACGGTTCGCTCGACCTGTCGGTGGTGGCGGTGGCCACCTTGCTGCTGTCGATCCCGTCGTTCTGGCTGGGCCTGCTGCTGCTCTATGGTTTCGGCATCAAGCTGGGCTGGTTGCCGATCGTGGGCTATGTGAGCTTCGACCAGGACGCCTGGCAGTCGATGCGCTACATGATCCTGCCGGTGGCGACCCTGACGCTGGTGGAGATCGGTGCGATCACCCGCATGGCCCGGGCCAACGCCATCGAGGTGCTGCGCCTGGAGTACATCACCCATGCCCGGGCCAAGGGCCTGTCGGAAAGCGCAGTGCTGTGGAAGCACGCCCTGCGCAACGCCTTCGCCCCGACCATGACCCTGATCGGGCTGATCCTGGGCAACCTGCTGGGCGGTATCGCGGTGCTGGAAACGGTGTTCACCTTGCCTGGCATCGGGCGCCTGATGGTCGATGCGATCTTCGGTCGCGACTATCCCGTGCTGCAGGGCTGCCTGTTGCTGGTCACCTTCATCTTCGTACTGGTCAACCTGCTGGTGGACCTGCTGTACCCACTGTTCGACCCAAGGGTGAAGCTATGAGCAAGCCTCAGACTCCGACCCTGTCCCCTGCGGACATGTCATCCACGCCGGCACCGCGCGCCCGTCGCCGTCGGCCACTGCAACTGAACGCCCTAGTTGGCCTGACCCTGCTGGCGATCCTGACCCTGGTGGCCTTGCTCGGCCTGGTCTGGACGCCCCATGATCCGGTGCGCCTGGACCTGTTGACGCGCCTGCAGCCACCTTCGGCCGCGCACTGGCTGGGCACCGACGAATACGGCCGCGATGTGCTCAGCCGTCTGATGGTCGGCGCACACACCAGCCTGTGGGTGAGCCTGCTGACGGTGATCGTCGCGGTGACCTGCGGCACCATTCTCGGTCTGCTCGCCGGCTACCTGCGCGGCAACGTCGACCGGGTGCTGATGATGATCAACGACACCCTGCTGGCCTTCCCCGGGATTCTCATGGCGCTGGCGCTGATGGCGATCATCGGCCCGAGCCAGTACGGCATCATCCTGGCCCTGAGCATCGCCTACACGCCGTCGGTGGTGCGGGTGGTGCGCAGCAGCGTGCTGTCGTTGCGCGAGCGCGAGTTCGTCGAGGCCTCGCGGGTGATCGGCAACTCCGAGCTGTACACCATGCTGCGCCATGTCGCGCCCAACTGCGTGGCGCCGGTGTGCGTGATCGCCACCAGCATGTTCGGCTGGACCATCCTCGCCGAGAGCTCGCTGAGCTTCCTCGGCCTGGGCGTGCCGCCCCCCGCTGCGACCTGGGGCAACATGCTTGCCGCCAGCCGTCCGTTCATTGCCTCGGCAGGCTGGCTGGGGCTGTTCCCCGGCATGTGCATCGCCCTTTCGCTGTTGGCCTTCAACCTTGCCGGCGACGCCCTGCGCGACCGCCTCGATCCGCGCATGAGGACGCTGCAATGAGCCAGACCCAACCCTTGCTGGCCGTCGAGGGCCTGAAGATCCGCGCTGGTGTCGATGGCCCGGTGGTGGTCGATGACCTGGCGTTCGACATCGCCCCAGGCCAGATCGTGGCGCTGGTGGGCGAGTCAGGCAGCGGCAAGACCATGGCCGCGCGTGCCGCCATCGGCCTGTTGCCGCCGCCGATGCGGGTATGCGGTGGCAGCGTCCGCTTCCAGGGCCAGGACCTGGGCAGCCTGAGCCCGCAAGCCCTGCGCGAGATTCGCGGGGCGAAGATCGGCATGGTGTTCCAGGAACCCATGGTGTCGCTCAACCCGGCACTGCGCATCGGCGAGCAGATGGCCGAAGGCATGCGCCTGCACACCGAGTTCGACGAGCAGACCATTCGCCAGAAATGCCTGCAGATGCTCGGCGACATCGGCATCCGCGACGCCGAGCGCTGCCTGCAGGCCTACCCGCACGAGTTTTCTGGCGGCATGCGCCAGCGCATCATGCTCGCCTCGGTCATGCTGCTGCGCCCGGCGCTGCTGATTGCCGACGAGCCGACCACCGCGCTCGACTGCCTGGCCCAGCTCGATGTGCTCAAGCTGATGCTCGAGCTGACCGCCAAGCAGGGCACCGCGGTGCTGTTCATCAGCCACGACCTGTCGCTGGTCGCACGCTATGCACACAAGGTGGTGGTGATGCGCAATGGCAAGGAGGTCGAGCAGGGCCCGATCGACCAGGTACTGCTCAACCCCCGTGCCGAGTACACCCGTCAGTTGCTCGAAGCACTGCCCAGCCGTGGCGAGTTGCCGCCACTGCCGCAGGCCAACGCGCCGCTGTTGCAGATCGATGGCGTGCAGATCGCCTATCCCGGCCCGCGCCGGATGTGGCGCAAGAGCGAGGCGCGGCGCGTGGTGCATGGCGCCAACCTGCACATCGCGCCGGGCGAGACGCTGGCGCTGGTGGGCGGCAGTGGCTCGGGCAAGACTACCCTGGGTCGGGCCATCGTCGGGCTGGTCAAGCCCAGCGCTGGCGAGATCCGTTTCCAGGGCCACGACATTGCCCAAGCGGCCAATCGCAGCCATCGCCTGCAATGCCAGATGATCTTCCAGGACCCGTTCTCCTCGCTTAACCCGCGCATGAGCATTGGCCAGATTCTCGCCGAGCCGCTGCGCCACGTGCCGGACATGAGCCCGGCCCAGCGTCGCGCACGGGTGTTGGCGACGCTGAACGACATCAACCTGCCGGAGCGCCTGATCGACCGCTTGCCGCACGAGCTGTCCGGCGGCCAGCGCCAGCGTGTGGCAATCGGCCGGGCGCTGGTGCGCAGGCCCAGCCTGGTGGTGGCCGACGAGCCGATCTCGGCGTTGGACATGACCGTGCAGAAGCAGATCCTCGAGCTGTTCGAGCGCCTGCAGAAGCAGTACGGATTCGCCTGCCTGTTCATCTCCCACGACCTGGCAGCGGTGGAGCGCATCGCTCACCGGGTCGCGGTGATGTGCCAGGGCGATGTGGTGGAAATCGGGCCGCGCGACGAGATCTTCGATCGCCCTCAGCATGCCTATACCCGGCAATTGCTGGCAGCGTCGTGCCCGTTGGAGAAGCTCGAAGGTGGCGGTTTCAGGCTGCGCCAGACGCCTGCGACGAGCTGATCCACAAACCTTGATTCACCTTCCTCGGATGGCGCCAACCCCCGGTTGAGCGCCCAGGGGGAAGTCATGCCTTCAAAACATCCAACAACGAAAAAAGCAAGAAGGTGGGGAGCACAGACATGAACCGAGATTTCAAGAAAATCCTGATGGGCGCGAGCGTCGTCACGGTCCTGCCGGGGGCGGCCATGGCCGACTTCTTCAAGGACTCCAGCGCCAACCTGGATACCAAGAACTACTACTTCAACCGCGACTACCGCGAAGCGGCCAAGCAGTCCAAGCGTGATGAGTGGGCGCAGGGTTTCACCTTCAACTTCATCTCCGGCTACACCCCAGGCACCGTCGGCTTCGGCCTGGATGTCACCGGCATGCTGGGCGTGAAGCTGGACTCCAGCCCCGACCGTTCCGGCACCGGCCTGCTGCCCAAGGGCAGTGACGGACGTGCCGCCGATGAGTACTCCAAGCTCGGCGTGGCCGGCAAGGTGCGCATCAGCAAGACCGAGCTGCGCGTCGGCGAGCAGGTGCCCAAGCTGCCGGTGTTGCAACCCAACACCAGCCGTCTGTTCCCGCAGACCTTCCAGGGCGCGACTGTCAGTTCCAAGGACATTTCCAACCTGACCTTGGGCCTGGGCCAGTTCGACCGCATGCGTGACCGCGAGTCGACCGACCGCGAAACCATGAGCATGACCGCCCAGAACGGCGCCTACAAAGCCGCCACCAGCAATCAGTTCCGCTACGCGGGCGGTGACTACAACCTGCTGCCGGACCTGCAGCTGAGCTACTACTACGGCGAGCTCGAGCGCCTCTACCAGCAGCACTTCTTCGGCCTCAAGCACGCCTTCAAGTTCGGCCCCGGCACCGTGCGCAGCGAGCTGCGCTACTGGGATGCCGACAAGGACGGCGCAGGCCTGGCCGGCAAGGTCGACAACCGCGCGCTGAGCACCCGCTTCAGCTACGAGTGGGCTGGCCACAACTTCGGCGTGGGCTACCAGAAGCAGTACGGCGACACCCCGTTCCCGTATGTCGATGGCGCCAACACCTACCTGTTCACCGAGTATCAATTGGTCAACTTCTCGCAGACCAACGAGCGTGCCTGGCATGCCCGCTACGAGTACGACTTCGCCGCCCTCGGCGTGCCGGGCCTGACCTTCGGCATGCGCTACGCCCAGGGCTGGGGCATCGAGACCACCAGGCTGGTCGGCGAGCAGGGCCGTGAGTGGGAGCGCGACCTGGATATCGGCTACGTGGTGCAGTCCGGCCTGGTCAAGGGCTTGTCCTTGCGCTGGCGCAACGCCCAGCTCAACTCCAGCTATGCCAACGACATCAACGAGAACCGCTTCATCGTGGGGTACACCTGGGCGCTCTGGTAGCGCCGGGTTTCCCGCGGGAGGTGGCTTGCCTTCTGCTTCATGAACGACGCCGCCCGCGGCCATGGAATTCTGTATGAAACGAATCGCACATCCACTGCTCACTGCCACCCACGGCACCCAACGCGAGATCGTCAGCGAGCACTTTGGGCCGGACGTCTATACCAGGAAGGTGTACATCCAGGCCTGCCTGCACGCCGACGAAACGCCGGCGATGCTGGTCGCCACCGACCTGCGCCAGCGCCTGTTGGCGCTGGAGGCGGCTGGCCGGCTGACGGCACAGATCGTCCTGGTGCCGGTGGCCAACCCGGCAGGGCTCGCCCAGTTCGTCATGGGCGCGCCGAGCGGACGTTTCGAACTGGCCAGCGGGCGCAACTACAACCGTGATTTTCCCTTCCCGCTCGAGGCGATCCTGCAGCGGGTGGAAGGGGAACTCACCGACGATGCCCAGCACAACCTCAAGGCTGTGCGCGCCGCCTGGCAGCAAAGCCTGGAGGCGATCGCCCCGCGCGATGAAATGGCGTCGCTGCAGCGTCGGCTGATGCTGCTGGCACACGATGCCGACCTGGTCCTGGACCTGCACTGCTCGCGTGAGGCGGTGATGCACCTGTACACCTCCGAATGGAGCTGGGAGCAGGTCGAGCCGCTGGCCCGCTACATTGGCGCGAAGGCTTCGCTGCTGTCGGTGGACTCCCAGGCGCTGTCGTTCGACGAGGCGCTGAGCCTGGTCTGGTGGCGCCTGCGCGAGCGTCTGCAAGGCGCCTACCCGATCCCGCTGGGCAATGCCTGCGTGACCGTCGAGCACCGTGGCCAGCGCGACGTCGATAGCGCCCTGGCGCAACAGGATGCCAGCGCGATCACCGACTACCTGTGCCATGCCGGCTTCATCAGCGGCGAGCCGGCAGCGCTGCCGGAACTGCTGTGGCCGGGCACCCCGCTGGCTGGCAGCGAGCAGTTCATCGCTCCGGTCGGTGGCGTGCTGGTGCACCGCGTTGCCCTGGGCGCCCAGGTGCAGCCGGGCGAACCGATGTTCGACCTGATCGACCCGCTCAGCGGCGAGGTGACCACGGTCCGCAGCGCCACCGCTGGCGTGTTGTACATGCGCCGCGACGTGCGCTTCGTGCGCCCTGGCGATCCGCTGGGACGCGTCACCGGCACCACCCCCATTCGCACCGGCAAGCTGCTCAGCGCCTGATCAGGAGTTTTCATGAACATCACCCGTATCATCGACCGTGAACAGCGCTTCGGCGCCAACAATTACTCGCCGCTGCCGGTGGCCATCAGCCGTGCCCAGGGTGTCTGGGTCGAGGACTGCGACGGCAAGCGCTACCTGGACATGATGTCGGCCTACTCGGCGGTCAGCCATGGCCACGCCCACCCGCGCATCGTCGCTGCCGCCATCGCCCAGTTGCAGAAGGTCAGCGTGGTATCGCGAGCCTTCCACTCCGAAACCCTCGGTCACTTCCTCGAAGCCCTGTGCGAGATCGCAGGCTTCGAGGCCGCCTTGCCGATGAACAGCGGTGCCGAGGCGGTGGAGACCGCGATCAAGGCCGCGCGTCGCTGGGGCTATCGGGTCAAGGGCATCGCCCGTGACAAGGCGCGTATCGTCACTGCCACCGACAACTTCCATGGTCGCACCACTACCATCGTCGGGTTCTCCACCGAGCCGCAGTACAAGGATGGCTTCGGCCCGTTCAGCGACGGTTTCGACACGGCGACCTTCGGCGATATCGATAGCTTCCGTGCAGCCATCGGTCCGGATACCTGCGCCGTGCTGATCGAGCCGATCCAGGGCGAGGCCGGCATTCGCGTGCCGCCACAGGGGTTCCTGCGTCAGTTGCGCGAGCTGTGCGACGCCACCAACACCCTGCTGATTCTTGACGAAATCCAGTCCGGCCTTGGGCGTACCGGCAAGACCTTCGCCTTCGAGCACGAGGGCATTCGCCCGGATGGCCTGATCGTCGGCAAGGCGCTGGGCGGCGGGATCCTGCCGGTCTCGGCGTTCATCGCCGATCACGCATTGATGGACCTGTTCGATGCCGGCAGCCATGGTTCGACCTTCGGCGGCAATCCGCTGGCGGCAGCGGTAGGCCTGGAGGCGCTGCGCGTGCTGGAAGACGAGCAACTGGCGCACAACAGTGCCGAGCTTGGCGCCTACCTGCAACAGCGCTTGCGTGAGATGGCCGTGCCGTTCGTGCGTGATATCCGTGGCCGTGGGCTGTGGGTCGGGATCGAGCTGGATCGCCCTGCGCGGCCATACTGCGAGGCACTGATGGCGCTGGGCGTGCTGGCCAAGGAAACCCACGAGACCGTGCTGCGCATCGCGCCGCCGCTGTGCATCAGCCGCGACGAGTTGGACTGGGGGCTGGAGCGCATCCAGCAGGTCCTGCTGGGCTGAGGTATCGACCCTGTCGCGGGGGCCTCCGTCCTTTGTGGGTGCGACGGTTCGGCGCCCCGACTTGTCCGCAAAGAGGCCCGCTCAGGCAAGTACATTGTCCAGGGTGCTGCCATCGCGGCTCAGCGCCGCCAGCACCACCGCGGTGGCAGCGGTACGGGTTTCCACCCCCAGCTTGATGTACACATGCTCCAGGTGCTTGTTCACGGTGCGTGGGCTCAGGTCGAGGATGGTACCGATGTCGCGGTTGGTCTTGCCGCAGGCCACCCAGCGCAGCACCTCGACTTCGCGTCCGGTCAACTGGAAACGCGCCGACAGCAACCGGCTGGCCGGCGCATCGTCCAGGCTCAGGGGCGCAGGCTGCGAGGCTGCGCGTGCCGACAGCAACGAGCGAGAGGTGCGCAGATGGGCGGCAACGCGGGCCAATACTTCGTCGATGCGGATCGGCTTGGTCACGTAGTCGCTGCCACCGACTTCGAAGCCTTGCACCACATGTGCGCTTTCGGTGAGGGCGGTCATGAACAGCACCGGGATGTCGCTGCTGGCAGGCTGCGCCTTGATGCGCCGGCAGGTCTCGAAACCGTCCAGGCCCGGCATCATCGCATCGAGCAGGATCAGGTCCGGGCGTCGGCGTTCGATGCGGTTCAGTGCGCTCAGGCCATCGAGGGCGACCAGCACCATGTGTCCGGCGTCGTTGAGGGCGTCGGACAACAGCGCGAGGTTGTCCGGGGTGTCGTCTACGATCAGCACGACGCCAGGTTCAGGGGCGGTGGTCAGCGCATTCATCTTCGGCCTCCTTGAGGGTGCGGGTGAGTTCGTCCAGGCGAAATTGCCGCAGCAGCGGGCGTAGCGTGTCGAGGAAGGCTGCCGTCTCGGGCGCCTCGGCCTGGATTGCATCGAGCCGGGCCTTGATGCCATGCACATGGCCGATGGCGCTGAGCTCGCCCAGGGCCACCAGTTCGGCGTAGGCCGGCAACACGCGTTGCGTGCAGGCGCCTGTGGCCTGGCGGCGGCGCCACTGCAGGCCGAGCTGGCGCTGGATGCGCTCGAGCAGGTCGGGGGTGCGCACGGGCTTTGCCAGGTAGTCGTTGCAGGTGCTGGCCAGGGCGCGCTCGTCGTTGAGGGCGTTGGCCGAGATGACGATGATCGGAGCCTTGGACAAGGCGTTGCGACGGATCAGCCGACTGGTGTCCCAGCCATCCATGCCGGGCATCGACAGGTCCATGAGGATCAGGTCCGGGCCGAGCAGGGCGACCTGGCGGATCGCTTCATGGCCATTACTGGCCTGCACCACCTCGAACCCCAGCGGCGTGAGCATGCCGCTGAGCACCTTGCGGTGGTCGACGTGGTCGTCCACCACCAGCACGCGCTGCGGGGGGCCGTCGTAGCCGATGATGTCGTGGGCCACGTGCACCACCGCCTGCGGTGCGCGCACCTGGGGCAGATACAGGCGCACCTGGAAGCAGGTGCCTTTGTCCCGCTCGCTGCGCACCTGCAGTTCGCCGCCCATCAGCGAGGTGAGCATGCGGGTGATGGTCAGGCCCAGGCCAACCCCCTTGTCCTGGCGCATCAGGTCGCCGCGCTCGAATGGCTGGAAGAGTCGCTCGAGCTGGCCAGGGTCGATGCCGATGCCGGTGTCGATGATTTCGAAGGTCGCAGTTTCGCGCAGGTAGCCCACACGCAGACGCACTTCACCGCTGTCGGTGAAGTTGACCGCATTGCCGAGCAGGTTGATGAGGATCTGCCGCACTCGTTTCTCGTCGCCGCGTACCACCGCCGGTAGCGCACCGAGCGGCTCCAGGTGAAAGCGCAGGCCTTTGTCGCGTGCTTGCGGGGTGAACATCAGCTCCAGGTCGTGGAGCAGTTCGGGGAAGGGGATCTCGGTTTGCTCCAGGCGCAGCTTGCCGGCCTCGATCTTGGCCACGTCGAGCAGGCCGTCGATCAGCGACAACAGGTGCGAGCCGCTGCGCAGGATGGTCGCCAGGGCATCCTGGTGCTGGGCCGGCATGGCCGCGTCACGCTGCAGGACCTGGGTGAAACCGAGGATGCTGTTGAGCGGCGTGCGCAGCTCGTGGGACAACCCGGTGATGTAGCGGCTCTTGGCCGCGTTGGCGGCCTCGGAGGCTTCCTTGGCGTCCTGCAGGGCCTGGTCGGTGACCCGGTGCGCGGCGATCTCCTGCATCAGCAATTGGGTCTGGCGGTTCGACTCTTCCTGGGCCACGTGGCGGCTCTCGCGGGTCAGCACGGTCCACCAGGCGAGGATCGCCGCCAGCACCGACAGCACCAGAAAGGCCTTGAAGAACGCTTGTTGCAGGGTGGCCTGGGCCGAGACGGGCAGGGCCTGCGAGGCCTGGCCGTAGATCAGTGCCAGGGCGCCGCTGAGCAACAGGATCAACACCAGCAGCAGGCCGAGATAGTGCATCAGGCGTGTGTGCAGGCGCGGCAGTTCGGTGTTGGGCAGCAGCCAGCGCAGCA
Source organism: Pseudomonas sp. NY15374 (assembly GCF_048068255.1). Lineage (NCBI taxonomy): Bacteria > Pseudomonadati > Pseudomonadota > Gammaproteobacteria > Pseudomonadales > Pseudomonadaceae > Pseudomonas > Pseudomonas sp. NY15374. Next base: position 21,343 of record NZ_JBLUPZ010000016.1, read on the forward strand.
GGCTCTCGAACTGTGCCGACAGCCGTGCCTGTGGAGGTTTGCAGCGGTCGCCACAACGGGCGTCCAGCGAACAGCACAACGAGCAGATCGGCGTGGCGTAGGCTGGGCAGAACGCCAGGTCGGCGCTTTCGAACGGGTTGCTGCACAGGCCGCAGGTGACCTGGGTGAGTGGTGTCAGGGGCTGCAACTGCAGCGGGTCGCTGCTGCGGGCGATGTAGTAGCGGCTGCGCGTGAGCACCGCCAGCACGGGGGTCGCCAGCAGCGCCGTGGCCAGGGCGATGAGCGGCGGTGCGGCCTGGGCCAGGGCGCCGAACAGGCCGACGTGGGCGAGCATGGACAGCAGTGAGGCAATCAGCATCGAACCGACGCCCACCGGGTTGATGTCGTACAGGTGCGCGCGTTTGAACTCGATGTGTTTCGGTGACAGCCCCAGGGGTTTGTTGATCACCAGGTCGGCGACCACCGAGCCGATCCATGCCGTGGCGATGTTGGCGTAGAGCCCGAGTACCTGCTCGATGGCATCGAACACGCCCAGCTCCATCAGCATCAGGGCGATCGCCACGTTGAACACCAGCCATACCACGCGCCCAGGGTGGCTGTGGGTGACCCGGGCGAAGAAGTTCGACCAGGCCAGGGAGCCGGCGTAGGCGTTGGTCAGGTTGATCTTCATCTGCGAGACGAACACGAACAGCACCATCGCCCCCAGTGCCCACTCCGGTGAGGCGAACACGTAATGAAAGGCCACCAGGTACATCTGCGTGGGTTCGGCGGCGTGCTCGATGGGGATCTCGTGCTGCAGGGCAAGAAACGCCAGGAAGGCGCCGCCGGCCATCTTCAGGGCGCCCGGGACGATCCAGCCGGGGCCGGCACACAGCAGTGCGGCCCACCAGCGCTTGCGGTTGGCCGCGGTCTTTTCGGGGAGAAAGCGCAGGTAGTCGACCTGCTCGCCGATCTGCGTCACCAGCGACAGCGCCACGGTACAGGCGGCGCAGAACGCCAGCAGGTTGAAATCGCCGCCGCTGGCGCTACGGCCCTGGAAGCTGGTCCAGTCGCTGAAGGCCTGGGGGTTTTTCAGCAGCACGAACAGGTAGGGCAGCACCAGTAGCACCAGCCACAGGGGCTGGGTCCACAGTTGCAGGCGGCTGATCAGGGTCACGCCATAGGCGACCAGCGGAATCACCAGCAGCGAGCAGATGACATAGGCGAAGGCCAGCGGGATGTGGAAGTACATCTCCAGGGCCAGGGCCATGATCGCCGCTTCCAGGGCGAAGAACAGGAAGGTGAAGCTGGCATAGATCAGCGAGGTGATGGTCGAGCCGATGTAACCGAAGCCGGCGCCCCGGGTCAGAAGGTCCATGTCCACACCGTAGCGGGCGGCGTAGTAGCTGATGGGCAGGCCGGTGAAGAAGATCACCAGGCTCGCCGCCAGGATCGCCCAGAAGGTGTTGGTGAAGCCATAGCTCAGCGCCAGTACCCCGCCGATCGCTTCCAGGGCCAGGAACGACACCGCGCCCAGGGCGGTGTTGGCGATGCGGGTTTCCGACCATTTGCGAAACGACTTGGGGGTGTAGCGCAGGGCGTAGTCCTCCATGGTCTCGTCGGCGACCCAGCGGTTGTAGTCGCGGCGGATCTTGGCGATGCGCTGGGTACCGGGGGCTGGCACGGTGAGGTGGCTCCTGCGGTGGTGGCGGTCCGTGCCTGGCGGGTGTGGTTGGGAATCGAGCAAGTTTCATGCCCCGGGATTGTCGGGGCCGCGACCACAGGTACCCCGCAGGCTCCGAAATCAGCGGGGTACCTGTGGGAGCGGGTTTACCCGCGAAGAGGCCGCCACTGACTCACAAAGACAGTCGCCCCGGCATCCTGCCCCAAGCTGGTGCAATTCACCCTACGTCAAATGACGTACGCCGCTACGTCAGGCTGCGTATACCTGCCGCTGTCGTGCAGCTCCATGCTGATGCCACCACCGCATAGGAGTAGCAGCATGGAACCACGATTGATCCGCACCAAAGGTCTGTTGCCACGCCGCCTGGCGCTGGGCGCCGCCGCGCTGTCGTTGCTGGCGGCGAGCGTGTTCAGCCAGGGCGCACTGGCCGACGAGGCCAACAGCACTGGCCTGGCCGTTACTGCCACCGAAGTCACGGTCGGTCAGTTGCATTCGGCCACCGGCACCATGGCGATTTCCGAAACCGGTTCGATCCAGGCCGAGCGCCTGGCCATCGACCAGATCAACGCCGCCGGCGGCGTGCTGGGTCGGCAGATCAAGGTGGTTCAGGAAGACGGCGCCTCCGATTGGCCGACCTTCGCCGAAAAAGCCAAGAAGCTGCTGGTCAACGACAAGGTCGCCACGGTGTTTGGCTGCTGGACCTCGGCCTCGCGCAAGGCCGTGCTGCCGATCTTCGAGAAAGAGAACGGCTTGCTGTACTACCCGACCTTCTACGAAGGCCTGGAACAGTCCAAGAACGTCATCTACACCGGCCAGGAGGCGACCCAGCAGATTCTCGCCAGCCTCGACTGGATCGCCAAGACCAAGGGCGCCAAGACCTTCTACCTGGTCGGTTCGGACTACATCTGGCCACGCACCTCGATGAAGATCGCGCGCAAGCACATCGAGAACGTGCTGCACGGCACGGTGGTCGGCGAGGACTACTACCCACTGGGCAACACCCAGTTCGGCTCGCTGATCAACAAGGTCAAGCTGAAGAAGCCCGACGTGGTGTTCGCCGCCGTGGTCGGTGGCTCCAACGTGGCCTTCTACAAGCAACTCAACGCCGCCGGCGTGAACGCGGCCAAGCAGACCCTGCTGACCCTGTCGGTGACCGAGGACGAACTGCTGGGGATCGGCGGCGAGAACATGGCCGGTTTCTACGCCTCGATGAAGTACTTCCAGAGCCTCGACAACCCCAACAACAAAGCCTTCGTCGAGGCCTTCAAGGCCAAGTACGGCAAGGACGCGGTGATCGGCGACGTGACCCAGGCCGCCTACCTCGGCCCATGGCTGTGGAAGGCTGCGGTGGAGAAGGCCGGCAGCTTCGACGTCGACAAGGTGGTCGCCGCCTCGCCAGGCATCGAGCTCACCACTGCACCGGAAGGCTACGTGAAGGTGCACGAGAACCATCACCTGTGGAGCAAGACGCGCATCGGCGAAGTGCAGCCCAACGGCCAGTTCAAGGTGGTCTACGAGTCCGACCTGATCGAGCCGAACCCCTTCCCCAAGGGCTACCAGTAATCCCTCGGCCCTCGCCCTGGCATGCCGGGGCGCGGCGCTCCCATCCCACAGCAGGAGACCATCATCATGGAATGGCTATCGGAATTTGGTGCCATCGCGGCGATGCAGGGGTTCAACGGCCTGTCCGTGTTCTGCGTGCTGCTGTTGATGGCACTGGGGCTGGCGATCATCTTTGGCCAGATGGGGGTCATCAACATGGCCCACGGCGAGTTCCTGACCATCGGCGCCTACACCACCTACGTCTGCTCCAGCCTGACCAGCCACTTCGCCCCGGGCTTCCAGCCATACTACTTTTTCTTCGCCATCGCCCTGTCGTTCCTGGTCGCCGGTGCCATCGGCTGGCTGGTGGAGTGGGCGATGATCAGCCGCTTGTACAAGCGCCCGCTCGATACGCTGCTGGCGACCTGGGGCCTGTCGCTGGTCATGCAGCAGACCTTCCGTTCGGTGTTCGGTGCCCGTGAGGTCAGTGCGACGCCGCCGGATTGGCTGATGGGCTCGTTCAACCTCACCGACGCCATCGAGATCCCGCGCAACGGCCTGTTCATGATCGCCCTGACCGTGTTGCTGACGGCGGCCATCTTCGTGCTGCTGTATCGCTCACGCTGGGGCCTGCATGTGCGCGCCACGGTGCAGAACCGCCTGATGAGCCGGGCGGTGGGCATCAACACGCGCAAGGTCGACCGCATGACGTTCGCCCTGGGTTGCGGCGTGGCCGGGGTGGCCGGCGCGGCCTTCACCACCATTGGCTCCACTGGCCCCACCTCGGGCGCGCAGTACATCGTCGACACCTTCCTGGTGGTGGTCTTCGGCGGCGCGCAGAGCCTGTTCGGGACCATGGCCTCGGCCTTCGTCATCGCCCAGACCCAATCGATCTCGGAGTTCTTCCTCAGCGGCTCGATGGCCAAGGTGCTGACCCTCTCCGGGGTGATCCTGATCCTGATGCTGCGCCCGCAAGGGTTGTTCTCCATCAAAGTGCGCAAGTAGAGGCGAGCCGATGAACGTTCTGGACAAGATGCTGGCAGGCAAGCCCAACCTGCTGGGCGTGGCGCTGCTGGCGCTGCTGATTTTCGTGGTGTTCCCGCTGACCCTGGACGCCTTCCGCCTGAACATGGTGGGCAAGTACCTGACCTATGCCTTCGTTGCCGTGGGCCTGGTGTTGTGCTGGGGCTACGGCGGCATCCTCAGCCTGGGGCAGGGGGTGTTCTTCGGCGTGGGCGGGTACTGCATGGCGATGTTTCTCAAGCTTGAAGCCTCCGACCCGGTCAGCACCAAGATCCAGACCACGCCGGGCATCCCCGACTTCATGGACTGGAACCAGCTCACCGAGCTGCCGCTGTTCTGGGTGCCGTTCAACAGCTTCGGTTTCACCCTGCTGGCGGTGATCCTGGTGCCGGTGCTGCTGGCCTTCGTGATTGGCATGGCGCTGTTCAAGCGGCGGGTGGGCGACGTGTACTTCTCCATCGTCACCCAGGCCATCGCGCTGATCCTCACCGTGCTGATCATCGGCCAGCAGGGCCTGACCGGTGGCGTCAACGGCATCACCGACCTCAAGACCCTGATGGGCTGGGACCTGCGTACCGACAGCGCCAAGCTGATCCTGTACTTCATCAACGCCGCGCTGCTGTTCGGCTGCATCTTCATTGGCCGCTTCGTGCTGAGGTCCAAGCTGGGCCGGCTGTTGATGGCGATGCGCGACAAGGAGGAGCGGGTCCGGTTCTCCGGTTACGACGTGGCGACCTTCAAGATCTTCGTGTTCTGCATCGCTGCGGCGTTCTCGGCCATTGGCGGGGCGATGTTCGCCCTGCAGGTCGGCTTCATGTCGCCCTCGTTCGTCGGCATCGTGCCCTCTATCGAGATGGTCATCTTCACCGCTGTCGGCGGGCGCATGTCACTGCTGGGCGCGGTGTATGGCGCGCTGCTGGTGAACTACGGCAAGACCTACTTTTCCGAGTCGCTCCCCGAGCTGTGGTTGTACCTGATGGGCGGGCTGTTCATCGCCGTGGTCATGTACTTCCCCAACGGCCTGGCCGGGCTGTGGGACAGCCACGGGCGCCAGGCCCTGGCACGTTGGCTGCGACGTACACCACGACCGGCACCTGTACCCGAGGCCGTGGCGCCGGCGAGCCGTCCTGGCACACCGAGCGTTGCACCTGAACCTGCTTCCCTGGAGACCCAGCCATGAGCCCCATCGGTTTCGAGATGAAGAAACCGGTCCTGGCCATCGAGGGCCTGACCGTATCCTTCGACGGCTTCAAGGCCGTGGACAACCTCAACCTGTACATCGACCGCAACGAGGTGCGCGTGGTGATCGGCCCCAACGGAGCCGGCAAGACCACGGTCCTCGACCTGATCTGCGGCAAGACCCGCGCCACCAGCGGCAGCATCCTGTTCGACGGCAAGGAGCTGACCCGCATGCGAGAGTTCAACATCGTGCGCGCCGGGGTCGGGCGCAAGTTCCAGACCCCGTCGATCTACGAAAACCTCACGGTGTTCGAGAACCTCGAGATGTCCTATCCGGCCGGGCGCAAGGTGTTCGGCGCGCTGTTCTTCAAGCGCAGTGCGGCGGTCGTGGCGCGGGTCGAGGAGGTGGCGCGGGAGATCTTTCTCGGTGACCTGCTCGAGCAGCAGGCCGACCTGCTGTCCCACGGCCAGAAGCAATGGCTGGAGATCGGCATGCTGCTGATGCAGGACCCGGACCTGCTGATGCTCGACGAGCCGGTCGCCGGCATGAGCGTAGGCGAGCGGGTACAGACCGCCGAGCTGCTCAAGCGCATCAGCCAGGGCCGGTCGGTGCTGGTCATCGAGCACGACATGGAGTTCGTCAAGAGCATCGCGCACAAGGTCACCGTGCTGCACCAGGGCAAGGTCCTGGCCGAAGGCAGCATGGAGGCGGTGCAGAACAACCCGAAGGTCGTCGAAGTCTATCTGGGCCACTGAGGAAGCCGGCATGTTCAACGTCAAGCAACTGTCCTGTGGCTACGGCCAGAGCCAGATCCTCCACGACCTCGACCTGGCGGTGGCCAGGCGCGAAATCGTCGCCGTGATGGGGCGTAACGGCATGGGCAAGACTACGCTGTTCAAGAGCCTGATGGGGCTGCTGCCACAGTGGCGCGGCCAGGTCAGCGTCGATGGCCGGGAAGTCTCCGGCCTGGACACCCATGAACGGGTCGAGCACGGCATTGCCTACGTGCCCCAGGGACGGATGATCTTCCCCAGCATGACCGTGCTGGAAAACATCCAGACCGGTTTGCCTGCCTCGGCCAAGGGCCAGGTGCCCGAGGACCTCTATGCACTGTTTCCGGTGCTTCATGACATGCGCGCACGCAAGGGCGGCAACCTCTCCGGCGGACAACAGCAGCAGTTGGCGATTGCCCGTGCCCTGGCGACCAACCCCAAGGTGCTGCTGCTCGATGAACCGACCGAGGGCATCCAGCCGTCGATCATCAAGGACATCGCCCGCGCCCTGAAAGAGATCCGCGACCTGCGCGACCTGACCATCGTGGTCTCCGAACAGGTGCTGTCGTTCACCCTCGAGATTGCCGACCGCTTTTTGGTGATCGAGAAGGGCCGCTTCGTGATCGAGGAGACCCGCGCCAACGTCGACGAAGCCACCATCAGCCGTTACCTCTCGGTGTAGCGGGCCTGCTACGTCATCCGACGTATTGGCCGATCCGCACCTGCGTTCAAGACTGTCAGCAATGCACTAAACCTTACTGTCCAGGAGCTTTGCCATGACCGATACCCTGATCAAAGTCGATCTCAACCAGCCCGCCACCGAAAACGAGCAGATCCACAACCGCTGGCACCCGGACATCCCCATGGCTTGCTGGGTCAAGCCGGGCGATGACTTCATCCTCGAGACCTACGACTGGACCGCCGGGGCGATCAAGAACAACGACGATGCCTCGGATGTGCGCGATGTCGACCTGTCGACCGTGCACTACCTGTCCGGCCCGGTGGGCGTGCAGGGCGCCGAGCCGGGTGACCTGCTGGTCGTCGACCTGCTCGACATCGGCGCCAAGGCCGACTCGATGTGGGGCTTCAATGGCTTCTTCTCGCGGCAGAACGGCGGCGGTTTCCTCACCGATCACTTCCCCAGCGCACAAAAGGCGATCTGGGATTTCAAGGGTATGTTCACCAGCTCCCGGCACATCCCTGGGGTGAATTTCGCCGGCCTGATCCACCCCGGGCTGATCGGTTGCCTGCCAGACCCGGTGATGCTCGCCGCCTGGAACCGCCGCGAGCAGGAACTGATCGACACCAACCCCACCCGCGTACCGCCGCTGGCCAACCCGCCGCTGGCCGCCACCGCGCACATGGGCAAGCTCAAGGGCCAGGCCCGTGACGATGCCGCCGCCACCGGCGCGCGCACCGTGCCGCCGCGCGAGCATGGCGGCAACTGCGATATCAAGGACCTGTCGCGGGGCTCGAAGATTTTCTTCCCGGTGTACGTCAAGGGTGCCGGGCTGTCGGTGGGCGACCTGCACTTCAGCCAGGGCGATGGCGAGATTACCTTCTGCGGCGCCATCGAGATGGCCGGCTGGGTGCACATGAAAGTCGAGCTGATCAAGGGCGGCATGGCCAAGTACGGCATCAGGAACCCGGTATTCAAGCCCAGCCCGATTACCCCGAACTACAAGAACTACCTGATCTTCGAAGGCATCTCGGTAGATGAAAGCGGCCAGCAGCACTACCTGGACGTCAACGTCGCCTATCGCCAGGCTTGCCTGAACGCCATCAATTACCTGACCAAGTTCGGCTATTCCCCTGCCCAGGGCTACGCCTTGCTGGGCTCGGCGCCGGTGCAGGGGCACATCAGCGGCGTGGTGGACATCCCCAACGCCTGCGCCACCCTGTGGCTGCCGACCGAGATCTTCGATTTCGACATCAATCCCAGCGCCAGCGGCCCGACCCGGCACCTGGACGGCAGCGTCGATCTGCCGATCGCCCCGGACCTGTAAGGAGATGCCGCCATGCCGACCTACGAATATGCCTGCCCCGCGTGCGGCACCTTCAGCATGCTGCGACCGATCGCCCAGCGCCACGAGCCGTGCCAGTGCCCGTATTGCGGCACGGCCGCCGGCGGATTGCAGGTGTCGGCGCCGGCACTGGCCACCCTGTCCGCCAGCCAGCGCCAGGCCATCGCCACCAACGAACGCAGCGCCCATGCGCCGCAGACCGTCGCCGAGTACCAGCAGCGGCGCCATCCGGCCGGCTGTGGTTGTTGTTCGCCAAGCAAGGCGGTGGAGCCGACCAAGGCCAACCCACTCGGCCTCAAGCGCAAGACCGGGCCGCGGCCCTGGATGATCAGCCACTGAACGAGGTTCGTTTTCATGCGCCACGGCGATATTTCCAGCAGCCCCGACACCGTCGGCGTTGCTGTCGTGAACTACAAGATGCCGCGCCTGCACAGCAAGGCCGAAGTCATCGATAACGCCCGCAAGATCGGCGAAATGATCAAGGGCATGAAGCAGGGGTTGCCAGGCATGGACCTGGTGGTCTTCCCCGAGTACAGCACCATGGGCATCCTCTATGACCACGACGAGATGATGGCCACTGCCGCGAGCATACCGGGCGAGGAAACTGCGATCTTCTCGGCGGCCTGCCGCGACGCCAACACCTGGGGGGTGTTTTCCCTGACCGGCGAGCGTCACGAGGAACACCCGCACAAGGCGCCGTACAACACCCTGGTGCTGATCGACAACCAGGGACAGATCGTCCAGCGCTATCGCAAGTGCATCCCCTGGTGCCCCATCGAGGGCTGGTACCCGGGCGATCGCACCTACGTCTGCGACGGCCCCAAGGGCATGAAGATCAGCCTGATCATCTGCGACGACGGCAACTATCCGGAGATCTGGCGCGATTGCGCGATGAAGGGTGCCGAACTGATCGTACGCTGCCAAGGCTACATGTACCCGGCCAAGGAGCAGCAGGTGCAGATGTCCAAGAGCATGGCCTGGGCCAACAACTGCTACGTCGCGGTGGCCAACGCCGCGGGGTTCGATGGCGTGTACTCGTACTTTGGCCATTCGGCGATCATCGGCTTCGATGGCCGTACCCTGGGGGAGTGTGGTGAAGAGGAGATGGGTATCCAGTACGCCCAGTTGTCGATCTCGCAGATCCGCGATGCACGTGCCAACGACCAGTCGCAGAACCACCTGTTCAAGTTGCTGCACCGGGGCTACACCGGGGTGTTCGACTCTGGCGACGGCGACAAGGGCGTGGCCGACTGCCCCTTCGAGTTCTACCGCACCTGGGTACTGGATGCGCAGAAAGCCCAGGAGAATGTCGAGCGCATCACCCGGCGTACGGTCGGCGTAGCCGATTGCCCGGTGGGGCAGTTGCCCCACGAAGGCCAAGAACGCAGCGTGGGTTGAGGCATGTCGTCTCTGCAGGCGTGTGCGCCGGTCTCGCGTTTCGTGTTCGAGCCGCAGCAGGTGATGAGCCTGCTGCGCCAGCGCATCGTCGGGCAGGAGGTGGCGCTGGCGGCCGTGGAGGCGCAGCTCAAGGTGCTCAAGGCCGACATCAGCGACCCTGGGCGCCCGCTCGGCGTGAACCTGTTCATGGGCCCGACCGGGGTCGGCAAGACCGAGATCGTGCGCCTGCTCGCCCAGGCCATCCATGGCCGCCCCGACGCGTTGGGTCGCATCGACATGCAGACCCTGGCCCAGGAGCATTACGCCGCGTCGTTGACCGGCGCGCCGCCGGGCTACGTGGGCAGCAAGGAAGGCATCAGCCTGTTCGACGAGACACTGATTGCCGGCAGCTACAGCCGCCCTGGCATCGTGTTGTTCGATGAATTGGAAAAAGCCAGCGACCAGGTGCTGCGCAGCCTGCTGGGCATCCTGGAAAGCGGCCGCCTGACCCTGGCGGGCGGCAACCGCACCCTGGACTTTCGCAACAGCCTGATTTTCATGACCAGCAATGTGGGGGCGCGTGAGGCCGGGCGGCGGTTGCGTCGGGGATGGCGGCGATGGCTGGCGCTGTTCGGCGAGTCCGAGGCGCAGGTGCTCGAGCGCGCGCTGCACCAGCGTTTCGAACCGGAGTTTCTCAATCGCATCGACCGCATCCTCATGTTCGAGCGCATCGAAGGGCGCTGGCTGGAAGCGTTGCTGGATATCGAGTTGGCCAGGCTGGCGCAGCGCCTGGGGCCTCAGCGCCGCGTGCAGTTGGACGAGTCGGCGCGGGCTTGGCTGATCGCTGGGTACGACGTACGTTTCGGGGCCAGGGCCCTTGGGCGACGCGTGCGGGTGATGCTGGAGCCGGCGATTGCCGACTGTCTGCTGGACGCTGACGGGAAAGGGGATATGAAGGTGACACTGCGCGGCGAACGGCTACTGGTCACGCGCTGCGCCTGAGCAGGGGCAGGGCCGTGGTAGCGAGTCTACCCGCGTAGCAGACAACGCGAAGGGCAAGGATTGCGCGCTGGATTTCGGGCAGTAAAAAGCCGGCTTGTGGCCGGCTCTCGGGGACGGGCTTGGCTAATTTTTGGTAAGCCGCAACCGCCTTAACAGATTGGCCATCGAGGCCTGAAAAAGATGACAAACGGCCGTGTGGGGCGTCGTCAGGTGCTCTGGGATGCGGCTTGTGCCGACCCTCGGCTAAATGTGCCGCGTAGCATACTAGGGCTCGCCAGGGATGCCCAGCGAAAATTGGCACCGGGTGTTCATACGGGCCGCTGACGGCTGAACCACGACCACCAGAATACCCACCCCAGTACCTGCATGCCCTGGGCGTGGCGCTGGGCCGGGGTATAGCGCTCGACGGCGTAGTTGCGTCGGTCGTGGCTGTGCAGGCACAGCGTGCCGTTATGGTTCAGGCTGAGGCTGTGCACCCGCAACCGGCCCTCGTGCATCAGCGCGTAGGTCTGCCCGTCGACCACGCGGGTCAGGCTGCGGTCGATGGCCAGGGCGGCGCCAATGGGGATCAGCGGTGCCATGTTAGCGTCTGGCATGTCCAGGCAAATGGCGTTTTCCGGGAGGATGCCGAGCGTCTCCAATGCCTGCGCCGACACCAGCAGGTGGCGCTCCGGATCCGATATGAGCTGGCCGTCGAGCAGGCGGTGGAAATCGACGCAGATCTGCCTGCCGCCATGGCCGGGGGGCGCGGTTTCGGGCTGTGGCAGGCCGGGGCGCAGGATCGGGCTCGGGTGCTTGGGCCTTCGCCGCTGCGCAGCCAGTGGCGATAGACGCAGAACAGGTCGGCGATTTCGTCCAGGCGCGCCAGGGGAATACCCCGTTTGAACCAGTTGTTCACGTGCTGGGGTGTGACATTGCGCTGGGCGGCGAAGTCGGAAGGGGTCAGGCCACATTCCTGCAGGAGTGTCTTGAGACGGTCACCGGAATTGTTCATGGCGGCGAGTCTAGATTGTGGTGCGAGGAGAGGAAATAAACAGCGTGTTTATGCTAAGGGTGGAAATCTGAGGCTGTTGTCGGCTGCTTTTGCAGGGTGATGTGGGATTTCTCTTTTATTTTTGGATGAGACATTTGATGACCCTGCAAGAAAACGGTGTCTGTATCCGAGAGGCATAAAAAAGCCCGGCACAGATGGCCGGGCTTTTTCATGGCAAGGCAGTCATCAGCCCTTGTAGGCGGCAACCGACTTGGTGATCGCGGCGCGGGCGGCGTCAGCGCCTTCCCAGCCTTCGATCTTGACCCACTTGCCCTTCTCCAGATCCTTGTAGTTGGCGAAGAAGTGCTCGATCTGCTGGATCAGCAGAGCCGGCAGGTCGGTGTACTCTTTCACGTCGACGTACAGCTGCGACAGCTTGTCGTGCGGTACGGCGATGACCTTGGCGTCGCCGCCGCCGTCGTCGGTCATGTTCAGTACGCCGACCGGACGGGCACGGATCACCGAGCCTGGGGCGACCGGGTACGGGGTGACGACCAGCACGTCCAGCGGATCACCGTCGTCGGCCAGGGTGTTGGGGATGAAGCCGTAGTTGGCTGGGTAGAACATCGGGGTCGCCATGAAACGGTCGACGAACAGGGTATCGCTGTCCTTGTCGATCTCGTATTTGATCGGCGCGTGGTTGGCAGGGATCTCGATGGCGACGTAGATGTCGTTCGGCAGGTCCTTGCCCGCAGGAATCTTGCTGTAGCTCATTGGGCTTTGCCCCCGTGATTGACCAAAAAAGTGGCGGCGATTATAGGCACATTCCGCCAGCGCATGCCACGGTCGGCCTGATGTGCGGGCGTATCAGACGTGGGCGTCGCGGTACTGCGGGTGTTCGGCCTGCAGGCGTGTCAGGCGGGCCAGCGGGTCCTGGCGATAGAACAGCGACAATTGTCGGTACACCTGTGGATAACTTTCGTGCAGCAGGTCTGGAGCACTGAAGAAGTATTCACTGGTCACGGCGAAGAATTCGGCCGGATTTTCCGCAGCGTAGGGATCGATGGGCGTTTCCAGGTCAGGGTTGGCGTCGAGCTGGCGGTTGAGATCGTCGTAGGCCTGCTGCATGGCGTGGGCCCAGGCATTGACGTCCATGCCCGGGTGCAGGGGCGGCAGGCCGTTGGCGTCGCCGTTGAGCATGTCGAGCTTGTGCGCCAGCTCGTGGATCACCAGGTTGTAGGCTTCCCAACCGCCGCTGGCCTCGACGCCGGCCCAGGCCATGATCACCGGGCCCTGCTGCCAGGCCTCGCCGCTGTGTTCGCCGTCCCACACATGCTCGACACCACTGGCATCGCGGTGGCGCTGGGGGCTCTTGAAGTCGTCGGGGTAGAGGATGATCTCGTGAAAGCCCTGGTACCAGTTCAGCTCGCCCAGGTGCAGCAGTGGAAGCTGGGCCTGGGCCGCGAGGAACAGGCGCTGCTCGTCGTCCAGCTCGACGCCGGGCAGGGTAGTGAGGTGCTTGTCGTACAGAAACAGCACGCTGGCCTCGCGCAGCCAGCGGTCTTCCTCGTCGCTGATGCCGTCGAGCAGGGGCAGGCGGTCACGGATCGCCTGCCACAGCGCTTGATCGACCTGGTAGCGCGCCAGGGTGCGCTTGCGCCGCCAGGCGCTGAACGACCACATGGACGGTCAGTGGGCCTTGGCGGTACGGCCCAGTCGGCCACGCAGCAGGCCCAGGATCATCGGCACCAGCGACAGGACGATGATGGCCACGACCATCAGCGACAGGTGCTGCTTGATGAAAGGCACGTTACCGAAGAAGTAGCCCAGGGTGACCAGGCCGCCAACCCACAGCAGGGTGCCGGCGACGCTGAAACCTAGGAAACGCGGGTAGTGCATGTGGGCAATGCCGGCGACGAACGGGGCGAAGGTGCGCAGGATGGGCAGGAAGCGGGCAAGGGTGACGGTCTTGCCGCCGTGGCGTTCGTAGAATTCGTGGGTGCGCTGCAGGTAGTCGCGGCGGAAGATCTTCGAGTTCGGGTTGCGGAACAGGCGTTCCCCGGCCGTTCGTCCGATCACGTAGTTGGTGCTGTCGCCGAGGATCGCGGCGACCATCAGCAGGCCGGCGAGCAGTACCGGATCCATGCCACCGCCCGCGGCCACGGCGCCGGCGATGAACAGCAGCGAATCGCCCGGCAGGAAGGGCATGACCACCAGGCCGGTCTCGCAAAAGATCACCGCGAACAGGATGGCGTAGATCCAGGGACCATAGTTGGTCACCAGCAGGTCGAGGTAGGCATCGAGATGCAGGATAAGGTCCAGCGGGTTGAATTCCATGTACAGCACCTGTTGTCTTGACCCGCTTCCACGGGCGCGCGATGACGGACGACGTCATTTTGCGTGGGCATGTTCACCGGTGGATGGGTAACTTTTCACACATGACGAATGGGGCATTATACGGCGAAGTCGTGAAGATGCCCGGGGAGTTTGTAGCGGGGGGTTACGGGGCGGCGTAAGCCGTCCCCCGCAGGGTGGACGGCACTGGCCTCCAGATCTGAACGGGACGGTTGCTGGCTATGGAAAGCACGCCGAGCAGTGTCAGATGAGCCCGGTCGGTCAATCCTGGCTGATCGGCAGGACGTAGTTCTCGAACTCGGTATCCTTGCGAAAGCCCATGGACTCGTAGGTCTTCATCGCTACCTCGTTGTCGCTGCTGGTGGATACGCGCATGCGCACGGCGTTGGTTTCCTTCGCCATCTTCTTGGCTTCGCGCATCAGGTGGTCGGCCACCAGCATGCGTCGGGAATCCTCGGCAACGTAGATATCGTTGAGGATCCACACACGTTTGAGCGACAGCGAGGAAAAACTCGGGTAGAGCTGGCAGAAACCCAGCAGCTTGCTGTTGTCGTCATCCGGCAGGGCCAGGTAGATCACCGATTCACCGCGTTTGAGGCGCTTCTCGAGAAAACTGCGCGAGGTGTCCGGGTAGGGCAGTTGCCCATAGAACTCGCGATAGGTGACGAACAGCGGGGTGAGCAGGTCGAGGTGTTCCAGGGTTGCCTTGATGATGCGCATGAGCAGGCCTCAGAGTCCATGTGGGAACGGGGGGATGCAAGCTGCCTCGTACCGGCATGCTGCCCCAAGGCAGCCTAGAAGCGCAATCCGCCTTGGGTTACATGTTTTCTACCCTTCACCGAGCAGGAAGTTTCCGCATTTGCTGGACGAGTTTTCGCTGTCGATGCTGTGGACCTCGGCTTCATCCTTCAGGTTCACCCCTGAAAGCTGTCGGCGACAGGCCTCGCGCATCAGGTACAGCAGGCGATGCGCGGCCATGCCGTAGCTCAGGCCTTCCAGGCGCACGTTGGAGATGCAGTTGCGGTAGGCGTCGGTCAGGCCCACTTTCGGGGCGTAGGTGAAGTACAGGCCCAGGCTGTCGGGCGAGCTCAGGCCAGGGCGTTCGCCGATCAGCATCACGGTCATCCGCGCACCGAGCAGCTCGCCGACTTCGTCGGCCACCGCGACTCGGCCCTGTTCCACCAGGATCACCGGGGCGCTGCTCCAGCCATCGGCGGCGGCCTGTTCCTCGAAGCGGCTCAGCAAGGGCAGCGTGTGGCGATGCACGGCCAATGCCGAGAGGCCGTCGGCCACCACGATTGCCAGATCGACGCCGCCCGGGTTGGCCTGGGCGTGTTCACGCAGTTTCAGTGCCGAGTCGTCGCTCAGGCGACGCCCAAGGTCGGGACGCTGCAGATACTGGTGACGATCGGCGGCGGCGCTGTGCAGCAACAGGCTGTCACGGCCACGGTCGCTCAGTTGCTGGCGCAGGCCGGCATGGTCGAAGGGCAGGTGCACCGCATCGCGGGCCTGGGCGTGGGCGAACTGGAAATCCAGCTGCGCCCCGGTCGGCAGGCTGGTACCGGTACGGCCCAGGGCGATGCGCGCGGGCGTCAGGTTGCGCAGGGCCAGCCAGGGGTTGTCATGCGTGGGGGTAGGTCGGTCCATGGTCGTCCCTATGCGAGCTGCGCCAACGCGTGGCGGAAGGCCGGAGGCAGGTTGTCGCCGAAGCGTACCCGGCCGTCGGCCTGGGTGAAGATGCCGGTGCGTTCCAGCCAGGCCTCGAATTCCGGGCCGGGTTTCAGGCCGAGCGTCTGGCGCGCGTAGAGCGCGTCGTGGAACGAGGTGGTCTGGTAGTTGAGCATGATGTCGTCGGAGCCAGGGATGCCCATGATGAAGTTGATCCCGGCGACACCGAGCAGGGTCAGCAAGGTGTCCATGTCATCCTGGTCGGCTTCGGCGTGGTTGGTGTAGCAGATGTCGCAACCCATCGGCACGCCGAGCAGCTTGCCGCAGAAGTGGTCTTCCAGGCCGGCGCGGATGATCTGCTTGCCGTTGTACAGGTACTCCGGGCCGATGAAACCGACCACGGTGTTGACCAGGAATGGCTTGAAATGCCGCGCCACGGCGTAGGCGCGGGTCTCGCAGGTTTGTTGATCGACGCCGTGGTGGGCGTTGGCCGACAGCGCGCTGCCCTGGCCGGTCTCGAAGTACATGAGGTTCTGCCCGAGGGTGCCGCGCTTGAGCGATAGCCCTGCCTCGTAGCCTTCCTGGAGTACGTTGAGGTTGATGCCGAAGCCAGCGTTGGCGGCCTCGGTGCCGGCGATGGACTGGAACACCAGGTCCAGCGGCACGCCGCGGTTGATCGCCTCGATCGAGGTGGTGACGTGGGTGAGCACGCAGGCCTGGGTGGGAATGTCGTAGCGCTGGATGATCGCGTCGAGCATTTCCAGCAGGGCGCAGATCGAGGCGATGCTGTCGGTCGCCGGGTTGATGCCGATCATGGCGTCGCCGTTGCCGTACAGCAGGCCGTCGAGGATGCTGGCGGCGATGCCGGCGGGCTCGTCGGTGGGGTGGTTGGGCTGCAGACGGGTCGACAGCCGCCCGCGCAGGCCCATGGTGCCGCGAAACGCGGTGACCACGCGGATCTTCTGTGCCACCAGCACCAGGTCCTGGACGCGCATGATCTTCGACACGGCGGCGGCCATTTCCGGCGTCAGGCCGGGGGCCAGGGCGCGCAGGCTGGCTTCGTCGGCCGCTTCGCTGAGCAGCCAGTCACGCAGGCCGCCGACGGTGAGGTGGCTGACCGGGGCGAACGCGGCGGCGTCATGGGTGTCGATGATCAGCCGGGTGATCTCGTCCTGTTCGTAGGGGATCAGCGCTTCGCTGAGAAAGTGACTGAGCGGGATGTTGGCCAGGGCCATCTGCGCGGCGACCCGTTCGCCGTCGTTGGCGGCGGCGACGCCGGCCAGGAAGTCGCCCGAACGCGCCGGGCTGGCCTTGGCCATGACTTCCTTGAGGCTGTCGAAGCGGTAGACCAGATTGCCTACCGTGTGTACGAAACTTGCCATACAGAATCTCCAGAGCGCCGCAGGGCTGGCCTGCGGCGTAAGTCGGCGATCAGTGCAAGGCCTCTTCGGCCTTCTGGATCGCGGCGAATTCCTCTTCCGGCGTCCCGGCCACCAGATGGTGACGACTGTAGAAAGCAAAGTAGGCAATTAATACCGCATAGATCACGGCAGCGCCAATCACCACGCGTGGGTCGACCAGGAAGCCGGCGACCACGGCGATGCAGGCCAGCACCAGGGCCACGCCCGAGGTGAAGATGCCGCCGGGGGTACGGTACGGGCGCTCCATCTTCGGCCGACGGATGCGCAGGGTGATGTGCGCGGCCATCATCAGCACGTAGGACAGGGTGGCACCGAACACCGCAACCAGGATCAGCAGGTCACCCTGGCCAGTCAGCGACAGGGCGAAACCGATGATGCCGGGGATCACCAGGGCCAGTACCGGCGCCTTGCTCTTGTTGGTTTGCGAGAGCTTGCGCGGCAGGTAGCCCGCGCGCGAAAGCGCGAAGATCTGCCGCGAATAGGCGTAGATGATCGAGAAGAAGCTGGCGATCAGCCCGGCCAGGCCGACCAGGTTGACGAAGCCGCCCATCCAGGTCGAGCCGCCGTACGCCTTCGACAGTGCCTCGACCAGCGGGTTGCCCGAAGCCTTGAGCGCTTCGGAGCCGGCGCCGCCGGGGCCGACCACCAGGATCAGCAAGGCGAAGGCCAGCAGCACCAGCATCGCGCCGATCAGGCCGCGGGGCAGGTCGCGCTTGGGGTTCTTGGTCTCTTCTGCGGCCAGGGGCACGCCTTCGACGGCGAGGAAGAACCAGATCGCATAGGGGATCGCCGCCCAGATGCCGACATAGCCGAATGGCAGGAAGCTGCTGGCGCCGACGGCGTCGGTCTTGGCGATGTCGAACAGGTTGGCTGCATCAAAATGGGGCGCCATGCCGATCAGGAACACCGCCAGTGCAATCGCAGCGACGGCGGTGATGATGAACATCAGCTTCAGCGCCTCGCCGACCCCGAAGATGTGGATGCCGATAAAGACGATGTAGAACGCCAGGTAGATCATCCAGCCGCCGATGCCGAACAGCGATTGGCAGTAGGCGCCGATGAACACCGCGATGGCGGCGGGGGCGATGGCGTATTCGATGAGGATCGCCGTGCCGGTGAGAAAGCCGCCCCAGGGCCCGAACGCGCTGCGGGCGAAGCCGTAGCCACCGCCAGCGGTGGGGATCATCGAGGACAGTTCGGCCAGCGAGAAGCACATGCACAGGTACATGGTGGCCATCAGCAGCGTGGCCAGGAACATGCCGCCCCAGCCACCTTGGGCGAGGCCGAAGTTCCAGCCGGCGTAGTCGCCGGAAATCACGTAGGCCACGCCTAGGCCCACCAGCAGGACCCAGCCTGCGGCGCCTTTTTTCAGTTCACGCTGCTGGAAATAGTCGGAGCCGACTTTCTCGAAATCTACGGAGGAGCTTGCCGGCGTGCCGGCGGATTGATCGCTTGGCATGGATTCACCTGTTGTTTTTTTGCGGGCCGGAAGGGGTTCCGGACCTTGGTGATTGTGTTGCAGGAAGCGAGCCAGAGCGGTTGGAGCGCGCCAACCGGCCTGAAATCTGGTGGATGCAGGTCGGGCCTCTTCGCGGGCAAGTCGCAGCGGCGGTTCGCCGCTGCGACTTGCCCGCGAAGGGCGCACCTCGGTTTAGAAGAAGCCCAGCGGATTGATGTCGTAGCTCACCAGCAGGTTCTTGGTCTGCTGGTAGTGGTCGAGCATCATCTTGTGGGTTTCACGGCCGACGCCGGACTTCTTGTAGCCACCGAACGCGGCATGCGCCGGGTACAGGTGGTAGCAGTTGGTCCACACGCGGCCGGCCTTGATGCCCCGGCCCATGCGGTAGGCGCGGTTGATGTCGCGGGTCCAGACGCCGGCACCCAGGCCGAACTCGGTGTCGTTGGCGATCGCCAGAGCTTCGGCTTCATCCTTGAAGGTGGTGACGCTGACCACCGGGCCGAAGATTTCCTCCTGGAACACACGCATCTTGTTGTTGCCCTTGAGCAGGGTCGGCTGGATGTAATAGCCGGTGGCCAGCGAGCCATCAAGTTGCTCTACCTTGCCGCCTGTCAGCAGCTCGGCGCCCTCTTCCTGGGCAATCTTGAGGTAGGACTGGATCTTCTCGAACTGCTGCTGCGAGGCCTGCGCGCCGACCATGGTATCGGTGTCCAGTGGGTCGCCGCGCTTGATCTGCAGCACCTTCTTCATCACCACTTCCATGAACTGCGGGTAGATCGACTCCTGCACCAGGGCACGGGACGGGCAGGTGCACACCTCGCCCTGGTTGAAGAAGGCCAGGACCATGCCTTCGGCGGCCTTCTCGATGAAGGTCGGCTCGGCTTGCATGATGTCTTCGAAGTAGACGTTCGGCGACTTGCCGCCCAGCTCCACGGTGGACGGGATGATGTTCTCGGCGGCGCATTTCATGATGTGCGAGCCCACCGGGGTGGAGCCGGTGAAGGCGATCTTGGCGATGCGCTTGCTGGTGGCCAGCGCTTCACCGGCTTCGCGGCCGTAGCCCTGCACCACGTTGAGCACGCCCTTGGGCAGCAGGTCGCCGATCAGTTCGAGCAGTACGGTGATGCCCAGCGGGGTCTGCTCGGCGGGCTTGAGCACCACGCAGTTGCCGGCGGCCAGGGCCGGGGCGAGCTTCCAGGCGGCCATCAGCAGCGGGAAGTTCCACGGGATGATCTGGCCGACCACGCCCAGCGGTTCGTGGATGTGGTAGGCGACAGTGTTTTCGTTGATCTCGGCGGCGCCGCCTTCCTGGGCGCGAATGCAGCCGGCGAAATAGCGGAAATGGTCGACCGCCAGCGGGATGTCGGCGTTGAGGGTCTCGCGGATCGGTTTGCCGTTGTCCCAGGTTTCGGTGATGGCCAGCACTTCGAGGTTCTGCTCGATGCGGTCGGCGATCTTCAGCAGAACGTTGGAGCGGTCCTGCACGCTGGTACGGCCCCAGGCGTCGGCGGCGGCGTGGGCGGCATCCAGGGCTTTGTCGATGTCTTCGGCAGTGGAGCGGGGGAATTCTGCGATCAGCTTGCCATTCACCGGCGAGGTGTTCTCGAAGTATTGCCCTTTGACCGGAGCTACGAACTCGCCGCCGATGTAGTTGCCGTAGCGGCTCTTGAACGAGACCTTGGCGCCCTCGGTACCGGGATGTGCGTAACGCATGGTGTGTCTCCTGGCTATTGTGTTTGTTGGGGAGTTGGAAAGCGTAGAGCAAAGGTCGGGCCAGTGCTTTGCGGCCCTTTGCAATCAATGACTTGGATCAGTCGTCGAGCGACTTCGAGCGGGTGTTGTGCCGAGAGCGGTACAGGCAGGGTGACACTTTGTGCCATTGGCGAGACGCTTCTGACTCGACGGTCGGGCCGTCATTGCAAAGCGTTCTCGGGAGGAGGATGCTGGCGGGACGCTTCATCTGCGGAGAACAACAAAAATGCAGAGCAACGCTTTCAGTCGCCATGCCCAGCAGGTACTCACGGTCGCTCGCGGGCAGCCCCACGGCCCGGCCAGCGACCCGTCCATCGCGCGCTCCTGGCTGCGCTGCCTCGAGGACTATCACCTCGACCCTGCGCTGGCCCAGGCTCCGGTGGTGCTCGAGCACGGGCGCCTGCTGGAGAGTCGCGAGCGCCTGCAGCAGGTGCTGCAGATCGCCGATGGCGAGATGAACAGCCTGCATCAGCAGTTGTCCGGCTCGGGCCACGCGGTGCTGCTTACCGATGCCCGCGGCGTGATCCTCAACTGCGTCACTGCGCCCAGCGAGCGACGGATCTTCGAGCGTGCCGGGCTGTGGCTGGGTGCAGACTGGAGCGAGGCGCGCGAGGGCACCAATGGCATCGGCACCTGCCTGGTCGAGCGCCAAGCCCTGACCATTCACCAGGACGAACACTTTCGCGGCCGCCATACCGGGCTGACCTGCTCGGCCAGCCCGGTGTTCGATCCGCACGGCGAGCTGCTGGCCGTGCTCGATGTATCCTCGGCGCGCCCGGATGTCTCGCGCCAGAGCCAGTTCCATACCATGGCGCTGGTCAACCTCTCGGCGAAGATGATCGAGAGCTGCTATTTCCTGCGGCACTTCGAGCATCACTGGTTGTTGCGCTTTCATCTGCAGGCCGAGTCGGTCGGGCTGTTCAGCGAGGGGCTGCTGGCCTTTGACGGCGATGGCCGGGTCTGTGCGGTCAACCAGAGCGCGCTGAACCTGTTGGGCAGCATTCGTGGCGGGGTGCTGGGCAAGTCGGTTGGGCGCTTCTTCGCCTGCAGTCACGACGAGCTGTTCAGCCGCGCCACGACGCAAGGCAGTGCGGCCTGGCCGCTGCGTACCCATGACGGGCGTCAGGTCTTTGCCAGCGTGCGCGGGCAGGCGCACAAGCCGGTATGGTCGGTGCCAGCGTCCTTGCCGCTGGCCACCCCGCGTGCCGAGCCTGGCATCTGCCTGCTCGACCCGGCCCTGCAACGGGATTTTCATCGTGCGTTGCGGGTTTACCAGCGCGATGTGCCGTTATTGCTGCGTGGCGAAACCGGATGCGGCAAGGAGGCGTTTGCCCAGGCCGTGCACAAGGCCAGCGAACGTAGCGCCAAGCCGTTCGTGGCGATCAACTGCGCATCGATTCCGGAAAGCCTGATCGAGAGTGAACTGTTCGGCTATCGCGGCGGCAGTTTCACCGGGGCGCGCAAGGAAGGGATGCGCGGCAAGCTGCTGCAAGCGGATGGTGGCACCCTGATGCTGGACGAGATCGGCGACATGCCGTTGGCCCTGCAGACCCGCCTGCTGCGAGTGCTGGAGGAGCGTCAGGTGGTGCCGATCGGGGGTGAGCCGCAGGCGGTGGACCTGCGCATCGTCAGCGCCACTCACCGGGATCTGCTGGAGCGGGTGGCGCAGGGGGCGTTCCGTGAGGATCTGTATTACCGGCTCAATGGGCTGGAAGTTGCGCTGCCAGCGGTGCGTGAGCGCAGCGACAAGGCTCAGTTGCTGGATTTCCTGCTGAGTCAGGAGGCCGAAGGGCAGGCCATCGAGATCGCGCCCGAGGCGCGTGAGGCGTTGTTGGGCTTTGCCTGGCCGGGGAACGTGCGGCAGATGCGTAACGTGCTGCGCACCTTGGTGGCGTTGTGCGATGGTCAGCGCATCGAGTTGTCTGACCTTCCCCAGACTGTTGTGGGAATGGGATTGCCCCGCGCTGGCTCAAGCGGGGGCAGCGATGTTGACTGTGCTGACGCCATCGCGGGGCAAGCCCGCTCCTATAGAAATGATCGTGCACCGCTGGAAAGTGCCGAGCGCGTTGCACTGTTGAAGGTACTGGAGGCAAACCGCTGGCACATGACCCGCGTCGCTGAACACTTGGGCATCAGCCGCAATACCTTGTATCGAAAACTGCGCAAACACGGTATCGCCAGGGCCAGTTGAGCGAAACAGCGGGTGCGATTTCCCTCGCCCTGGGCTACCCTGCCTCGATGTTTTGCGAGGTCGATCATGCACATTCACATTCTCGGTATTTGCGGCACTTTCATGGGTTCGCTGGCGGTGCTCGCCAAGGAGCTCGGCCATCGCGTCACCGGTTCCGACGCCAACGTCTATCCGCCGATGAGCACTCAGCTCGAGGCTCAGGGCATCGAGCTCACCCAAGGCTACGATCCGGCCCAGCTGGAGCCGGCTCCTGACCTTGTGGTCATCGGCAACGCCATGTCGCGTGGCAACCCTGCCGTGGAATACGTGCTGAACAAAGGCCTGCCCTACGTCTCCGGCCCGCAGTGGCTGGCCGACCATGTGCTGCAGGGCCGCTGGGTGCTGGCCGTGGCCGGTACCCATGGCAAGACCACCACCAGCAGCATGCTGGCCTGGGTGCTGGAGCATGCGGGCATGAGCCCGGGCTTCCTGATCGGCGGCGTGCCGCAGAACTTCTCGGTCTCGGCGCGCCTGGGCGGCACGCCGTTCTTCGTGGTCGAGGCCGACGAATACGACAGCGCCTTCTTCGATAAGCGTTCGAAGTTCGTGCATTACCACCCGCGCACCGCGATCCTCAACAACCTTGAGTTCGATCATGCGGATATCTTCCCGGATCTGGCGTCCATCGAGCGGCAGTTCCACCATCTGGTTCGGACCATTCCGAGTGAGGGGCTGGTCATCCACCCGACCACCGAGCAGGCGCTCGAGCGGGTCATCGGCATGGGCTGCTGGACTCCGGTCCAAACCACTGGCGAAGGTGGCCAGTGGCAGGCGCGCCTGCTGAGTCCGGACGGTTCGCGCTTCGAAGTGCTGTTCGACGGTGAGGCACAAGGGGTGGTGGACTGGGCCTTGACTGGCCAGCACAACGTCGCCAATGCCCTGGCCACGCTCGCCGCCGCGCGCCATGTCGGCGTGGTGCCGGCCATGGGCATCGATGGCCTCAGCGCCTTCAAGAGCGTCAAGCGGCGCATGGAGAAGGTCGCCGAGGTGCAGGGTGTGACCATCTACGACGATTTCGCCCACCACCCCACCGCCATCGCCACCACCCTCGACGGCCTGCGCAAGCGTGTGGGCGAGGCACCGGTGATTGCGGTGATCGAGCCGCGCTCCAACTCCATGAAACTGGGCGCCCACCGTGATGGCCTGCCGGAAAGTGTCAACGACGCCGACCAAGTGATCTGGTACGCCCCGGCCAACCTGGGCTGGGACCTGGCCGCCACGGCAGCGCAGTGCTCGGTGCCGAGCGTGGTGGCCGACAGCCTCGAGGCGATCATCGAGCGGATCAAGGGCCAGGCACGTCCGGGCACCCATGTGGTGATCATGAGCAATGGCGGCTTCGGCGGTCTGCACGGCAAGCTGGCCGAGGCCCTGAAGTGAGCGGCCCGGAGCGCATCACCCTGGCGATGACCGGCGCCTCGGGGGCGCAATACGGCCTGCGCCTGCTCGATTGCCTGGTGCGTGAGGACCGTGAGGTGCACTTCCTCATCTCCAAGGCCGCGCAGTTGGTGATGTCCACCGAAACCGACGTGCTGCTGCCGCCCAAGCCGCAGGCGATGCAGGCCTTCCTGACCGAATACACCGGCGCTGCCGATGGGCAGATCCGCGTGTATGGCAAGGAAGACTGGATGTCGCCGGTGGCCTCGGGTTCCGGCGCACCTGCGGCGATGGTGGTGGTGCCCTGTTCGACCGGCACGTTGTCGGCAATCGCCACCGGTGCTTGCAACAACTTGATCGAGCGGGCGGCGGACGTGACGCTCAAGGAGCGCCGGCAACTGATCCTGGTGCCGCGTGAAGCGCCGTTCTCCACCATCCACCTGGAGAACATGCTCAAGCTCTCGCAGATGGGCGCGGTGATCCTGCCGGCGGCGCCGGGCTTCTATCACCAGCCGCAGACCATCGATGACCTGGTGGACTTCGTTGTCGCGCGAGTGCTCAACCTGCTGAACATCCCCCAGGACATGTTGCCGCGCTGGGGCGAGCATCATTACGGGGTCGATGATTGAAGTGCGCGCTGACAGGCTTGCTGCTGCTGGGCTGCCTGAGTGGTTGCGCGACAGTGCGAACGCTGGATGCCAACCAGCCGGGGGCGCCAGTGGTGTATGCCGGCACTCGGCTGGACCTGTATGTGATGAATGGCGGGTGCTGCCCTGAGGATCGCTTCGGGGCCAAGGCACCGGGCTATCCTGCGCTGGATCTGCCCGGGAGCATGTTGCTCGATACACTGCTGCTGCCGCTATCGGTACTGACGGCGCTGGGGGTTGGATTCAACGCCAGTGGCGGCCTGTAACGGCCCTTTCGTGGGTTTACCCGCGAAGAGGCCTTGGAAGGTATTGCTATTTCTTGCCCAGCTTGCGCAACTCGTCAGACTCGACCACCCGGATCCCGTCCTCTTCCTCCAGTGCCAGTCGCCACAGCGCGCGGGCCAGGGTGCAGGCCTCGATACCTTTGTACTTGCCGGGAATCAGCCGGGCGAATGGCCCGGCCAGTCGCTCGGCCAGCCGTGGTTCGAGCCGTTCGCCCAGCAGCAGCGACGGCCGTACGATGGTCAACTGCGGCCAGTCCTGAGCCTTGAGCGCCTCTTCCATCTCGCCCTTGACCCGGTTGTAGAAGATCGATGATTTAGGGTCTGCACCGATTGCACTGATCACCAGCAGATGGCGTGCGCCCATCTCGCGTGCGCGCTTGCTGAAGGTCACGACCATGTCCAGGTCGACTGCACGGAAGGCGGTTTCGGAGCCGGCCTGCTTGAGTGTGGTGCCCAGGCAGCAGAAGGCGATATCGACGCGCCCGGCCAGTTGCGGGAGAAACACCGCCGGGTCACCCACCGGGTTTTCCAGGTGCGGATGCTCGGCCAGCGGCCTGCGGGTAGGCGCCAGCACACGGCTGATGGTGGGTTCGTTGAGCAGGCGGTCGAGCAGGTGTTCACCCGTAAGACCCGTGGCTCCGGCAAGCAGGACATGCTGAGGCGTCAAGTACATGATGTCTCTCCCTTGTTACAGCTCAGCTTAGCGGGTTCCAGGCTTTTTTGCCTGCTCCGGCGCGGCTGGCTGGGCCTTGTTCTTCAAGGCCTCCTCGGCTTGTTGCCGACGCAGACGCTGCCAGTGCGCGAGCACCTGTGGCGGTGCCCAGATCTGCGGCTCGGAGGCCTCGAAACCTTCCCTTCGTTCCCGTTCGGCAACGCTTTTGCGCGCCAGTTCAAACGCTTGTTTCAGGTCGTCGGTCTGGTTCAGTGCCTGGGCGAACAGGGCATCGCCGAAATAGGTGAAGTCGGCTTCTTCGGAGCAGCCGAACGAGACTCGGTCAGGGCGCGCTGCCGTCATGATCAGCGTGCGTTCATCCTTGAGCGGGGCGATGTAGCCACCTGAATAGCAGGCGGAGATGACAATCACCTTGTCGCGATCTTTCAGGGGGGAGAGGGCGTTGGCCAGCTCGTCGGCTGACAGGTCGGCCAGTTGCAGGCGCGGCTGGTCGAGTACCAGTTGGTGGTCATGGCTGCCGTGGCTGGTCAGGTAGACGAACACGATATCTTCCGGGCCACTGCGTTCGGCCAGTGTACGGGCTGCACGGGTGAGGTTCTCGCGGGTGGCCATCGGGCGGTCGGCCAGGTGGTCGCGGTGATTGACCAGGGTGACCTGACCGCGGGCGCCGAAACGCACCCTGAGCATGTTGCTGACATAGTCGGCTTCGCGCAGGAACACGCTCTGCTGGCCATCGCCGGCCAGGACCAGGCTGTACAGCTGGATGGGTGGGGCCGAGCGCGGTACTTTGGCCAGGGCCTCGTCGAGCAGCTTGCCCTGGTTGAGCAGGGCAAGGTCCAGCGGGTCGGGCAGCAGCGTGCCCTTGTCGTCGCGCACGCGCACGCCATTGATCCACTGGCCGGCCTCGACGCGGCCATCGGCTTGGATCAGCCGACCGCTACCCTGGTAGACGTCGTTGGCGAAGCCGCCAATGTACTGGCTGCCGTCCGCCAGGTGCAGATGGCCTTTGCCTGAGAAGCGCCAGTCCTGGAAGCCGCCCTTGTAGCGGCTGCCGTCGCTGCCCAGCAACTCGCCCTGGCCGCTGAGCGCACCATCCTTGAAGTCGCCGATCCACACATCGCCGTCGGCGTTTTCGTAGCGGCCGCGGCCTTCGAGGCGGTTTTCCTTGAATTCGCCGATGTACTGCTCGCCTTCGACGCTGTCGAAGGTGCCGGCACCTTCGAGTTGACCATCGATGAAGTGGCCGCTGAACTGGTTGCCGCTGGCATCGCTGCGCACTCCGGCGCCATTGGGCTTGCCCTTGGCGAACAGGCCCTGGTAGCGGCTGCCGTCAGCCAGTTCGAGCTGGCCGGCGCCCTCGTACAGATCATCCTTGAACTGGCCCCGGTAGGTCTGGTCGTGCTGCTTGAGGGTGCCTTCGCCGTCGCGCCGGCCATGCTTGAAGGTGCCGGCATAGTGGCTGCCAGGGGTGGTCAGGTCGCCCAGGCCTTCGAACAGCCCGGCGGCGAATTGGCCGCGATAGACCTCGCCATTGCTGCCGTGCCACTCACCCTGGCCATGCCACTGACCGTCCTTGAACGTGCCCGCATACCAGCTGCCGTTGGGATAGTCGATGCGGCCTTCGCCCTGCAGCAGACCATTGACCACCTCACCCCGGTAGCGCCCGCCGTCGGGCAGGCGCGCGTCCGGCGGCGACAGCGGTTCGCCTTCGCCGCAGGCAGCGAGCAGCAGGATCAGGGTCAGGGGCAGCAGCGGGCGCATGGCGTAATCCGAGCACAAAGGTGCGCCGAGTATGCCGCAGAATCGGGGCGTGAGACAGCCGTGGCCGGGGCCGGTGAACGGCCCCGGTGCTGCCTCAGACGAAGCAGAGCGACAGTGGCTCGGCGATGTAGGCCGGTTTTTCCTGGCCTTCGATCTCGAGGGTGACGGTGGCCTTGAGCAGCCATTGGCCGGGCTTCTTCTCGGTCGCGTCGGTGAGGTCCACCTTCAGGCGCACGCGGCTGTCGACTTTCACCGGCTGGATGAAGCGCACGCTGTCCAGCCCGTAGTTGACCACCATCTTCAAGCCCTCGGGCAGCACGAGGATGTCTTCCATCAGCTTGGGAATCAGCGACAGGCTGAGGAAGCCGTGGGCGATGGTGGAGCCGAAGGGGGTCTTGGCGGCTTTCTCCGGATCGACATGAATGAACTGGAAATCGCCGGTGGCCTCGGCGAACAGGTTGATGCGCTGCTGATCGATCTTCAGCCATTCGGAACGTCCCAGTTCCTTTCCAACGTACTGCGAAAGCTCTGCAACAGGTACATAGGGCATCGCGACTCTCCGGGTTGTCTTTTGGTACGAAGGTGCAAGATCACCACGGCGCACCGTTGCGGTCAAGTTCTTCCCTTTTCGGCGAATATCGCCTTATACAGGCAGGACGCGTGCTTATAATGGCGCCCGAGGCCCCAAGGAGATGCTTATGCTGTTGCGTGGATTGACCTGGCTGGTGGTGTTCCAGTTGCTGGGCACGGCGATCAATCACCTGGTACTGCCCATGTTGCCGGGCCCGATCATCGGCCTGCTGTTGCTGCTGGCCTGCCTGATGATCCGCGGCGAAGTTGGCAAACCGCTCAACGAGGCCGCCAGCAGCCTGCTGCGTTACCTGCCGTTGCTGCTGGTGCCGCCAGCCGTCGGCGTGATGGTCTATGCCCGCGACATCGCCGCCGACTTCTGGGCCATTGCCGGTGCGCTGGTGATCTCCTGCCTGGTCACCCTGGTGTTCGTCGGCGTACTGATGCAGAAGCTGATCCATCGCCACGGCAAGCACGAGGAACAGCCATGAGCCTCGACTGGCAGGGTGCACTGCAAGCCGTCATTCACCACCCCTTGTTCGGGATTGGTATCACGCTTGGGGTTTACCAACTGGTGCTCGCCGGCTACGAGCGCACCCGTTGGATCTTCCTGCAACCGGTATTGGTGTCGATGCTGGTCCTGATCGGTGTGCTGCTGGCGTGTGGCATCGACTACAGCGAGTACAAGCGCAGCACCGAAATCCTCAATATTCTCCTCGGACCGGCCACCGTGGCCCTGGCGGTCCCGCTCTATCTCAACCTGCGACGTATCCGCCAACTGTTCTGGCCGATCTTTACTACGCTGGTAATCGGGGGAGTGTTCGCCACCTTGGCCTGCGTGACGCTAGGCTGGTGGTTCGGCGCCGAACACATGATCCTGATGACCATGGCGCCCAAGTCGGTGACCTCGCCCATCGCCATGCTGGTGGCCGAGCAGATCGGTGGCGTAGCGGCACTGGCGGCGGTATTCGTGCTGATCACCGGGGTGATCGGCGCCATCTTCGGCCCGGCCCTGCTGACGCGCTGTGGTGTGCTCAGCCCCGAGGCGCGGGGTATGGCCCTGGGCGTCACCGCACACGCGGTGGGCACCTCGGCGGCCTTGCAGGAAAGTGATGAATGCGGCGCTTTCGCCGCGCTGGCGATGAGCCTGATGGGCGTGGCCACGGCGGTGTTCCTGCCGCTGGCAGTCAGTCTGGTGGCTTGAGGAGTCGAGATGACGTTACCGCTGTTCCCCCTCAATACCGTGCTGTTTCCCGGCTGCTTGCTCGACTTGCAGATCTTCGAGGCGCGCTACCTGGACATGATCGGCCGCTGCATGAAGCAGGGCGAAGGTTTCGGGGTGGTGTGCATTCTTGAGGGCGATCAAGTGGGGAAGGCTCCGGCAGGCATCGCTGAGTTCGGCTGCGAGGCGCTGATACGCGACTTCGTGCAGCAGGACAACGGCCTGCTGGGCATCCGTGTCGAAGGTGTGCGGCGCTTCAGGGTGGAGCAGACCGACGTGCTCAGGGACCAGTTGATGGTCGGTGAGGTGCAGTGGCTGGTCGATCAGGCGGACAGCCCGCTGGACGAGCAGGACGATGACCTGCTGGCGCTGCTGGTGGCCCTGGGCGAGCACCCGATGGTCGAGGCGCTGGACATGCCGCGCGAGGTGGACGGGCGCCAGTCGCTGGCCAACCAGCTGGCGTACCTGCTGCCGTTCATGGAAGAGGACAAGATCGACCTGCTGGCGATCGACTCGCCAGTGCAGCGGCTGGAGGCGATCCAGACGCTGCTGGAGCGTATCCAGGGCGAGTTGTTTGCCTGAGGTCGCGGGCGTAACTCCCGCGCATCGCTTCAATACTGATAACGCAGCAACGCCTTGGGCAGCGAATGCATGGCGAAGAACGCCAGCAGCGCGATACACGCCGGCAAGATCAGCCACCACACCTTTTGCGGCAGTGCTCTCAATGGCTCGCGATACTGCACCAGCGTCAGGCTGGCCGCACACACGCAGCATGCCAGCAGGGCGCCGGCCAGGATGTCGGTCGGCCAGTGTGCGCCCAGGTACACCCGTGACAGGGCGATCGACAGCGCTGGCAGCACTGCCAATAGCACCCAGGTCAGGCGCATGCGCGGCGGCTGGCCGCGACCGGCCAACACCGCCAGCACCAGGAAGAACGCAAAGGATGCCGAGCTGTGTCCGCTGGGCATGCTGTAGCTGGTCAGCGGATCGACCAGCACTTCGGGGCGTGCCCGGGCGAACAGCCATTTCAGCGAGCCGTTGCACAGCGCGGTACCGATCAGTGCGCCGCCGGCGAACAGCGCATGGCGCCATTGCCGTGCCAGTAGCAGGAGGCCGGTCAGCAGGCCACCGAGGAAGAACTGGGTCTTGAAGTCGCCCAGGCGGGTGACGATGACCACGGCACCGTCGATGGCCTTGCTGCGATGTTCCTGCACCAGGGTCATCACGCCCTGGTCGAATTCGTGCAGGTAGGGCCAGCCGAGGAATACCCCCGCCAAGGCCACCAGGCTCAAGCCTGCGATCAGGCGGGTGCCGTGGCGCTGGTCGCGAATGCTGGCGTTGAAACTCAGGCCCACCAGCACGGCCAGACCACCGGCGATGATCCCCGCGTCCAGCCAGAACCCTTCAGGCAGGGGCAGACGCATCGCTGCGCCCGTGGCCCAGCCGGGCAGCAGGTAGGCCACCGACCAGCCGGCACCGGCCACCAGGCTCACGGCGATGAAGCGCGGCAATGGCATGTCGAACATGCCGGCGACCATCGGCAGCATCGGCCGCAGCGGGCCGATGAAGCGGCCCACCAGCAGGCTGGCGATACCGTAGCGCTGGAAGTAGGTTTCGGCGCTGCCGATCCATTCGGGGTGGTGGCGCAGCAGCGGCAGGCGTCGGATGTTCTGATGGAAATACTTGCCGATGGCGTACGACATGGCGTCACCGAGCATGCCGCCGAGAAAACCCAGCAGCAGCGTCTCGCCCAGGCTGAAGGTGCCGCTGCCGGCCAGCACCGCCACAGCGAACAGCAGCACCGTACCGGGTACGATGATGCCGGCGATGGCCAGGCACTCGATGCAGGCGATCAGGAAAATGGCCAGGCCAAGCCACTGCGGGTTGGCGCTGAGCCAGCTGGTCAGGCTGTCGAGCCATTGGCTCATGGTGTCAGTTTCCTTGTTCCAGAATGAAGAAATCCCGTCCTTCGACCTGGCCCCGACGCAGCGGGTTCCGGGTGCAGAAACGGGCGAATTCGGCGTCCACGAAGCGGTACGGCAGGTGTTCGTCGCGGCCGTGGGGGATGCCCAGGCGGGTGGTCTGGATCACACGCGGCACGCTGACGGCGCAATCTTCGACGTAGAGCCGCTGCGGGTCGAAACGGCGGGCGTCCCAGTCCGGCACCTTCAGGCCCAGAGCGCGGCACAGCAGGGTCTGACCGGCGCACAGGCGCTCTGCCGGGCGCAGGTTGCCGCTGGCATCCGGGTTGTTCAACTGCATCTGCGCCAGGCTGTTGTCATCGGAGAGTGCGTCGACCCAGGGATAGGCCGACTTGATCAGCACGGCGTTGCCCGGCCCGTGGGCGCTGAAGTTCAACGAGTCGCCGCCGCGGGCGTAATACATGTAGATGTGTCCGCCGTCGAGGAACAGCGCCTTGCGCTTATCCGTATAGCCGAGCGAGGCGTGGCTGCCTTTGTCGGTAAGGTAGTAGGCCTCGGTCTCGATGATGCGGGCGGCCAGCCACAGGTCGCCGTGGCGGTGGCGGATGACCTTGCCCAGCAGCGCGCGGGCGAGGGTCTGGGCGTCGCGGTCGAAGAAGCTGTCGGGCAGGGCAAGGGCCGGGCAGGGGACGGGCATATTGGCGGTTCGTGGTGGTGAGGGCAGGGATGATAGCAATGAACGGCTTAATCGAGGCTGAACCATGTTGTAACCGGGTGGATCTTCCCGGGGTGTCGCCCGCTTCTGTCCAGGCCACGCCACTCCTGGTAGAAGCGGGCTTGCCCGCGAAAGAGTCGACGCCATAAACGGTCAGTTCCGATACTGGTAGTTACATCTTTCCTACATATTTCCGCTGCCATCTTCTACCATCCGCCACCCGCCGCTGGGCGTACCCGAGCGCGGCAGTTATAATCAGCCGATTTCCCCTTCGCCAAGACACCGAACCCATGACCGAGTCCGTTCTTGACTACATGACCCGCCTGGGTCGCGCCGCCCGTGAGGCCTCGCGGGTGATCGGCCGCGCCAGCACTGCGCAGAAGAATCGCGCCCTGCAGGCCGCCGCCGACGCGCTCGACGCAGGCCGCGCCGAGCTGACCGCAGCCAACGAACAGGACCTCGCCGCAGGCCGTGCCAATGGCCTTGAGCCAGCACTGCTGGACCGTCTGGCGCTCACCCCGGCGCGTATCGACGGCATGATCACCGGCCTGCGCCAAGTCGCTGCGCTGCCGGATCCGGTCGGTGCGATCCGCGACATGAGCTACCGTCCGTCGGGCATCCAGGTTGGCAAGATGCGCGTCCCGCTCGGTGTGATCGGCATCATCTACGAGTCGCGTCCGAACGTGACCATCGACGCCGCCAGCCTGTGCCTGAAGTCTGGCAACGCCACCATCCTGCGTGGCGGCTCGGAGGCCATCCACTCCAATCGCGCCATCGCTGCCTGCATCCAGCGCGGCCTGGCCGAGGCCGACCTGCCGCCAGCCGTGGTGCAGGTGGTCGAAACCACCGACCGCGAAGCCGTCGGTGCGCTGATCAGCATGCCCGAGTTCGTCGATGTCATCGTTCCGCGTGGTGGCCGTGGCCTGATCGAACGCATCAGCCGCGATGCTCGCGTGCCGGTGATCAAGCACCTGGACGGCATCTGTCACATTTATGTCGATGCGCACGCCGACCTGGAGAAGGCCGCGCGCATTGCCTTCAACGCCAAGACCTACCGCTACGGCATCTGTGGCGCCATGGAGACGCTGCTGGTCGATGCCAGCGTGGCCCAGGCGTTCTTGCCAGACATGGCCCGCCGCTTCGAAGAGAAGGGCGTCGAGCTGCGTGGCTGCGAGCGCACCCAGGCGATCATCGCCGCCAAGCCGGCCACCGAGGACGACTGGCACACCGAGTACCTGGATGCGATCCTGTCGATCCGCATCGTCGATGGCCTGGATCCGGCCATCGAGCACATCAATCACTATGGCTCGCACCACACCGACTCGATCGCCACCGAGCACCAGGGTAATGCCCGGCGCTTCATGGCCGAGGTCGATTCGGCGTCGGTCATGCTCAACACCCCGACCTGCTTTGCCGATGGCTTCGAGTATGGCCTGGGCGCGGAGATCGGCATTTCCACCGACAAGCTGCACGCCCGCGGTCCGGTCGGCCTGGAAGGGCTGACCTGCGAAAAATACGTGGTGATCGGCGACGGTCAGTTGCGCGGGTCCTGCTGAGTTGAGCAAGCCCCCGGCAGTCCGGCGTATCGGCATTCTCGGCGGCACCTTCGACCCGGTGCACATCGGCCACCTGCGCAGCGCGCTGGAAGTGGCCGAGTTCATGGGGCTGGACGAGTTGCGCCTGCTGCCCAACGCCCGGCCGCCGCACCGCGACACACCGCAGGTGGCCGCCACCGACCGGCTGGCCATGGTGCGCAGTGCGGTACAAGGGGTCGAGGGCTTGAGCGTGGATGCCCGTGAGCTGGCGCGCGACAAACCGTCGTACACCATCGACACCCTGGAGTCGATCCGCAGCGAACTGAACGCGCACGACCAGCTCTACCTGGTGCTGGGCTGGGATGCCTTCTGTGGTCTCCCGGGCTGGCACCGCTGGGAAGAGCTGCTGCAACACTGTCACATCCTGGTGCTGCAACGCCCGGATGCCGATGTCGAACCCCCCGATGAGCTGCGCAACCTTCTGGCTGCGCGCTCGCAGAGCGATCCCACCGCCATGTCCGGCCCGGCGGGGAACATTTCGTTCGTCTGGCAGACGCCGCTTGCGGTGTCCGCCACACAGATCCGGCAGCTGCTGGCCAGCGGCAAGTCGGTTCGGTTCCTGGTGCCGGACGCAGTACTGGCCTACATCGAGGCGCACGGTCTGTACCGTGTGTCCAACTGAGGGCGCTGCAGGGCGCCTCATTACAACGAGTTGAACGAGTTTTATATGACCAAGCAGAAAATCAATGGCGAAGAACTGGTCGAACTGACCAAGGCCGCGCTGGAAGACGTCAAGGCCCAGGATATCCAGGTCATCGACGTGCGCGACAAGCACAGCCTCACCGACTACATGATCATTGCCACCGGTACCTCCAACCGCCAGATCAACGCGATGCTGGAAAAGGTCCGTGAGGCCGTCAAGGCCAAGGGCGCGCAGCCGCTGGGCGAAGAAGGCAAGGGCGACAGCGACTGGGTGCTGCTGGACCTGAACGACGTCATCGTGCACATGATGACCGCCGCTGCCCGTCAGTTCTACGACCTGGAGCGCCTGTGGCTGGGCGCCGAGCAGAGCCGTGCTGCTGATGCCAAGCACCACAGCCCGGAAAACGCCAGCGACTACTTCACCGACAAACTCAAGGATCGGGAATAAGGAAGCGTCGTGCGTCTGCGTCTGATCGCGGTCGGCTCGCGCATGCCGAAGTGGGTCGAGGAAGGCTGGCACGAGTACGCCAAGCGCCTCCCCGCCGAGCTGTCGTTGGAGCTGGTTGAAATTCCGCTGAACACCCGTGGCAAGAACGCCGACGTTGCCCGCCTGATCCGTCAGGAGGGCGAGGCGATGCTGGCCAAGGTCCAGCCCGGTGAACGGATCGTCACGCTCGAAGTCCATGGCAAGCCGTGGAGCACCGAGCAGCTGGCGACCGAGCTGGATCGCTGGCGCCTGGATGCGCGTACGGTCAACCTGATGGTGGGCGGCCCGGAAGGGCTGGCGCCGGAAGTCTGCGCCCGCGCCGAACAGCGCTGGTCGCTGTCGCCGCTGACCCTGCCGCACCCGTTGGTGCGGATACTCATCGGTGAACAGATCTATCGCGCCTGGACCGTGTTGTCCGGGCACCCTTACCACAAATGACTTCGTAAGCCTGTCCGATGCCGCAGCAGATCCGCCTCAAGGACCACGAGAAAGACGCCCGCCTGGTGCGCAACCGCGTCGTGGTCGGCGCGGTGGCGATCATGCTGCTCGTGTCCGTGCTGATCGCGCGCCTGTATTACCTGCAGATCATCCAGTACGACTACCACTCGACGCTGTCGGAGAACAACCGGGTGCATGTGCAGCCGATTCCGCCGACCCGTGGGCTGATCTTCGACCGCAACGGGGTGATCGTTGCCGATAACCGGCCAAGCTTCAGCCTGACCATGACCCGCGAACGGGCAGGCAAGTGGCAGGAGGTGCTGGATACCATCATCGAGGTGCTCGAACTGAGCGAAGATGATCGTGCCCTGTTCGAGCGCCGCATGAAGCAGGGTCGTCGGCCGTTCGAGCCGGTGCCGATCCTGTTCGAACTGAGCGAGGAGCAGATCGCCCGCGTCGCGGTGAACCAGTTCCGTCTCCCCGGCGTTGAGGTGGCGGCGCAACTGGTGCGGCATTACCCACAAGGGGCGCATTTCGCCCATTCGGTGGGCTATGTCGGGCGGATCAACGAGAAGGAGCTCAAGTCCCTCGATCCGGTGAACTACAGCGGCACCCATCATATCGGCAAGACCGGTATCGAGCGCTTCTACGAGGACGACCTGCACGGCCAGGTTGGCTACGAGGAAGTCGAGACCAACGCTCGCGGCCGTGTATTGCGGGTGCTCAAGCGCACCGACCCGATTCCTGGCAAGGATATTGTCCTGAGCCTGGACATCAAGCTGCAGGAGGCCGCCGAAGAGGCGCTGGCCGGGCGCCGTGGTGCGATCGTCGCCCTCGATCCGCGCACCGGCGAGGTCTTGGCGATGGTCAGCCAGCCGAGCTTCGACCCCAACCTGTTCGTCACCGGCATCAGCTTCAAGGCCTATGCCGAGCTGCGCGATTCGATCGACCGCCCGCTATTCAACCGCGTGCTGCGCGGCCTGTACCCGCCGGGCTCGACCATCAAGCCGGCAGTGGCCATCGCCGGCCTGGACAGCGGCGTGGTCAATGCCAGCAGCCGGGTATTCGATCCGGGCTATTACCAACTGCCCAACTATGACCACAAGTACCGCAACTGGAATCGTACCGGCGATGGCTGGGTGGATCTGGATGTGGCGATCATGCGCTCGAACGACACCTACTTCTACGATCTTGCACACAAGATGGGGATTGATCGGTTGTCGGCCTACATGAACAAGTTCGGTATCGGCCAGAAAGTCTCGCTGGACATGTTCGAGGAGTCGCCCGGGTTGATGCCATCACGTGAGTGGAAGCGCGCCACCCGCCGCCAGGCCTGGTTCCCCGGCGAAACGCTGATCCTGGGCATTGGCCAGGGCTACATGCAGGCAACGCCCCTGCAACTGGCCCAGGCCACCGCGCTGATCGCCAACAAGGGCAAGTGGAACCGCCCGCACCTGGCCAAGACCATCGAGGGCAAGCAGCCGGTGGATGAGAATCCGATGGAAGACATCGTGCTGCGCGACAAGAACGACTGGGCCCGGGTCACCCATGGCATGGAGCAGGTGATGCACGGCGCGCGCGGTACAGCGCGCAAGGCCGCGCTCGGGTCGCAATACCGCATCGCCGGCAAGAGCGGTACCGCGCAGGTGGTGGCGATCAAGCAGGGCGAGAAGTACGACCGCAACAAACTCCAGGAGCGTCACCGCGACCACGCGCTGTTCGTCGCCTTCGCACCCGCCGAAGATCCGAAGATCGTGGTCTCGGTAATGGTCGAGAACGGCGAGTCCGGCTCCGGCGTCGCCGCCCCCGTGGTGCGCCAGGTCATGGACGCCTGGTTGCTCGACGAAAACGGCCGGCTCAAGCCCGAATTTGGCCCTGCCACTGCCACTGCCACTGTCGCCCAGGAAACGGCCCCGTGAAGAACAATTTCGATCGCATGCTTTCCAGCGAGGACGTGATGCGCAGGCGCGCCAGCTTCCTGCAGCGCATCCATGTCGACGGTCCACTGCTGCTCATTCTGCTGACGCTCGCCGCCGGCAGCCTGTTCGTCCTCTATTCGGCCAGCGGCAAGAACTGGGACCTGCTGATGAAGCAGGCCAGCTCCTTCGGCATCGGCCTGGTTTCCATGTTCATCATCGCCCAGCTCGAGCCGCGCTTCATGGCGCGCTGGGTGCCGTTGGCCTACGTGGCGGGGGTGCTGTTGCTGGTGGTGGTGGATGTGATGGGCCACAACGCCATGGGCGCCACGCGCTGGATCAACATTCCCGGAGTGATTCGCTTCCAGCCCTCGGAGTTCATGAAGATCATCATGCCGGCGACCATCGCCTGGTACCTGTCCAAGCGCACCCTGCCGCCCCATCTGAAACACGTGGCAATCAGCCTGGTGTTGATCGGTGTGCCGTTCATCCTTATCGTCCGACAACCTGACCTTGGCACGGCTTTGCTGATCCTTGCCTCCGGCGCGTTCGTGCTGTTCATGGGCGGCTTGCGCTGGCGCTGGATCATCAGCGTGGTGACGGCGGCCGTACCGGTGGCTGTGGCGATGTGGTTCTTCGTGATGCATGACTATCAGAAGCAACGGGTCCTGACCTTCCTCGACCCCGAGAGCGATCCGCTGGGCACTGGCTGGAACATCATCCAGTCCAAGGCCGCGATCGGTTCGGGCGGCGTGTTCGGCAAGGGCTGGCTACTGGGCACCCAGTCGCACCTGGACTTTCTGCCCGAAAGCCACACCGACTTCATCATTGCCGTACTGGGTGAGGAATTCGGCCTGGTGGGCATCTGTCTGCTGCTGATCATCTACCTGTTGCTGATCGGTCGCGGCCTGGTCATCACGGCGCAGGCTCAGACCCTGTTCGGCAAGTTGCTGGCCGGCAGCCTGACGATGACCTTCTTTGTTTATGTATTCGTCAACATCGGTATGGTGAGTGGCCTGCTGCCCGTGGTGGGTGTGCCGTTGCCCTTTATCAGCTATGGCGGAACTTCGTTGGTGACGCTGCTGTCAGCGTTTGGCGTTTTGATGTCGATCCACACGCACCGCAAATGGATCGCACAGGTTTGAAAAAGGTGAAGAATTTCATGCAAGCAGTGCGTGGCTGGGCTGCCCGTTGTATGCCGTGGATCGGCGCGATGGGGCTGCTCGGCGCTGTCCAGCAGGCCAATGCCGGCGACTATGACGGCTCGCCCAAGGTGGCCGAATTCGTTGGCGAAATGACCCGCGACTACGGCTTTGCCGGCGAGCAACTGATGGGTGTATTCCGCGAGGTGCAGCGCAAGCAGGCGATCCTCGACGCGATCTCGCGTCCGGCCGAGCGGGTCAAGCCCTGGAAGGAATACCGCCCGATGTTCATCACCGATGCGCGCATCGCCCGCGGTGTCGACTTCTGGCGCCAGCACGAAGCCGTGCTGGCCCGCGCCGAGCAGGAATACGGCGTGCCGGCCCAGTACATCGTCGCGATCATTGGCGTGGAAACCTTCTTTGGCCGCAATACCGGCAACTACCGGGTCATCGATGCCTTGTCGACGCTGGGCTTCGACTACCCGCCGCGCGCCGAATTCTTCCGCAAGGAGCTGCGAGAGTTCCTCCTGCTGGCGCGCGAGGAGCAACTCGACCCACTCACGCTCAAGGGGTCCTATGCTGGCGCCATGGGCCTGCCGCAGTTCATGCCGAGCAGTTTTCGCAATTACGCCGTGGATTTCGACGGCGACGGCCACATCAATATCTGGAACAACCCGGATGATGCCATCGGCAGTGTGGCCAGCTATTTCAAGCGCCACGGCTGGGTCGCCGGGCAGCCCGTGGTCAGCCGGGCCCAGGTCAGCGGTGCGCGTGCCGACGAGGGCCTGACCACCGGCATCGAGCCTGTGAAGACGGTCGGGGAGTTGCGAGCGCTGGGCTGGTCGAGTCATGATGCGCTGCGCGATGATCTGCCGGTCACGGCGTTCCGGCTCGAAGGCGACAACGGCCCCGAATACTGGATGGGCCTGAAGAACTTCTACGCGATCACGCGTTACAACCGCAGCGTGATGTATGCCATGGCGGTGCATCAGCTCTCGCAACAGCTGGTCCAGGCACGGGGCGTCAAGTAATGCGCGAATTGTTCAAAGCCAATACCTTCAAGTTGCTGACTTGCGCCGCCATCGGCGTATTGCTGGTCAGCTGTTCTTCCAGCCGTCCGACCTCGCAGGGGGGCGGCAACACCGTTCGCTCGCAGCCGGGCCTGGACATCAACCGTGCCCACAAGGACGGTGCACCCTGGTGGGACGTGGACGTCAACAAGATTCCCGACGCTACCCCGACCGTGCACACCGGCAACTACAAGGCCAACCCGTACACCGTGCTGGGCAAAACCTATTACCCGATGCAGGACTCGCGCAACTACCGCGCCGAGGGCACGGCGTCGTGGTACGGCACCAAGTTCCACGGGCAGAACACCGCCAACGGTGAGCTTTACGACCTCTACGGCATGAGCGCGGCGCACAAGACCCTGCCGCTGCCGGCCTATGTGCGGGTGACCAACCTGGCCAACGGCCGCAGTGTGATCCTGCGGGTCAACGACCGCGGGCCATTCTATTCGGACCGCATCATCGACTTGTCGTACGCCGCGGCGAAGAAGCTCGGTTACGCCGAAATCGGCACCGCCCATGTGCGCGTCGAAGGCATCGACCCGCAGCAGTGGTGGGCGCAGAAGGGCCAGCAGCCGCCATTGATGCTCAAGGAGCCGCAGGTCGCCCAGGCGCAGCCGATCCCCGCCAGCACCGGGCGTGTCGAACAATGGACCCCGCCGCCGCAGCAGCACGCTGCTCCCGTGGTGCCGGTGCAGGTGGCCGGCAACAACGTACCGGGCAACAGCGGCGGCAGCTTCCTTCAGGTCGGCGCCTTCGCCAACCCGGACGCCGCCGAGCTGTTGCGTTCGAAGTTGAGCACCATGGTCAGTGCGCCGGTGTTCATCAGTTCCATCGTGCGCAACCAGCAAACGCTGCACCGGGTACGTTTGGGGCCGATCAGCAGCCAGGGTGAAATCCAGCAGGCGCAGGACAGCATTCGCCTGGCGAACCTGGGGCAGGCCAAGCTGGTCACAGCAGACTGACGACGCAGTACCTTCCGGCGCGGGTTTGCCCGTGAGCAAGACGATGCCGACCTGTCGGTTTGTTCATGAATTGCCAGGTCCGGCCATGTACAATGGCGGTTTTGCCCCTTGGGGCATGGGCTGTCCGCCAGCCCCGAAGCAGACTGAAACGCCGTGGTATCCCCACGGAACATCAGACCATTAGCGATTTACGAGAGACGGATGAACATCACCAACCTTGCCAAACGACTTTGCCTGCCCGTACTGCTGCTGATCGTGCCCGCTGCCTTTGCAGCCGAGCAGATGATGCCAGCACCTCCGCAGTTGGCAGCCAAGTCCTATGTACTCATGGATGCGTCCAGCGGCAACGTGCTGGTCGAGAACAACGGTGACGAGCGCCTGCCGCCAGCCAGCCTGACCAAGCTGATGACCGCCTACATCGCCACCCTCGACATCCGTCGTGGCCAGATCGGCGAGAACGACCCGGTGACCGTCAGCGAGAACGCCTGGCGTACCGGCGGTTCGCGCATGTTCATCAAGGTCGGCAGCCAGGTGACCGTCAGCGACCTGCTGCACGGCATCATCATCCAGTCGGGCAACGATGCCTCGGTAGCCCTTTCCGAGCACATCGCCGGCAGTGAAGACGCCTTCGCCGACATGATGAACAAGACTGCCGCCGACCTGGGCATGTCCAATTCGCACTTCATGAACCCGACCGGCCTGCCGAACCCCGAGCACTATTCCTCGGCTCACGACATGGCCCTGCTGGCGCGTGCGATCATCAACGAAGATCCGGCGCACTACGCGATCTACTCGCAGAAAGAGTTCTACTGGAACAACATCAAGCAGCCTAACCGCAACCTGCTGCTGTGGCGCGACAAGACCGTCGACGGTCTGAAGACCGGCCATACCGAGGAAGCCGGCTACTGCATGGTGGCCTCGGCCGTTCGCGATGGCCAGCGTCTGATCGCGGTGGTGTTCGGCACCAACAGCGAGCAGGCCCGTGCCGCCGAAACGCAGAAGCTGCTGACCTACGGTTTCCGCTTCTTCGAAACCCAGACCTTCTACCAGAAGGGTACCGAGCTGACTCAGGCGCCGGTCTGGAAGGGCGCCACCGCTCAAGTCAAGGCGGGTCTGGCCAACGACCTGACCATGACCATGCCTAAAGGCCAATTGAAACGCCTCCAGGCTTCGATGACCATGAACCCGCAGCTGACCGCTCCGATCGCCAAAGGTGACGTGATCGGTAAAGTGGAAGTCAAACTGGACGAGAAAGTGGTGCACAGCGCCGACCTGATCGCCCTGGATGGCGTCGAGGAAGGTGGTTTCTTCCGCCGTATGTGGGATAGCATCCGCCTGTTCTTCTACGGTTTGTTCAACTGATACGTGACCGGCCATGCCTCCGCGCAACCGCTCGGGGGCATTGTTGTTGCCACGCCTTACGAGGGCGTACGCGCCATGAGCGAAGCTGACGTCAAGTCGCACAAAATCGAATTCCCCTGCGCCGATTACCCGATCAAGGTCATCGGCGATACCGTTGTCGGCTTCAAGGACATGGTCATCGAGGTCCTGAGCAAGCACGCCAAGGTCGACCTGTCCACCCTGGCCGAGCGCCAGAGCAAGGAAGGCAAATACACTACGGTACAGCTGCACATCGTCGCCGAGAGCGAGAACCAGCTGCACGACATCAACAGTGCCCTGCGTGCCACCGGCATCGTGAAAATGGTACTGTGATGCCCGCGTCCCTCGGTTTTCGCGATCTTGGCCTGCAGCCCTATGAACCGGTGCTGGAAGCCATGCGTCGCTTTACCGAGCAGCGCGGCCCGGACAGCCAGGACGAAGTCTGGCTGGTCGAGCATCCCGCGGTCTTCACCCAGGGCCAGGCCGGTAAGGCCGAGCATCTGCTGATACCGGGCGATATCCCGGTGGTGCAGACCGACCGCGGCGGTCAGGTCACCTACCACGGCCCCGGCCAGTTGGTCGCCTACCTGCTGCTGGACGTGCGTCGCCTGGGTTTTGGCGTGCGCGAGCTGGTCAGCCGCATCGAGAGTACGCTCATCGAACTGCTCGCCAGCTACGGCGTGCAGGCGCTGGCCAAGCCCGACGCCCCTGGCGTCTATGTCGATGGCGCGAAGATCGCGTCACTTGGCCTTCGAATCCGCAACGGCCGTTCGTTCCACGGCCTTGCCCTGAACGTGGACATGGACCTTGCGCCATTCCGCCGAATCAACCCCTGCGGGTATGCGGGGCTGGCCATGACCCAGCTGCGCGACCTGGCAGGCCCGATCGAACTTGACGAGGTCAGGACAAGGCTGCGTGGACAGCTGGTCAGGCACCTCGACTATGCTGAGCAGACGACCCTCACGGGCGGAATCGACTGATTATGACAACTGTGCAAGAAGCCGTGCCGAACCTGATCGCGACGCAAGACGTCACCTCACGCCCTGCCCCCAAGAAAGTGGAAGCCGGGGTCAAGCTGCGTGGCGCCGATAAGGTCGCGCGCATCCCGGTGAAAATCATCCCCACCGACGAACTGCCGAAGAAACCCGACTGGATCCGCGTGCGCATCCCGGTTTCGCCGGAAGTCGACCGCATCAAGCAACTGCTGCGCAAGCACAAGCTGCACAGCGTCTGCGAAGAGGCATCCTGCCCTAACCTGGGCGAGTGCTTCTCCGGTGGTACCGCGACCTTCATGATCATGGGTGATATCTGCACCCGTCGCTGCCCGTTCTGCGACGTTGGCCATGGTCGTCCCAAGCCGCTGGACCTCGATGAGCCGAAGAACCTGGCGGTCGCCATTGCCGATTTGCGCCTGAAGTACGTGGTGATCACCTCGGTAGACCGCGACGACCTGCGTGATGGTGGTGCCCAGCACTTTGCCGATTGCATCCGCGAAATCCGCGCCCTGTCCCCAGGCGTGCAGTTGGAAACCCTGGTACCGGACTACCGCGGGCGTATGGACGTAGCGCTGGAAATCACCGCGCAAACGCCGCCTGATGTGTTCAACCACAACCTCGAGACCGTGCCGCGTCTGTACAAGGCCGCGCGTCCTGGGTCGGACTACGACTGGTCGCTGGACCTGCTGCAGAAGTTCAAACAACTGGTGCCGCACGTCCCCACCAAGTCGGGCCTGATGCTCGGCCTGGGCGAGACCGACGAGGAGGTCATCGAGGTGATGCACCGCATGCGCGAG
The DNA here is from genome assembly GCF_048068255.1 of Pseudomonas sp. NY15374. NCBI lineage: Bacteria > Pseudomonadati > Pseudomonadota > Gammaproteobacteria > Pseudomonadales > Pseudomonadaceae > Pseudomonas > Pseudomonas sp. NY15374. The sequence goes on from NZ_JBLUPZ010000016.1 coordinate 64,377, forward strand.
CATGACATCGACATGCTGACCCTCGGCCAGTACCTGCAGCCGTCGCGCAGCCACTTGCCGGTGCAGCGTTTCGTGCACCCCGACACCTTCGCCTGGTTCGCCGAGGAAGGCTACAAGATGGGCTTCAAGAACGTGGCCTCCGGCCCGCTGGTGCGCTCGTCCTACCACGCCGACCAGCAGGCTCACGAAGCCAAGATCAAGCTCTGATCAGGGCTGAGCTGAACATGCCGATGCACGCTGAAAGGCGGCATCGGCATTTTTGTTTTCCGGGGCAGCGCTGCCTATGTGCGTCCTTCATTAGCCCCGTTAGAGTGGCCAGCCCTCATATGCAAGGAATCGCACGATGAACTGTCTTGAAACCCCGGTCTTCAGCCTGCCCAGGGCATTGCCCGGCAACGCCTGCTTCGCAATTGTCGCACCAGCGGGGCCTGCACGGCTGGATGTGGGCAAGGCGCGTCAATGGTTCGAGCAGCGTGGCTTGCGTTGCCGCATCTACCCGGGCGCGCTACAGGCCGACGGCTACCTGGCAGGCAGTGACGAGCAACGCGTGCGTGACCTGCACGACGCCTTCGCTGACCCTCGGATCGACGCGATCCTGTGCATGCGAGGTGGCTATGGCAGCATGCGGCTGCTTGATCGGCTGGATTTCGAGCTGATTCGTCGCCACCCCAAACCCTTGATCGGCTACAGCGACATCACCGCCCTGCACACGGCAATCCATCGCCATGCCGGGTTGCTCACCTTCCATGGCGGGATGCTCAATGCCGACCTGCTCGGTGCCAAGCTCGAGCCGACCGTCAGTTCGTTGTTCCAGCAATTGCAGGGGCAGCTCGGGCGAGGCGATGCCATCGAGCACCCGGCGGCGTTTGGCCTGACGACCGTGGTCCGTGGTGTCGCCAGCGGGCGGTTGGTGGGTGGCAACCTGTCGATGCTTGGGGCGACTCAAGGCACCTTGGCGCAGATCGATACCCACGGCAGCATCCTGTTCATCGAGGACGTCAACGAGCCCCTGTACCGGGTGGACCGCCTGCTGACCCAGTTGCGTCTGGCTGGCACGCTGGAGGGGGTCAAGGGTGTGCTGGTGGGAGACTTTGCGGGGATCACGGTGACGGCGTTGGAGCCATTGCTCAGAGACGTGTTCGGGCCGCTTGAGGTGCCGGTGCTGGCAGGATGGCGCAGTGGACACTGTGATCCGAATGTCTGCCTGCCGCTGGGGGCGCAGGTGCGGCTGGACAGTGATGCACAGAAGCTTGTGCTGGAGCAGGCGCTGTTCATGGCCTGAAGTTATCGGGGCTGCACGAGCAGCCCCGATGCGTTCTAGCGCCGCAGGCTATCGAGCAGCTTGTGCGTCGGATACCCATCAGCCGGCCAGCCTTGGGCCTGCTGAGCATTGCGAATGGCTTTGCGGGTGTTGGCACCGATGATGCCATCGGCGTTACCGGCTTCGTGCCCGCTGGCATTGAGCAGGTTCTGCAGCTCCATGCGCTCGCTGCGGCTCAGTGGCAGGTCGTCCTTCGGCCACGAACCGGCAATGAAACCCCAGCCCGAGAAGCGATCACCCAGCAGGCTTACCGCCAGGGCGTAGGACGAGGAATTGTTGTACTTCAGGATTGCGCGGAAGTTGTCCAGCACCAGGAATGCCGGTCCGCGTGCGCCTGCTGGCAGCAATAGCGCTGCCGAGAGCTGGTTGCTGCCGCTGGGCAGTTGGGTGCCGGTCGGCAGGGTCACACCCAGGCTCAACCATTCGCTGACCGACTTGCGTTGGGCGCCGTCTGCCAGCCAGTAGTCGAAGCCTGCCGGCACCTGAACCTCGAAGCCCCAAGGCTGGCCACGCTTCCAGCCCGAGCTTTGCAGGTAGTGCGCGGTGGAGGCCAGGGCGTCTGCCGTGCTGTTCCAGATGTCGCGGCGGCCATCGCCGTCGAAGTCCACCGCGTGGGTGTTGTAGGTGGTAGGGATGAACTGGGTCTGCCCCATTGCACCGGCCCAGGAGCCGCGCATGGCCTCGGGCTGAATGTCGCCGTTCTGGAGGATCTGCAGCGCGGCGATCAACTGGTCCTGGGCGAAGGTGGGGCGGCGGCCCTCATAGGCCAGGGTGGCCAGCGAGCGGATCACCGACTTGTTGCCCTGGAACTGTCCGAAATTGCTCTCCATGCCCCATACGGCAACCAGTACCTGGCGGTCGACGCCATAACGTTGCTCGATACGGCCGAGTAGCTCGGCGTGCTGTTCCAGCAGTTTCTTGCCGTTGCGCACGCGCAGGGGGGACAACGCACCGTCGAGATATTCCCAGACCGGGCGGGAGAACTCAGGCTGGCTGCGATCGGCCTTGATCACGTCCATGTCGGGCGTCACGCCAACGAATGCACGGTCGAAGGTGCTTGGGCTGATACCAGCTTGCAGCGCTTGTTGGCGGAAGCCCGCCTGCCATTGGGCGAAGGTCTGCAACGGTTGGATTTCGCTGCTGGTGTCAGTGGCGGTGCCGGGCAGGGTAACGTTCGGAGCGGGCTGGGCAGGGGCCAGCGGCAGGGCGTCGGCGGCGGTGGGTTTTTCCGCGCAGGCGACGAGCAGGATGAAGCTGGAGGCCGCGATCAGCTGGCGGGGGCGCCAGCGCTGGGAAAGACTGAAGGACATGCACAGATCCAGTTTTGCAGTTCAGGTGCCGACCATATCATGCCTGCGCCTTTTTCAGGCGGCCAGAAAGCAAGAAGCCTCCCAATCTCTCGATTGGAAGGCTTCGCGGCGGTAGCTGCCCTTGCCCTTTTCCGGTCGTTCCTGGCGGCAGCGGAACAGGGGTTGGGCGATGATCGACTTGGCCTTGTTGGGGCCGTGTTTTTTCGGCTTCTTGCTCATGGCGGGGTTCCCAGGTTGGATGAACTTGGGGGCCGACTTTATGGCCTAGGCGAACGGGGAGCCAATTGATTGTGTGTATTGACGTTGAGTGACGACCTGTGACACCCCTGTGGGAGCGGGCTTGCCCGCGAATCAGGCAACGCGGTGAGTGGCACCGGCTGCGCCGGTGTTCGCGGGCAAGCCCGCTCCTACAGTAGTCCCAATTATTCCGAAGGCAGCGCCAGGCGCTGTCCGGCCATCAACAGCGACAGCCGCGACAGCCCGGTCCACGGCGAACCCTCAGCCTGGCCTTTGATCTGTGCGTCGATGCGTTGGGCATCCTGCAGCAGTTGCGCCCAGCGTTGCGCTGACAGGCGCTGCAGGGCCTTGCTGACCAGAGGGCGGCGTTTGTCCCACACGGGCGGGCGCGCCTGGCTGAAGGCCTTGTCCAGCGGTACACCCTGGCTGAACTGCTGGGCCAGCCCCGCCAGCAGGCGCAGCTCGCGGGCCAGCGCCCATAGAATGACGGGCGGCTCGACCCCCTCGCCACGCAGCCCTTCGAGCATGCGCAGCGCATGCCCGGCCTCGCCGTTGAGGATGGCATCGACCAGGCCGAAGACATCGAAGCGGGCGCTGTCGGCGACGGCGGCCTGAACGGTCTCGACGGTGATCTGGTTGCCCTCGGCGAGCAACTTGAGTTTCTCGATCTCCTGGGCGGCCGCCAGCAGGTTGCCCTCGACCCGTGCGGCGATCAGGTCGACGGCATCGCGCTGTGCCGACAGCCCGGCCTGGGACAGGCGCTGGTTGATCCATTGCGGCAATTGCTGGGCGTCCACCGGCCAGATCTGGATGAACTGGCAGTGTTCGCCTTCGATGATGGCCTTGCCCCACTTGGTCTTCTGCGCGCTACCGTCGAGCTTGGGCAGGCTGACCAGCAGCAGCGTGTCTTCGGCAGGGTTGGCGCAATACTCCATGAGCGCGGCAGCGCCCTTGTCGCCGGGTTTGCCCGACGGCAGGCGTAACTCCAGCAGACGACGTTGGGCGAACAACGACAGGCTGGCACCGGCCAGCAGCAGGCTGCCCCAGTCGAAATTGGCATCGGCGCTGAACACCTGGCGTTCATCGAAGCCCTGCTGGCGCGCGGCGGCGCGAATGGCGTCGGCGGCTTCCTGACACAGCAGCGGATCGTCGCCACTGACCACATAGACCGGGGCCAGTGTGCCTTGCAGGTGCTTGTTGAGTTGGGCGGGAGAAAGCTTCATGGGATGGGCGGGGCACCAGCGGTGCCCCGTTCAGGCTCAATGGGCCGGGACTTCCAGCGGCGATTGCTGGGGCGTGTTGTCCTGGATGCGCTGGGCCTCTTTCAGGGCTTCGGCTTCGGCGCGTGCACGCTCGTCAGCCTTGCGCTGAAGGTGCGCCAGGTGCTCCGGGGTAAGCTGCTGCAGGCGGACCATCATGCCCTGGACCAGGTCGCGACGCATTTCCTGGCGAACCTGAGTGGCTTCCTGGGTGGAGCCGGTAATGTTGTTGCCGTCGTAGACATAGATCTTGCGTACTTCCAGCTTGTCTGCGAGCAGTACTGCATCGTTCTGACCCTGAACCTCGTAGTTCAGCACGGTGGTCAGCTCGTATTCAGCAGAGCGGCTGCCGCCGGAGTAGGTCGCCGCGCGCTGGCTGTCCTGCTCGTTGGTCAGTACCAGTTTGTAGGGCGCGCCGGCCTGGACCTTGACACCACTGTTCTGCAGGGTCTGGCGCAGTTGGGTGACGGTCTCGCCGTAGGCGTTACGTGCACCGAGGTCCAGCTCCTTGAGGGCAATTTCGTTGGTGCCGGTACCGCGCAGCTGGAAACCGCAGGCACTGAGCACGGCGGCCAGGCCTATTACCAGCAGATTGCGTTTGATCATGTTGTTGCTCCCTTGTGGGCCTGTTCCGCCCGCCCCGTGTCTAGGGGCGGGCGTTGCCATCAGTTGGCGACGATGTTGACCAGCTTGCCCGGTACCACGATGACCTTGCGGATGGTCAGGCCATCGAGGAAGCGCAGGACATTGTCGTTGTTACGGGCGGCGGCTTCGATTTCCTCGCGGCTGGCGGCAGCGGGCATTTCGACCTGGCCACGCAGCTTGCCGTTGACCTGGACCACCAATGTGATGGTGTCCTGTACCAGCGCGCTTTCGTCGACGGCCGGCCAGCCAGCATCGATCACCGCCTGGGTGTGGCCCAGTTCCTTCCACAGTGCGTGAGAGAGGTGCGGGGTGATCGGTGCCAGCAACAGGGTGACGGCCTCCAGGCCTTCCTGCAGCAGGGCGCGATCCTGTTCGCTGGCTTGCGGAGCCTTTTCCAGGATGTTCATCAGGGTCATCACCTGGGCGATGGCGGTGTTGAACTTGTGGAACTGACCCACGTCGGTGCTGGCTTGCTTGATTGCTGCGTGGATGCCGCGGCGGATGACCTTCTGCGCGTCGTCCAGGGCGGCGATGTCCAGCTTGCCTGGCAGGCCCTGGGCAACATGGCCATGAGCCAGGCGCCAGACACGGCGCAGGAAGCGGCTCGCGCCCTCGACACCGGAGTCGGACCACTCCAGGCTCATGTCGGGCGGCGAGGCGAACATCATGAACAGACGGCAGGTGTCGGCGCCGTAGGCGTCGATCATGGCCTGCGGGTCGACGCCGTTGTTCTTCGACTTCGACATCTTCTCGGTGCCACCGATTTCCACCGGCAGGCCGTCGGTCTTCAGGCGTGCGCCGATGATCTTGGCCTTGGCATCGCGCTCGACCTCGACGTCGGCCGGGTTGAACCAGTCACGGCCGCCGTTGCTGGCGACGCGGTAGTAGGTTTCGGCGACGACCATGCCTTGGGTCAGCAGGTTCTTGAACGGCTCGTTCGAGGTGACCAGGCCTTCGTCGCGCATCAGCTTGTGGAAGAAGCGTGCGTAAAGCAGGTGCAGGATGGCGTGTTCGATACCGCCGATGTACTGGTCGACCGGCAGCCAATGGTTGGCCGCTTTCGGGTCGACCAGGCCACCCTCGTAGTTGGGCGAGGCGTAGCGGGCGAAGTACCAGGACGATTCGACGAAGGTGTCCATGGTGTCGGTTTCGCGCTTGGCCGCGGTGCCGCATTTCGGGCAGGTGCACTCATAGAACTCGGGCATGCGCGCCAGTGGCGAGCCAGCGCCGTCCGGCACCACGTTCTCTGGCAGCACGACCGGGAGCTGGTCTTCCGGCACCGGCACGTCGCCGCAGGACGGGCAGTGGATGATCGGGATCGGGCAGCCCCAGTAGCGCTGGCGGCTGATGCCCCAGTCGCGCAGGCGGAACTGGGTGCGCGACTTGCCGAGGTCCTTGCGGATCAGCGCGGCTTCGATGGCGTCGAAGGCGCCGGCGAAGTCCAGGCCGTCGAACTCGCCGGAGTTGATCAGTTGGCCGTGCTCGCCATAGGCGGCCAGCCATTCGCTGCCGACTTCGTCGCCGGCGCTGGTGCGCACCACGGCCTTGACCGGCAGGTTGTACTTTTGAGCGAACTCGAAGTCGCGCTCGTCATGGGCCGGAACAGCCATTACCGCGCCATCGCCGTAGTGCATCAGCACGTAGTTGGCGACCCAGACCGGCAGCTTCTCGCCGGTGAGCGGGTGCTCGACCAGCAGCGAGGTGGCCATGCCTTTCTTCTCTTGCGTGGCCATGTCGGCCTCGGCCACGCTGCCGCTCTTGCATTCGTCGATGAAGGCTTGCAGCGCCGGGTTGCCCTGGGCGGCCTGGGTGGCCAGCGGGTGCTCGGCGGCGACGGCGACGTAGGTGGCGCCCATCAGAGTGTCGGGACGGGTGGTGAAGACCTTCAGCGCGCCCTCGTGACCGATGCTCGCATGGTCGTAGGGGAACTGCACTTCCATGCCACGCGACTTGCCGATCCAGTTGCGCTGCATGGTCTTGACCTGCTCTGGCCAGCCCGGCAGCTCGTCGAGGCTTTCAAGCAGCTCGTCGGCGTAGTCGGTGATGCGGAAGTAGTACATCGGGATCTCGCGCTTTTCGATCAGCGCGCCCGAACGCCAGCCGCGGCCGTCGATGACCTGCTCGTTGGCCAGCACGGTCTGGTCGGCCGGGTCCCAGTTCACGGTCCCGTTCTTGCGATAGATCACGCCTTTTTCGAACAGGCGGGTGAACAGCCACTGCTCCCAGCGGTAGTAGTCCGGCTTGCAGGTGGTGACTTCACGCGACCAGTCGAAGGCCAGACCCAGGCTCTTGAGCTGGGTCTTCATGTATTCGATGTTTTCGTAGGTCCACTTGGCCGGGGCGACGTTGTTCTTCATCGCCGCGTTTTCCGCCGGCATGCCGAAGGCATCCCAACCCATCGGCTGCAGGACATTCTTGCCCAGCATGCGCTGGTAGCGGGCAATGACGTCGCCGATGGTGTAGTTGCGCACGTGGCCCATGTGTAGCTTGCCGCTCGGGTACGGGAACATCGATAGGCAATAGTAAGTATCCTTGCCTTGCTGTTCGGTGACAGCGAACGATTGTTGCTCGTCCCAGAAGTTCTGGGCGGCGGCTTCTAAATCACGGGGCTGGTATTGTTCGTGCATGGCTACTTTTGCTGAGAGTGAAGAGACCTTGTTTCCAGGCAGCGCAACCTCGCTGCGTCCGGCACTCCGGTGTCGATGAGAGTGAACGGCCTAGCATACATGAGCGTCGCGCGTCGTGGGAAACCCAGAATGCGATTGACGCCGCGCGGGCCGTTTGTCGCAGCGGGCTGCTGCTTTTTTCAGTGCCGCTAAGCTCATCTATGGGGGGAGATATTCTTACCTTCAATGAGGTGAACGGATGGGAGAGTCGCAGCTAACCGCAATCAAACCGGAGCTATACGAACGCCTGATCGACCGACTGGGCCTGGCACTCGAAGTGGCCAGAACCTCGGTGCGACTGCGCGACGAAATGCCAGCAGAATTGGAGCTGCGCGGCCTGAGCCCCGCGGAGTTCCAGGTGATCAAGGCTTATCTGGACACGCTTCCGGAGAGCCGTTTCGCCAGTGCCGGCGCCTACCCTCAGCCGGAGTCGGGCAAGGGCAAGATCGTCTGGCTCAAGGACCGGCAGCGCCCCGCTGCAATGGACAGATCCAGAACGCAACCTTCCCGATAGCCGTTCAGGACACCAGGCCCGCGTCGTTTCGTGACGCTTCTTCGATACACCACTCTGATCGACGCCGGTCGCGCACTTGTTGCCCGGCGTCGATCCTCTTAGGCTGCACCTCTTCTATTGAGGTGTGCGCATGCCGATTCGTTTTTTCGTCAAGCAGTGGCTTATGCCGCCGGGCTTGCTGTTCCTGTTGTTGTTGGCGGCCTGGTGGATGCGCAAGCGCCGCCCGCGCCTGGCCGGGTTGTGTTTTGTCATCGGGCTGGCGGGCTTGTGGCTGATGAGCCTGCCGCTGGTGGTACAGGAGTCGGCGCGGGCGTTGGAAACCGAGGCGCCCCTGGCGCTGGATGAGTGGGCCGGGTTAGCCGCGCGTGCCGATGCCATCGTGATCCTGGGCGCAGGCCGGGAGCGTGGCGATCCGGCCTGGGGCGGACAGGACCAGCCCGCTGGCACGGCGCTGGAGCGCATGCGCTATGCGGCGCAGTTGGCCAAGGCTTCGGGCTTGCCGGTGCTGACCACCGGCGGCCTGCACTACGGCACGCCGCCGAGCGAGGCGCAACTGATGGCCGATCGGCTCAAGGCTGACTTCGGGGTGGATGTGACCTGGAAGGAAGAGGCCAGCCGCACGACCTGGGAAAACGCTCGTTTCAGCGCCGATGTTCTGCAGCCGTTGGGCCTGCGCCGTGTGGTGGTGGTGACCCAGGCCTGGCACATGCAACGCTCACGCTGGAGCTTCGAGCAGGTGGGGTTCGAAGTGGTGCCCGCGCCAGTGGGTTTCCTGGGGGGCGATCATGCGCGACCGTTTGCCGGGCTGCTGCCGGAAAGCCGGGCGATCTGGCAGAGCGGGCAGTTGCTCAACGAGGCGATGGGGCTGCTGGGATACCGATTGTTCTATTGATGTGGCAAACGCTGTGCTGGTCTCTTCAAGGGGAGCCCGCGCCCACAGGCACTGGGCCGTGAAGACCTTGCAGTGCCTGTGGGGGCGGGCTTGCCCGCGAAAAAAGCCCGCTAGAGGGCTCTGGCAATCCTGGCGGCCAGCAGCGCCCAGCCCATCAGCAGCACGCAGAGGATTGCCAATGGCCACGAGCGCCACTGCAGGTAAGGCGTGAGCTGCTGCATCGGCACCACATCCCCATACAGAATCGCCTTCTGGAACTGCGGAATCTGGGTGGTGATCCTGCCGAACGGGTCGATCAGGGCCGTTACACCATTGTTGGTGGCGCGGATCATCCAGCGGCCCGCCTCGAGTGCGCGCATCTGTGCCATCTGCAGGTGCTGTAACGGGCCGATCGAGGTGCCGAACCAGGTGTCGTTGCTGATGGTCAGCAGCAGATCGCTCTGCGCTGCCAGCTCTGCGGCGAATTCCGGGTAGACCACTTCGTAGCAGATGTACGGCGCTATCTGATAGCCCTTGGCCTGCAGCAGAGGCTGGTCTTCCGGCCCGCGGGCGAAGTCGGACATCGGCAGGTTGAAGAACTCGATCAGCCCGCGCAGCACGTCCTGCAGCGGAACGTACTCGCCAAATGGCACCAGCTTCTGCTTGAGGTAGGTGCCGTCGCCTTCGCCGGTCACGGTGATGCCGTTGTAGTAGCGGCGCTGATGGTGCACCACTTCGCGGATCGGCACCCCGGTGATCAGCGCCGAATGACGGTCAGAGGCGAAGCTGCCCATCATGTCGATGTAGCCCTGGGCCTGGTCCTTGAGCACCGGTACTGCGGTCTCGGGCCAGATCAACAGGTCGACCGGCTTGGAGCTCAGGCTCATGTCGCGGTACAGCGCCAGTTGGGCGTTGACGTGGGCCGGGTCCCATTTCAGGTCCTGCTCGACGTTACCCTGCACCGCAGCCACTTTCAGTGGCTCGCCGGCCGGTCGGGTCCAGGCGTGGTCCTTGAGCGCCAGGCCGATGCCCCACGGGGCGACCAGCAGCAGTGCGCCCACGGCGAGGAAGGCCGGGCGTGCCCGCAAACGGTGCAGGTTGCACAGCAGTGCGGCAGACAGCGCCAGGGCGAAGGAAATCAGCCAGACACCCCCCAGTGGCGCAAGCCCCGCCAGCGGACCGTCAAGCTGGCTGTAGCCGGCGTAGAGCCAGGGGAAACCGGTCAGGAACCAGCCGCGGAACGCCTCCTGCAACAGCCACAGGGCGGCGAAGCACAGGGCGTCAGCCAGTGGTGCCTCGTTGCGCCGCAGCCAGCGCGCCCAGAGCCAGGCGGGCAGGGCGAAGAACCAGGCGATGGCGGCGAAGAATGCCACCAGCAGCAGGGTCGCCAGCAAGGGCGACGCCCCGCCGTAGGTATTGATGCTGACGTAGATCCAGCTGGTGCCAGCGCCATACAGGCCGAACCCATAGCACCAGCCGCGACCCAAAGCCTGGCGCGGGCTGAGCTCGCGCAGGCCGAGGTAGAACAGCATGATCGCCAGCAAGGCGATCGGCCAGATGTCGAAGGGCGCCAGGGCCAGGGAGGTGGAAGCGCCGGCCACCATGGCCAGCAGGTTACCGGGCCAGCCGGGGCGGGTGATCCAGCGCATGTTCGTCCTTAGCGGGTGATCGGGGTCAGGCGCAGCAAGTGTATCCGGCGGCTGTCGGCATTGAGGATGCGGAAGCGATAGGCGCCGATTTCGGTGGTCTCGTTGCGCTTGGGCAGGTGACCAAAGGCGCTCATGACCAGGCCGCCGACAGTGTCGAACTCATCGTCGGAGAACTCGCTGTCGAAGAACTCGTTGAAGTTCTCGATCGGCGTGAGCGCTTTAACCAGGAAGTCGCCACTGGGCAGTGGCTTGATGTAGCTGTCTTCCTCGACGTCGTGCTCGTCCTCGATGTCGCCGACGATCTGCTCCAGCACGTCCTCGATGGTTACCAGGCCCGCGACGCCGCCGTATTCGTCGATGACGATGGCCATGTGATTGTGGTTGGCGCGGAACTCGCGCAGCAGCACGTTCAGGCGCTTGGACTCCGGCACGAAGGTGGCCGGGCGCAGCAGGTCCTTGATGTTGAAGCTGTCGCCGTTCTCCTTGAGGATCAGCGGCAGCAGGTCCTTGGCCAGCAGGATCCCGAGCACATCGTCATGGCTTTCACCAATCACCGGGTAGCGCGAGTGCGCGGCGTCGATCACCGCCGGCAGGAATTCGCGTGGGGACTGGCTGGCCTTGATGCTGATCATCTGCGAGCGCGGGACCATGATGTCGCGTACCTGCAGGTCAGCGACCTGGATGGCACCTTCGACGATGGTCAACGCTTCGCTGTCGAGCAGCTTGTTCTGATGGGCTTCGCGCAGCAGCTCGAGGAGCTCCTGGCGGTTTTTCGGCTCATGGGCAAAAGCCTGGGTCAGTTTACCCAGCCAGGACTTCTGCCCGTTGCTCGATCGATCTTCGCTCATGGCGGTTTACTCGTGTTCCTTTGCAGTGATCAAGGGTTGATTGAATCGATGTCGTCATCGGCGTACGGGTCAGGATGACCCAGTTCGGCCAGCAATTCGCGTTCCAGGGCTTCCATTTCCTCGGCCTCATCGTCGTCGATGTGGTCGTAGCCGAGCAGGTGCAGGCAGCCGTGAATGACCAGGTGCGCCCAGTGTGCCTCCAGCGCCTTGCCTTGTTCGCTGGCTTCGCGCTCGACCACCGGCACGCAGATGACCAGGTCGCCCAGCAGCGGAATATCCAGCAGTTCGTCGGGCACGTCAGCAGGGAAGGACAATACGTTGGTCGCGTAGTCCTTGTGCCGGTAGGTGTTGTTCAGTTCGCGGCCCTCGGCCTCGTCGACCAGGCGGATGGTCATTTCCGAGTCGGCGCTGCGCTGGCGCAATGCCAGCTCGCACCAGCGGCGGAATGCCGCGTCATCCGGGGCGGGGGTATCGGTGGCCCGTTGCAGATCGAGTTCAAGCATCTTTGGCGGGCGCCTCGGGCTTGGCCTGGCGGGCTTCGAAGCGATCGTAGGCTTCGACGATGCGCTGCACCAGCGGATGGCGTACCACGTCCTTGGGCTGGAAATGGGTGAAACTGATGCCCGGGACGTCCCTGAGCACTTCGATCACGTGAGCCAGCCCCGACTTGGTGCCACGCGGCAGGTCAACCTGGGTGATGTCGCCGGTGATCACTGCAGTCGAGCCGAAGCCGATGCGGGTGAGGAACATCTTCATCTGCTCGAGGGTGGTGTTCTGGCTTTCGTCGAGGATGATGAAACTGTTGTTCAGCGTGCGGCCGCGCATGTAGGCCAGCGGGGCGATCTCGATCACCTGGCGCTCGATCAGCTTGGCCACGTGCTCGAAGCCGAGCATCTCGTACAGGGCGTCGTACAACGGGCGCAGGTAAGGGTCGATCTTCTGGGCCAGGTCGCCGGGCAGGAAACCGAGCTTCTCGCCGGCTTCGACCGCCGGGCGCACCAGCAGGATGCGGCGCACCTGTTCGCGCTCCAGCGCATCGACGGCGCAGGCCACGGCCAGGTAGGTCTTGCCGGTGCCGGCCGGGCCGATGCCGAAGTTGATGTCGTTGGCCAGGATTTCCTTGACGTAGCGCTGCTGGTTGGCCCCGCGCGGGCGGATGTTGCCCTTGCGCGTGCGCAGCGAGACGCTGACTTCGTTGACGGCGGGGTTGTCGATGTTCTCGACCGCCGACTCCTGGAGATAGAGGTGGACCGTTTCCGGCGACAGGTCGGTGGCCTTGGTCTCGCGATAGAGACGGCGCAGCAGCTGTTCGGCGGCGGAGGTGGTCTTGGGCTCGCCGATCAGTTCGAACTGATTGCCGCGGTTGCGGATCTCGATGGCCAGGCGTTGTTCGATCAGGCGCAGGTGCTCGTCGAACTGGCCACACAAGTTGGCGAAACGGTGGGCCTCGAAGGGTTCGAGGGTGAAGCGATGGGGTTGTATGGGTGCGTTCAAGGTCGGTTCAAGGCGCTCGACGAAGGATATGAACTCAAGAATAACCCTTGAGCGACAGTGGCGAAAGATCTGAAACGATCAAGGGCAAGGCTGACAGTCTGCCAGCACCATTTGACGATTGGATGATCGGATCAGGGCAGCGGCGAGAACGGCGTGCGCCCTTCGGCGCTTTGCAGCTCCAGAAGGTACTTGCGGAAGATCTGCCCGAGCACTTGCGTGGCATGCTCGAGTTCGTCGCGGGGCATCTGCTCGGTGACTTCGTCGGCCATGTCCAGCGCGTCTTCGGCGCCGTTGACCGCAGCGATCTTCAGCAGGATATAGGCCTGGACGTTGTTGGCCTTGACCCCCTCGCCATGGAAGAACATGCCGCCCAGACGATATTGGGCCTGGGCATGACCCTGCAGCGAGGCTTTCTCGAACCAGTTCAGTGCCTTGTTCAGGTCCTTGGGGGCCTGGTTGCCGGTGTAGTAGAACTCGCCCAGTTCGTACTGCGCCTGGGCATCGCCGGATTCCGCACTTTGCGCGCAGGCTTTCAGCGCATTCTCCAGGTCTTGCGGCTGGGCATTGAGAGTGCAGCGGCCCGTCGCTGGAATCAGCAACGAGTTACCGCCCTCTGCCAGGGCCAGCAGGGGCTGAAGAAGCAACAGGCAGCCCAGGGTGAGGGCGCGGCCGGTGCGGTTCATGGGGATCGACTTACCTCTGCAAAGCTGCGGCCAATGTCTCTGGTGGCACATTATGGGATAAGCAGCGCCAACCTTACAAAGTTTTACTCGAAATTCTGCATCGAGGTGTATTTGTGCGACTTGTGATGGGGCTCACGTTTTGCTCTGAAGCAGCCTCCTCGGGGTACAACCCTGCCCCACAGACGATAGCTGTGGGGTGGGCTTGCCCCGCGATGAGGCCGTCAGGTGGGTCACTTCAGCTTGGCAAATGCCCGCTCGGCCGCATCCAGGGTGATCTGCAGCTCTTTCTCGCCATGGGCGATGGAGGTGAAGCCCGCTTCGAACGCACTCGGTGCCAGGTACACACCGCCTTCGAGCATCAGGTGGAAGAAGCGCTTGAAGCGCTCTGCGTCGCTGGCCATCACATCGTCGAAGGTGACGATGTCGTCGGCACCGGTGAAGTACAGGCCGAACATCGCACCTGCCTGGGTGGTGACGAACGGCACGCCGGCAGCATCGGCGCGTTGTTGCAGGCCGTCGAGCATACGGCTGGTGAAGGCGCTCAGCTCGTCGTGGAAGCCCGGGCGGCTGATCAGCTTGAGGGTGGTCAGGCCGGCGGCCATGGCCAGCGGGTTGCCAGACAGGGTGCCTGCCTGGTAGACCGGGCCGAGCGGGGCGATGCAACCCATGATCTCGCGCTTGCCGCCGAAACAGCCTACCGGCATGCCGCCACCAACGATCTTGCCGAAGGTCGACAGGTCTGGGGTAATGCCGTAGTGGCCCTGGGCGCCACCCAGCGATACGCGGAAACCGGTCATCACTTCATCGAAGATCAGCACCACACCGTGCTTGTCGCACAGCGCGCGCAGGCCTTCGAGGAAGCCTGGCGCCGGCGGTACACAGTTCATGTTGCCGGCTACCGGCTCGACGATGATGCAGGCCACTGTCTGGCCAACGTCGGCGAGGGTCTTCTCGACGGCTGCGATGTCGTTGAACGGCAGGGTCAGTGTGTGCTTGGCGAAGTCGGCCGGCACGCCCGCCGAGCTCGGCACGCCTTGGGTGAGCAGGCCGGAACCGGCTTTGACCAGCAGGCTGTCGGAGTGGCCGTGGTAGCAGCCTTCGAACTTGATGATCGCATCGCGACCGGTGTAGCCACGGGCCAGGCGAATGGCGCTCATGGTGGCTTCGGTGCCTGAGCTGACCATGCGCACCATCTCCATGGACGGCACGATCGAGCAGACCAGGTCGGCCATCTCGGTTTCCATGGCGGTCGGCGCACCGTACGACAGGCCGTGCTCCAGCTGACGGCGTACCGCGTCCAGTACGTCCGGGTGACCGTGGCCGAGAATCATCGGCCCCCAGGAACCGACGTAGTCGACGTAGCGCTTGTCGTCTTCATCGACCACATAGGCGCCTTCGGCATGTTTGAAGAACAGCGGGGTGCCGCCAACGCTCTTGAAGGCGCGCACCGGCGAGTTGACGCCGCCGGGAATGTGCTTCTGGGCTTGGGCGAACAGGGTTTCGGAACGGGACATGGGATCTTCTCTCGAAATCAGGAAGCGAACAGGGCGTTGAAGGCGCGGGCGCGGCGGGTGACTTCCTGCGCGCTGTCGGCACCGAACAGGCCGTGGATCACCGCCAGCAGGTCGGCGCCATGGGCGACCAGCGGGGCGGCGTTGTCGAGGGTGATGCCACCGATCACTGCGATCGGCAGCTTGACCTGGGCGCGGGCCTGCTCGATCAGGTCGAGGCGGGCGGCCGGGGCGCCGGGCTTGGTCAGGGAATTGAAGAAGCGGCCGAAGGCCACGTAGCTTGCCCCTTCGCTGGCCGCCTGTGCGGCCAGGTCGAGGCTGGCATGGCAGGTCGAGCCAATGATGGCGTTGCGCCCGAGCAAGGCACGGGCGGGTGTGAGCGGGCCGTCGGTCTGCCCCAGATGCACGCCGACGCCCAGGCGCGCGGCCAGCTCGGCGTCATCGTTGATGATCAGTTGGGTGCCGTAGCGTTCGCAGAGTTGCATCAGCGCTTCGGCCTCGCGCAGGCGTCGCGCCGCATCGTCACCCTTGTCGCGGTACTGCAGCAGGCAGACACCGCCTTCGAGCGCTGCCTCGACTTGCGAAAGGAAACGGCCGGCGAGCAGCTGGCTGTCGGTGATCGCGTACAGGCCGCGTAGCTTCATGTGATGGCCTCGTATCAGGAGCAGAAGTCCAGGGGCAGGCGGCGGGGCACGTACTGGCCCTTGCCCAGTTGCTCGGCGTCGCGCAGCGTGCGCCAGGTGTAGTCCAGGGCGCTGCGGACCGCGCTTTCGAGCTGCTCGCCCAACGCCAGGCGACCGGCCAGGGCGCTGGCCAGCGTGCAGCCTGAACCATGGTAGCTGCCGGGCAGGCGCTGGCAGGTCCAGGTGTGTTGCTGGCCGCTGCGGCTGTACAGACGGTTGTGGATTTCCACCTCGTCGCCATGGCCGCCGGTAATCAGAAGATGCTCGCAGAACGGCAGAAGTTTCTCTGCGCATTCGTCTGCGCTGCCGTTCGGCAGTTCGGCAAGGATGCGTGCCTCGGGCAGGTTTGGCGTGGCGATGGTGGCCCGCGGCAGCAGACGCTCGCGCAGGGCGTAGCCGACCTCGTCCTTGCCTAGGCGGCCGCCACCACCGGCACGCAGCACCGGATCGCAGACTAGCGGCAGGTGCGGATGCGCGGCGAGGAGTTCGGCGACGGTATCGACCATCTCGGTCGAGCCGAGCATGCCCAGCTTGACCGCTGCCACGCTGGAGTCGGTCAGCACGGCGTTGGCCTGGGCCAGCACCCACTCGCGGTCGAGCACGCGGAAGTCGGAAACGTTGACGGTATCCTGGACGGTCAGTGCGGTCACGGCAGGGGCGGCGTGACAGCCTTGGGCGATCAGGGCTTCGATATCTGCCTGCAGGCCGGCGCCGCCACTGGGGTCGTGGCCGGAGAGACAGAGGACAACGGGGCGGGAGCTGTAGGTATTCATGGTCGGCGAGCTTACCATCAAACCCCTTTGCGCGAATCGGCGAGTGCGGCAATTTAGTTGACCGTTTGGTCAGCTTGTGTCTGTGGTAATGCCTGAAATTACCGTTCTAGAGC
Organism: Pseudomonas sp. NY15374; assembly: GCF_048068255.1. Lineage (NCBI taxonomy): Bacteria > Pseudomonadati > Pseudomonadota > Gammaproteobacteria > Pseudomonadales > Pseudomonadaceae > Pseudomonas > Pseudomonas sp. NY15374. The sequence goes on from NZ_JBLUPZ010000016.1 coordinate 80,954, forward strand.
GCTTTCTGGCAAATTGACAGTGGCTGCTGGACGGCTCCCAAGGCTATGCTAGAGTGCTCGGATAACTCTATTAACGGCGCTGCCGGGTTTCGTCGTCTCAAAGGGATGGGAGGCAATCACGACGCAACCGCGCAGACCATGCTGGGGCTGTATGCGCTATTTGCTGATTGTGCTCTTGGGCTGCCTGCCCCTGCTCGCCGGAGCGGTCGATTTCGACGATGCTACCCGGCAACTCCCCTTGGGCAAGCTGATGCAGGTCTACGAAGACGTAGATGGCAGCGCCAGCATCGACCAGGTCAGCGCGCCAGCGTTCGCCTCGCGCTTTCGCACGCACACCCAGGACGTACTCAATGCCGGCTACTCGACGTCGGTGTTCTGGCTGAAACTCGACCTGCGTCCTGTCGGTCTGCCAGCAGCCGCGCCCCGCCAATGGTTACTGGAACTGGCCTACCCACCGTTGGATCACCTGGAGCTCTACCTGCCTGACGGGGAGGGCAAATGGCGCCTGGCGCAACGCACCGGCGATGCCTTGCCCTACGCTAGTCGGCAGATCCGGCAGAACAACTACCTGTTCGAGCTGCCTTTGCCCCGTGAGCAGACCACCACGGTCTACCTGCGACTGCACAGCCAGGGATCGGTGCAGGCGCCGCTGACCCTCTGGTCGGCCGAGGCCTACATCGAATCGCAGCCGGGGCGCTTCTACGTACTGGGCATGATCTACGGCGTACTGCTGGTGATGCTGGTCTACAACCTGTTCATCTATCTGAGCGTGCGCGATGTCAGCTATCTCTACTACATCCTTTATATAGGTGCGTTCGGCCTGTATCAGATCTCGGTGAACGGTGCCGGGGTCGCTTACTTCTGGCCTGACAGCCCCTGGTGGACCAACGCCGCCACGCCATTGTTCATCGGTGCGGCCGGTCTGTTCGGCTGCCAGTTCACCCGTCAATTCCTGCAGGTGCGTCGCCTCAGCCCGGGGTTCGACCGGCTGTTGTTGCTGTTGATGGCCTGGGGTGTGCTGGTGATGCTGCTGGCCGTCAGCCTGTCCTATGGCGTGGCGCTGCGCATGGCCACGGCGTTGGCGCTGACCTTCACGGTGAGTGTGTTTGCTGTCGGTGTGATGGCCTGGCGGCGTGGCGTGCGCGTTGCGCGCTGGTTCGTCATCGCCTGGACGGCGTTTCTGCTCGGCGGGCTGGTCAATACGTTGATGGTGCTGGGTTACCTGCCCAACGTGTTCCTGACCATGTACGCCAGCCAGATCGGCGCGGCACTGGAAGTAGCGCTGCTGTCGCTGGCCCTGGCCGATCGCATCAACCGCCTGCGCGAGGAACAGTCGCGGGCGCTGCGTGACAGCGGCCGAAAACTCGAGCAGCTCAATCAGCAACTGGCGCGCAGCAATCGACTCAAAGATGAATTCCTCGCCACCGTCACCCATGAGCTGCGCACACCGATGAACGGCGTGATCGGTTCGCTCGAACTGATGCAGACCCTGCCCATGGGCGCCGAGCAGGCGCAATATCACCGCACGGCCGTGGGTTCGGCACAGGACATGATGGCGATGGTCGACGACATCCTGATCCTCACCGAACTCCAGGCGGGCCGTCTGCGCGCTCACGGCGCACCGTTCAGCCTTCGGCGACTGTTGCAGGAGCTGCGGGCAGGGTATGCCGGGCAGGCACTGGGCAAGGGGTTGTACCTGAGCCTGGACGTGCCTGCGGACCTGCCCGACAGCCTGGTGTGCGATGCGCAAAAGCTTGCCCGCTGCCTCGCCTGCCTGGTGGACAACGGGTTGAAATTCACCCATCAGGGCGGTGTGATGATCCAGGCCCGCGGTCGCCGGATCGGCCCCGACAGCCTGGCGCTGAGTGTGACGGTCAGCGACAGCGGCATCGGTTTCGACGATCTGGACCAGGCCATCCTGTACCAGCGCTTTTTCCAGGTCGATGGTTCCATGACCCGGCGCTATGGCGGCCTGGGGATCGGCTTGTCGATCTGTCGCCAGTTGGGCGAGCTCATCGGCGCGCGTCTTTCCCATGAGTCGACGCGTGGCCTGGGCAGCCGCTTCGAGCTGGCGATGACGGTGGCTGTGGCCCAGGTGCAGGCCCCTGCCGGGCGAATGGCTTCCGGGCCTGGGGCTTAGTAGGTCGGGTCGCCAGAATCGGCGCTTTTGCCACTTTGACTCATGGAGAATGAGTGCTTCACTGGACTTTCCAGGCCAGTTCGGATCCAGGAGCCGCCCATGAACCTGCACCAGTACGCCGAAACCCACGAAGTCACCAACCAGCCGCCGCCGCTCGACGGCGCCAATCTGTACCGCCTCGATGTCCCGCTGCAGGAATGGTCGAGGCGTTTCGGGGCGGGATGGGCCGAGGCGCGGATCGATGCCTATGGTGCCTTGGCGGGCGGGCCGCTGATGGCTGCAGGGTTCCTGGCCAATGCCCACAAACCCGAATTCAGCAGCCACGACCGTTATGGGCACCGCATCGACCTGGTGACCTTCCATCCGGCCTACCACGAGCTGATGCGCACTGCGGTCGAGCATGGCCTGCCCTCGTTGCCGTGGGCGGAGCCGCGCGCTGGCGCCCATGTGGCCCGGGCCTCGATGACCTACCTGCACAGCCAGGCCGAAGCCGGCACCGGCTGCCCCTTGACCATGACCTTTGCCGCCGTGCCGGCGCTGCGCCTGCAGCCGGAGCTGGCCGAATACTGGCTACCCAAGGTACTGGCGCGTGAGTACGATCCGCGCAACATCGGTGACCAGCACAAGGCCGGGGTGACCATTGGCATGGCCATGACCGAGAAGCAGGGCGGCACCGACGTGCGTGCCAACACCACCCGCGCCTATCCGGTCGGCACGCCCGGACCGGGGCAGGCCTACGAGCTGGTGGGGCATAAATGGTTCTGTTCGGCGCCGATGTGCGATGCCTTCCTGACCTTGGCGCAGACCGAAAAAGGCCTGAGTTGCTTCCTGCTGCCGCGCCATCGACCGGACGATCAGCGCAACCAGTTCTACATCCAGCGCTTGAAGAACAAGCTGGGCAACGTATCGAACGCCTCCAGCGAGGTCGAGTTTCGGGGGGCCCTGGCCTGGATGATCGGTGAGGAGGGGCGCGGCGTGCCGACCATCATCGAGATGGTGGCCATGACCCGCTTCGACTGCATGGTTGGCTCCAGTGCCTTGATGCGCCAGGCCCTGACCCAGGCCACCCATCACTGCGCGCACCGCAAGGTCGGCGGCAAGCTGCTCAGCGAGCAGCCTCTGATGCAGAACGTGCTCGCTGATCTGGCGCTGGAAAGCGAAGCAGCGTTGGCCCTGAGCCTGCGCATGGGCCAGGCGCTGGATCAGCTCGACGATCCGCAGCAGGCGCATTTCGCCCGTCTGGTCACGGCGGTGGGCAAGTACTGGATCTGCAAGCGTGCCCCGGCGATGATCAACGAAGCGGCCGAATGCCTGGGCGGCGCCGGTTATGTCGAGGACAGCATCCTGCCACGGCTGTACCGCGAGGCGCCAGTCAACTCCACCTGGGAGGGCTCGGGCAATGTGCAGTGCCTGGATGTGCTGCGTGCGCTGTCCAAGGAGCCGGGCGTGCTCGAGGCCCTGTTCGTCGAGCTGGGGGATGGCCATGGCGATCCGCGGCTGGCCGCGCACATCGGCAACCTGAAGGGGGCATTCGCCGACACCAGCGACATCCAGTACCGGGCACGCCAGTTGACCGAGGACATCGCCGTGGCGATTCAGGCCAAGCTGCTGCTCGAGGCGGGCAATGCCACGGTGAGCGATGCATTTATCGGCAGTCGGCTGGGCACGGGCGGCCGGGTGTATGGCGCGTTGCCGCGTGGCGTCGATGCCCAGGCCCTGATGGAGCGGGCCACTCCGCTTTGATCGCGTTGGCCCCTTCGCGGGTAAACCCGCTCCCACCGGTGCTGCGCTGTATTTGAAACTAGCGGTGAACGTGTGGGCGCGGGTTTACCCGCGAAGGGGTCGCCATTTACCACCGGGGGTGTTTTTAGCGCCGAAGGCAGGCAAGATGGAAACCCTGCATGCACTCCAAGACAGGAAGCCCAGCGTGAGCCAAGCCTTTGTAGTCGTTGATACCCCCGAACAGGCCGTCGATCGTCTGGCGGCCCTGCATGAACAGGCCACCGGGGCCCTCAGCCAGGCCCTCAAGCGTTACCTCAAGGACCGCACCGAGCCGGACGAAGACCAGCGCGCCCAGTTCCGCTATCCGGCCCTGCGCCTCACCTACTACAGCCAGGGCGAAGTTGCCGCCACCACGCGCGCCTATGCCAAGGTGCAGGTCGCCGGGACCTACAGCGTCACCGTCACCCAGCCGGCCGCCTTCCGCGGTTATCTGCTGGAGCAGCTACGCCCGTTGATGAGCGACTACACCGTGACGGTGGAAGTGGGTGTCAGCGAGCAGAACATCCCGTATCCCTATGTGGTCGACCAGGGCGACGAACTGGCCGGCAGCGGCATCACTGCCGCGCAGCTGGCGCGGGTGTTCCCCAGCACCGACCTGTCTGCCGCCACTGACAACATCGCCGATGGCCTGTACGACTGGGAAAGCGCCGAGACGCTGCCACTGGCGCTGTTCGACGCCGCCCGCGTGGACTTTTCGCTGCGTCGCCTGGTGCACTACACTGGCAGTGACTGGCGCCACATGCAGCCGTGGATCCTGCTGACCAACTACCACCGTTATGTCGACCAGTTCATTGCCCATGGCCTCGAGCAGTTGCGCCAGGATCCGCGTTTCGTGCGCATGGTGCTGCCGGGCAATGTCGTGATCGAGAAGGGCATGGACAACGGCGAGGCCCAGGCTCTGGTGGCGGGCGTGGTCTGGCATCGCTACCAGATGCCGGCCTACCACCTGATCGCCGCCGACGGTGATGGCATCACCCTGGTCAACATCGGTGTCGGCCCGTCCAACGCCAAGAACATCACCGACCACCTGGCCGTTCTGCGTCCGCACTGCTGGCTGATGATCGGCCACTGTGGCGGCCTGCGTCAGTCGCAGACCATCGGCGACTACGTGCTGGCCCACGCCTACATGCGTCGCGACGGCATCCTCGATCGCGTGGTGCCGCCGAACATTCCGATCCCGGCCCTGGCCGAGGTGCAGCTGGCGCTGCAGGAAGCGGCGGCGCAGGTGACCGGCGAGCGCGGCGAGCAACTGAAAAAGCGTCTGCGTACCGGCACCGTGCTTACCTATGACGACCGCAACTGGGAGCTGCGCTGGGCCCAGGAGCGCCCGCTGATCAACCTGTCGCGCGCCGTGGCGGTGGACATGGAGAGCGGCACCATCGCCGCACAGGGTTATCGCCTGCGTGTGCCCTACGGCACCTTGCTGTGCGTTTCCGACAAGCCACTGCACAGCGAGATCAAGCTGCCGGGCTCGGCGAACGCCTTCTACAACCGTGCGGTCAGCCAGCATCTGAAGATCGGCATCGCTGCCCTCGACCTGCTGCGCACCGAGCTCAACTCGCTGCACTCGCGTAAACTGCGCAGCTTCGATGAGCCGCCGTTCCGCTGAGGATCCATGCCCCTGCCACCCCGCTCCAAACCGCGCCGCCCGGCGGCGCGTCCTTCCGGCCCGCGTCGCCCGCCCAAGGCGCCGCCGGCCGAGCCTCGCCTGATCCTGTTCAACAAGCCCTTCGATGTGCTGACCCAGTTCAGCGACGACCAGGGGCGCGCCACGCTCAAGGACTTCATCGATATCCCGGGTATCTACCCCGCCGGGCGTCTGGACCGTGACAGCGAGGGGCTGCTGCTGCTGACCAATGACGGCGGTTTGCAGGCGCGCATTGCCGACCCGAAGCACAAGCTGCCCAAGACCTATTGGGTGCAGGTCGAAGGTGAGCCGAGCGAAGAGCAGTTGCAGCGTTTGCGCGATGGAGTCGTACTCAACGACGGCAAGACTCTGCCAGCCGAGGCACGTCTTCTGGATGAGCCAGCGCTGTGGCCGCGCAACCCGCCGGTACGCTTTCGCAAGAGCATTCCCACCCATTGGCTGGAATTGGTGATCCGCGAAGGGCGCAACCGCCAGGTGCGACGGATGACGGCGGCGGTGGGGCTACCGACCTTGCGTCTGGTGCGGGTCCGGATCGGTGACTGGAGCCTCGATGGGCTGGAGCAGGGCTGCTGGCGCGAGGTGCCGGCACGGCTGTAAGCCTGCGCCGGGGCCTGCTCGGATTTGCGCTACACCCCTTCGAGAAACCCCACCACCACGCTCTTGATGATGAAGGCCAGCACCCCCAACCCCAGCACGAAGAACAGGATCAGCGTGCCGAAGCGCCCGGCCTTGGACTTTTTCGCCAGGTCCCAGACGATGAAGCCCATGAACCCGATCAGCACGGTGACCAGGATGATCATCATCCATTCTTCGAAAACGGCGGGATCCATCTTTAAAGCTCCAGGCAGTCTGAAGACCCGATCATACGCCGGGTATCGCAGGTTTTAACGGAGGTGGGTCAATGGCATCTCGGTACTGGCCAGTACCTGGTTGAGCACGAAGCTCGAACGCACGCTGGTGACGCCTTCGATACGCGTCAGGCTGCCGAGCAATAATTTCTGATAGTGGTCCATGTCCGGTACCACCACCTTGAGCTGGTAGTCGGCGTCCATCCCGGTCACCAGGCTGCACTCAAGCACCTGGGGCAGGTTGCGAATGGCGGCTTCGAAGGTTTCGAAACGCTCGGGGGTGTGGCGGTCCATGCCGATCAGCACGTAGGCGGTGAGGCTCAGGCCGAGCTTCTTGCGGTCCAGCAGGGCCACCTGGCGCGAGATATAGCCGTCGTCTTCGAGCTGCTTGACCCGCCGGGAGCAGGGCGAGGGGGACAGGCCGATACGCTCGGCCAGTTCCTGGTTGGAAATGCGTGCATCGCGCTGCAATTCGGCAAGAATGCTCAGGTCGTAGCGGTCGAGCTTGCTCATCAAGAATGCCTTTTCTGTTCGGATTGCGGCGAATTATCAATCCTGAGTGAAAAATTGCGCAAGTGCTATTTATCAGAGCAATCTTCGCAATCCTCTGCCGCACCCATTCCTCTATCTTTATCAACAGAATCACTGCCCGGACTCAGGTCCACGGCGACGCGCCCTAGGCGGGCGGTCGCGGCCAGCCATCCAACCGGATCGCCCTGGCCCCCGGGCTGCACAGCGTCCAGAAGACACTGTGAGGTGAGCCGACGCCACAAGCGTCGAGCACGGACGACAATTCCTGAAGGGAGGCCAATGGCCTCCCTTTTTTATTGCTCGTGTGCCTGGGGGGATTTCATCTGCCTGCCCCCGCCTCAGGTTAGACTGCTGCCATCAAGCGCTGTGGTTATCGAGAGGACGAGCATGAGGTCACGCATCTGGCAGTGGGCGGGTGTTGGTTTGCTGGGCATGGGCATCAGCCTCGGGGCGCTGGCCCAAGGGCCGGGCGACGGGCGTGGCTGGGGTGGCCAGCAGGAGCCCAACGGTCCAGCCCAAGGTAGCTCGCCACTCAACTCCCGTGACGAAGTGCGCCAGACCCAGCCACCGCGCCAGGGCTACTATCAGGATATTCCGCGCCGCAACGGCGATATCCGCCACTGGGAGGCGGGCGGCTCTGGCCAGCGCCCGGGCGGTGATTGGCAGGACCGACCCGACGGCCATGGCAATGGCTGGGGGCCGGGGCCGCAATACCGCCCTGGCTACACCACGGACCGTTTCCCGGACCGTTACTGGAAAGTGCCTTACCGCGGTCAGGACTACTTCTATTCAGGCGGCTACTGGTATCGCCCGCATAGCGGCGGCTACATCGTGGTGCGCCCGCCTTATGGCGTGCGGGTGAACTACCTGCCTCCCTACGCCCAGGAAGTGTGGTTGAGCGGATTGCTCTACTTCCTGGTAGCCGATACCTACTACCAGTATCAGCCTGACAGCCAGGAGTACGTGGTGGTCAATCCGTCCGCCCCGGCGTATGCACCGCAACCCCAGCCTCAGGCGGACAATGGTTATGACGTCGTCGCCTATCCGGCGAACGGACAGGGCCCGGAGCAGCAGGAGCAGGATCGTTACCAATGCCATCGCTGGGCCGTCAGCCAGTCCGGGTTCGATCCGGCCACGGCCACCTATGCGCCACCGGCCAATGTAGCCAACGGCTATCGCCGCTCGCTGGCAGCGTGCCTGAGCGGTCGGGGGTACAGCGTCAACTGAGGGGCGAGGCTCAGGGGAGGCAGCGCAAATGTGCTCTGGCCGCTAGACAGGGTCGGCGTGCACCATGACATCTGCGCGCGGATAACGCTCGCGGATCGCCTCCGATGCCTTCACGCACAGGGCATGGGCGTCATGCAGCGGCAGTGCGCCGGGCAGTTCCAGGTGCAGCTGGACGAACCAATGGCTGCCTGACACACGGGTACGCAGGTCGTGCACGCCCTTGACGCCGGGAATGGCCAGGGCCAGTTCCTGCATGCGTTCGCCGATGTCGGCGGGGAGCTCCTGGTCCATGAGGATCGAGGTACTCTCACGGGCAATCTGCAGGGCGCTCCAGAGGATGTACAGCGCGATTCCCAGGCCGAACAGCGCATCCAGTTGTGGCCAGCCAAAGCCGGCCAGCAGCAGGGCGAGCAGGATGCTGCCGTTGAGCAGCAGGTCGGAGCGGTAATGCAGCGAGTCGGCACGTACCGCTGTGGAGCCGGTGATGCGGATGACCTTGCGCTGGAATGCCAGCAGCGCCACGGTCAACGCCAGCGACAGCAGCATCACCGCAATGCCCGCGCCCGTGTCGCCCAGCGGCTGTGGGGTCTGCAGGCGCTCCACCGCCTGGAATCCGATCAATACCGCACTGACCGCAATGAACAGCGCCTGGGCCATACCGGCCAGGGCCTCGGCCTTGCCGTGGCCGAAGCGGTGATCGTCGTCGGCCGGGCGCAGGGCGTAATGCACCGCCAGCAGGTTGAGGAAGGAGGCGACAGCATCGAGCGCCGAATCGGTCAGGCCCGCGAGCAGGCTCACCGAGCCGCTCAGCCACCAGGCAATCGCCTTGGCCAGGACGAGAATGCTGGCTACCGTCAGCGAAGCACGGGTGGCCAGGCGCAGCAGGCGTTGATGTTCGGCGGTGGCAGTCATGCGTGGCGTGTCATTCCGGTGTCGCTCAGGCGGCCGGGACCAGGCCGAAGGCGGCCAGCTGTTCAACGCTGCCACGGTGCTGGATCAGCCGCGGATCGTTCAGGGGCAGGCGCTGGCCCAGTTCGCTTTCGAGAATAGCCTGCAGCTTGAGGTTGTCGATCTTGCCATCGGCATCGACCGCAGGCTTGAGCTTGGCCGGGTCGACCTGGGCGGTCTTGCCGCCTGGGTAGTAGATGGCGCCCGTGGCGAAGTCGACACCGAAGGCGATCAGGCCAGGGATGACATAGAAGAGGATGCCGATCGCGTCCATGACGGCGACTACCGGATCGATCTTGCCTTCGATCTGGCCGCGACGGTCGGGATAGAGGATGGTGCCGCAGGCCGTCAGCTGGGTCAGCAGGGCGGCGATGAGGGCGCCACCGATGACGCGGGAATGGATGCGCATGTGAATCTCCGGAAAGGTGACTGCAGGAGGTCGGGCAAAAACGTCCGCACCTGATGCTCAGACCATGACGAAGCGGTCTCGGTTCGCCGTTATACTCGCTCGCCAGCTTGAGGACCACCATGAATTCTTTACCGATCGATGCTGTCTTGCCCGCCCTGCGTCAGGCCCTGGCCGAACGCCACGAAGCCGTGCTCGAGGCGCCGCCTGGCGCGGGCAAGACGACCCGTGTGCCACTGGCGCTGCTCGGCGAGCCATGGCTGGCCGGACAGCGTATCGTCATGCTCGAGCCGCGTCGTCTCGCGGCCCGCGCTGCCGCCGAGCGCATGGCCAGCGAGCTGGGGGAAAAGGTCGGTGAGACGGTCGGCTATCGCATCCGGCTGGATAGCAAGGTCGGGCCGGATACCCGCATCGAAGTGGTTACCGAAGGCATTCTCACCCGCCGCCTGCAGGCCGATCCGGCGTTGGAGGGCGTGGGGCTGGTGATCTTCGATGAATTCCACCTGAGAAACCTCGATGCTGACCTTGCCTTGGCGCTCACGCTCAATGGTCGTGAACTGTTCCGGGACGACACGGCGCTCAAAGTGCTGCTCATGTCGGCGACCCTCGAAGGAGAAAGGCTGTCGCGCCTTCTGGATGACGCTCCGATCATCACCAGCGAGGGGCGGATGTTCCCGGTCACGACGATCTGGGGCAAGCCGCAGCAAGCCGGCGAGTACATCGAGCCGCGAGTGATCAGCACCTGTCTCGATGCGCTGGCCGAGCAGTCGGGAAGCCTGCTGGTGTTCCTGCCGGGCCAGGCTGAAATCCGTCGCGTCCTGGCAGGGCTTCAGGACAGCCTCGATGCCTCCCCATCCCTGAAGCGCAATACGTTGCTTTGCCCGTTGCATGGAGAGCTCGACCTGAACCAGCAACGGGCCGCGATCGACCCTGCGCCACCGGGGATGCGCAAAGTGGTGCTGGCCACCAACATTGCCGAGACCAGCGTCACCATCGATGGCGTGCGGGTGGTCATCGATGCCGGGCTTGAGCGTGTTCCGCGCTTCGATCCACGCAGCGGCATGACTCGTCTGGATACCCAGCGGATCTCCAGGGCCAGCGCTACCCAGCGGGCAGGGCGTGCCGGGCGGCTGGAGCCCGGCGTTTGCTATCGCTTGTGGTCCGAAGCGCAGCACGATCAGATGGCAGGCTTCGCCACCGCCGAAATCCAGCAGGCGGACCTGACCGGGCTGGCGCTGCAGTTGACCAAGTGGGGTGTCCAGCCGAATGAGCTGGCGTGGCTCGATGCACCCCCTGCGGCTGCATACGCACAGGCCAACGACTTGCTGCGCCGCCTTGGCGCGCTCCAGGCGGATGGGCAACTGACCCGGCACGGTCAGGCGATGGCCGAGCTGCCGAGCCATCCTCGAATCGCCCATCTTCTGCTGCGAGGTCACGAGTTGGGGCTTGCCGAAACCGCGTGCACTATCGCGGCCTTGCTGGGAGAGCGGGATATACAGCGTGGCGCGGGCGCTGACCTGCACAGTCGGCTGGCCATTCTCAGCGGTGAGCAACGTGCCCAGCGCGGTGAGCAGGGAGGCGCGCAGCGCGCCAGGCAACTTTCCCGGCAGTATCGATCCTACCTGCGTGGCCCTGTGTCGCGAGCCGTCGCCGATCCTCATCATCCACGTTGGGTGGGCTGCCTGCTCGCGCTGGCTTATCCCGACCGTGTCGCCCAACAGCGACGTGATGGCGGGGCCGAATATCGCCTGGCCAATGGCCGGGCAGCGATGTTCACCGAGCCGGACGCCTTGATGAAGCACACCTGGCTGGCCATCGCGGACCTGGGCAGCCGACAGGGCCAGCGGGAGGAGCGGATCTATCTGGCCGCCGACCTCGACGCGGCGCTGTTCGACACCGTGCTGAAGGAGCAGGTCCGCACGGTGGATGAGCTCGACTGGGATGAGCGAGAGGGCGCCCTGCGCGCCGAACGACAGACCAAGGTTGGCGAGCTCGTGCTGTCGCGCACGCCCCTGGCCTCTCTGAGCGATGAGGCGCGCGTGCAGGCGCTGCTCGACTATGTTCGACGCAAAGGCCTGGAGCTTCTGCCCTGGACGCCTGACCTTCGTCAGTGGCAGGCACGTGTGGAGCTGTTGCGGGTACTGGATGAGGAAGCGGGTGTCGTCGGCCAATGGCCCGACCTGCGAGATGAGACGTTGCTGCAATCATTGGATGAATGGTTGGGGCCCTATGTCGGCAAGGTCGCCCGGCTCAGCCATTTCGCCCTGCTCGATCTGTCTTCGATCCTGCGCAATCTCCTGCCCTGGCCGCTGCCGCAGCAACTGGATGCCCAGGCACCCCAGACGATGGCGGTACCCTCGGGATCCAGTATTCGTATCGACTACAGCGAGCGCCCACCCGTGCTTGCCGTTCGACTTCAGGAGTTGTTCGGGCAGGCCGACACGCCACGCATTGCCAACGGCAGGCAGGTGCTCAAGCTGCACCTGCTGTCCCCAGCCCGGCGCCCGGTCCAGGTGACCCAGGACCTGGCGAACTTCTGGCGCTCGACCTACCTCGAGGTGAAGAAGGATCTGAAGGGCAGGTACCCCAAGCATTTCTGGCCAGATGACCCGTTGGTCGCGCAAGCCACTGCCCGCGCCAAACCCAGGGGTACTTGAGCTAGGCGATGATGCCTTGAGGCGAGTCGAGGGCGTGTCCGGAACGGATACACACCCTCGACTTTGCAGTTGCTTCACCGATAGCAGCAGCGAAAGCGTTCCTGCAAGGGCGAAGCATGTCGCGCAGGTCACTGACTGCTGGCAACCTTGTCCACCGCTTGCAGGATCACCTTGGCCACTTCGGCCGGCTGCGACTGCTGCGGCACATGGCTGGTCTGCAGTTGGGTGGTCTGTGCTCCCAGCTTCTTGGCGAAGGCGCGTTGCAGGCCTGGGTCGATCATGCGGTCCTGACCTGCAACCACGTACCAGGACGGTTTGCTGCTCCAGGCAGCAGCGCTGGTGCGGTCCTCGAAGGCCGAGGCGCGGATCGGGCCTTGGGTGGCAGTCATGATGTCAGTCTGGGCCTTGGGCAGGTCCTGGGCGAAGTCGGTGGCCATGCCTTGGGGCGTCAGGTACAGGTAGCCGTTGCTGTCGGCCGCGATCTGGCTGATGCCGGGTGGGGTCGGGTAGCCCTGGCCCAGGTCCTTGCTGGCCTGGCCGGCATCGGGTGCGAATGCCGCCACATAGACCAGCCCGCGGACGTGGGCGTCGGTACCTGCCTGGCTGATCACCGTGCCGCCCCAGGAGTGGCCGACCAGGACCACGTCCCCTTGCTGGTTGTTCAGCACGCGCCGGGTCGCGGCGACGTCCTCGGCCAGTGAGGTCAGCGGGTTCTGCACCACCGTGACCTTGATGCCCTGGGCCTGCAGCAGCGGCACGACCTTGGCCCAGTCCGAGCCGTCGGCAAAGGCGCCGTGGACGATGACCACCGAAGGCTTGGCGGTGTCGGCGAAGCTGCTGCCGAGGGTGAAGATCGAGGCAGTCATTGCTATTGCGGTGGCAAGCGTTTTGAATCGGAACATGGCGCGGTCTCCTGTGAGTGATGGCTGTATTCTCGGCAGGCTGTGCCTTCACGGGTATCGGTCGAATGACCGAGCCTCCAACTCACTGAACTGTGGACCGCTCATGCCTGTTGCCGACTACATCCCCCTGGAAGACGCCATCCTCGCCTTGTCGATGGTGGGTGACCTGAGCATGGGCCAGCCTATCGATCAGTCGCGCCGCACGGCGCAGCTGGCGCGCAGGCTCGCGCACGCCTGTATGGGCGAGGGCGACCACCTGCAGGTGGCCGCTGATGTCGCACTGTTGCGCTGGTCGGGGTGCACTGCCAATGCCGAAGATTTCACCCGCCTGCTCGGGGACGACGTGGGTGGCCGTCAAGCCATGCTCGCGCAGACCCTCGACGCCGCCGGGCAGCGGGCGATGCTGCAGACCGGGCCGCTGGCGCGCGTGCACTGCGAGGTGGCTGGCGAGGTTGCAGTTGCTCTTGGACTGGGCGCGCCAGTGGAGCAGGGGCTGCGGCACGTGTTCGAGCACTTCGACGGTAGCGGTCGCCCATCCGGCCTGCGTCATCCACAGGTGCCTGAGGTGGTGTATCAGGTGGTGCTGGCAGGTGACCTGGAGATCCTTTCGCGAGCGCGGGGTCTTGAGGCTGCGCTGGCCTGGATCGAGGGGCAGGCCGATCAGCGCTACCCGCGCAGCCTGGTGAGGGAGCTGCAGTGTCAGGCGGCCGACTGGTTGCATGACTTGCAGGAGGCTGAACAAGCGACGGCCTCGAATACAGCTTGCTCCGATGTGCCTTTGACCCTGGTTGCCGATGTCATCGACCTCAAGTTGACCTGGCTTGCGGGCTATTCGCGTGGTGTGGCTGCGCTGGTGCATGACGCCGCCGGGCTGATGGGCATGCCGGAGGCGCTGCAGGGCGTGCTAAGACAGGCGGCGCTGGTGCATGGCATCGGCCGCGCCGCGGTGCCGAACCGGGTATGGAACCTGCCGGGTGCATTGCTTGAGGGCGACCGCGAGCAGATTCGCCTGGTGCCCTACTGGACTCAGCGCGCTTGCGCGCAGATACCGGCATTGCAGCGTGCGGGCAAGCTTGCAGCACACGCCTACGAGCGTCTCGATGGCAGTGGTTATTTTCGTGGCGTGGAGGGTGATGCCCTGGCGCCGGAGCAGCGCTTGTTGGCCGTGGCGCTCGCCTGGCAGGCGCTGCGGGCCGAGCGCCCATGGCGAGCGGCGGTTGGCCAGCAGGAGGCCGAGCAGTTGCTCAGGCTGGAGGCGCAACAGGGGCGCTTCGACCTGCAGTGTTGTGAAGCCGTGTTCGCTGCCGCGCGCGGGGAGCGCAAGCTGCCGGCAGCCAAAGGGGGCGGTGGACTGTTGAGTGAACGCGAAAGCGAGGTGCTGCGCCAGATCAGCCTGGGTCACAGCAACAAGGAAGTCGCGCGGTTGCTGGGCATCAGTCCCAGTACCGTGCGCACCCATGTCGAGAGCACCTTCCGCAAGCTCGAATGCACCACGCGCGCTGCAGCAACGCTCAAGGCACTGACCCTCGGGTTGCTGTGAGCGCTGGGGTTCAGGTTGTGGGAACCACGAGGAACTCGGCGTCGTTCCCTTCGTAGGTGTTCAGGAAGTGGTAGGTGAAGTTATCGAAATGAGGGTCGTCCTGCCAGGTCTTCACGCCATGCCCTTCGTGATCACGCAAGCGGCAGACCCAGCCATTGGGCGCGTGCCGCAACGGTTCGAGTTTCCAGTAATCGGTCACCTCGCTGACCTGATAGAGCCCGAGATAGCCGCCGACGCTTCGCCCAAGCCTGCTGAATCCGCTCGACCTGCTGATCATGTAGTGCAGGCGGTCTTCGGTCTTGGAGTGAAACTCGAAGTCCAGAATCAGAGAAGGTTGGTCACCTCCCGCCTGCAGCCAGTCGTCCCCCGGAACTACGCCCCAGGTGAATTTATCCGTCGTTTTGCTCCGCCTGATCGGGACGAGCACGTCCCCCTTCATCCAGTAGAGCGTGGCTTTGAAGTCACGCTGTAGCTCGGTTGCGGAATCTGTTGTCATACCCATTGCATGCAGCTCCTGAGGGGGGCCCGCGACTGTCGGGCGTCGTTCAGGAGTGTCGATGCAATACGTTGGGCAGGGCACCGCGAACGCTTTCCAGAGCGTTGCCGTCATCCCGTACAGCTTTCAGTTTCCCGCAGCGGCGCCGGCCTCGCTCTCCAACAGCATGAACAAGCGGTACAGCACCACGCTGCTGAACAACTGCAGGAAGCCACTGAGGCTGTCCAGCACCAGTTGCGCGCCTGGCTGCGGCTCTGGGAAGGCCATCAGCAGCAGGCCATCGAGCAGCCATAGCGGTGCGAGCACCGACAGCACGCAGATCAGGATGCGCATGAAGTGCCCGGTGGTCATGCGTGCGCTCTCGCGCATCGACTGCATGACGGGAAGGCCGCGCAGGACCAGCAGATACTCGGCGAACACCAGCTTGATCATGATCCATACGCCCGGGAAGATGAACAGCGCCAGGCCCGCCATGATCAGCAGCGAGCTGATCAGGATCAGCAGGGCCAGCGCCGGCCACAACTGCACGGCGCGAGCGAACAGGTTGCGCTTGCTGATCTGTTGGCCGTTGCTGCGGGTATCCAGGTAGAGGATCAGCGCGGCGCTGTACAGCGGGTAGAACAGCAGGCTGACAAGCATGCCGTAGGCCGGCGAGGCGTCGTCACCCAACTGGCGGTACAGCAATTGGCTGAACAGGGCTTCCAGCACCACCAGCGGCAGGCACAACTGCAGGATGCTGGTGAAGTGACGGCGGAAGAAGTAGAGGGAGTCGCGCAGGATCGTCAGCGGGTTCATCGGTCTATATCGCAGGAAAAAGCAGTGCGTCACTTTAGCCCAGGAGCGGGCGATGCTGAAAAAAGTTTCATCGGCCCTGTAATTGAATCCTGACCAGGCACGCCCCATCTTTGACCTTGTCCGATGTTCCGCATGGCCCAAGAGGTAGCCCATGAACACTGAAGAACAAACCCTGATCGACGGTCTGTTCGGCCGCATCAAGCAGGCCGAGGATCCGCAGCAGCCGCGCGATGCCCAGGCCCAGGCGCGGATCGAGGAGCACCTGCGCCAGCAACCTGCGGCGCCGTACTACATGGCCCAGGCGATTCTGGTCCAGGAGGCGGCGATCAAGAAGCTCGACGAGCAGAACAAGCAACTCGAGGCCGAGCTCAGACAAGCCCGCGCCCAGGCCCAGCAAGAGGCGCCAAAGGCCAGCGGTGGCTTCCTGTCGAGCATCTTTGGCAGCAGCGCGCGTAGCCCGGAGCCTCAGCGTCCGGTCGCGCCACCCCCTGCCTCCGGTTCTGGTGGTTGGCGCGAGCCTGCGCCCCAGGCCTATGCCCCACAGCCCCAGGCGCAGCCGCAAGGTTTCGCTGCGGCCCCGGCGCGCAGTGGTGCGAGCAGCTTCCTCGGGGGTGCCATGCAGACCGCAGCGGGCGTGGCGGGCGGAGTACTGCTGGCGCAAGGTATCAGCAGCTTGTTCAGCCATAACTCGCAACCCAACGAGGTGGTCGAGGTGATCCGTGAAGAGCCGGCGCCGGCGAGCGACAATGGCGGCTGGAATGATCAGGACAACCAGCGCCAGGTTGCCGACAACGACGGTTGGGGCAATGATCAGGGCGGCTTCGTGGACAGCGACTACGACAGCGGCGGCGGTGGTTTCTTCTCGGACGATGACGACACCTTCGTCTGACGCGTCTGGCATAATCGCGGGATTCCCGGGGGCGCACTGCGCCCCTTTCGCCTTTATCCCGGGGCCACCAGGTGAAAAAGATCGCGCTGTTCGCGGATGTGCAGAACCTCTACTACACCGTGCGCCAGGCCCATGGTTGTCACTTCAATTACAGTGCCCTCTGGTCCCAGGTCAGCCGCGATGGCGCCATCGTCGAGGCCGTGGCCTATGCCATCGACCGGGGTGACAGCAAGCAGCAGCAATTTCAGCAGATCCTGCGCAACCTCGGTTTCGAGGTGCGCCTCAAACCCTACATCCAGCGCAGCGACGGCTCGGCCAAGGGAGATTGGGATGTGGGCATCACCCTGGACGTGTATGAGGCCGCCAGCCGGGTCGATCAGGTCGTACTGGCCTCCGGCGATGGCGACTTCGACCAGTTGCTCGAGCGGGTGATGCTGCGCCATGGCGTCGAGACGGTGGTCTACGGCGCGCCAGGGCTCACGGCGCTGTCGTTGATTCGCGCAGCCACGCGCTATGTACCGATCGAGGGTGATTTGCTGCTGCGTCACTGAACGGGCGCACTCACCCCTTCCTGCCATTGCCCTGCAAGTGGTCCAGCGGCACCCGGCGCTCCACCGCGCTGGACAGGATGATCGACGTCTTGCTGAACCCCAGTTGCGACACCTGGTTGATCAGCGCCTCCAGTTCATGCATCGAACCCACTGCCGCCTGCATGATCACGCACGGGTCGCCCGTGACCCGGTGGCATTCGGTGAGCTGGGGGATGCGCGCCAGGGCGTCATAGGCCTGCTGGTTGCCATGGCTGGCCAGGCGCAGTTCGATGATGCACTGGATCGGCAGGCCGATCTTTTCCAGGTCGACCTTGGCGGCGTAGCCGGTGATCACTCCGCTGGCCTCGAGTTTGGCGACTCGCTCGGCCACCGCAGGCGCCGACAGGTTGACCTGACGGGCGAGCTGGGCATAGGTGGCGCGACCGTCTTCGAGCAGGGCGGCGAGCAGCATGCGATCGTACTTGTCCATGGGTCTCTCGTTGCGAATGTGCAATCAACGGGAAAACAGGAGAATTACCGTTCATTGCAAAGTGTATGGGCCTATTAAACGTGTTTTGTAACTTATGTTTGCGGGAGCGCCTTCCTAAACTAAGTCACCCGTAAACGGATTTCGAGTCTTTTGTCATGCCTGCCTCCCGTCGTTTTCCCTGGCTGCTGATCGGCGCCTTCATTGCCCTCTACCTGGTCTGGGGGTCTACCTACCTGGCCATTCGCATCGGTGTCGAATCCTGGCCGCCGTTGCTGATGGCTGGGGTACGTTTTGTCATTGCCGGCAGCCTGTTGTATGGCTTCCTGCGCTGGCGCGGGGTGCCGGCTCCGACCTGGGCGCAATGGCGGGCGGCGGGGGCGATCGGGTTTCTGTTGCTCAGTTGCGGCAACGGTGGCGTGACCCTGGCCGAGCATGCCGGTGTGGCATCGGGCGTTGCAGCGCTGGCGGTGGCCACGGTGCCGTTGTTCACGTTGCTGTTCGGGCTGTTGTTCGGTCATCGCAATTCGCGTCTGGAATGGGCGGGGATTTTCCTCGGGCTTGCCGGTATCGGCTTGCTCAACCTCGGTTCGAACCTGCAGGCGAGCCCCATGGGGGCAGCGTTGATCCTGTTCGCAGCGGCGGCCTGGGCTTTCGGCTCGGTGTGGAGCAAGAACCTGCCCTTGCCCCAGGGCGCCATGGCCAGTGCTGCCGAGATGCTGGTGGGCGGTGCTGCGTTGTTGATCGGCAGCGCCCTGAGCGGTGAGCGCCTGACCCAGATGCCGACGGCGGCGGGTTGGGGGGCACTGGCCTACCTGATCTTCTTCGGCTCGATCGTGGCCTTCAGCTCGTACATGTACCTGCTCAAGCATGTGCGGCCGGCGGCCGCGACCAGCTACGCGTACGTCAACCCGGTGGTGGCGGTATTGCTCGGGATTGCCTTTGCTGGTGAACGCATCGGCGCCGAGGAATGCCTGGCCATGGGCGTGATCGTCGGGGCGGTGGTGTTGATCGGGCTGCCACAGTGGCGGCGCGCGCCACGGCAGGTGGCCTGAGGAGCAGGTGCATCCGGTGGGGGCAGCGGGCGTCAAAGCCAGCGCAACTCCAGGGGGCTTGCGGTAAACTGCCGCCTTCGCTGAACCCCCTGATGGTATCACCATGAATTTCGCCAAGCTCGGCCTGATCGAACCCCTGCTGCGCACCCTGCAGCAGCGGGACTATTCCACCCCGACCCCGATTCAGGCCCAGGCCATCCCCGCCGTGCTGGCAGGGCGCGACCTGATGGCCGCAGCCCAGACCGGTACGGGCAAGACCGCCGGTTTCGCCTTGCCGGTGTTGCAACGCCTGGCGCTTGAGGGTGAGAAGGTAGCCAGCAATTCGATCCGCGCGTTGGTGCTGGTGCCAACCCGCGAGCTGGCCGAGCAGGTGCACGCCAATATCCGTGAATACGCCGAGCACCTGCCGTTGAGCACCTACGCGGTGTACGGCGGCGTCAGCCTCAATCCGCAGATGATGCGCCTGCGCCGTGGCGTCGACCTGCTGGTGGCCACGCCGGGCCGCCTGCTCGATCTGTTCCGCCAGAACGCGGTGAAGTTCGGCCAGGTGCAAACCTTGGTGCTCGACGAAGCCGACCGCATGCTCGACCTGGGCTTTGCCGAAGAGCTGCAGGCCGTGTACGCCGCCTTGCCACGCAAGCGCCAGACCTTGCTGTTCTCGGCGACGTTCTCCGACCAGATCCGCATGCTCGCCGGCCTGGCCCTGAACGATCCGCTGAGTATCGAAGTCAGCCCGCGCAATGCCGCCGCCACCACCGTCAAGCAATGGATGGTGCCGGTAGACAAGAAGCGCAAGGCCGACCTGTTCTGCCACCTGATGCGCAAGCAGCGCTGGAAGCAGGCGCTGGTGTTCGCCAAGACCCGCAACGGCGTCGATCAACTGGTCGAGCGGCTGCTGGCAGAGGGGGTCAATGCCGATGGCATCCATGGCGATCGTCCACAGGCGACCCGTCAGCGGGCGCTGGATACCTTCAAGGCGCGTGAAATCCAGGTGCTGGTGGCGACTGACGTCGCTGCTCGCGGCATCGATATCGACGACCTGCCACTGGTGGTCAACCTCGACCTGCCGATCGTTGCCGAGGATTACGTGCACCGCATCGGTCGTACCGGGCGAGCGGGTAACAAGGGCGAGGCGATTTCCCTGGTGTGTGCCGACGAGGTGCAACTGCTGTCAGCGATCGAGGTCCTGATCCGCCAGACGTTGCCGCGTCATGAAGAGCCGGACTTCATCCCCGATCACCGGGTGCCGATGACCGATGCCAGCGGCCAGGTGCTGAAAAAGCCGAAAAAGCCCAAGAAACCCAAAGAGAACAGTGCCAAGCGCGGGCTCGGCAAGTGGATGGACAGCTCGGAAGATTCGGCACCGACGGTCAAGCCGGTGCGCAAGGTGCCGAGCTTCAACAGCGGGCCACGCAAGCGCAAACCCTAAAGCGCGGTCTTTGTTCAAAATCTAAGAGCCAGTCCAATCCCTGTGGGAGCGGGCTTGCCCGCGAAAGGAACACCGCGATGCATGGCACCGGCTACGCCGGTGTTCGCGGGACAAGTCGCAGCGGCAAACCGTCGCTCCCCCAGGGATTGGGCTGGCCTTTAGATTTCGGACAAGAGAGTGGCTCCTACAGGGAGGCCGCCTTACGCTCGTACAACCACTCCAGCGCCGCCCGTCCGGCCCGCAGTCCGCTGGCAAAGCACGCCGTCAGCAGGTAGCCCCCGGTCGGTGCTTCCCAGTCCAGCATCTCGCCGGCGCAGAATACTCCGGGTAGTTGCTTGATCATCAAGCCCTCGTCCATCGCCTCGAAACGCACGCCACCGGCACTGCTGATCGCCTCATCCAGCGGCCGCGTGCGCACCAGTTCGATCGGCAGCGCCTTGATTGCCTGGGCCAGGCGCACGGGGTCGGCAAAGGTGGCCTGGTCGGTCAGCTCGCGCAGCAGCGCGGCTTTCACACCGTCGATGCCGAGCTGCCCATGCAGGTGCTTGGCCATCGAGCGGGAGCCACGGGGCTTGGCCAGGGCCTGAGCGATTTTATCCACAGGGCGATCCGGCAGCAGGTCAAGCAGCAAGGTGGCGCGTCCGTTGCGCTCGATACCGGCGCGGACCGCCGCCGACCAGGCGTACACCAGGCTGCCTTCCACGCCTTGGGCGGTGAGGATGAATTCGCCCTTGCGCGGGGCACTGCCAGGTACGCTCAGGGCGATGTTCTTCAGCGGCGCGCCGGCGAACTTGTTCTTGAGCAGATCGCTCCAGGCCTGGACTTCGAAACCACAGTTGCTCGGACGCAATGGCGAGATATCCACAGCGCGCTCGGCCAGCAGTGGCACCCAGCTGCCGTCCGAGCCCAGGCGCGCCCAACTGCCGCCGCCCAGGGCCAGGACCACGGCAGTGGCGTGTACTAGGCGTTCGCCCTGTGGATAACCGATTCGCAGTGCGCCTTCCGCGTCCCAGCCAAGCCAGCGGTGCCGGGTGTGGATAACCACGCCGGAATCGCGCAGGCGCTTGAGCCAGGCGCGCAGCAGCGGCGCCGCTTTCATGTCGGTGGGGAAGACCCGCCCCGAGGTGCCGACGAAGGTGTCGATGCCCAGGCCGTGGATCCACTGGCGCAGGGCGTCGGCATCGAAATCACGCAGCAGCGCGTCGATGGCTTCGCGGCGTTCGCCATAGCGACCGATGAAGGCTGGGTAGGGTTCGGAGTGGGTGATGTTCATGCCGCCGACGCCCGCCAGCAGGAACTTGCGCCCCACCGATGGCATCGCATCGAACACCTCGACCGCCACACCTGCCTGAGCCAGGGCCTCGGCAGCCATCAGACCGGCGGGGCCGCCGCCGATCACGGCGACGAGGGGAGGGGAGGTGGTGTGGGAATCGGTCATGGTGGCGGCAGGCTGTGGAAAAGAGTCGGCATTCTACCCCAGCGGTGCCTGCGCAGATACTGTTCAAAAAATGAACAAATCTTTGCAGGTCAGGCAGTTAAAGGGCTCCAGGGGCTTTCTCGCAGGTTATCCACAAGCGGTTCCACAGTCATTGTGTGTAACCCAGCACCCGCGCCGCGGTGTGATGAAGGATGCCGTGACGCCGAGCCAGCGCCTCCCGGTCCTTGCTGTAACCGCCGCCGATCACCCCGACCACCGGGATATCACGGCCAAGGCAGTGGCGCAGTACCGCTTCGTCGCGGGCGGCGACGCCCGCATCGGTCAGTTGCAGATAACCCAGGGCGTCGTCCTTGTGCACGTCGACACCGGCGTCGTACAGCACAAGGTCGGGCTGGTAGAGCGGCAGCAGATAGTTCAGCGCATCGTTCACCACCTTCAGGTACGCCGCGTCGTCCATGCCGCGCGGCAAAGGGATGTCCCAATCGCTCTGGGCCTTGCGTGCCGGGAAATTCTGCTCGCAGTGCAACGACACGGTGATTGCCTCTGGTGTGTCGTGAAGGATGCGTGCGGTGCCGTCGCCCTGGTGCACGTCGCAATCGAAGATCAGCACGCGGTGTACGCGTCCGGCTGCGAGCAGGTAGTGGCTGATTACCGCCAGGTCGTTGAAGATGCAGAACCCCGCCGGGTGGTCGTAATGCGCGTGGTGGGTGCCGCCGGCCAGGTGGCAGGCGATACCGTGACGCAGGGCCATCTCGGCGGTCAGCAGCGAACCGCCGACGGCGCGCACGGTCCGCCGTGCCAGTGCCTCGCTCCAGGGCAGCCCCAGACGGCGCTGGTCTTCGCGTGAGAGCTCGCCATTCATGTAGCGCTCGATGTAGGCGCGGTCATGGGCCAGGGCAAGGATGTCGTTGGGGCAGAGTTCGGGGCGCAGCAAGGCCTGGTCGGTGGTCAGCCCGCTGTCGATCAGGTGATCGTGCAGCAGGCGGAACTTGTCCATGGGGAAACGGTGTTCCGGCGGGAACTCGGGGCTGTAGTCTTCGTGGTAGATCAGCGGCAGGGGCATGGGCAGGATCGCGGCTGGAGGCAGCGTTGATCTTGCCAGTGGGCCGGAATGCCACGCAACTCAAACACTCATCAGCGTTGTGCCGACGCCAGCACTCGTCGCCAGTCCGGCTCGTTCATGCGCCCGAGGATGCGCGCCTTGCCGCTGCCATCGACCGACACGAACAGCGCGCTGGCGTAGCCACTTTCGCGTTCGCCCGGGGCAACCTTGAGCGTGCGCTGGAAGTGATCGACGCAGCCGTTGTGGGTCACCAGCACAAGATTATGCCCTGCACGCTTGTGCGCCATGGCCTGGCCTGCGAAGCCGCTTTCGCAGCCTTCGAGCCAGTCCTCGCTGGTGACCGTGTCGCCGACGATGAAGTGCGCGGTCTGTCGGGTGCGCAGCTTCGGGCTGCTGAGCAGGTCGGCGCCGTCCAGCCCAAGGCGTTGCAACCCTTCTCCGACACGCTGCGCGGCTTGGCTGCCGGAGACGGTGATTCCGGTGGGGTCGTCCAGGCAAGGGCCGGGCGCGCTGTCGCAGCGCTCGGCGTGGCGAATCATCACGATCACGCTGCCTTCGGCCCACTTCTGCAACAGGCCGCTGGCGTTCAATTGTCGTTCATTGCCAAGGTTCACGATGTGCGTCCTCGTTGACGACCACAGCATCAATCCGGCCGCGGCCAGCACCAGGGCGAGGCCGGCGGCCCAAGCCTTGCGCGAACGTCGGTGTCGCTTGCGGCGGGTGGGGAGGGCCAGGTTTTCCAGGATGTCGCTCGACAGCATGCTCGGGCTCCGGCAGAGAGGGCCGCGCACAGGGCGGCGGCAGGTGATGGCATTCTGTGAAGCGGCCTGTCTGCGCCGAGTGAAGCCGTTGTGAAAATTGCATTGGGCCCGGGGGGGCAGGTGAAAAGCGCCCTCGGCGCCTAATCTGTAGACTGCAGGACTGAAAACCTGGAGCCCGCCCCGATGACCCCGATCCTCAAGCTCGAAAGCGCCCGCCTGGTGTTGCGCCAATGGCATGACGACGATTTGCAGGCGTTCGCCGAGATGTGCGCCGACCCGCAGGTGATGCGCTATTTTCCTGCGCCATTGACGCGTCTGGAGGCCGCCGCGTTGATCGGACGCATCCGTGGTCATTTCAACGAATACGGCTACGGTCTATGGGCATTGGAGCGCATGGACAGTGGTGCCTTCATTGGCCTGACCGGATTGCTCAACGTCAACTTCGACGCACCCTTCGCTCCGTCGGTCGAGATCAGTTGGCGTCTGGCCCGTCGTCACTGGGGCCAGGGCTTTGCCAGCGAAGCGGCCTGGACCTGCCTGCGCTGCGCATTCGCCCAGTTGCGCCTGGATGAGGTGGTGTCGTTCACCACTCAGGACAACGTACCCTCGCAGAAGGTGATGCAGGCGATCGGCATGGTTCAGGACGAGGCAGGCAGCTTCGAACACCCGCGGCTGCCCGAGGGGCACCCGCTGCGCCCGCACGTGCTGTATCGCATCGACCGGCCGCGCTGGGAGCGAACCCTGCATGCCTGAATGGGCCGCCATGCACGGAGGCAATGACAAATTCTGTATGATTTGCGCCAATGCCCGAATTGCCGTGACACCTGTTAGGAGAAGCCCCCGATGAGCCATGTGTTGGACGACCTGGTCGACCTGTTGAGCCTCGAATCCATCGAAGAGAATCTGTTCCGTGGTCGCAGCCAGGACCTGGGCTTTCGTCAGTTGTACGGCGGCCAGGTGCTGGGCCAGTCGTTGTCGGCGGCCAGCCAGACGGTCGAGGACGCGCGTCATGTCCATTCCCTGCACGGCTATTTTCTGCGCCCTGGCGATGCCAGCATGCCGGTCGTCTATTCGGTCGATCGGGTGCGCGATGGCGGCAGTTTCAGCACACGCCGGGTCACGGCGATCCAGAAGGGCAACCCGATCTTCACCTGCAGCGCGTCGTTCCAGTACGACGAGGGCGGTTTCGAACACCAGGTGCAGATGCCCGATGTAGTCGGCCCCGAGAACCTGCCCAGCGAAGTCGAACTGGCCCGCGCCATGGCCGACAAGCTGCCCGAGCGAATCCGCGACAAGGTGCTGTGCGCCAAACCCATCGAGATCCGCCCGGTGACCGAGCGCGATCCGTTCGACCCCAAGCCGGGGGATCCGGTGAAGTACGCCTGGTTCCGCGCCGACGGCAGCCTTCCGGACATCCCGGCGCTGC
The DNA here is from genome assembly GCF_048068255.1 of Pseudomonas sp. NY15374. NCBI lineage: Bacteria > Pseudomonadati > Pseudomonadota > Gammaproteobacteria > Pseudomonadales > Pseudomonadaceae > Pseudomonas > Pseudomonas sp. NY15374. The sequence goes on from NZ_JBLUPZ010000016.1 coordinate 105,952, forward strand.
ACAAGTACCTGTTGGCCTACGCCTCGGATTTTGGCCTGCTGACCACCTCGCTGCTGCCGCACGGCAAATCGGTGTGGCAGAAGGATATGCAGATCGCCAGCCTTGACCATGCACTGTGGTTCCACCGTGACCTGCGTGCCGACGACTGGCTGCTGTACGCCACCGACAGCCCGTGGGCCGGCAACGCCCGTGGTTTCACCCGCGGCAGCATCTTCAACCGCGCCGGGCAACTGGTGGCCTCGTCCACCCAGGAAGGCCTGATCCGCCATCGCAAGGACTGGGCATGAGCCTGCACGAAGTACGCAACTGGGTGTTCGACATGGACGGCACCCTCACCGTGGCGGTGCACGACTTTGCCGCGATCCGCGAGGCGCTGGAGATTCCGCCCGAGGACGACATCCTCACCCACCTTGCCGCGCTACCCCACGAAGAGGCCACGGCCAAGCACGCCTGGCTGCTGGAGCACGAGCGCGACCTGGCGATCGCCTCGAAGGCCGCGACCGGCGCGGTCGAGCTGGTACGCGAGCTGTCGGCGCGTGGCTGCCGACTGGCGATTCTCACGCGCAACGCGCGGGAGCTGGCACATGTCACGCTGGAGGCCATTGGCCTGGCGGACTGCTTCCCGGTCGAACACATTCTGGGACGCGACGAGGCGGCGCCCAAGCCCGACCCGGATGGCCTGTTGCAGATTGCCCGGGCCTGGGGTGTGGCGCCGTCGGAGCTGGTGATGGTGGGCGACTACCGCTTCGACCTGGATTGCGGGCGGGCGGCGGGGGCCAGGACGGTGCTGGTCAACCTGCCCGACAACCCCTGGCCGGAGCTGGCGGACTGGCATGCGGCGGATTGCCGGGCGTTGAGGGCGATGCTTGGCTGAAAGATTGCGCTGGGTTCTTCGCGGGCAAGCCCGCTCCCACAACAGCCGCCATAGCTTCTGAATACTGTGGTGTTGCCTGTGGGAGCTGTTGTTTGCCGCTGCGACTTGCCCGCGAAGAACACACCGCAACCCCAATGTAATGAAACGTCACCCATGACGATTCGCTGACATCCCACTACATACCCGGACACTGGCAAGGGCGGCCCGCTGACTAGAATGCCCGGTCTTGAATGAGACCGATTCTCTGTCACGCATCCGCTGTTGCCAGGAGCCCTCCGATGCCTTCCATTCTCCGTTCCGCGCGGCGCCTGCTGCCGTTGCTCATGCTGCTGGCCGCAGGCCTCGGCACTCTCCAGACCGCCAGCGCCGCCCAGGTTACCGACGTGCTCGGGCGCAAGGTCGAGGTCGATCATGCGCCCCAGCGTATCGTCCTCGGCGAGGGGCGGCTGTTCTTCGCCCTGGCCCTGCTGGATCGCGACAACCCGTTCCAGCGCGTGGTCGGTTGGCAGAACGACATGCGCCTGCTCGACCCGCACACCTACGAGGTCTACGCCAAGCTTTATCCACAGGTGGCCAAGCTGCCGCTGATCGGCCAGGCCTCGGAGCAGAGCGTCAGCGCCGAGCAGATCCTGGCACTGAAACCGGACTTGGCGATCTTCAGCATCGCCGGCGAAGGCCCGACCCAGCACAGCCCGGTCGCCGACCTGCTGGAGCAGGCCGGTATCCCGGTACTGTTCATCGACTTCCGCGTGCACCCGATCAAGAATACCCGCGTCAGCCTCGAAGCCCTGGGCACCTTGCTGGGTCGCGAGCAGCAGGCGCGGGAATACCTGGACCTCTACGACAGCCACCTCAAGCACGTCACCGACCAGGTGGCGGGGCTCAAGGACAGTGAGCGCCCGAAGGTCTTCCTCGAACTGCTGGCAGGCGTCTGGCAGGCGCCGGGGCACACTACCGGCAAGAGCGGCCTGGGCAGCGTGGTCGAGGCAGTCGGTGGGCACAACATTGCCGCCGACGTGGTGCCCGGAGCGCTGGGCGACGTCAGCGTCGAATACGTGCTCAAGGCCGACCCGGACGTGTACATCGCCACCGGCAACCGTGCTCCCGGCGTGCTGCTCGGCGCCGGTGTGAGTGCCGATACCGCACGCCAGAGCCTGGCCAGGATCATCGCGCGCCCCGAGTTCGCACCACTGCGGCCGATTCGCGATGGCCAGGCCCATGGCCTGTGGCATGACTTCTACAACTCGCCGTTCAACATCCTCGCCATCGAAGCCATGGCCCGCTGGGTTCACCCCGAGCGCTTCAAGGATCTGGATCCGCAAGCGACCATGACCGACATCAACCACTTGCTGAAGGTCGGCCTGGACGGCCACTACTGGATCGACGCCAAGTGACCGCCCAGGCTCTGGACGGCGCCGCGCTGGCAGCCTGGCGTTATCGGCGCCTGCTCTGGCGGCGTGCCGGGCTGGTCGGAGGGCTGGCCGTGCTGCTGGCGCTGGCGGTACTCGGCGACCTGGCCAGCGGCGCCTCCGGCATGGGGCTCGGACAGCTGCTGCATGGGGTGTTCGACCCGAATGCACTGAGCGCCACCGAACGGGTGATCATCTGGAACGTGCGCCTGCCTTATGCGCTCATGGCGGTGCTGGTCGGGGCCGCGCTGGCACTGGCCGGCGCCGAGATGCAGGCGATCCTCGACAACCCGCTGGCCAGCCCTTTCACCCTGGGTGTGTCCTCTGCCGCGGCGCTGGGTGCGTCGCTGGCCATCGCTTATCCGCTGTCGGTTGCCTGGCTGACGCCGAGCGCCCAGGTGACGGTGATGGCGTTCGTCTTCGCCTGCCTGTCGGTATTGCTGCTGCAGGCCATGTCGCGGCTGCGCGGCGCCGGGGTCGAGAGCCTGGTGCTGTTCGGTATCGCGCTGGTGTTCAGTTGCAACGCATTGGTGTCGTTGCTGCAGTTGCTGGCCACCGAGGATGTGCTGCAGCAACTGGTGTTCTGGACCCTCGGCAGCCTGGCGCGGGCCAACTGGCAAAAGCTGGGCATTCTTGCTGCGGTGCTGGCGCTGGTGCTGCCGTTCTCGCTGCGCGCCGCCCCGGCCATGACCCTGCTGCGCATGGGCGAAGACCGTGCCCGCAGCTTCGGCGTGGACACCCGGCGCCTGCGCGTCGCCTCGCTGCTGCGCATCAGCCTGCTGTCGGCGACCGCAGTGGCCTTTGTCGGCACCATCGGGTTTATCGGCCTGGTCGGCCCGCACATCGCCCGCCTGCTGGTGGGTGAGGACCAGCGCTTCCTGCTGCCGGCGAGTGCGCTGGTCGGGGCATTGCTGCTGTCGCTGTCGTCGATCGCCAGCAAGCTGATCCTGCCAGGGGTGATCGTGCCGGTGGGGATCGTCACTGCCCTGGTGGGCGTCCCGGTGTTCGTGGTGCTGGTGTTCCGGCGGGGGAGAAGGTTGTGAGCTTGCGTATCGAAGGGCTGTCGGTCAGCTATGGCGCGCGTCGGATCATCCAGCAACTGAGCCTGCCGCCGCTGCCGGCGGGCAGCCTGGTGGCGCTGGTCGGGCCCAACGGGGCGGGCAAGTCCACCCTGCTGCGGGCCCTGGCCGGGCTGGAGCGGATGCAGGGCGCGGTGCACCTGGGCGATGAGGACGTTACCCGCCTGAGTTTCGCCGAACGCGCCCGGCGCCTGGCCTACATGCCACAGCAACTGCCGCCGGGGCTGGCGCTCGGGGTGCTGGAGAGCATCGTCGCTGCGCTGCGCGTGGGGGCTGCCGATGACCTGTTGGCGACCGCCTTCGATGCGCTGCGCCAGTTGGGCATCGAGCACCTGGCCGAGCAAGGCTTGGACAGCCTGTCCGGCGGCCAGCGCCAACTGGTGGCCCTGGCTCAGTTGCTGGCGCGCAATCCACAGGTGCTGTTGCTCGACGAGCCGACCAGCGCCCTGGACCTGCACTACCAACTGCGGGTGATGGATGCGGTGCGTGAGCGGGTGGTGCGCCATCGGCTGTTGGCGGTCGCGGTGCTGCACGACATCAACCTGGCGGCCAGCCATGCCGATTGCCTGGTGATGCTGGAGAAGGGCCGGGTGGTGGCCTGCGGCACCCCGGCGCAGGTACTCGAACCGCAGTTGCTGGCGCAGGTATATGGCGTCGAGGCGCGGGTCGAGCAGTGCTCCCGTGGTCGCTTGCAGGTGCTGGTGGACCGGGCGCTGTGCTGAGCCTGCCGGCCCGGCTGCACGCCCGCTCCGTCGGCCGCAGTCAGGCGAAGACGAAGTACTTGCGTACGGTCTCGACCACTTCCCAGGTGCCTTTCATGCCGGGCTCGATGACGAACACATCGCCGCCCTTGAGGTGCTTGGGCTCTTCGCCTTCGGGGGTGATGATGCAGTAGCCCTCGAGGAAGTGGCAGAACTCCCACTTCTCGTAGTTGACCTCGAACTTGCCAGGCGTGCAGATCCAGGTGCCCATGATCTTGCTGCCATCGGCCGACAGGTAGGCGTTGAGGTTGACGGTGTGCGGGTCGCCGCCGATGCGTTTCCACTTGGTTGCATCGACCACCGGGGTCGGACAGGTTTCGCGCAGGACGGTGATGAAGTCGGACATGGCAGGGCTCCTGATGACGGGCTGAGTGACCCGTCACCTTAGGGGCTGGGCGAAAGGCACGGTTGCCTGCGCTCGACATTCATCTGTCTGGATGCGCTATGGCGTTCACCTCGACGGTGATATGCGCAAGCTCCTCGTGTTCCGCCAATGCCTGGCGTACACGGTCGGCACTCAGCTCTGTAGTGCAGGCCAGGCCGAGGATGCAGGCGTACTGGTCTTTGCCGACGCGCCACAGGTGCAGGTCGGTGATGTTCGCCTGGACTGGCAGCGCGGCGATCGCTTCGCGGATTTCTTCGACCAGTGGCGCGTCCATCTCGGCATCCAGCAGCACCCTCCCGGTGTCTCGCAGCAGTCCCCTTGCCCAAAGAGCCACCAGTACTGCGCCAAGCAGGCCCATGACTGGGTCGAGCCAGGCGGCGCCCCACAATTTGCCCGCCACCAGGGCGACGATAGCCAGCACGGAGGTCGCCGCATCGGCGATGACGTGCAGGTAGGCCGAGCGCAGGTTCAGGTCGTGTTGGTGGTGGCCATGCTCATGGTTTTGCTCGTGGTGGTGGGCATGATCGTCGCGCAGCAGCCAGGCGCAGATCAGGTTGACTCCAAGGCCGATCACAGCGATGAAGATTGCCTCGTTGTAGTGGATGGGACCCGGCGTGAGCAGGCGCTCGACCGACTGGAAGGCCATCAGCCCCGCGACCCCGAGCAGCAGCAGGGCGCTGGAGTAGCCGCCCAGGATCTCGATCTTCCAGGTGCCGAAGGCAAAGCGCCGATCTGTGGCATAGCGGCGTGCTGCGGCGTAGGCCAATAGCGAAAGGCCCAGGGCCAGGGCATGCGAGCTCATGTGCCAGCCATCGGCGAGCAGCGCCATGGAGTTGAAGAACCAGCCCCCGGCGATTTCCGCGACCATCATGATCGCCGTGAGCCAGACGGCCAGGCGCGTCTTGCGCTCGGCACCGAGGTTGCTGGTATGGAACTGATGGCTGTGCAGCCATTTGTCAGAGGCGGTGGCCTTCATGGTTTATCATGCTCCCGTATGATCCAGAAATATACTATACCCCAGTATACATATCATGATGTGAGGCGCCATGGCACATACGTTGAAGAACAAGAAGTCGCTGCTGACCCGAGTGCGCAAGATCAAGGGCCAGGCCGGCGCACTGGAGACGGCGCTCGAGCAGGAGAAGGACTGTCTCGCGATCCTGCAGCAGATCGCTGCGGTGCGCGGGGCGGTAAACGGCCTGATGGCCGAGGTCATGGAAGGGCATATCCGCGAGCACCTGGTGGCGGACGGGCTGAGCGTCCAAGAGCGCCAGGAAGAGGCGGACAAGGTGGCTGCGCTGCTGCGCTCCTACCTCAAGTGATTTCAGGGGCTTGAGCCAGCGGGGTGTCGCGCAGTGCTTATACCCCAGGGGGGTATTGGTGGTGAGGATCGGTAGGGGCGGGTAGGGCGCAACACCGCTGCACCCCGACCCTGCACTGGGCTAGGCCCACCAGTAGCGCACGAAGTGGAAGAACACCGGCGCGGCGAAGCACACCGAATCCATGCGGTCGAGCATGCCGCCATGCCCTTCGATCATGTGCCCCCAGTCCTTTACCCCACGGTCGCGCTTGATGGCCGACATCACCAGCCCGCCAAAGAAACCCATGGCGTTGACCGTCAGCGCCATCAGCGCTGCCTGCCAGAAGTTGAACGGGGTGATCCAGCACAGCAGCGCGCCGACCAGCGTGGCCAGAGCCACCCCGCCGGCCAGGCCTTCGACGGTTTTGGACGGCGACAGGTTGGGCGCCACCTTGCGCTTGCCGAACAGCTTGCCGCACACGTACTGCAGCACGTCGCTGATCTGCACCACCAGGATCAGCCAGGCGATCAGCAGCAGGTTGCGGCCCTCGTAGCCGGGGATGTCCAAGGTCATCAACGCGGGCACCGACGACACGCAGTACACCGCGATCATCAGGCCCCACTGCACCTTCGAGGCGCGCTCCAGGAAGCGCGTCGTATCGCCGCCAAAGCTGGCCAGGATCGGCAGCAGCAAAAACAGGTACACCGGGATGAAGATGCTGAACATGCCGTACCAGTCCATGGCGATCAGCAAATACTGCACCGGCAACGCGACGTAGAACGCAGCCACCAGCGCCGGGTAGTCGCTGCGCCGGGTCGGGGTGAGGGTCATGAACTCGCGCAGGGCGTAGAACGACACGCAATAGAACAGCACGATCACACCGTACTTGCCGAACACGAAGGCAAGGCCGATCACCAGCACCATCACCCACCAGGCGTTGATGCGTGCATTGAGGTTGTCGATCACCGCGTGCGGCGCGGAGCCTGCGCGCCACTTGAGCAGGCGGCCGATGATGCTGGCCAGGAGCAGCAGGGCGCCGATGCCGGCGAACAGGGACAAGGTGTTGTGATCCATCTCAGGCTTCCTTCGGGGCCAGGTTCAGCAAGGCCTGACGGGCCCGCTCGAGAAACGCCTGCTTGCTTTCGTCAGGCAGCACCTGCAATGGCTCGCCGAAACTCAGCGTGCACAGCAGCGGCAACGGCAGGGCGCGGCCCTTGGGCATCACCCGGTTGAGGTTGGCGATCCACACCGGTACCACCTCGATTTCCGGCTGGGCAGAGGCGAGGTGGAACAGGCCGCTCTTGAACGGCAGCAGTGGATCGTCTCCAAGATTGCGCGTGCCTTCCGGAAAGAAGATCAGCGAATCGCCCTGGGCCAGGGCGTCGAGCACCGGTTGCAACGGGTTGTCCTGGCCTTCGCTGCGCTGGCGATCGATGAGGATGCCGTTGAACACCTTGCGAATGACGAAATCGCGCAGCCCGGGCTTGTTCCAGTAGTCCGCGCCGGCCACGGGCCGCGTTCGGCGCCGCAAGGGCTCCGGCAGGGAGGCCCAGAGCAGGACGAAATCGCCGTGGCTGCTGTGGTTGGCGAAGTACAGGCGCTGCACCGGTTGTGGCGTGCAGCCGAGCCACAGGGCACGGGCGCCGGTGATCAGGCGCGCGGCGGAGGTGATGGCGAAAGCGGTGAGGGCGGCGAGCATGGTGCGGGTCATCCGGTGAAGGGCAGTGTCAGCAGGGTAGCCAAGGTCAACAGCAACTGCAGGCCCAGGCACAGTGCCTGGCGGCGCAACAGGGCGAGTGCAGCCTGGCTGCGGGTTGGCCAGTCGCGCGGATCGTCGGCGCGGGCCTTGAGGTTCAGCTCGAACAGCGCTCGGTCCAGGGCGCGGGTGTCGTCAGTGAGCCGGGTACTGCTGGCCAGGCGATCGAAGAGCTCGGCATCCAGGGCCACGCGCACGGCCCAGTATTTGTGGGCGAGGCCGAGGAGCAGCAGCACGATGCATAGCGCACTGGCCAGCGGATGCAGGTGCAGGCCGAGCAGTGGCGCGAGGCCGTAGGCGACGGCCAGCAGGGTCAGGGCGTCGGACAGGCGTTCCAGTTGTCGGCCACGGGCTAGCAGGGTGGCGACCAGGTGCAGGTTCATGGCTGGACTCCGAGTTGCAGCAGGGCATGACGGTGGCCTGGGTGCAGTACCACGCCCGGGCGGGCCTGGCGGATGAGGGCTTCGGCGGCGTCGATGTCGGCGCAGCGGCCGCTGTGGATCAGCCAGGCCGCCACGGCGCTGGCGCTGCGTGAATAGCCCAGGGCGCAGCAGACCAGCAGCGGGCCTTGCTGGCGCAGGCGGTCGATGGCTTCTGCGGCTTGGAGCAGCAGAGCGGGGCTTGGGGGGATGAGGTCCAGGGTGGGCAGGCTGAGGTAGATTGTCTGTTCCGGCCCATTCGCGGGCAAGCCCGCTCCTACAGGGTCAACAGGCGCTGTGGCTGGCCATGGGCAGGGTAGCTCCGCACACAAATCCACCACCGCCGCAAAATCACCTGCCTCGCCCAATCCGGGAATCCGTCCCAGATACACCCCGTCGCATACTTCATCTGCCTGCGGATGCCGCCAGGTCCAGGCTCGGGAGTTGATCCAGGCGCCAATCAGGTAAGGCGCCAGCAGCCAGGTCGCGGCGTTCGACAGATGCCCATCCGCAGCTTTCTGGAATCCGCTGGCCCCCAGCAGCACATAGTTCAGCGCTACCACCAGCAACGCCACTGCCGGCCATAGCAAACACAGCCACCCTCCACCCAGCTTGAAGGCCAGCAGCGCACACAACAGTGCGCCGATGCCATAGCGCAAGCCAAGCCGCCAGCGTTTCGGCTCACGCGCCAGATGCGCCTCGCGCAGCGGCAACGCGCCCTGGTGCGGCCATAGCCACAGGCACAGCAGCCCCACCAGTGCGCCGCTGGGCAGGTCGATGAAGTGGTGCTGCCAGGTGGTCAACACCGAGAGCCCGATCAAGGCCATCCAGCCGTGCACGGCCCAGCGCCAGAGCGGTTTGCGGGTGTGCCGGGCGAACAGGCTCCAGATGATCACCAGCAGCGCGATATGCAGCGACGGTGCCTGGTTATAGGGTTTGTCGAAGCCCATCAGCACATCGAACAGCCAGCCGAACACGCCTGCCAGTTCCGGTCGCTCGAAGGTGAAACGCAGCGGCCACAGCAGGAAGCAACTGACGCTGACCAGCTGCGCGGTCAACAGCGCCAGGGCATGGCGGTCCATCTCCCGACGCGTGAGCGGCAGCAGGAATGACAGGCCATACAACAGGTCGATCGACCAGTACGGAATGATCGTCCATGGCCACAGCGGCATGTGCCGTTCCCAGCCGAACACCAGGCTGCCGACATCGTCGCGCCCGGCGGTGTAGGTGTTGGCCAGGCCGTAACTGAGGAAGAAGAACGGCCCGAGCAGCAACAGCCACAGGACACCGCGCCGGATCAGCCCGGCTTCGCGCGTCATCAGCGAACCCGCTGGGCCAGGCTGACGCTGAAGATGCCCCACTCGTCGATGCGCTGGGCGATCTTGCGAAAACCGGCCGCCTCCACCAACTGGTCCATCTCGGCCTGGCTGCGCCGGCGCATGACCCAGGCATCGCCGCCGCGGTGGCTGGTCAGGGCGCGGGCGATCATCTCCAGTTGCGGATGCCATGGCTGGCCGGTGTAGACCAGGTAGCCGCCGTCTTCCACGGCGTCGGCCAGGCCCGCCAGGGAGTCGCCCACCAGTTGGTTGCTGGCGAACAGCTCATAGAGCCCGGACACCACCGCCAGGGTGGGGCGTGGGTCGAGGCTCGCCAGGCTCTGGCGGTCGAAGGCATCGCCCTGGACGAAACGGGCAATCTCGCCCAGGCCCTTTTCGTCGATCAGCGCGCTGCCCTGCTGCACGTTCAGCTCGCTGTAGTCGCGCAGCAGGATCGAGTCCGGCAATTGCTCCTGCAGCGCTTCGAGGATGTAGCGGCCGTGGCCGGCGGCGATGTCGACGATGTGCACAGGGCGTGCCTGTTCGCGCAGGCGAGCGATGGCCAGGCGCAGCAGTTCCTCGACATGCACCTTGCGTTGGCGGATACCACGCCAGCCGATGGCGTCGAGGTAGTTGCGATCGATCAGCTCGCCCAGTTTGCCCTTGCCGGTCGCCTGGTTGCGGTACACGTAGTCCAGGGTGCTGCCGGAGTCGAAGCCGGTGTCGAAACCCAGCTTCACCCCTTCGGACAGCCCCTTGCCCAGGCGCAGGCTGGCGCGGTAGCTGCGCCAGTAGAGGTCGCGCGGCGAGTTGTGCGGCAGCGGTGCGGCGAGGCTCTCGGCCTCGGCGCAGCTGGCACCGACCTTGTCGGCATCGAGCAGCGAAGGCGCAGGCAGCGGCGCGTCGAAACAGTGGGCGATGAAGCGCTCGATCCGCGCCAGGGCGTGTGCGCGGTCGCGTTCGCCGAGGGTGTCGTGGAAGAAGCCGGGCAGGATATGCATCTCCTTGCGCGGGCTGCCCAGGCGCTCGAAGAAACGCTCCTGCGGGCCGCGTTCCACCACGAAGTCCGCGCCAGACACCAGCAACTGCGTCGGTATCTGGATGGCCTGGGCGTCGGCGACCACGCGGTCGGCTGCCTCGTACAGGCCCAGCAGCACGGTCACCGAGATCGGTCGGCTGATCAGCGGGTCTGCGGTGTACGACATCACCCGTTCCGGATCATGGGTGAGCAGCCGCGGCTTGACGTAGCTGTTGACGAAGAAGTTGCCGCGCAGGGCCTTGAGCAGTTTCAGGCCGGGGCGAGCGAAGGGCACGTAGAGCTTGACCTTGAACGCCGGCGAGGCCAGCACCAGGCAGCGCACCTTGGGCGCGTAGTCGTGGGCCCAAGTGGCGATCAGCACTGCGCCGACGCTCTGCGCCAGCACGACCATATCGGGCTCGGCGATACCGTGCTGCGCCTGGATATGTTCGATGAAGGTCTGCACGTCGCGCACGCTGGTGGCGAAGCTCGGACTGTCGCCACGGGCCCCTGGCGACAGGCCATGGCCACGGGCGTCCCAGGCGAAAATGTCGTAACCGGGCAGGTCCAGTTCGTCGGCCAGGTGCGCCATGCGCCCGCCGTGCTCGTGCCCGCGATGGAACATCACCAGTGCCCGGCGCGGCTGGTGCTCGTTGCGGGTGGCCGGCCAGTGCCGGTAGTGCAGCTCGACGCCGTCGTGGGTCGAGAAGTGCAGCGATTGCGCTTGGCGCATGGCGAAAGTCCTTGTCCTGCGGCGGTGGGGTCAGCGGGTTTCGGCCAGCCCGTGGCGTACCCGGTTGTAGAGGGTATAGAGCGAGAGCAGCAGGATGACCAGCAGCAGGCCGTTGATCCACGTCGGATTCAGCACGCCTAAGGCCACGCCGGTACCCAGTACGCCGAAGGCAAAGGCCCGGTCGCTCTTGCCCATCGGGCCGTCGTAACGCCGCGAAGCACCGGCCAGCGGGCCCATCACCCCGGCGTATTCACTGATGACGGCAAGCAACACCACCAGCACCACCAGTGCCGGCGACACCCCGACCAGCAACGCGAAGGGCAGGTACAGCGCCGCGTCGGCGATCACGTCGCACAGCTCGTTGAGGTAGGCACCGAGGGTCGATTGCTGGCCGAATTCACGGGCGAGCATGCCGTCGACGGCATTGAGCGCCATGCGCAGCAGCATCCACACCGGGACGAGGATGAACAGCCAGGTGACGTGGGGCAGCCAGGCGAGCAGCAGCCCCAGCAGCACTGACACCAGCGCTGCGGCGACGGTGACCTGGTTGGCCGTGACGCCGCGATCGTAGAGACGCTGCACCGAAGGGCGCAGCAGAGCCTGGAAGCGGGGTTTGAGCTGATAGATGGATGGCACGGTGAGTTCCCTGTCGTGGTGCGGCGTGGAGGGGATTGTGGGGAAAGAGATTGGCGGGCGGCAAGGTGCATTTGTCCTACATGTGAACCAGATAAAGCCTTCACCTCAAAGAGCGTGCCACCGCTCGTCAGGGATTGTGTGGGTAGTGTGTATTAGGGGCTGGTTTAAGTTAAGGAGATGTATGAGTCGATGAAATTTCCAGTTGTTTTGCACAAGGACATAGATTCCGACTACGGCGTGACCGTACCCGATGTCCCAGGTTGTTTTTCTGCCGGCGTCTCCGCTGCCCAGGCGCTCGATAACGTCCAGGAGGCACTGGCGCTGCATTTTGAAGGCCTTGTCGCCGATGACGAGCCTTTTCCCCAGGCGCAGGAGATCGATGTACACGTGGCCAATCCGGATTTTGCCGGTGGTATCTGGGCCGTAGTTGATTTTGATGTCACGCCCTACCTGGGCAAGGCGGTGCGTTTCAATGCGACGCTGCCAGAGAACCTGCTGCAGCGCATCGACGAGAAGGTGAAGCGCGATACTCGATATGCCTCGCGTTCCGGTTTTCTGGCTTCAGCGGCGCTGCGCGAGTTGTCGATTGCCTATTGAAGTGGCCATCGCGGCTACAACGCATCCCGCGCCTTGCCGCGATACACCCGCAGCACATCCGCCATTACCGCCAGGGCGATTTCCGCTGGCGACTTGCTGCCCAGGTCCAGCCCGATCGGCCTGTGCAGGCGTTCGATCTGCTGGGCCGGTCGACATGCTGCATGTTGGTTACCCCGTTCCAATCGTTGGCGCCCCACCCCATGTCTGTGGCAGTGTTGGCTATCTGGCCAGCCCCACAGGGACCGACATGCAGACTCGCAAAACCGGTGTTCGTGCCCAGCAGGCCGACCGCACCAAGGACAACATCCTCAAGGCCGCGGTGAAGGTCTTCAGCAAGGAGGGCTTCACCGGCGGGCGCGTCGAGCAGATTTCCACGCTGGCCAAGTCCAACGACCGGATGATCTATTACTACTTCGGCAACAAGGAAAAGTTGTTCATCAGCGTGCTGGAGCATATCTACGCCAGCTTCAACCAGGCCGAGGCCAAGCTGCGCCTTGACTTGTCCGACCCCGAGAGCGCGTTGCGCCAACTGGTGGCGTTCATCTGGGACTACTACGTACGTCATCCCGAGTTCGTTACCATCCTGGCCACCGAAAACCTTCACCAGGGCCAGCACGCGCGCAAGTCGCAGAACCTGCAGGCGCTGTCCGGCGAGGCGGTCGGCGTGCTGCGGCCGATCATCGAGGCGGGGCAGGCCAAGGGCCTGTTCCGCAATGACATCGACATCACCCACGCCTACCTGATGATTGCCTCGCTCTGCTATTTCTATAACTCCAACCGCCATACGCTCAGCTCGTTCCTCGCCGTAGACCTCGCCGACAAGCAGGCCAAGGCCGACTGGTTGGACTTCATCAGCGATCTCGCCCTGCGCGGCCTGCGCCGCTAGCCTCAGTGGCTGCCGGGGTTGGCGCGTACCTGCGCGCTCTTCGCCGCCAGCCCTTGCCAGGCCGGTTTGTCGGCGGCGAAACGCTGGCGCAGGTAGGCGGCCAGGTCCGCCACCTGGCGGTCCGAAAGGCTATCCCTGAAGCCGGGCATATAGCCCAGGTCGCGGGTCGCAGGCGTTGGAATACCGTGCAAGATCACGCGCAGCAGGTTGTCCGGCACATCGCTGTGCACGTTGCTGTTGACCGCCATCGACGGGCTGACACCGAACAGCTTCGGCCCCAGGCCATCGCTGTGACAGGCCATGCACGCACCTTTGAATACCCGCTCGCCATTGCTGATGGACAGTTGCGTATCGACCTGAGGCGCAGCCTGGGTCGCGACCGTCTGCGGCTCGCCGTCCAGTGAACTCAGGTAGTGGGCAATGGCCCGCACGTCGCTCTCCGGCAAGGTCGCCAGCTCGCTGACCACTGGCCCCATGGGCCCGGCGGCGACACCGTGCTTGTCGGAGAAACCGGTGCGCAGATAAGTGAACAACTCGCTCTCGCTCCAGGGCGTGGACGACTTGCCCAGGGCGTTGAGTGCTGGCGCCTCCCAACCATCGACCATGCCCCCGGCCAGGTAGCTCTTGCCGGCTTTTTCCGCGCCCATCAGGTTGCGTGGCGAGTGACAGGCGGTGCAGTGTCCGAGGCCGTCGACCAGGTAGGCGCCGCGGTTCCACTGCGCACTGCGCTGTGGGTCGGGCTGGTACTCGCCGCGCTTGAGGAACAGCGCGTTCCAGCCGGCCATCAGCGGGCGCTGGTTGAACGGGAAACGCATGTCGTTGGCCGGCGACTCCTGGCGTACCGGTGTCTGCGACATCAGGTAGGCGTACAGCGCCTGCATGTCACCGTCGGTGATATTGCGAAACGAGGTGTAGGGAAAGGCCGGGTACAGATGTCGGCCGTCGCGGCTGATGCCCTCGCGCATGGCGCGCTCGAAGGCGGCGAACGACCAGCGGCCGATGCCGGTTTCCGGATCGGGCGTGATGTTGGTGCTGTACAGCGTGCCGAACGGCGTTTCCATCGCCAGGCCGCCGGCATTGACCTTGCCGCCGCTGACCGTGTGGCACACCGCGCAATCGCCGGCCGCCGCCACCTGGCGCCCGCGTTCGAGCATCGCCGCCGACCAGCTGCCGGCCGCCGGAGGCGTCACCGGCGCGATTTCCGTGCGAAAGGGCAGGGCCGTGGCGAGCATGCCCAGGGCGGCACCGAACACGCCGGCGATCGAGCCGAACCACCACTTCGAGCGTTTCGACGCGGGCGGTGCTGGCGCAGACGAATCCTCGCCGTTACCGCCAAGCGCAGCACGCACCCGTTCCGCCGTAATCGGCAACTCGCGAAAGCGTATGCCGGTGGCGTCGAAGATCGCGTTGGCGATGGCCGCCGCGCTCGGCACCGAGGCCGACTCGCCGCTGCCCATCGGTGGTTCGTGTTGGCGCGGCAGCATCATCACGTCGATGGCTGGCAGCTCCGGGAAGGTGAGGATCGGGTAGCCGCCCCATTCCTTGCTGGCCACCGTCGACTCCTCGAAGTGCACCTGTTCCTTGAGCACGCGGCTGGTGGACTGGATCACGTTGCCGTGGATCTGGTGGCGCACGCCTTCGGGGTTGACCATCATGCCCGCATCATGGCCGATCACCACACGGGTGACGGCTACCTCGCCGGTGCGCCGGTCCACCGCCACATCGGCGACCCAGGCCGCCCAAGCCGCCCCGAAACCCGGGAATTTGCTGTGGATGTAGCGCGCATAGGCAAAGCCGCGACCGCGCAACACATCGCCCTCGGCGGGTGCCTGCATGGGCTGGGTGTGCGCCTGCCACTGCGCGCGTTCGGCGGTGGCCTTGACCAGATCGATGGCACGCGGGTCGGACAGGTGGCGCAGGCGGTATTCGACCGGGTCGACGCCTGCCGCGAAGGCCAGTTCGTCGATGTAGGACTCGTGGGCGAAGCTGTTGGGCATCGCCGACACGCCACGCATCCACGAGGCGCGTACCAGCGGTGTCATGTCATTGATGGTGACGCGCATGTGTTCGTAGTCATAGGGCGGAATCGAGGTGCGGTCGCCCATTTCGAACAGCGCCGGCACCGGTTCCACCGCGCCGGTCAGCAGCAGGGCGAGGGTGGGGGCGCCGTTGGAGGGGTAGCTGGTCTGGAAGTCGTAGGCGGCGACCGTGCCGTCGGCGTTCAGGCCGCCGTCGATCTCCATCAGTTGCGCGGTGCCCTTGGGCTCCCAGACATGCTCCTGCTCGCGGGTCAGTTGCACCCGCACCGGGCGTCCGACCGCACGCGACAGCAGCACCGCGTCGGCGCACACGTCGTCGGCGCAGTTGCGGCCGTAGCAGCCCGCCGCCTCCATGCGGATGATCTCGATGCGCGCTTCGGGGCATTCCAGCAACCAGGCGAGATCGGCGCGCAGCAGGTGCGGATTCTGGGTGCCGGACCAGACGCGGATCTGGCCTTCGGTGAAGTCGGCCAGGGCACAGGACGGGCCGATCGAGCCATGCAACTGGTAGGGCCACAGGTAACTGCGGCTCAGGCGCTGGCTGGCATTGGCGATGCCCGCGTCGACCTCGCCCTTGTCCAGTACGGTGCGCTGCACCCTGGGGTTGTCGCGGATGGCCTGGGCGACGTCGCTGAGGTCGGGCAGCTTGCCGGTGAACGGCTTCCAGCTCAGCTTGAGGTCGTGGGCGGCGCGGATCGCCTGTTCCTCACGCTCGGCCACCACGCCGACGAAGTCGCGGATCACCACCACGGCGACCACGCCAGGCACATGGGCGATGGAGCTTTCATCCACCGCCAGCAGGCTGTTGCCGACGAAGTCGCCACTGTCGTGACCGGCATAGGGCGGGCGGATCACCCGGCCGTGGAGCATGTCGGGCAGGCGCATGTCGTGCACGTAGGTCAGCTCGCCGGTGGCCTTGCCGGGGATGTCTACCCGCGCGGCGCTGCGCCCGACCAGGCGATAGTCCTCGACGGCCTTGAGCGGCGCGTCGTCGGCGATGCGCAATTGCTGGTTTTGTCCGCGCACCAGGTCGGCGAAGGGTAGGCGACGGCCGTCTTCGGCGATCACCGCGCCTTCTTCGATCCGCAACGCATTGGCTGCGCAGCCCAGCTCAAGGGCGGCCTGCTGCAGCAGGAAGCGTCGCGCCGTGGCCGCGGCCTTGCGCAATGGCACGGCGGAAATCTGCAGGGTGGCGCTGGCGATGGTCGCGCCCTGGTTCGGCGCACGCTCTGTGTCGCCGAGCACCATGTGCACCTGGTCCATGCGCAGGTCCAGCTCCTCGGCGACGATTTGCGCCAGCGAGGTGCGGATGCCGGTACCCAGGTCGACGTGGCCATTGAAGGCGTAGACCAGGCCGTCGTCGCTGACGGCGATGAACAGTGCCAGTTCGCGGTCCTTGATGACCGGCGTCACGCCCTTTGCGACCGGCCCTGAGGGTGGGGTGATCTCGTCGACGATCAGCAGCACGCCGCTGCTGGCCAGCAATTGCTCGCGTGAAGGCACCTGTTGCGAGTGATTCATGAGGTTCTCCGGATCTCAGGCCTGGCGGCCGGCGGCGCGGCGCACCGCGCGCAGGATTTCGACGTGGGTGCCGCAGCGGCAGAGGTTGCCGGACAGTTCGTTGCGGATCTGTTCGTCGGTGGGATTGGGGATACGGTCGAGCAGGGCCTTGGCGGTCATGATCATGCCGTTCATGCAGTAGCCGCACTGGGCCGCCTGTTCGTCGATGAACGCCTGCTGCACCGGGTGCGGCGCGGCCTTGCAACCGAGACCTTCGAGCGTGGTGACCTCGCGGCCTTCGGCGCCGGCCAGGGGGATCACGCAGGAGCGCGCGGCCACCCCGTCGATGATTACCGTGCAGGCCCCGCACTCGCCCAGGCCGCAGCCGTACTTGGGGCCGTTCAGGCACAGGTCGTTGCGCAGGATCAGCAGCAGCGGTGTGTCGGCGTCGGCGCTGACATCCACAAGCTGACCGTTGATCCGCAGGGAGATGGTTGTTTGCATTGTTGGCTCATCTCTGGGGCGCTACCAAAGAACACAATTGGTGCGCTTTTTCGGTAAGTACTCACTACATGAAATGGTGAGCAAGAAGCAGGCCAGAGATGGCGTTGAGGGGGGAGGAGTGGAGGCGTTGCTAGCCGGCCGACTCGTCGCTGTCGATCATCTTGCGCAACAGGAACAGGATCGCCACCCGCTCCCCGGCATTGAGGCTGCCCATGCTCAGCTCACTGATCTGTCGTGCGCATGGAATCATCGCATCGAGCAGCGCCGAGCCGCTTTCGGTGAGCTCGACGATGACCTTGCGCCGGTCGTCCGGGTCTGGCGACAGTTGCACCAGTTCCCGCGCCTTGAGGCGCTCGACGATGCCACGGATGGTCGCCTGGTCCACCGCGGTGGCCTTGATCAGCTCGGCCTGGGAGCTGGGCCCGTGGTCGCGCAGGGCGCACAGGGTGACGAACTGGATCGAGGTGAGCTGTGGATCGCACGCCTGCTGCTGGAAGATCGCCGTATGCCGCTGGTACGCCTTGCGCAGCAGGTGGCCGATCTGTTCGGTGACGTCATAGGGCGTGGTGTCGAGCGGGGTGGCAACGGGGGCGGTTTTCTTCGGCATGTGATGGCTTGGGCTGTGTGGGTTGGCTGGCCGGCCCCCGAAAGCGGAGCGCCGGGCCAGTATAACCCCTATCGGGCCTTGGACTCCTCGGGCGCGACCACCTCGCCGGCCAGCACCACGGCCTGGTCGTCCAGGTAGATATCGCAGTTGCGCAGCGGGATATCCAGGTGGCACGGGGTCTTGCGCTTGCCGCCGACCTCGGTGTTTGGGCCGGTGGAGAACAGGAAGTTGCCGTAGAAGGCGCGGGCGTCCATGCACATGCCGTCGTTGCGGTCGTGCAGGCCCATGGCGGTCCATTGCGCGCGGGGTTGCAGGCCCCAGCCGATGTGGGAGATGCCGTACACCTCGGGGTCGTTGAAGTACTTCATGTAGTCACGCAGGTACTCGGCCTCGAAGCCGCCGTGGATACCGGTGATGAAGCCTTTCTCGATCTCCAGGGTGATGCGCTCGCGGCAGTAGTTCTTGAACGGCAGGATGATGTCGCCGACATCCAGCACCAGCGTACCTTCGGCGCTGTCCTCGTTCGGCCAGGTGAACAGGAAGCCACTGGGCCAGTGGTCCCAGCGTCCCGGCTCGTCGGCGTAGCCGTATTCGGTGACCGCCGGATACTGGCCGAGCGGGGCGTGGAAGTCGCTGCCGGCCTTGGAGCGCACGTGCATGCTGCGCGCTTGCTTGAGCAGGGTCTCGGCGGCCAGCACGCGACGCTTGTCGTCCTCGGTGGGCAGCATGCGCGCCAGTACTTCCGGGGGTTCGACCGCCAGCAGGATGCGCGTGCCGGTCTTGAGGATCTGCTCCTGCTCGGGAGAGTGCAGCAGCATCATGGTGTCGACGATCAGGTCGGCCGCCTCCAGCGCCCGCTGGGCGGCGATGTTGCCGGTCAGCGCGGTGTCGCCGCAGTAAGCGGTCATGTCGTTGCCCATCGCCGTGGGGTGGTTGAACGACGGCAACTCCACCGCATAGACCTTGGCCTTCAGGCGCTGCGCGGCCTCCATCGCGGCGTTGACCGTGCGCGGGTCGGAGTAGTGGCTCTTGAGCACGGCGACGCTCTGGGTTTCGTCAACCCGAGACAGTTTCAGCACGTGTTCGAACATCTGGGTCAGCTCTGCATTGCTCACCGGCATGGGGGTTCTCCTGGTCAGGACTCAAGGGTCGAGCGGCTGCACCACGGCAGTGCCGGGCGCGTCATCTCGGTGCAAAACAATAGTGTGTACACCATATTTGCTCAGATGAAAGCGCATCCCGTCGATTAGCGCAAGCGTTGCGATCAAACGTTACCTATTCACACATATTCCAATGTTTGCGGTAACAACGGCCGCGTTATCGCCATTGATCGCGGTCCTTGAAAATATTTTGCACTGCCTCTTCCAATTAAAAAAATAGAGCGTATACACTCTAAATCGTCGAGCGGCCGAACCGCTGGCAACACATCAGAACAAGAGGAGACATACCCATGCGGGGTAGGCAGAAAATCGCAATCGTCGGTGCAGGTCTGGGTGGGGCGGCGGCCGCCACGTTGCTGCAGCAGGCCGGGTTCGACGTCGAGGTGTTCGAGCAGGCGCCGGAGTTCACCCGCCTGGGTGCGGGCATCCACATCGGCCCCAACGTGATGAAGATCTTCCGTCGCATGGGCCTCGAGCAGAAGCTGGAGCTGATGAGCTCGCACCCGGACTTCTGGTTCAGCCGCGACGGCAGGACCGGCGACTACCTGGCGCGGATCCCGCTGGGCGAGTTCGCTCGCCGCGAGTACGGCGCCTCGTACATCACCATCCACCGCGGCGACCTGCACGCGCTGCAGATCGAGGCGATCAAGCCGGGCACCGTGCATTTCGGCAAGCGCCTGGAAAAGATCGTCGACGAGGGTGACCAGGTGCGCCTGGACTTCGCCGACGGCACTCATACCGTGGCCGATATCGTCATCGGTGCCGATGGCATCCACTCGAAGATCCGCGAGGAACTGCTGGGCGCTGAAGCGCCGATCTACAGCGGTTGGGTCGCTCACCGTGCGCTGATTCGCGGCGACAAGCTCAAGCAGCACGCAGACGTGTTCGAGGACTGCGTGAAGTGGTGGACCGACGATCGTCACATGATGGTCTACTACACCACCGGCAAACGCGACGAGTACTACTTCGTCACCGGCGTACCGCACGAGGCCTGGGACTTCCAGGGCCCATTCGTCGACAGCAGCCAGGAAGAGATGCGCGCCGCATTCGAGGGCTACCACTCGACGGTGCACAAGCTGATCGACGCGACCGAGTCCATCACCAAGTGGCCGCTGCGCAACCGCAACCCGCTGCCGCTGTGGAGCCGTGGCCGCCTGGTGCTGCTGGGCGATGCCTGCCATCCGATGAAGCCGCACATGGCCCAGGGCGCCTGCATGGCCATCGAGGACGCGGCAATGCTGACCCGCTGCCTGCAGGAAACCGGGCTGTCCGACCACCGCACCGCCTTCGCCCTCTACGAAGCCAACCGCAAGGAACGCGCCTCGCGGGTGCAGTCGGTGTCCAACGCCAACACCTTCCTCTACACCCAGGAAGACCCGGCGTGGGTCTACGGCTATGACCTCTATGGCCAGGAACTGAAAAGCGGGGAGGCGGCATGAGCAGCTTCGTCGCCGGCGGCAACGTCAGCGCCAACGGCATCCGCCAGCACTACCTGCGCTACGGCGGCAAAGGGCCGGCGCTGATCGTGGTGCCGGGGATCACCAGCCCGGCGATCACCTGGGGGTTCGTCGCCGAGCGTCTCGGCCTGCACTTCGACACCTATGTGCTGGACGTGCGCGGGCGTGGCTTGTCCTCCAGCGGCCCTGGCCTGGACTACGGCACCGATGCCTGCGCCGCCGACATTCCGGCCTTCGCCGCAGCGCTTGGGCTTGGCAGCTATCACCTGGTCGGCCATTCGATGGGCGCACGCTTCGCCATTCGCGCTGCCGCCCAGGGCGCGCCAGGCCTGCAGCGCCTGGTGCTGATCGATCCGCCGGTGTCCGGCCCGGGCCGGCGCGAGTATCCGAGCAAGCTGCCGTGGTACGTCGATTCGATCCGCCAGGCCACGATCGGCATGACCGGCGAGGACATGCGCGCCTTCTGCGCGACCTGGAGCGACGAGCAACTGGCCCTGCGCGCCGAATGGCTGCACACCTGCCATGAGCCGGCGATCGTGCGGGCCTTCAACGATTTCCACGAGGTGGATATCCATCAGGACCTGCCTGCCGTGCGCCAGCCGGCGCTGCTGATGGTGGCCGGGCGTGGCGGTGTGATCCAGGCGCAGGACATCGCCGAGATCCGCGAGCTCAAGCCGGACATCCAGGTGGTTCAGGTCGACAACGCCGGCCACATGATTCCCTGGGACGACCTCGAAGGCTTCTTTGCCGCCTTCGGCGATTTCCTCGACCATCCCCTCGTCTGAAGGAGCACGAGACATGACCAAGCTGTATCGCATCGGCCAGATCGTGCCGAGTTCGAACACCACCATGGAAACCGAGATCCCGGCGATGCTCACCGCGCGCCAGGCGATCCGCCCGGAGCGCTTCACCTTCCACTCCAGCCGCATGCGCATGAAGCAGGTGAAGAAGGAAGAACTGGCGGCGATGGACGCCGAGTCCGACCGCTGCGCGGTGGAGTTGTCCGACGCCAAGGTCGACGTGCTGGGCTACGCGTGCCTGGTGGCGATCATGGCCATGGGGCTGGGCTATCACCGCCAGTCGGAGAAACGCTTGCAGAAAGCCACCGCCGACAACGACGCGCTGGCGCCGGTGATCACCAGTGCAGGTGCCTTGGTCGAGGCGTTGCACGTCATGAAGGCCAAGCGCATCGCCATCGTTGCGCCCTACATGAAGCCGCTGACCGAGCTGGTGGTGAACTACATCCGTGAAGAGGGCTTCGAGGTTCAGGATTGGCGTGCGCTGGAGATCCCCGACAACCTCGCCGTGGCGCGCCATGATCCGGCCAACCTGCCGGGCATCGTCGCCGGCATGAACCTGGAAGGCGTCGATGTGGTGGTGCTGTCGGCCTGCGTGCAGATGCAGTCGCTACCCGCCGTGGCCAAGGTCGAGGCACAGACCGGCAAGCCGGTGGTCACCGCGGCCATCGCCACCACCTACGCCATGCTCAAGGCACTGGACCTGGAGCCTGTGGTTCCGGGCGCTGGTGCCCTGCTGTCGGGCGCCTACTGAAACGGGAGACGGACATGAGCGACGCACAGAGCGCCCGTGACAACTACCAGGGCGTGTGGGGCCAGCGCATCGGCTTCGGCCGCAAGGCGGCCCTGCTGATGATCGACTTCATGCAGGGCTATACCACCCCCGGTGCGCCACTCTACGCCCCCGGCGTGGTGTCGGCCGTCGAGCAGGCCAGCGGCCTGCTGGCGCTGGCGCGTGACTGCGGTACTCTGGTGGTCCACACCAATATCCGCTACCAGCCCCCGCACTTTGCCGATGGTGGCGTGTGGGTACGCAAGGCGCCGGTGATGAAGGACATGGTCGAGGGCAATCCACTGGCCGCGTTCTGCGAGGCGGTGATGCCACTGGCGCAGGAAGTGGTGCTGAGCAAGCAGTATGCGAGCGCCTTTTTCGGCACCAGCCTTGCACCGCTGCTGCATGCGCAAGGGGTCGACACCGTGGTGCTGGCCGGCTGCTCCACCAGCGGCTGTATCCGCGCCAGTGCGGTGGATGCGCTGCAGCACGGGTTCCGGACCATCGTGGTGCGCGAGTGCGTCGGCGATCGCCATGAGGATCCGCACGAAGCGAACCTGTTCGACATCGACAGCAAGTACGGCGATGTCGTCAGCCGCCAGGAGGCCATGGAGCAACTCAAGCGCCTGGCCGACTGAACCGGGCGCCTTGTACCCATAACAATCGAGGAACGGTGCAGGAACGCCCGCTCCATCGCCGTCCGCTGTGCGGACGGTCGCCCCGCAGGAGCACTCGGGGTCTTGTGACGCTGCCCTGGACAGCCGCCTGTAGTGTGCGGCGCTCTTGGAGCGTCGAAAACTGCTGGCCTAAAAACAACCACAAAGTCGCCGCCAGGAGACAAGAAATGCCAATTGCGAATGCAACCGCGGTTCACAGTGCAACCGACCAGGGCACACAAGCGCTCTACCGCAAGATCACATGGAGGCTGATTCCCTTCCTGTGCTTCTGCTATCTCGCGGCCTATCTGGACCGCATCAACGTCGGCTTCGCCAAGCTGCAGATGCTCGAAGACCTGCAGTTCAGTACCGCAGCCTACGGCCTGGGGGCCGGGCTGTTCTTCGTCGGCTACATCATCTTCGAGGTGCCGAGCAACCTGATCCTGGAGCGCGTCGGTGCCAAGCTCTGGATTGCCCGGATCATGATCACCTGGGGCCTGCTGTCGGCCTGCACCATGTTCGTGTCCACCACCACCCAGTTCTACATCCTGCGTTTTCTGCTCGGGGCCGCCGAGGCGGGCTTCCTCCCGGGCGTGCTGTACTACCTGACCATGTGGTATCCGACCTACCGGCGTGGGCGCATCATCGCGCTGTTCATGATCGGCTTGCCGCTGTCGAGCGTGATCGGTGGTCCGATCTCTGGCTGGATCATGGGGCACTTCGACCAGGTCCACGGCCTGCATGGCTGGCAGTGGCTGTTCCTGCTCGAGGCGATCCCCAGCGTGCTGCTCGGTATCCTGACCTTCTGGGCCCTGCCGAACAATTTCCACCAGGCCAAATGGCTGTCCGACGATGACAAGGCGCAACTGGCCAGCGACCTGGCTGCGGACGATGCCGAGGGCAAGGGCAGCAAGCACAGCTTCCGCGATGGCTTCTTCAACCTGAAGGTATGGATGCTCGGCGGCATCGATTTCTCGATCCTGCTCAGTGCCTATGCCATGGGGTTCTGGATGCCGACTTTCATCCGCGATGCAGGCGTCAGCGACACCTTCCACATCGGCTTGCTCACTGCGATTCCGAGCCTGGCCGCGCTACTCGGCATGCTGATGATCGGCGCCAGTTCCGACCGTCATCGCGAGCGTCGCTGGCACATCATCGTGCCGTTCATCATCGGCGCTATCGCCATGGCCAGCAGCACTCTGTTCAGCCAGAACCTGGTGATGACCGTGGCGCTGTTCGCCATCGCCTCGGCGGCGATCATCGGTGCGGTGCCGGTGTTCTTCAGCCTGCCGGCGACCTTCCTCAAGGGCACCGCTGCGGCCACCGGTTTCGCACTTGCTTGCTCGCTGGCCAATATCGCGGGCCTGGTGAGCAACTCGCTGATGGGCATCGTGACCGATCTCACCGGTACCTCCCATGCGGCATTGTGGGTGTTCGCCGGCTGCCTGATCCTGAGCTGCTTCCTGGTGATCGCGCTGCCCGCGAAGCTGGTCAACCGCTAGCGGTCGATCGCTTCTCGCAACGGTAGCCCGGCGGGCCTGGCGCCCGCCTGATCCCTTCATCACGCCATCCGCACGTCGGCGGCCTTTGGGCTGCCGCGGTGGATCGCTGTTGCCCGAATCCAGGAGTCGCTCCCCATGCACGTACAGATTTCCCAACGTTTTTCATCGGCCACCCGACTGGCCGGTGGCTGCGTCGCCGCAGCGCTGTGCCTCGATGCCTCTGCCGAAGACAGCGGTTTCATCGAAGGCGCCCGCGCCACCTTGCAGGCGCGCAATTACTTCTTCAGCCGCGACTATGCGGATATCAAGGGGGCCAGCACCCAGTCCCGAACCCAGGAGTGGGCGCAGGGGTTCATCCTCAATGCCAGCTCCGGTTATACACAGGGGACGGTGGGTGTCGGCCTCGATGTGACCGGGCTGCTTGGCTTCAAGCTCGACAGCAGTCCGGAGCATTCGAAGTCGGGCCTGCTGCCGAGCCTTGCCAGCGGCAAGTCGGCGGACGAGTACAGCCGCCTGGGTGCGGCGATCAAGTTCAAGGTGTCGCAGACCGAGCTCAAGGTCGGTGAGCTGATGCCCAACCTGCCAGTGCTGTTGTTCAGCGACTTGCGCCTGCTGCCGCCAACGTATCAGGGGGCGATGCTCGAGTCCCGCGAGATCGCCGGGTTGACCTTGAACGCCGGCCAGTTCCGCTCCACCAGCCTGCGCGACTCGTCCAACAGCCAGAAGATGTACGCGCTGGTCAACGACCCGATCAACCCGTCGAGGCTGGCGCGCTTCACCAGCGACCGCTTCAACTACGTCGGCGCCGACTATGCCTTCAACGACAACCGCACCAGCGTCGGGGTGTGGCAGGCGCAACTGGAGGATATCTACCAGCAGCGCTTCTACAGCTTCAAGCACGCCGAGCCGGTGGGCGACTGGACGCTGGGTGTCAATGCCGGGTACTTCGACGCCCGCGAGGACGGTCGCAAGATTGCCGGTGATTACGACAACCATGCCTTGTTCAGCCTGTTCTCGGCCAAGACTGGCGGGCATACCTTCTATGTGGGCTACCAGCAGATCGGCGGCAAGGATGGCTTCATCCAGGTCGGGGCCAACACCAACCCGATGGGCAACACGCTGCCAACCTACGAGTTCTCGGCGCCGGGGGAACGTTCCTGGCAGGTGCGCCATGACTACAACTTCGTGGCCCTGGGCATTCCCGGCCTGACCTCGACTCTGCGCTATGTGAAGGGCGGGGATGTGGACACCGGGCTTGGCTTCGAAGGGCGTGACCGGGAGCGCGATCTGGACCTGGCGTATGTGGTGCAGAGCGGGCCGCTGGCCGGGCTGGGAGTGCGGGTTCGCAATGTCATGGCGCGGTCCAACTACCGGACCGATATCGATGAGAACCGGTTGATCCTGAGCTATACGGTGAAGTTGTTCTGATCGGGGTGTGCTGAGTCAGTACCGGCCTTTTCGCGGGCAAGTCGCAACGGAGAACCGCTCGCCCTGTGGGGGCGAGGGTTCGGCGCCCCGACTTGTCCCGCGAGGCAGACGACGCGTTGCATGGCACCGGCTACGCCGGTGATCGCGGGACAAGCCCGCTTGTGTCTTGATAGGGGATTAGAATCTGGAGTGAGAGCGGTGAATGGCAAGCTGAATGCCGCGTGTGCCTTGAGCACGAGTGGGAGCACAAGCTGCCATTCACCGTT
>NZ_JBLUPZ010000017.1:0-106262 GCF_048068255.1 Pseudomonas sp. NY15374
AACGGTGAATGGCAGCTTGTGCTCCCACTCGTGCTCAAGGCACACGCGGCATTCAGCTTGCCATTCACCGCTCTCACTCCAGATTCTAATCCCCTATCAAGACACAAGCGGCGGTTCGGCGTCCCGACTTGTCCCGCGATCACCGGCGAAGCCGGTGCCATGCACCGCAGTGTCCTTTTCGCGGGCAAGCCCGCTCCCACAAAAAAAATGCAGGCGCCGGATAGGATGTTTCTGAATCTGCAGCCTGCCAGCTTCAAGCAAATCTTCCT
Organism: Pseudomonas sp. NY15374; assembly: GCF_048068255.1. Taxonomy (NCBI): domain Bacteria; kingdom Pseudomonadati; phylum Pseudomonadota; class Gammaproteobacteria; order Pseudomonadales; family Pseudomonadaceae; genus Pseudomonas; species Pseudomonas sp. NY15374. The sequence goes on from NZ_JBLUPZ010000017.1 coordinate 270, forward strand.
GAGAACTATCCTACGCATTTTGCGGAAGCGTCTTGATTGTCGGGGAAATGTCTCAGGGATACCGTCGCTGGGTCGTCGAGTTGGCGACCGGGCGTGAGAAACCCGAACGATATTGACCCAGGCTTGCAGTCATGGCGGCCGTGTATGGGCAGACTTCGGTCTGGCCGGGTTCCAGTGTCCTCGGTTTTCTCACCCCATACGCGGCTGCCACCCTCATCTGGTGAGAAGGATGAACGGCGGTTTCATCTATCGATACTGGATATTCGCCATGAAAAAGATCGTCCCCGACCCACCCCGCTTCATCCCCAGCCCCGCTGATGCGAGGGCTCTAGCATGAGTGATCACCCCAACGACTACACCACCGCAGGCGTCGCAAGCTTCCTGGACATGTTCCGCGTGCAACCCGGCCTGTCACCGGAGCGGGTGCTGGAGGAAGTTTCGGTATTGCTGGGCTGCATTCGCGACCTGAGCGACCAGGAACAGGCCGCCCCGGCCTCCATCACAGCACTGCATTACCTCAGCGCACTGGCCAAAGGCCTGCTGAACGATCTGGAAATCGCCCGCAACAGCGTCCATTAACCCGGACGTGACCTCTGTGAGAGCGACGGTTCGGCGTCCCGACTGGTCCCGCGAAAAAGACACTGCGGTGTCTGGCACCGGCTGCGCCGGTGATCGCGGGACCAGCCCGCTCCCACAAGGACTGGGCTGGCCTTTAGATTTTGAACCAGGAAGGTGCTCCTACCCGGCTCAATGCGTACTCAACCCCGCCGCACTCATGAACATGCGCATGCCATAGGCCACGATGCCCAGCGCCGCGACACTCAGCGCCCAGATCAGCACCAGCCAGCCCAGGCGCTGCCACAACGGTTTCTTCTCCTCGATATCCATCGCCCGGCACTCCCTAGTGGTAGCCATCGTCGTGGGTCACCTTGCCGCGGAACACGTAGTAGCTCCAGAAGGTGTACCCCAGGATGAACGGCAGGATGAACAGCGTCCCCACCAGCATGAAGCCCTGACTCTGCGCTGGCGCAGCGGCATCCCAGATCGAGATCGACGGCGGGATGATGTTCGGCCACAGGCTGATACCCAACCCGCTGTAGCCCAGGAAGATCAGCACCAAGGTCAGCAGGAACGGCGTGTAGTTGGCGTTGCGCGCCACCGCCTTGAGCAACCCATAGAAGGTCACCAGCACCAACACCGGTACCGGCATGAACCAGATCAGGTTGGGCATGCTGAACCAGCGATCGGCGATCTGTGGATAAGCCAGCGGCGTCCACAGGCTGACGATGCCGATCACCACCAGCAGCACCAGCGCCAGCGGCCGCGCCAGGTCGTGCATCTGCTTCTGCAGCGGCCCTTCGGTCTTCATGATCAGCCAGGTGCAACCCAGCAGCGTGTACGCCACGATCAGCCCCAGGCCGCTGTAGATGCTGAACGGCGTCAGCCAGTCAAACGCGCCACCAGCGTAGTGGCGGTCTACCACCTTGAAGCCCTCGATGAAGGCCCCCAGTGCCACGCCCTGGAAGAAAGTGGCCACCAGCGAACCCCAGATGAACGCCTTGTCCCACAGGTGGCGCTTGTCGTCCTTGGCCTTGAAGCGGAACTCGAAGGCCACGCCACGGAAGATCAGGCCCACCAACATCAGGATCAGCGGCAGGTACAGCGCCTCGAGCACCACCGAATAGGCCATCGGGAAAGCCCCGAACAGCCCCGCACCGCCCAGCACCAGCCAGGTCTCGTTGCCGTCCCATACCGGGGCGACGGTGTTCATCATCACATCACGGTCACGCTCGCCCTTGACGAAGGGGAAGAGCATGCCGATTCCCAGGTCGAAGCCATCCATGACCACGTACATCATCACCCCGAAGATGATGATCACGGCCCAGATCAGCGGAAGATCGATACCCATGGCTCAGTTCCCCTTGTTCAGGCTGGCAGTATCGTGGTCCGCACCACCATCGTCGGCAGCCGACAACGGCCGCGCTGGCGTGCGTTTCTGCCCCGGACCGCCCGGCGGCTGTGCGTCACCCTCCCCGGTGTGCGGCCCTTTGCGTACCAGGCGCATCATGTAGCCCAGTCCGGTACCGAACAGCGCGAAGTACACCACCACGAACATCACCAGGGTGAAGCCGAGCTGCCCATAGCTGTGGTTCGATACCCCGTCCGCCGTGCGCATCAGCCCATACACCACCCACGGCTGACGACCGATCTCGGTGGTGAACCAGCCCGCAAGAATCGCGATCAACCCCGATGGCCCCATCCACAACGTGAGGTGGAGGAACGGCCGCGAGGTATAAAGCGTGCCGCGCTTGCGCAGCCACAGGCTCCACAGGCCGACGAAGATCATCAGGAAGCCCAGTCCGACCATGACCCGGAACGACCAGAACACGATGGTCGAATTCGGCCGGTCTTCACGCGGAAACTCCTTCATCGCCGGCACTTGCTTGTCCAGGCTGTGGGTCAGGATCAGGCTGCCCAACGCCGGAATCTCCACCTTGAAGCGCGTGGTCTCGGCCTGCATGTCGGGAATGCCGAACAGGATCAGCGGCGTCGGCTCGCCGGGCTTGTTCTCCCAGTGGCCCTCGATGGCGGCGATCTTCACCGGCTGATGCTTGAGCGTGTTCAGGCCGTGGAAGTCACCGATCACCGCCTGGATCGGCGTGACGATCAGCGCCATCCACATGGCCATCGACAGCATCTTGCGCACCGCCGGATTATCCCGCCCACGCAGCAGATGCCAGGCCGCCGAGGCACCGACGAAGAACGCCGTGGCCACGAACGCAGCGGTGGCCATGTGCATCAGGCGGTAGGGGAACGAAGGGTTGAAGATGACCATCAGCCAGTCGACCGGCACCACCCGGCCATCGATGATCTCGTGGCCCTGGGGCGTCTGCATCCAGCTGTTGGAGGCAAGGATCCAGAAGGTCGACACCAGCGTGCCGAGCGCCACCATCACCGTGGCGAAGAAGTGCAGCCCCCGCCCCACGCGGTTCCAGCCGAACAGCATGACCCCGAGGAAACCGGCTTCGAGGAAGAAGGCAGTGAGCACCTCGTAAGTCAGCAAAGGCCCGGTCACGGCACCGGCAAAATCGGAGAAACGGCTCCAGTTGGTGCCGAACTGATAGGCCATGACCAGCCCCGAGACCACCCCCATGCCGAAGTTGACGGCAAAGATCTTCGACCAGAAGTGGTAGAGGTCGCGGTAGACATTGTCGTTGGTCTTCAGCCAGAGGCCCTCTAGGACCGCCAGGTAGCTCGCCAGGCCAATGGTGATGGCCGGGAACAGGATGTGGAAGGATACGGTAAACGCAAACTGGATTCGGGCGAGCTCCAAGGCCTCTAAACCGAACATAGTGCTTCCTCTTCAGGTAATCCGGGCGTTCGGGCTCGTGACCCTCGCGCTCACTGCCCCCACGGTAATCGAGTGCGCTGTTGTCGAATTGTTCTGTTCGATCGCAGGGATTCTGGCCAGGCGGCCAACTCGTTTCATCTGGAACGATTGATCCAGATCAACGACTGTTGGGAAGCATAGTCCCGAATGCCAGGGCAGGCTGTGTGGTTGTTTGCCGCGTGACCGGTTGCCTCACCCTCTTTACTCGCGACGGGTTTGGTGGATCGCCCGATCAACCCCGATGGAACCCTTGGCCAATGGCCACAGTCCACCTTTCAGGCCCACCTTCCAGAGGCCTTCACCAGGAGACACCCATGAAAGGTACAGCGCTTTCCGCCCTCTTCGCGGCCGCCACCCTGCTGGCCTCGCCTGTATTCGCTGCCGATGACTTGTGCGCGATCAACCTGCAGAAGATCAACGACAGCATGGCTACCGCCGGCGCCACGTCCGAAGGCCTGGACAAGGCACTCACCGAGCATGTCGACAAAGCCAAGGCCGCCCAGGCCAGCGGCGACACCAAGGAGTGCATCGCCATCACCAGCAAGGTGCTGGAGCGTCTTGAGAAAACCGAGAAAGGCAGCGGCTCGGCCGGCGGCAGCGGCGCCTGAGCCGCTCTGTTGCAACGGGCGGCGGCACCAGCAGTCGACGCCGCCCGCGCAAAGGCGTATACTCGGCGGCACGTGTCGAGAGATACGTCAGCTAGAGCTGAGTGTGGGGCCGATCAGGATTCGACGCCGGTAGCGAAACTCTAGGTGCATGCCGAGTTGGTAACAGAACTCGTAAATCCACTGTTGCAACTTTCTATAGTTGCCAATGACGAAAACTACGAGGGCTACGCTCTCGCTGCGTAAGCAGCTGAGCCCGCTCTCCTGGTAGCTTCGGCTCCAGCAATCACTAGGGGATGCCTGTAAACCCGAAGTGATTGTCATACAGAACAGGATCGTCGTGTAGCACGTTGGGGGCAAAGCGACTAAAACTTACCCAACTCGTCCAAAGCACCCTGCCCGTCGGGCGGCTGCGGATTAACTCAATAGACACGGCTAAGCATGTAGTACCGACAGCGGAGTACTGGCGGACGGGGGTTCAAATCCCCCCGGCTCCACCAATTTCTCTTCTCAGTAAGATCCAGAAAAGCCGTAAAGCCTAGAGAAATCAAAGCTTTACGGCTTTTTGTTGCCCGCGTTTTCCCACCTTATCCCAAGGCATCCCACGATTGACGGGGGCACATATGAGGGCATAAAACGCTCATCTGCTCGTTCGGAGAGGATGTGCCCCCAATGCCCTTGAAAGACACCAACTGCCGCAACGCCAAGCCCCAGGACAAGCCGTACCGCCTGTATGACGAACAGGGCTTGTACCTGGAAGTGCAGCCCAACGGAGGTCGTTACTGGCGCTTGAAGTACCGCTTTCTGGGAAAGGAAAAGCGCCTAGCGCTTAGTGTTTATCCTGAGGTCGGCCTGCAGGAGGCCCGGCGCAAGCGTGATGATGCTCGCATTCAGCTTGCCGGCGGCTAAGATCCTTCGCTGCAAAGACGCATGGCCAAGGTGGTCAGCCAGCTCGATCACCAACACACCTTTGAGTCGGTCGCAAAGCAATGGCTCACTATTCGCGAGTCAACCTGGGATCCGGAATATACCCGCACGGTGCGGCAGCGCCTTGAGCTCAATGCCTAACCCTGGCTGGGAAAACTCCCGATCAGCAGCATCAGCACGCCCATGCTGGTCGAAAACCTGCAGCGCATCATCAAGCGCGGCGCTCGCGAGACGGCACGTCGTGTTGCCCAGATCTACAAACAGATTTTCGAGTTCGCCGAAGCTGTCGGTATCACCCCGCCCAACCAGATTGGCAATCACGTACGCTCCCAGCCAAGCGGGTGAAACACTTTGCTGCCGTGACCGATCCTGAAAAACTCGGGGCACTATTCAAAGCACTGGATAGCTACACGGGGACAAATGCCTGTTTGTAGTGCACTCAAACTGGCCCCATTGCTGTTCTGCCGGCCCGGTGACCTGCGCCACATGGAGTGGTCGGAGGTCAATCTGGATGCGGGCGAGTGGTTGATTCCCGGCCACAAGATGAAAGGGCTCACTGCCACCCAACAGGATCGTCCGGATCATTTGGTTCCCCTGAGCCAGCAAGCAATCGCTGTTCTGCGCGAGCTGTAACCACTCACCGGCAGACATCGATACGCCTTCCCCTCGGCACGAGGAGGCGACCGGCCGATGTCCGACAATGCCGTACTCAGCGCATTACGCCACATGGACATCATCGGCGACGAAATGACTGGGCACGGCTTTCGTGCGACAGCGAGAACCACAGGTACGGAGGTGCTGGGATTTCGCCCAGATCTCTTGGAGCATCAGCTTGCTTACACAGTAAAAAATCCGCTGGGACGCGCGTACGATCGAACCAGCTTCTTGCCAGAACGGCGTGAAATGATGCAGATCTGGGCCGATTTTTTGGACTCGATAAAACGCTGAATGCAAGCGCCCCATCAGTCAGCGAGCCCTCAAGCTAATACGAGCACTATCTTGTCGCTCCAGTACTGGCTGAATTGCTAAACTGCGCCGATTTGGCGCCTGTAATGCGCCAGACGCAATCCAAAAGGAATTCCTACCGATGTCAGCCTTATCAGCTTTGCTGAATACCTACCGCAGCGCTTCTGTCACCGGACGCGAAAAAGGTACTTACTTCGAAGAGCTGATTTGCACTTACCTACGCAACGAAGCCACCTACCGCGACCTTTACGACAAAGTATGGACATATGCGGAGTGGGCGAAGGAACAGAGCCTCAGTGGCAAGGATGCGGGCGTTGATTTAGTGGCTCGCACCCAGGGCACCGGCGAGTACCACGCTATCCAGTGCAAGCTGTACGCCGAGGACTACAAAGTCCAGAAGAAGGACATAGACAGTTTTTTCACCGCCTCGGGCAAGGCGCCGTTCTCGCACCGCGTCATCGTCGCCACCACCAACAACTGGAGCGAGCACGCCGAGGACGCGTTGCAGGGTCAGCAGCCTCCGGTCAGTAAAATCGACCTGCAAGCCCTGGAAGACAGTCAGATAGACTGGGCCAAGTACCAGCCCAATCAGGCAGTCGCTTTCAAGGCCAAAAAGCAGCTGCGCGAGCACCAGCAAACCGCGTTGAATGCCGTGGCCGCTGGCCTCAAGGACGCCGAACGCGGCAAGCTAATCATGGCCTGCGGCACCGGCAAGACCTTCACCAGCTTGAAAATTGCCGAGCAGCAGGCCGGCAAGGGTAAGCGTGTACTGTTCCTGGTGCCTAGCCTGTCGCTGCTATCGCAGACCCTAACCGAATGGACGCAGGAAAGCGCCACCCCTCTCCACAGCTTTGCCGTCTGCTCCGACAGTGACGTAGGCAAGAAGCGAAAAGCAGAGGATGACGCGGTTCAGGTGTTCACCCATGAACTGCGATACCCGGCCACTACCAAGGCAGATCGCCTCGCGGCAGAAATGCTCAAGCGTCACGATGCCGAACACATGAGTGTGGTGTTCTCCACCTATCACTCCATCGATGTGATCAGCCGTGCCCAGGCTGATCATGGCCTGGCCGCTTTCGATCTGGTGATCTGCGACGAAGCGCACCGCACCACGGGTGCCACCTTTGGCGACGATGATGAAAGCAACTTTGTGCGCGTTCATGATGCCGACTACATCCGCGCCACCAAACGCCTGTACATGACCGCCACGCCGCGCATCTACGGTGACAACGCCAAGCTCAAGGCCGAGTCCGGCGAAGTCACCCTGTGCTCAATGGATGACGAAGAGCTCTACGGCAAAGAGCTGTTCGTCATCAACTTCTCCGAGGCCGTCCAGCGCGGCCTGCTCACCGATTACAAGGTGCTAGTACTCACCGTCGAGGAGAGCACCATCAGCCGCCGCCTTCAGGAGATGCTGAAGGACGAGAACAACCAGCTCAAGGTAGACGACGCCGCCAAGATAGTCGGTTGCTGGAAGGCGCTGGCTAAGCAGGGATTGGCCGAAAACTTGGTGGGTGATGATCAGCCCATGAGGCGCGCTGTAGCTTTCTGCCAGGTCATCTCGCCCAATTACAAGGGCACCAAGCACAAGGTCAGCTCGGTCAACATCGCCAGCATGTTCCAGTCGGTGGTGGAGGCTTATCAGGAGTCAGAAAACATCGATGAGGCCTCACGCATCATCTGCGAAGCCGCACACGTCGATGGCGGCATGAACGCTAGTTCCAAGGAAGCCAAGCTCAACTGGCTTAAGGAAGAACCGCCAGCCAACAGCTGCCGCATCCTCAGCAACGTGCGCTGCCTTTCTGAAGGCGTGGACGTACCAGCGCTGGACGCCGTGCTCTTCCTCACCCCGCGTAACTCCCAGGTGGACGTGGTGCAATCGGTGGGCCGGGTGATGCGAAACGCACCTGGTAAAAAGCGCGGCTACGTGGTGCTGCCCGTGGTCATTCCGGCCGGCATGGAGCCCCACGAAGCGCTAAATGACAACCAGACCTACAAAGTGGTCTGGCAGGTGCTTCAGGCACTGCGCTCGCACGACGACAGCTTCGACGCCATGGTGAACAAGCTCGACCTGATCGGCTCTGACCCGCGCAAGATGGAAGTCATTGCTATCACCGACAAGGCCGATAAAAAGGTAAGGAAAACTAGCGGCACCAGCAACGGCCAGGCAGGCAAAGGCCAGTACGGCATTGGTGAGAAACGAGCTAAGTACGATGTCGAAGGCCAGATGACCCAGCAGGCCGAGCTGGCCTATGAGGTCGGGGAAATCGAGAAGGCCATCTACGCCAAGATCGTCTCCAAGTGCGGCAACCGCCACCACTGGGAAGACTGGGCCAACGATATCGCTAAGATCGCCCGCACCCATATCGATCGTATTCAGGGCATTTTGGAGAACCCCGAATATATCCAGGAGAGATCGACTTTCGAGGCCTTCGCCGCTGAGCTGCGCGATGATCTCAACGACAGCATCAGCGATGGCGAGATCGTCGAAATGCTTGCCCAGCATCTGGTAACCAAGCCAGTGTTCGATGCGCTGTTCGAGGAGTACAGCTTCGCCAGCCACAACCCCATGTCCAAAGCCATGCAAGGCGTGCTGGACGCACTCCATGAGCATCACTTGGCCAAGGAAGCCGACACACTGGAAAAGTTCTACGCCAGCGTTCGTCAACGCGCTGCCGGCATCGACAACCCTCAAGGCAAGCAGAAGATCATCGTCGAGCTGTACGACAAGTTCTTCCGCAACGCTTTCCCCAAGATGACCGAGCGCTTGGGCATCGTTTACACCCCGGTCGAGGTGGTGGACTTCATCCTCCACAGCGTCAATCACCTGCTGCAAAAGGAATTCGGCCAGACTCTGGGCAGCAGAGGTGTTCACATCATCGATCCATTCACGGGCACGGGCACCTTTATTACCCGCTTAATCCAATCGGGTCTGATCAAGCCGGAAGAGCTAGCACACAAGTACAGGCACGAGATCCATGCCAACGAACTGGTACTACTGGCTTACTATATCGCCGCCATCAATATCGAGGCGGCCTATCACAGCGAAGTGCTGGCCGATTACACCCCGTTTGAAGGCATATGCCTGACAGACACCTTCCAGATGTATGAGAAGGATGATTTGGTGGATGCACTGCTGGAGGACAACAGCGCTAGGCGCAAGCGGCAGAAAGCACTGGATATTCGGGTAATTGTGGGTAATCCGCCCTATTCGATTGGGCAAGGTAGTGCAAACGATAACAACACCAATTTGGCGTACCCGTCACTCGACGCCCGCATCGCTTCCACATACGCAGCACGCTCCAAAATGACATCTGTTAAGAACATATACGACAGCTATATCCGCGCAATCCGCTGGGCCAGCGATCGTATTGGCGACGCGGGAGTTATAGGTTTTGTCACCAATGCTGGATACCTGGAGTCAACGTCTTCCGACGGCATGCGTAAGTGCCTGGCTGATGAGTTCTCTAGCCTGTATGTGTTTCATCTGCGCGGCAACCAACGCACGAGTGGCGAAACCTCTCGGAAAGAAGGGGGCAAGATATTTGGTAGCGGCAGCCGCACACCTATCGCCATTTCGCTGCTGGTCAAGAATCCCGAGGCGCTGACTCGCGGGAAGATTTATTTCCATGACATTGGTGACTATCTCAGCCGCGATGACAAATTGCAGAAAATCGCTGATTGCGTCAGCGTAGCTGGTATTGAGCAATGGCAGTCAATCACTCCCGATGAGCACGGCGACTGGCTCAAACAGCGTGACGATAGTTTCAGTCAGTTCATCGTGATGGGAGACAAGAAGGGCGATGCACCCAAGCTATTTGACAACTTCTCACTGGGTGTTGCGACCGGACGAGACGCTTGGGCTTATAACGCAAGCCAGTCAAAGCTGGCGACCAACATGACCAGCATGATTGACTCCTACAACTCCGAAGTGCGGCGCTTCAACGAGGCGTATCCAGAGCTAGATACCAAGACACGGCTGGCACAGGTGGATGACTTTATTGATACCAACCCGGCACACATCAGCTGGACGGTCAATCTCAAACAGGATTTAGGCAAAGGTCGCAGCCATACCATGGAGGCTGACTGCTTGGTGCCCGGTTTGTATCGCCCCTTTTCCAAACAATGGCTGTACTTCAATCGCCGCTTTAATGAAAGGGTTTATCAGATGCCGCGCATCTTCCCCGATGCCAAATCTGAAAACGTCGCCATCATGGTTAAAGGTAATTGGCGGGGCGATGGCCAGATTGCTTATCTGATCGATAGCGTTACTTGCTTGCAGCCCGACGGCGGCGGTCAGTGCTTCCCCCTCTACCTCTATGGCGAAGCAGCCAAAACTGCCGATGACGATCTTTTTGCCGAGCAAGTTGACGATGGCTTACGCCGCCGCGATGCCATCACCGATACCGGCCTAGCTCACTTCCAAACAGCCTACGCCGGCGAGCAAATGAGCAAGGAGGATCTGTTCTACTACGTCTACGGCATCCTCCATTCGCCCGACTACCGAGATCGCTACGCCGACAACCTGAGCAAGGAACTGCCGCGCATTCCGGCTGTGAAGAAAGCTGCCGATTTCTGGGCATTCAGCAAAGCAGGCCGCGCCCTGGCTGATCTTCACCTGAACTACGAAACCGTCGCGCCCTACCCGCTGACCATCGAGGCCAAGGGCACGCTGACTAATGCCGATTACCGCGTGGAGAAGATGAAGTTCGCCAAGAAGGGCGACAAGACCACCGTCATCTACAACCACCGCATCACCCTAAAGGGCATTCCTGAAGCGGCGTGGGATTACGTCGTCAACGGCAAAGCCGCACTCGATTGGGTGATGGAGCGCCAAGCGGTGCGTATCGACAAGGCCAGTGGCATCGTCAACGACGCCAACGACTGGGCCAACGAAACCATGGGCAACCCCAAGTATCCATTGGAGCTCTTCCAGCGCGTGGTCACCGTGAGCCTGGAAACCCAGAAAATCGTCAAGGCGCTGCCCAAACTCGATATCGGCAAAGATGACTAGTTGAGTCCGATAGAACGCTGAGCATTCAGTCAACATACCACTGGTGGGAGCACAACCATCGAGATCCTCCTTGAGTCAGCCATCGCTGTGCAATGCTCAGGGAAGAATTATAAACTGGATGGCTTAATGATGGCGCGGTAAGCGCGCATCCATCAATCGCAACGCTTCACTAGCCATAACTACGTTTTCACGACCGTTTATTTGATGAGTTCGATGCCAACGGCATGAAGGGGCAGGATTCAAACTGCTCCGGCCGTCGGAATCCAGTCCACGCAAAGTATGTGCTGCAATGCTATCAAATCGACCCCAAGAACCTGGACCCGACGCCAGAAGCGCAGCAGGTCGTGATCGCCACCTTGAACGCGCTGACACCTTGGCCCTACGGCTGATTCAACGCGCTCGTTGTATCCCATAACCACGAAAACTGCACTAAAGGAAGAAACATACGCTCATGACAGCCGTATCTCCCCCCACAACCATCCCGCAAAGCTCATCCCCCGCTTCACCGCCCGACCCCTCCGCCTCCAGCAGCCCCCGACAAGCACTATTCAAACTCCTCGCCGATATCAAATGGTGGCTGCCGGTAGTTTCAACGCTTATCTCAATCTCACTCCTCACCAAGTACCTCTGGGTAATCCATCACCCCGAATTGATCCTGAGTTCGTTAGGTAACCCTTCGAACCTCGTCGCCTGGTTATTCTTCAGCCTGCTGATACTCGCGTCGCTGCTGCTCATCGTATCGGTACCGTCTTTGGTCTTCACGTTGAGCATGTCTGTATGCACCGTCGATAGAGAGCTGGAAAAGAGGCTCGCCTTACGCTTCGGCCTCATCGTAGGCGGGGGCTACCTACTCCTATCGCTCAACCTGCTGGGGGCCCTCTTTGATCACACCATGGCCCCAGGCTACTTCTTTCCTATCGTCGTAGTAGCTGCCGCATGTGCCGTGATAGTTCTGCTTCGCCGCGATGCGCCCCTGCACAACAAAGTACTGGAGCTGCCGCCTGGTCCCCGCAAACCCTTGCATCGCAAACTCTATTACACAGCCCTCGTTGGCTGGCTAGGTACGCTGCTAGCGTTTACTTCGGTGAGTGGAGTCATGCCCGCCCAGCTAGCCATCATGACGTGGCGAGGCGGAGAGAGCGACGAAGAGGCATTCGGGGGTATCGCTCTCTGCTTATTGATAATGTGCCTCTACCTAGCGCCAGTCCTCGTCTTTTATTTGACAAACGGCAATGCGATGCTGCGCACCGGCCGAGCCGCACTGGTGCTGCTCGGGTGCATCTTCGTCAACGCCATGCTGTTGCCGGCCCTCTTGGACCTGTGGGTCTATTCCGCCGCCAATCTGATCAAGATCAGGGACAATACCGAGCTAAGCTATGTATTGAATGAAAAGGATTATCCAAAGGAGGTATTCAGTAGCGCCCCGTGGCAACTGGAGAGCTACGAGGGGCCAAATGGTTTGTACAGCGTCAGGGCGTTTCGTCAGTTCCGCTTCGGCGATACGTTATTGATCTGTCCCGCTAGCTACCGAAATATCGCTTTGAAAGAGATCGACAGCTACGCACATCGCTGTATTGCGTTGTCCGAGGCCAAGGTACATGTAGCCGCTCCTGTATTAAGTAAGGATGCCGCGACGGTAGCCAAGCCGAATTGATCCTGCCCCCATGCCTACCCACGTTCCGGTGTTGATTGAATACCGGAACGCAAAATATAAATCTGTCCCCTTTTATCGCGCTTACTTGATAGAGTTGGCCACGATTCGTTTTGGGGGCAGGCCTCAAAATGCACCGTCCATGGGAATCCAGACCACGCAGCGTTCCAAATGGTATTCCAAGCAAGCTCACCAAAAAATTATTTACGCGCCAAAACAGATAGATACCGACTGGATTCAGATTACCCCGGCTCGACAAAAACGCCCAACCTCCCCAAGCTTCCCCTATCCCGCTTCGCCATCAGCCCCAAATTCTGAAAAGGACTTCCCTCATGCCCATCCCAGACTTCCAAACCCTCATGCGCCCAATCCTGGCCATCGTCGCCGACCGCGCTCCGCTCACGCTCAGTGACCTACGCGAGCACGTAGCCAACGAGTTCAACCTAACCGAGGAAGAACGCACCGAACGCCTCCCCTCCGGTAAGCAAACAGTCATCAACAACCGAGTCGGCTGGGCGCGCACCTATCTAAACAAAGCCGGTCTGCTCGTGATCCCGGCCAAAGGCCTGGTCCAGATCACTCCACGCGGCCTTGAGGCCCTTAACAACGGCCCTGGCCGCATCACTGTCAGTTGGCTCAAGCAATTTCCAGAGTTCGCCGCGTTCCACACCGCGAACCCTGCCACCAACTCAATACTGGCAGCCCAACCTGACCCCACCGAGCAATCCACTCCTGATGAACAACTGTCCACAGCCCATCAAGCACTGATGCAATCGCTGGCAGACGACCTCCTCGCCCAAGTCCGTGCCGCTTCGCCGACATTCTTCGAGCAATTAGTAGTCGATCTCATGATCGCCATGGGCTACGGGGGTTCACGCAAAGAGGCCGGCAGCGCAACCCAGCAAACCAACGACGATGGTATCGACGGCATCATCAAGGAAGACAAGCTCGGGCTGGATGTCATCTACCTGCAAGCCAAGCGCTGGGGTAACACGGTGCATCGGCCGGAGATCGATAAGTTCATCGGGGCGCTGACCCGTAAACGCGCCCGTAAAGGCGTCTTCATCACGACATCCGACTTCTCCGCCGGAGCCCGCGACGCTGCCTTGAGCCTGGACATCAAAGTAGTGCTTATCGATGGCGCCGAACTCGCCCGCCTGATGGTCGATTACAACCTGGGCTGCAGCGTTAAACAGGTCTACGAAGTGAAGCATCTGGATAGCGACTACTTCACCGAGGACTAACTGCGCCGTGGCGTTGACCTCCTGCCCATGCGCCTGCGCCGATCTGCGCAGGGAATCTGCGTCGTCCCTACTCCAGGCATGGCAATCTGCCACCTAACCGAGGTAAATTCCCTTCCAGGCATCCACACGAAACCCGGTTCACGATCACAAGGAAGTTGCAGCTATGGACCAAGCCAAGGACTCCCTCCTCAGGCGCCAGACCTCATCGCATCTGTGTATGGAGTACTCAGACTCCCCCTCTCGGCCAATACCGCCCCGCAAGCAGCACGCCTGCAGATAGGGAGCCGCCGATGTCCCTGCCATTCCTGTTCCAGTCGTCGCCGTCCTCCAGCACCAACACGACCGAAGCCAATATCTTCATCCACGGCTACAGCGCCGGGCACAACGAAGAAGACAAGCAACTCCTGCTTGAAAGAATTCCCGCGCAACTCGGTAACTTCATCAATATCTTTGCGTTCTGGCCATCAAACCATTATCTGCACTTCGACATCGCTTCATTCTGGTCGCTGGGTGCGGGCAGCCTTAACTTCGTACCGGTCGGCGCTACCGGGGGCTTCGGTCCTTCCCTGGGATTGGTGGGGGCTGTGGTCAAAGACCGTCTGAAGAACTTCAGCGATGCCCGCGCTCGTGCCGAGAGCATGGGTGTTGTGCTGCTCGATCAACTGAAAGAGTACCTGCGCACCAAACACCCTCAGGTAGAAACCATCAATCTGATCGGCCACTCTCTTGGCGGTCGGGTGATCGTCAGCAGTCTGAAAAGCTTCTCCAAAAGGCATCAGTTGGCAATCAACGATGTACTGCTGATGGCTGCGGCAGTCGAGGTCTCAGCCATTGAAGCGAGTCAGATGCGCAAGCGCCTGCAAGGCAGGATGATCAACGCGTATTCCAAGACAGACCGGACGTTGCTGCTCAATTGGGGCGAAACCTGCCTGGGGCGCAACGTGGTCGAGCATTTCGAAAGCGTCGAAATGAATGACTTCGGTCACACAGATTACTGGGAGCGACTCCCCGAGGTGTTGACCGAAACACGCTTCAAAGCAATTACGCCGAACGCTCCTGAGCCCCCCCTCGTTCATGCTGATGCTTTCCCGCCAACCCAGGCGCCCGAAAAATCCACCGAAGAACCCTACATGACTCTCGAACTGAACAGCCCCCGCGAGGTTTACCAGCAAATCAACGATGAGTTGGCCCTCATTATCGGTGAGCTGAGGCACTCTTCGGACGACGAAGCCTTGAACCTGGCCAGGAAGGAAGCGCTGCGGCGGCTCACCGAACATCGTACTGCGCTGTTCGATCGGTTGGCGGAACTGGAGAAGAACGCCGAGTGGAACACCTTCACCATCGCCTTCTATGGTGAAACCGGGGCAGGCAAGTCGACACTCATCGAGACGTTGCGGATTCTGCTGCAGGAGCCAGGCAAGCGGGCGAGCCAGGAGGCCTTCCGCAAGCTGCACGAACAGTACGAACTGACTGAAGAAAACCTCCAGCGCTTGCAACAAAGCATTGAGGAGACCGAAGCGCGACTTGATGAACTCACGCGGCAGTTGACCGCCGCAGTGCAGCAGTACGAGCAACCCTACCAGCAGGCTCGCGAAGCGTTGGATCGGGCCAATGCCCAGTCCAGCGAGCTGACACAGAGGTTGGACAACACGCTCCAGCAACACGAGCACGCACACAAAGATGCTCTAGCTGCCGTTACCCGTTTGCACAGCCTTCTCGCCGAACGTAAAAGCACGGCTTCGCTCTGGCAGAGGCTGCTGAACCTGTTCAGAAAAATGCCGGAAGAACTACAGCTCAACGATGCCACTGCCCGGTTGGCCACCGCCACGGCAGCACGCGACAGCGCTGCAGTGACACTGGACACCGAACGGCAGAAAGCCGAGCACGCCCGCACTGAACTCGAGCAGAAGTTAGCCGAAGTCACCCGTGCACGCGACGATGCTTGTACGGCGCTTACCGCTCAACAGGCAGCGACTACTGAGCAGCAACGGACGCTCGTACAACAGCGCCTGGAAGTTGAAACTCAGTTGGTGCAACTGGTGACCGAGCTGAAGGTCCACGCTGACGGGCAGATCATCGGTGACGGTAGTGCCGACTTCACCCGGAAAACACAGCGTTATGACCTCGAGCTGGACGGCCACCCCTTCGCCTTGCTGGATGTACCGGGTATCGAAGGCAAGGAAGGGTTGGTACTGGAGGAAATCGAGCGCGCCGTACAAATTGCTCACGCCGTATTCTACGTCACCAACCAGGCAGCACCTCCGCAGACGGGCGATGGGCAGAACTTGGGCACACTGGAGAAGATCAAGAAGCATCTCTCTGCACAAACCGAAGTCTGGACAATCTTCAACAAGAAGATCACCAGCCCCAAAAACTCCCTGAACGGCCGACCGCTGGTTTCCGAAGACGAAACCACGAGTCTTGCTGGCCTAGATCAGAAGATGGCCGACCAGCTTGGCAAACACTACCGGGAGGTGTTCGCGCTGACCGCATTGCCAGCATTCCTTGCCTCGACCCATCACTTCGCGCCGGGTTCATCGAACGCCAATCGTCGGGCCAAGGTGCTCGCGGACTTTGGTGCCGACGAACTCCTGGAGAAGTCTCGCCTGCGAGGCTTCCTGCAGTTGCTCGACGAGAAATTGATCCGTGACGGCCAGTCCAAGATCATTCGGGCCAACTTCAACAAGGCCAATGAAGCACTCACCGACACCACCGGCACGCTCTCAGGTGTTCAACAAACGCTTTCGGCGCTGGCGGCCAAGCTCAACGAAGAAGAGCAAAGCGCCAAGAGTCAGTTGAACAGCAGCTTCAATGCGCTGAAGAAGCGTCTTGAATCATCAGGCGAGACCTTGATCCACAGCTTCGCCAGCAAGGTGCGAAACTGCGTCTATGCGAAGATCGAAGGAGATATCAGCAACGATGCCTTCAAGGCAGCCCTGAGCGAACAGCTTGAGGAACAGCAACACGCGTTGGGCAAGCAGTTGCCCAAGGTCATCAACGTTGAAGTGGGCACCTTCCAGAAGGCTGCCGAAGATATTCTCAAGCGATTCGAAAAGCATGCTCAGGAACTGACCGCGAGCTATGGAAAGCTCGGCAGCATGAAGTTCAATCAGCCGTTCAAACTCAATATCAAAATCGACAATGGCATCAAGGTTGCGGGACTGATCGCCAGCCTTCTGGGAATCGCAGCAGCACCCTTCACCGGCGGTGCCAGCCTGTGGTTCGTGGGGGCTTCGGTACTGACCGCTTTGATCTCGGTTGGCAAAGCGATCTGGGGCGCATTCGATTCCGACTTCAAGAAATCTCAGCAACGCCAGGCAACCGATAAAAACCTGCTCAGCGCTACCGAACAACTGCGCAGTGCGCTACGTGAAAATCTGGAAAGCGCACTGAACGAAATGCAGAAGACGATCGAGCAACTTGATCGGGCGCTGGAAGCGCCTGCCAAGCAAGCTTCCAGCCAGGTTGAAGCGCTGGCGCGCTCCACCAAACGCCTGAAAGTGCTCTCCCGCCAAATCGAAATCGCAGGAAAACTGTAATGAAAAATACCCTCAAGACATTCAAGGCCCAACAGGCCGACGCACTGTCGCTGCTCGAACGGTTGCAAGGTTTTCTCGATCAGGGTGCACAGGCCGGTGTGCCAATCGACGGGGCCCTGAGCAGCAAGTTGAGGAACGCCATCAACAGCGTATCCGGTGAAAAACTCAAGGTCGCACTGATCGGCGGCTTCTCCGAGGGCAAGACATCGATTGCAGCAGCCTGGATGGAGAAGCTGGATAAATCCAGTATGAAGATCAGTCATGCAGAGTCCTCTAACGAGGTGAAAATCTACGAGGTCGATGATGATTTCGTACTGATCGACACCCCGGGCCTGTTCGGTTTCAAAGAGCAGGAAAACGCCGAAACCCATGCCATCGAGAAGTACAAGGACATCACCAAGAAGTACGTGAGCGAATCTCACCTGGTGCTGTACGTGATGAACTCGACCAACCCGATCAAGGAAAGCCATAAGGAAGACCTGACCTGGTTGTTCCGTACCTTGGGTCTGCTGCCGCGCACGGTGTTCGTGCTCAGTCGCTTCGATGAGGTGGCTGATGTTGAAGACGAACAGGACTATCAGTCCAATCTGCAGATCAAGCGCGATAACGTCACGGGCAGGCTTCGCGAACAGATTGGTCTGAGCGATCAGGAAGCAGCCGATCTTTCGATAGTTGCAGTGGCTGCCAATCCCTTTGACCTGGGGGCCGAGCACTGGCTGTCCAACCTTGAAGAATTCAAGGCGCTGTCGCATATCGCAACGCTGCAGACGGCGACCACAGCGAAGATCGAGCACAATGGTGGCAGCGCTGCGCTGGCCAATGAAATGCGCACCAGCGTAATTCGCGATGTGCTCAACAACCAACTGCCGATCGCTGTCGAGAACGAGCACAAGGTTTCCCTCGAAGTCAGCAAGCTCGACGAGCTCAATGGTCGGTTAGGTAAGCAATTGGCAAGCACCGGTCAGCAGATCGAAGAAGCACGTATCAGCCTGCGCGAGTTTGCCACGCGCTACTTCGCCGATCTGATCCTGCAGGCCAAAGGCTGTAGCCTTGAAACGTTCACCGATTTCTTCGAACGAGAGGTCGGTGCCGAAGGCATCATCCTCGCTACACGGCTGCAAAACGAGTTCAGCCGCCAGACCCAGTCGATCACGCTTGAGGTCGAGAAGATGCAGGTTGGCTTCGACAGTGAGGTCAATCACTTCAATACGACGGTCAAAGCTCTGGGGAAACAAGGCATCAACCACGTGCTCAAGGGCAATCTCATCAACAACACCACGGTACTGGCCGCTCGAGATGGCATCTCGACAATTGCCAAGACGGTTGGCATGGACATCGGCAAGTACCTGAAGTTTAAACCCTGGGGCGCGGTGAAATTCGCCAAGGGCGCTAATGGTGCCCTGGCTTTGCTGGGTGTGGCACTCGAAGCGTGGGACAGCTGGGAGCAATACAAGCGCGAAGAAGCCTTCAAGAAAACCATTGCAACGATGGTCGACAACTTCGAAAAACAGCGCCAGGACTTCATCGCTCTGGTGAACGCTGAACGTTTCAAGGAAGAATTCTTCCCCGATTACCTTCAGCTCAATACTCGCCGACAAGAGCTGCAAAGCAATCTGGATGAAAGCCGGGTGCGTCAACAGCTCTTCCAGGCATGGCGGGTTGAAGCTGAAACCATCGATGCTGAGTTCAGAACGTTGAACTAACCGCCCCAATACCCACATAGGGCAGACAGAAGCCTGGGCTACAACCCCAGGCTTCATCGGCTCGTGCCCTATCGTCGATATGTAGTGGTCAATTCATCCCGGACACAGTTTTGAGTTTTTCTTCAGCTTTCGCCGGAGCCAGTCCATCGTTGAACTGATGAGGTCGGATCCAGTTGTAGTGGCTCATCAGGTATTGGCCAATGTCTCGTTGAACTTGTTGCCCGGTCAGGTAGCCCGTGGTCGGTATCCACTCTGATTTCAAACTGCGAAATACACGCTCCATCGGTGCATTATCCCACCCGTCCCCTCAAAAGCTGCGTATCAGCAGCCCCCTTACAACACCGCTCGACTGCCCACCAAAAGGTCCGCACCGCGCTCCCCAATCACCACACAAGCGGCCATCGTATTCCCGACCGTGATCCGCGGCATCACCGAAGCATCCATCACTCGCAAGCCGCTCACCCCATAAACCCTCAACGCGCGATCCACCACCGCCCTCTCATCCCGGCCCATCTTCGCCGTCCCGCACTGATGCCAAAAACTCACCGCCGAGTTGCGCAAGAACCTCTCCATCCCCTGCCTATCCCGCGGCCCAGGCACCACCTCCCCGCTCACCAACCCGGCAAACGCCCGATGGTTCCCCAACTCCCTGCACAACTCGACCGAAGCCAACGCGGCGGCCATGTCCTCCGGTGCACTCAAGGTGTTCGGCTCGATCAGCATCCTGTCCAGCACGCCAGCGCCCGACAGCCGCAACTGTCCGCGGCTGACGGGCCTGGCCAAGCCGGCGAACATCGTCCAACCCTGCGCCGGCGGGGCAATGCCGACTTCGGGGGGTGAAGGTACGGCGAATTCCAGTTGGCAGTGCAGCAAGTCCGGCGCGTCGAGGCGGGCGTCGCTCTTCCAGTACAAGGTGGCCTCGCAACCTCCGCCGCCGACCGGCTGCGGCTGCGAGTACGCCCAGGTGCAGCCGAAGGCGACGTGGTCCTGATGGTTCTGTCCCACGCCTGGCAATACATTGAGCAACGGGATGCCGTGCGCGCGCAATTCGGCCTCCGGGCCGATGCCGGACTGCATCAAGACCTTGGGGGTGTTCACCGCACCCATCGACAGGATCACTTCACCCGTCACGTAGAAACGCTGCAGTTGGCCTTCGACCACGACCTCGACACCTCTCGCCTTACGGCCATCGAACAACACGCGAGCCACCAGCGCCTGCGTGAGGATGTGCAGGTTCGGGTTGTGCAGCCGCGGCACGATATAAGCGTCGTACACCGAGTCACGCTTGCCTTGCTTGATGCGCAGGTCAGCGATGGCGACGCCACCGGGGCCTTCCATCATCTCGCCGTTGGGGCTGTCGAAACGGGTGATGCCCAGTTGGCCGGCGGCCTCCAGGGTGGCCAAGGCGAGGGGCTGGGGCGCGCTAGGTTGGGCGACGTGCACGGGGCCATTCGAGCCGCGACGCAGGGGGTCGGGGCGGCCTTGCCAGTTTTCGATGCGGCGGTAGTAGCCGAGCGCCGATTCGTAGCCCCAGCCGGGGTCGCCGCTTTCCTCGGCGAAGTGGTCCCAGTCGGTGCGGTGCCCGCGAGCCCACACCATCACGTTGATGCTGGAACCGCCACCGAGGCCCTTGCCCATGTTCAACGCCATGCGGCGGCCGTTCAAGGCGGGATTGGGTTGCGCCTCGAAACCCCAGTCGCGCTCGGAACCGAGGTTCGCCGGCCATTGCGCGGGGTCGGTGACCTCCGGGCCGGTGTAGGCACTGCCGGCTTCGATCAGCAGGACACGGGCGCCGGGCTGGTCGGCAAGGCGGGCGGCGACCACGCACCCCGAGGTGCCGGCGCCGCAGACGATGAAGTCGTAAGTGCGATCAATCAGTTGCTGCATGCGTTCAGTCCCTGAGTGCCAGTAGGAACCGAAGATTCTGCTGCGCAGCGTGCCGCGCAGGTATCGGTCGATTATCCGACCCGGCGCAGGGCGCGCCGGCAAAAAGAAAGGGCGCATCGTGCGCCCTTCGCTGTTTTCACGGTATTCCCAACCACTCCGGCAACGCCAGCGAAATGAACGGCACGTAGGTCACCAGCACCAGGAACAGCAGCAGGATCGACAGCCACGGGGTGAATTGGCGCAGCAGGTGGTCATCAGCAACCTGACCGAGCTCAAGCCGTGGCTGTATGACTGAATGCTGCTCCCCTGCCGACACAGGGTGCTGGCTTTGTGAATACTCGTAGCCGACTCAATCCAAATGCAAACAAAAGCGCTGAATATAGAAGCCCTACAGGCAACCGGCAACTGACAAGTCTGCCAGTTGCCGGCCCTGTTATTCCTCACCCAACATGGCCCCCAAGCCTGTAGGGCGGGTAGTTCTCCTTCTTGTTTAACCTGGAATACAGCCGGCCCTCATGCGTTCGTCGTTATCCAAACCGAAACTCAGGGGTTCGCCCTTCAGGAGCACAAGATGACCAAGATGAATGAGCTTTATGAGCAACGCAAGATATCCTACATCACTGACTCTTTTAAAGACCTGAAACCCGGCAGTGAACTCAAAGGTAAAGTGAAAAGACCTGGATACTCGCTCACGCTGAATCCCGACACCGGCGACGCCATGTTCTTTGTGGTCGAAGATGACGATAAAGGCACTAAGAGCATTATTGTCGGCGGAAATAACGGGCATTGGCCGGTTGAGGCGTCCTTTGAACTGACCTTCGCTAATTCGACAAACTATGTAGCGCTGGAATGCTTCTCTTCTTCCTGGGGCTATAGCCGTGTGGTCATCTATGACAAGGATGGCAACCCGCTGCACGAGGCCTCTGTTGATACCGGAACCGTTGTGAAGTATTCCGGCCCCGGTATCTATCGAGCAGTCTACGAAGGCCCCGTGGAAGAGTTCGGACTGACGATGCGTTTGATCTCCGTCACCCATGGACTCGCCCAGATCAAGGGCTCCTGAGTGTTGCGGCCCGAAGGCGCTGACATCGCCAGCGCCTTCGGTCCGAGAAGCCACCTCCCCCTACGGCATCCCCAACCACTCCGGCAACGCCAGCGAAATAAACGGCACATACGTCACCAGCACCAGGAACAACAACAGAATCGACAACCACGGCAACGCCGCACGAATCGTCTGCCCCAGCGTCAATCCAGTCACCGCGCTGGTCACGAACAGGTTCAACCCCACCGGCGGATGCACCAGGCCGATCTCCATGTTCACCACCATCACGATCCCCAGGTGAATCGGGTCGATGCCCAGCTTCATCGCGATCGGGAAGAAGATCGGCGCCAGGATCAGGATGATCGCCGAGGGCTCCATGAAGCTCCCCGCCACCAGCAGCACCACGTTGACCATGATCAGGAAGCCGATCGGCGTGAGGCCTTCGGAGAGCACCCACTGGGTGATCTGCTGGGGAATCTGCTCGGTGGTCAGCACGTGGGCGAAGAGCATGGCGTTGGCGATGATGAACAGCAGCATGATGGTCAGGCGGCCGGACTCGAGCAGCACCTTGGGGCAGTCCCTGAAGCTCATGTCCTTGTAGACGAACAGCGCGATGAACGCCGAGTACACCGCCGCCACGGCCGCGGCTTCGGTGGGGGTGAACATGCCGCTGTAGATGCCGCCGAGGATGATCACCAGCAGCAACAGGCCCCAGAACGCGCGGCGGGCGGTGCGCAGCCATTCGGCGAAGCTGGCACGCGGCTGGGCGGGGAGTTTCTTGATGCGGGCGACGATGTAGATGGTCACCATCAGGAAGACGCCCAGCAGGATCCCGGGTATCACACCGGCCATGAACAGCTTGCCGACCGAGGTTTCGGTGGCGGCCGAGTACACCACCATGACGATCGATGGCGGAATGAGGATGCCGAGGGTGCCGGCGTTGCAGATGATCCCGGCGCCGAACTCCTTCGGATAGCCCGAGCGCACCATGCCGGCCACGGCGATGGAGCCGACTGCGGCGACGGTGGCGGGCGAGGAGCCGGACAGCGCGGCGAACAGCATGCATGCCAGCACTGCGGCAATGGCCAGGCCGCCGCGGATGTGGCCGACGCAGGCGTTGGCGAAGTCGATCAGGCGCTGGGCGACGCCGCCGGTGGTCATGAACGCGCCCGACAGCAGGAAGAACGGGATCGCCAGGAAGGTGTAGCTGTCGGAGGTTTCGAACAGCTTGATCGCCAGCGAGCTGAGCGAGTCCTGGCTGAACAGCAGGATCGACACCGCGCCCGACAGGCCAAGGGAAATGGCGATCGGCACGCCGAGAAACATGAACACGAACAGCAGCAGGAACAGGCAGATAACGGTCATCAGTGTGACTCCTCGCCCGGGTTGGCCAGTTTGCTCGCTTCCGCTGCTTCATCCGCGAGGCCCAGACTGGTCTGGCGGTGGGTGAAGATGCGGTAGAGGATTTCCAGGTAGCGCACGATGATCAGGGCGAAGCCGAACGGCACGATCAGCGCGATATGGCCGATCTTGATGCCGTAGCGGTCGAGGTCTTCGGCACCGATACCGGCGACGAACACCGCGCTCACCCACCTGATGCTGGCGACCAGGAACAACCCGGCGTAGGCCAGGCAGCAGGCGCAGGCGATCATCGCCAGGATGCGTTGCACCGGCTTGCGCGCACGCCGCACCAGCACATCGACGCCAAGGTGGCCGGCGGTGCGCACGCCGTAGGCGATACCAAAGAAGATCAGCCAGCCGAACAGCGCCTTGGTCAGGGCGATGCTCCAGGTCATTTCCTGGGCGTAGCCCATGAGGTGGTCGCCGATGCCGAGCATCAGCTCGCTGGCGAAGCTCCAGTGGTCGCTGAGGGTGTAGAACAGGGTGTAGAGGTTGTTCAGCGCCACATAGATGAAGGTGATCAAGGTCATGGCTGCCAGGAGGAAGGCGATCATGCCCTCCTCGAAGTGCTCCCAGACGCGTCTGATCCTGTGCATGGGCATTCTCCGGACAGAAGGAAGCCGGGCCACCTGCGCTGCAGGTGGCCATGGGTGATGGGGGCGACGATCAGGACGGCTTGTTGGCGTCGTCGGCAGCCTTGATCAGGTCGGCGCCGATCTGGTCGGAGAACTTGTCCCACACCGGGCGCATGGCTTCACGCCACTGGGCGCGCTGCTCGGGCGTCAGCGGGTCGATCTCGCTGGTCTTGGCGTCGATGATCTTCTGCCGGGAAGCCTGGTTGAGTTCCTCGGCTTGCTTGTTCACCTCGACGGTGACCTTGTCCATGATCGCCTGCAGCTCGCCGCGCACGTCTTCAGGCAGGCTGTTCCAGAACTTGGCGTTGGTGATCACCATGTAGTCGATCAGGCCGTGGTTGGTCTCGGTGAAGAACGGCTGGACTTCGTTGACCTTCTGGCTCTCGTAGTTCGACCAGGTGTTCTCGGTGCCGTTGACGGTACCGGTCTGCAGGCCCTGGTAGACCTCGGCGAAGCTCATCTTGCGCGGGTTGGCGCGGATGGCCTTGAACTGCTCCTCGAGCACGCTGGAGGCCTGCACGCGGAACTTCAGGCCGCGGGCGTCCTTGGGCAGGATCACCTTCTTGTTCGCCGACAGCTGCTTGAGGCCGTTGTGCCAGTAGGCCAGGCCACGGATGCCCTTGTCTTCCATCGAGGTCAGCAGCGCCTTGCCCTGCGGGCCTTGCTGGAAGCGGTCGACGGCGGCGAGGTCGTTGAACAGGAACGGCAGGTCGAACAGTTGCACCTGCTTGTTGTAGTGCTCGAACTTGGCCAGCGACGGCGCGAGCATCTGCACATCGCCCAGCAGCAGGGCTTCCATCTCCTTGCCATCGCCGAACAGCGAGGAGTTGGGGTAGACCTCGACCTTGACCTTACCCTTGAGCTGCGGGTCGGCCTCGACCAGTTTCTGGAACATCAGCGCGCCCTGGCCCTTGGGCGTGCTGTCGGCCACGACGTGGGCGAACTTGATGATCACAGGATCGGCAGCCTGGGCGAGCCCGGCCATGGACACGGCGGCGGCGCACAACAGCGCCTGGGTCAGCTTCAACATCGGTGTCACCTTTTATTGTTGTTGGAAGGGGTCAGCAGGGAAGCGTTGCCAAGGGTACGATGGCCCAATCGGGCGTGTTTCGAGAATCAGCTTTTGTGTAAGCCCGCGTTTGGCTGGGGTGAACGCTCCTGGGTGGCGGATGGCACCGGCTATGCCGGTGATCGCGGGACAAGCCCGCTCCCACAGATACATCAGCGGGTATGGCACCGGCTTGGCCGGTGTTCGCGGGCAAGCCCGCTCCTACAGATACATCAGTGGGTATGGCACCGGCTTTGCCGGTATTCGCGGGCAAGCCCGCTCCTACAGATACATCAGTGGGTATGGCACCGGCTTTGCCGGTATTCGCGGGCAAGCCCGCTCCTACAGGTACAGCGTTGAGCCGAGAGTCAGCGCTGTAGCTGCCACTGTCTTGTTCAAAGTCTTAAACCAGCCCAGCTCCTGTGGGAGCGGGCTTGCCCGCGAAAAGGACACCGCGGTGTCGGGCACCGGCTTTGCCGGTGTTTGCGGGACGAGCCCGCTCCTACAGGGATTGGGCTGGCCTTTAGATTTTGATCAAGACAGTTGCACCCACAAATGCATCGGTGGGGATGCCGCCGGTTTGCCCCGCGAAAGGCCTAGGTGCTTTCGGCCAATGCCAACAGCCGCTGCGCCCGCAACAGCACCGGCGCATCGATCATCTGCCCATCGAGCTGGAACGCCCCGGCACCCTTGGCCGCCACACTGGCGTCCACCACCCGCCGTGCCCAGGCCAGCTCTTCGCTGCTCGGCGCCAGCACGCCATGAATCAACGGCACCTGGCTGGGATGGATGCACAGCGCCCCGCCATAGCCCATGTCATAGGCATGGCGCATGGCCCGCTGCTGCCCTTGCGGGTCGCCAATCGCCGGAAACACGCCGTCCAGCGGCGGCGCCAGCTCGGCGCCGCGCGAATGCAGTTGTACCGCCATGCGCGCCTGGTCGAGAAAACGCTGGGCCGAGGCGCTGTCGGTGTTGAGGTTCAGGTCCAGCGCCAGGTCCAGGCTGCCGAACGACAAACGCTCGACCCCCTCGGCACCGGCAATGCGCTCCAGTGCCAGCAAGCCCTTGGCCGTCTCGATGATCGGCAGCACCGGTTTGCCAGTGCGCGCAGCGACTGCGACCTGGGCGGCATTTTCCACCTTGGGCAGTAGCACGGCGCTGACGCCGGACTGCTGCGCGCAGAACGCCAGGTCATCGGCATGCCCGGCATGCTCCGGGGCATTGACCCTGACCCACACCCGCGCCTGCGGATGGGCCGTGAGAAAGGCCGCGAGATTATCACGCGCCTGAAGCTTGAGCGGCTCCTCGACGGCATCCTCGAAATCGACGATGACAGCATCGGCGCCCGCAGCCAGGGCCTTGGCAAAACGCTCGGGACGGCTGCCCGGCACGAACAGCGCCGAACGGACGATGGTTTGCGGCATCAGCAATCACTCCTTGTCATCAAACGACACCAGCAGCCGCCAGTCGGGCCTGGTCGTCGGCCGAGAAACCCAGCTCCTCGAGGATCGCCGCGCTGTGCTGCCCCAATCCCGGCACCGGGTCCATGCGCGGGGTAAAGGCGGCATTGCGCCCCGGCGGCAGCAACGACGGCAGCTTGCCAGCCGGGCTGTCGACCTCGCGCCAGCAGTCGCGAGCCTTGAGCTGCGGGTGCTGCCAGACGCCCTGCATGTCGTTGACCCGGGCGTTGGCGATCTGCGCGTCTTCGAGACGTGCCACCACCTCATCCAGCGACAGTTCGGCGAACCCGTCGATGATGATCTGGCGCAGCACCTCGCGGTTCTCCGAGCGCCGGAAGTTCGCGGAGAAACGCGCATCGCTGGCCAGCGCCGGGTCGAGCAGGACCTTTTCACAGAACAACTGCCATTCCCGCTCGTTCTGCAGCCCGAGCATGATGGTGCCGCCACCGCCGGTGGGGAACGGCCCGTACGGATAGATCGTCGAGTGCGAAGCGCCGGCCCGCGGTGGTGGCGGCGCGCCGTTGTAGGCGTAGTACATCGGGTAGCCCATCCATTCCACCAGGCTCTCCAGCATCGATACGTCGATGCGGCTGCCGATACCAGTCTTGTCACGCAGCAGCAGTGCCGACAGCACGCCGGTGTAGGCATACATACCGGCAGCGATATCGGCGACGGAGCATCCGGCCTTGGCCATCTGCTCGTCACCCGGCCCGCCGGTCACCGAGAGAAAGCCGCCCTCGCTCTGGATCAGCAGGTCGTAGGCCTTCTTCTTCTCGTACGGGCCACCTTCGCCGTAGCCGGAAATATCACAGACGATCAGCCGCGGAAAACGCGCGTGCAGGGCCTCGAACGACAACCCCATGCGCGCCGCCGCACCCGGCGCGAGGTTCTGCACCAGCACGTCAGCCTTGGCCAGCAGCGCCAGGAGGATGTCGTCGGCCTCGTCCTGCTTGAGGTCCAGGGTCAGGCTCTGCTTGGAGCGGTTGGTCCAGACGAAGTGCGAGGCCAGGCCATCGACACGCTGGTCGTAGCCACGGGCGAAGTCGCCGCTGCCGGGGCGCTCGATCTTGATCACGCGCGCGCCCAGGTCCGCGAGTTGGCGAGTGCAGAACGGCGCGGCGATGGCATGTTCCAGGCTGACGACAGTGATGCCGTCCAGCGGGCGGGGAGCGGATTGGGTCATGGCAAATTCCTGTTCGGTGTTCAATGCAGGTCCGCCAGCGACTGCGCGTCACGCAGTTGCCAGACGCGCTCGATCAGCGCACGGCCCTCGGCCTCGCTGCGCTGCCCGGCATAGGCCAGCAGGCGCTGGAACTTGGCTTCCAGCTCCGGGCGCGACAGGGTATTGCCGGGGTCGCCCTTGGGTTCGTCGATGGCCGCGCTGAACTGCCGGCCATCGACGCAGCGCACCTCGACCCGACCCAGCCAGCGCGCTGGATAGGCACCGTCCACTTCGGGGTCCAGTTGCATGCGCACCTTGTCGCGGAACGCGGCGATGCGCGGGTCGGTCAGTGCCAGGTCGCGGAACTCCAGCAACTGCGCGCTGCCGTGCACGGCGATCAGGCCGAGCACCGTGCCCATGGAGAACTTGGCCTGGTGCACGGTGCTCGGCGTGGTCACCCGCCCCAGCACATCGATGGCGCCCTGGTGCACGCGGGTGATGACTTCAGCGATCTGCTCATGGCCCAGCCCCTCGCGCTGCATCAGGTGCAGCAGCGCATCAGCCGCCGGGTGGGTGTGGCGGCACGAGGCGTGGAACTTGAACGAGGTTTCCGCCAGCGCCCAGCGCGTGGCGAGCCGGTCGGAGAGCCGCGCAGGGTCGGCGTCACTGGACATGCCCGCAGCCATGCCCTGGTCACCTTCGAGAATGTTGCGCGCCCCGCTCAGGCCATCGGCGGTGAGGTAGGCGGCAAGCAGGCCGTCGGCGGCGGCCTTGGCAGTGTGCAGTTGCTTGGAGTCGGCGGCGTCGCGCAGAAACTCCCACAGGCCGGCAGCCTGGGTACCGGCGCTGCCGAGCAGGTTGATGAACTGCTCCTGGTTGAAGTCCAGCAGCTTGCCCACGCCCACAGCGGCAGCCAGAGTGCCGACGGTGGCGGTGGTGTGGAAGATCCGATAGTGCGAACGGCCAAGGAATTCGCCGATGCGAATGCCGGCCTCGTAGCCAGCCACCGAGGCCAGCAGCAGGTCCTGGCCGGACTTGCCCAGGTCTTGCGCGGCCGCCAGCACGGCGGAGAACACCACGGTGGCCGGGTGCAGCACGGAGCTGTTGTGCAGGTCGTCCTGCTCGACCAGGTGCGAGGCGGCGCCGTTGACCAGCGCGGCGAAATAGGCCGAGGTGCGCCGGCCATTGGTCAGCACCCGCGCGCGACCCGACGAGGGCCCCATGCGCTCGGCGTAACGCTCGAACAGCGGGATCGGGTGCGATCCCTGGCTGGCCAGGGCCGAGCCGAGCCAGTCGAGGAACAGGTCTTCGGTGCGGTCCAGCACGCTGCCGGGGATGGCCTCATAGCGCAGGTCGGCCAGGAAGCTGGCCAGGGCTTGGGTATCACGCATGGTCGGCTCCTCAGAAGCTGCGCGGCAGCTCGAGCAAATGCTCGGCCACGTACGACAGGATCAGGTTGGTGGAGATCGGCGCCACCTGGTACAGGCGGGTCTCGCGGAACTTGCGCTCGACGTCGTATTCGTTGGCAAAGCCGAAGCCGCCGTGGGTCTGCAGGCAGGCATTGGCCGCTTCCCACGAGGCCTTGGCCGCGAGGTACTTGGCCATGTTCGCCGCCGCCCCGGCGTTGGCGCCGCTGTCGTATTCGGCGCAGGCGCGCCAGCGCATCAGGTCGGCGGCCTCGATCTCGATATGGGCCTCGGCGATGGGGAACTGCACCCCCTGGTTCTGCCCGATCGGGCGACCGAACACCACGCGGTCGCGGGCGTACTGGCTGGCCTTTTCGACGAACCAGCGCCCATCGCCGATGCACTCGGCGGCAATCAGCGTGCGCTCGGCGTTCAGGCCGTCGAGGATGTAGCGGAAGCCTTTGCCCTCCTCGCCAATCAGGCTGCTGGCCGGGATTTCCAGGTTGTCGAAGAACAGCTCGTTGGTCTCGTGGTTGACCATGTTGGCGATCGGCTGCACGGTCAGGCCGTTGCCGATCGCTTCACGCAGGTCGACCAGGAAAATCGACATGCCTTCGGATTTCTTCTTCACCTCCGGCAGCGGCGTGGTGCGCGCCAGCAGGATCATCAGGTCCGAATGCTGCACGCGCGAGATCCACACTTTCTGCCCATTGATCACGTACTTGTCGCCCTGGCGCACGGCAGTGGTCTTGATCTTGGTGGTGTCGGTGCCGGTGGTCGGCTCGGTCACGCCCATCGACTGCAGGCGCAGCTCGCCACTGGCGAGCTTGGGCAGGTAGAAGCGCTTCTGCTCGTCGCTGCCGTTTCGCAGCAAGGTGAACATGTTGTACATCTGCCCGTGGATGGTGCCGGAGTTGCCGCCACAGCGGTTGACCTCCTCGAGAATCACCGACGCCTCGGCCAGGCCCAGGCCCGACCCGCCGTACTCCTCGGGGATCATCGCCGACAGCCAGCCGGCATCGGTCATGGCCTTGACGAAGGCTTCCGGAAAACTTTTTTCTTCATCGATCCGGCGCCAGTATTCGGCGGGGAATTCGGCGCACAGGGCGCGCACGCCCTCGCGGATGGCATTGAGGTCATCGCTGTCGTAGCTGTGCATGTGTGGACTCTCTGCGAAGGCTTGAGGAAGTCAGTCGAAGGTCACTTCGGCGCTCTGTGCAGTGCCGTCGGCGTTGCCGGCCCACAGGCGTGCCTTGCCCGGCGCCTCGATGCAGCCACTGACCTGGAATGCTGCAGGCAAGGTCAGCGGCCGCACACCGCGGTAGGCGAAGTGGCGCACGGGCTTGTCGGGGTGGGCCCGCACGAAGGCGCGCAGGTTGAGGGTGGCGATCATCGGGCCATGCACCACCAGGCCGGGGTAGCCTTCGGTCTCGGTGACGTAGGGGTGGTCGTAGTGGATGCGGTGGCCGTTGAAGGTGATCGCCGAGTAGCGGAACAGCAACGTCGGCGTCGGGGTGATGGTTTCGCTCCACTCACCCACCTCGCTCGGCGTGCCGCTGCCGCGCTTGGGCGGATTGGGCTCGCGGTAGACGATGTCCTGCTCCTCGCGGATGCACAGGCGGCCGTCCTGGGAGTAGTCGTGGCGCACGGTGACGAACAGCAGTGCGCCGGTGCGTCCGTGCTTTTCCTCGATGTGCAGGATGGTCGACAGCCGGTGGGCTTCACCGCCGACTTTCAGCGGCGCGATGAACTCGACCCGCCCACCAGCCCACATGCGGTTGCGGTTGTCGGCCGGTGGCAGGAAGCCGCCACGGGCAGGATGACCGTCGCTGCCCAGTTGCGGCTCTGGCAGCGGCTCCTGGAAGAAGCACCAGGTCCACAGGTGCGGCAGCGCGTCGCCATGGCCTGGCGCGGCCTCGCCGAAGGTCGCGGCAATGCGCTTGACCAGATTGCGGCTGAGCACATCCCAGGCCTCTTCGGTGCGGCCGATCCAGGCGCTGAAGTCGGTGGGCGAAGTCGAAGCAGTCATGAGCATGGGCCTCTGCATTTGTTGTTATGGGCCGATCATGCGAGGCGCCCGGCATTCTGTGAATTTGCATTTGCGTAAACCAGCGTTCATAAATGCCGAACGCCTCTGCTACGACAGGACTCCCCCATGCACTTCGACCTG
The DNA here is from genome assembly GCF_048068255.1 of Pseudomonas sp. NY15374. NCBI lineage: Bacteria > Pseudomonadati > Pseudomonadota > Gammaproteobacteria > Pseudomonadales > Pseudomonadaceae > Pseudomonas > Pseudomonas sp. NY15374. The sequence goes on from NZ_JBLUPZ010000017.1 coordinate 31,521, forward strand.
GCTGACTTGCGGCTCTTCATCCACATCGGCGAATCGCCGAGCCTCACCCAAGGTGCGCGCCGTGCGTTTCTCTCCCCCGCCGCAGCCAGCGCGCGGATCAAGGCCCTCGAGGCGCAGCTCGACACCCGCCTGCTGTACCGCGACAGCCGTGGCGTGGAGCTGACGCCCGCCGGTCAGAAACTGCTGACCCATGCGCGCCTGATCATGCGTCAGGTGGAGTACCTCAAGGCCGAGTTCACCCAGTTCGGCACCGACTCGGCCGGGCACATCCGCATCTTCGCCAACACCACTGCGGTGACCGAGTTCCTGCCCGAAGTGCTGGCGGGGTTTCTCGCCCAGCGGCCGGGAGTGACGGTCGATCTGCAAGAGCGGCTGTCACGCGATATCGTGCGCGGGGTGCTCGATGGCAGCAGCGACATGGGCATCATCGCCGGGCCCGTGGAGGCGGCCGGGCTTCAGGTGATGCGCTTCAGTACCGACCGGCTGGTGCTGATCGTGCCGGCCGGTCACGAGCTGGCGGGCCGCAAGCAGGTGACGCTCAAGCAGACCCTGGCCTACCAGCACATCGGCCTGCATGACGGCAGCACCTTGCTGACCTTCTTGCGCGATCACGTCGAGCGTATTGGCCAGAGCCTGGCGCTGCGGATCCAGATGTCGAGCTTCGAGGCGATCTGCCGGATGGTCGAGGCCGGCGTGGGGATCGGGATCATCCCCGAGTCTTCGGCGATCCGGCACAGCCACACCATGAACCTGGTGACCATCGAGCTGGATGAGCCGTGGGCGGTGCGTGAGCGCAGCATCCTGGTGCGCGAGCTGGATGCATTGCCGGGGACGGTACGGGCGTTGATCGCGACATTGATGCCGCAAGCGGATGGCACCGACGCTGACGGTGTTCGCGGGTGACCCTGTGCGATTGGACTGACCTTTGGATTTTGAACAAGACAGTTGCCTTCACAGCTGCGGGGGGCTTTTGTGGGAGCGGGCTTGCCCGCGAAAAGGACACCGCGCTGCCTGGCACGGGCTACGCCCGTGTTCGCGGGCAAGCCCGCTCCTACAGGGATTGGGCAGGCGTTGGGGTCTTGAACAAGACAGTTGTTCCCCCAAAGCTCCCTCAAGATCACATCCCCAACTGCCCCAGCGTACGCCGCGCCTGGGCTGCTTCCATGCAGACATACAGCCGGTCGGTCAGCGCCTGCAGATCGACGCGCCGCCCGTCCACCACCGGCGTGCACACCCACAACTTCACCCGCAAGCCACCGGCCACTGGCCACGCATCCGGCGCCACCAGTGACTTGAAGCAGGCCGGCGCGAGCTGCGGTGCACGGCTGATGGCTGCCAGCGAAAACACCAGCGTCATGCTCAGATGACGCTGGTAGATTTCGAACCCATCGAAACAGTACAAGGGCGTCGGCGCGTGCGAGTTGGCGAACAGCACAGAGTCGTCAGTCACACTCAACACACACTTGCCATGTCGGCGGCGCAGCCCCTCGGCGAGCGCCAGCCCAGCCACGCCGGCAACCAGCAGCAGCACGCCAGGCCCCCACAGCAACCAGTGCCCGGATTGCATCTGCCACTGCGTAGGCAAACTGGCCAGCCAGCCGCCGACCAACACCAGCGAAAACGCCAGCAACGCACAGGCCAGCGCCTTGCCACGCGAGGATTCGTGCAGCGCCCATGGCTTGCAGGACTCCTCCGCGTGAGCCCTGAGCCAGGCCAGCAAGGTTTCCCGGTCGGTGTCAGCCATGAACCTGCAGGGCATCCAGTTGCTGCTGTGCACAGGCGGCGTCGCGGTAGGCACCCAGCAGCGCAGCGATTTCGTCGCAGTCCAGCTTGCGCCCACCGGTCATCAGCCCGGCAGAGTGGATGCGTACATGCGGCTCGGGTTTGTTCAGCGCCATGGCCTGGTTGCCGAATACCTGCAACCTCGCCACATGGTGCGTGGGCAGATGGGCGTGAGAGTCGAGCGTGAGTTTCTGCAGGGTCAGCAGCCCTTCGTCCTTGACCAGGATGTCCTGCACCTCGGCCATTTCGATCGGCGCATCGAGCGTATCGACGAACAGCTGACGACGGGTCAGGCGCATGAACACCTGCTTGCCCGCGTCCCGGTGCTGCCAGGTGACGAGCAGGGAAAACACGACCAGGAAGCCAGCGCATACCGTCAGCCCGGTTCGCCCCATGTTGATGGCCATCGCCAGCATGCCCAGCGATACCAGCAACATGATCGGGCCCCACAGCTTGTAGCGTCGGGAGTTGGTGAATTCGGTCTGCTCAGGAACTCGCTCGATCATCAGACGCAGTTCGGCGATCACGCGGTCGCGCTGGGCCGCTCGGGACTGGCCGTACTCATCGGGAGAAAGGGAGGGATCAGGGTGTTGTGGCGTGTTCATGGCTTACTCGTTACGGGCATTGAGGTAATCGGTCAGGAACGCCTGGGCGTTGCCCTGTTCGGACAGGGCCTGCGAGTAGCCGATCTTCAGCGCCTGGGCTTCGCCCGGCAGGTACAGTTCGCTGGCGCTCCAGCTGTCCGAACCCTGGATCACCAATGCAGCGAACTTCTGGCCGTCGACCGTGGTGTAGTAGCGGGTCAGCTTGTCGGTCTTCTCGACTTTCATCTTCTGGATGCGCATGTTCCAGTCGTGGTCGACGCCCTCGACCTGCACCAGCGCCTCGTTGGCGCTGCGCTCACCGATACGCAGGGTCCAGACCTTCACGCCCTGCTCGCCGGCATACGCCACGACCTTTTCGGCCACCGATGGACGCTCCTCGGCCTGGGCCATGGCGCCCACAAGCGCCAGCGCTGCGACCATGCCGGCCGCCCATCTGCGATGAATCGACATACTGCTTGCTCCTCGAAATTCTGGGGCCTTGTATTGAAAGGGGCATGGGCCAGCCTGCCAACCGGCCTGGCCGCTGCGCACAACAAACAGGCCGTCGCGCACAATGGCTGACGCCCGAGGCGTGTTCGCGTTAACATTCCGCCACCCGCCACGACACCCTATGGACAGGCTTGGCAGATGGAACACTGGACCCCTTACCTGGACATGCAGTTCAGCTTCGACCGCCCAGGCTCGCTGGCCCAGGCGGGCGTCCTCGACAGCGCCGCCAGCCACGTCATGGGCAGTGCGATCGGTCATTACCGCGCCCACACCGTGCGTGCGCACCTGCAGTACTTCGACTGCGACCTGCAATTTCCCGAGCCGCTGCGCATCCACAAGGTGTTGCCCGACAGCCTGTGCCTGGTGCACATGCTCAGCGGCCAATGGCAGCACCGGGTCGACGGCCAGCTCAACCACTACCTCACCGGCAAGACCTATGCGCTGGGCCTGAGCGAGCACATGGAAGCCTTCGACCAGTTGCCCGCCGACAGCCATGCGCGCATGGCCGGGTTGCGCGTCGGTGCCGACTATCTGCGCGAACTGGCCGAGGAAGATCCGCACCTGCAGTCCTTGATCGGGTTGCTCGACGACGGCATGAAATTCACCGATTTCGAACGCTGCCCGGCGCTGGGTCGCCTGCTGCAGCAGCTCTACCATTCGCCCTACCACGGCACGCTCAAGCGCCTGCACCAGGAAAGCCTGAGCCTCGCCGTGCTGGTGGAACTGGCCACGCACCTCGGCAACCGTCCGCTGGCGCCTGCGCCGACGGTTCGCGGCCAGCGCGACCTGGCCCATGAGGCGCGGCGCCTGCTCGACCTGAACCTGGTCGACCCGCCCGGCAGCCTGGCGCTGGCCCGACAGCTAGGGGTGGGCGAAACCACCCTGCGCCGCGCCTTCGCCAAGGTGTTCGGCCAGTCGATGCTGCAGTACCTGCGCCAGCAGCGCATGGAGCTGGCCCGCACGTTGTTGCTGCAACGCAAATGGCAGGTGGCACAGATCGCCTATCGCCTGGGCTATGCCAACCCGGCCAATTTCAGCAACGCCTACAAGGCCTACCACGGGCATCCGCCGGGTATGGAGTGATCGCCTGCGCTGTGAAAGCTGTGAGCTGTTGTGAATCGTTGTGAAGCCTCACAATACTAGCCAATTGCCCATGCTACCGTCCGGAGCCGTCATCAAGACGACCCCTTCATTTCCGTTTCGGGAGCAGCGCCAATGTCTACCATCACCCCCGCTGGTAGCGGGTCCAATACTCCAAAAGCCTCGAGCTCGGCCTTCGACAACCGCCTGGACACCGCCAAGTCGAGCCAGGTAATCGCCGATTACATGCGCCAGACCGGCAAGTCGGCCATCACCAAGGACGAACTCGACAAGCTGGCCGACAACAAGTCAGGCAACGTGCCGGCCAATGTGTCGGATGCGGCGAAATACATGCAGCGCCACCCGGATGTGTTCACTGCCATCGAAACCCATGACGTACCCGGCGCCGACAACCTGTCCGGGGTATGGAACTTCGATTGGGCGGCCAAGGGCGGCCTGGCCGGCACGCCGACCGACGCCATCGCCAAGATGCAGGACACCTTCGACCTGGCGATCGAGAAGTCGGCGAAGATCACTGAAGTGACCACAGGCAAGAAAGCCGAGCTGGATGCGACCAAGCAGCGGCCGAGCAACTGATTCAAGGCGGTATGCGGGTTCTCCCCTGCTGCCGCTCAGTACCTTGTGGGGACAACTGTGTTGTTCAAACTCTAAGGCCAGCCCAATCCCTTGTGGGAGCGGCGGTTCGGCGCTCCGACTGGTCCCGCGAACACGGGCGTAGCCCGTGCCAGGCAGCGCGGTGTCTTTTTCGCGGGCAAGTCGGGACGCCGAACCGCCGCTCCTACAGGGAATGGGCTAGCTCCCAGGGATGCCCCATCAGTGCTTGATCATCACATGCCGAATGGCTGTGTAATCCTCCAGCCCATACATCGACATGTCCTTGCCATACCCGGACAACTTCACCCCGCCATGGGGCATCTCGCTGACCAGCATGAAATGGGTGTTCACCCAGGTGCAGCCATACTGCAAGCGCGCCGCCAGCCGGTGCGCGCGGCCAACGTCCTGGGTCCACACCGACGACGCCAGCCCATAGTCCGAGTCGTTGGCCCACTCCAGCGCCTGGGCCTCGTCGCTGAACTCGGTCACCGACACCACCGGCCCGAAGATCTCGCGCCGCACCACTTCATCGTCCTGCTGCGCGCCCGCCAATACCGTCGGCTCGAAGAAGAACCCCGCCCGGTCGGCGCGCTTGCCGCCGGTGGTGACCTGGATATGCGGCACCTGCCGCGCCCGCTCGACGAAACCGCTGACGCGCTCCAGGTGCTGCTGGGTGATCAACGGTCCCAGCTCGGTCTCGGGATCGTCCTGCTCGCCAAGGCGGATGCTCGCCACCGCCGCCGTGAGCTTGTCGACGAAGGCCTGGTACACACCCTTCTGAACATACAACCGGCAGGCCGCCGTGCAGTCCTGCCCGGCGTTGTAGAAGCCGAACGCACGGATACCTTCGACTGCGGCATCGATGTCGGCATCGTCGAAGATGATCACCGGCGCCTTGCCGCCCAACTCCATGTGCATGCGCTTAACGGTATCGGCAGTGCCGGCGATGATGCGGCTACCGGTGGCCACGGAGCCTGTCAGCGAGACCATGCGCACCTTGGGGTGGGTCGTCAGCGGCTCGCCCACGCTCGGGCCTCGGCCGAACACCAGGTTGACCACACCCGCCGGGAAGATGCCCGCCATCAGTTCGCCCAGGCGCAGGGCCGTCAGCGGCGTCTGCTCGGACGGCTTGAGCACCACGGTATTGCCCGCCGCCAAGGCCGGGCCAAGCTTCCAGGCGGCCATCATCAACGGGTAGTTCCACGGTGCGATCGACGCCACCACACCCACCGGGTCGCGGCGGATCATCGAGGTGTGCCCCGGCAGGTACTCACCCGCCGCCGAGCCCTGCAACACACGGCTGGCGCCGGCGAAGAAGCGGAACACATCGGCCACTGCCGGCAGTTCGTCGTTCAGCGCAGCCTGGTAGGGTTTGCCACAGTTGTTCGACTCCAGCCGCGCCAGCTCCTCGGCATGCGCATCGATGGCATCGGCCAGCTTGAGCAACAGCAGCGAGCGATCCTTGGGGGCGGTCTGGGACCAGCCTTCGAACGCCGCGTCGGCTGCGCGCACGGCGATGTCGACCTGGGCCGGCGTGGCTTCGGCAATTTCCACCAGGGTGGTGCCGAGCGCCGGGTTGAGCACGGCGAGCGACTCGCCTTCACCGGCGACCAGTTGGCCGTTGATCAGCAGTTTGGTTTGCATGAAGCGCTCCTTTTCTCAGGTTCTTGTTCGCGTGTTCACTTGCCGCTGCCGGCAACGCCTTCGCCACCCTTGGTCAGGTAGTAGGCGCCCAGGATCGGCAGCATGGTCACCAGCATGACCAGCATCGCCACCACATTGGTCACCGGCACATCGCGAGGGCGACCGAGCTGGTTGAGCAGCCAGATCGGCAAGGTGCGTTCATGACCGGCGGTGAAGGTGGTGACGATGATTTCGTCGAACGACAGGGCGAACGCCAGCATGCCGCCAGCCAGCAGCGCCGAGCCGAGGTTGGGCAGGATCACGTAGCGGAAGGTCTGCCAGCCGTCGGCGCCCAGGTCCATCGAGGCTTCGATCAGGCTGTGCGAGGTGCGCCTGAAGCGGGCGATGACGTTGTTGTAGACGATCACCACGCAAAAGGTCGCGTGCCCGACGACGATGGTCATGAAGCCGGGCTCGATGCCCAGGGTCTTGAATGCCGACAGCAGCGCAATGCCGGTGATGATGCCGGGCAAGGCGATCGGCAGGATCAGCATCAGCGAGATGCTTTCCTTGCCGAAGAAGTCACGCCGGTACAACGCAGCCGCCGCCAGCGTGCCCAGCACCATGGCGATCAGCGTGGCCAGGGCGGCGATCTTCACCGACAGGGTCACGGCATCGAGCACGTCCTGGCGTGCGAAGGCCACACTGAACCAGTGCAGGGTGAAACCCTGCGGCGGAAAGCTGAACGCGGCCTCTTCGGTGTTGAAGGCGTACAGGAAGATGATCAGGATCGGGAAGTGCAGGAACACCAGCCCTCCCCAGGCCGCAAGCTTCAGCCCCCAGGACGCTTTTTCAGAGTGCATCGAAGGCCCCCAGGCGTTTGACGATGGACAGGTAGACGGCGATCAGCACGATCGGCACCAGGGTGAAGGCCGCAGCCATGGGCATGTTGCCGATGGCGCCCTGCTGGGCGTAGACCATGCCGCCGATGAAGTAGCCCGGCGGCCCGACCAGCGACGGCACGATGAAGTCGCCGAGGGTGAGGCTGAAGGTGAAGATCGAGCCCGCGGCGATGCCGGGCACCGACAGCGGCAGGATCACCTGCATGAAGGTCTGACGCGGTTGCGCCCCGAGGTCGGCCGAGGCCTGCAGCAGCGACGGCGGCAGGCGCTCCAGCGAGGCCTGGATCGGCAGGATCATGAACGGCAGCCAGATGTAGACGAACACCAGGAAGCGCCCCAGGTTCGAGGTCGACAAGGTGTTGCCGCCCACACCGGGCACGCCCAGCAGCAGGTTCAGCAACGGCTCCAGGCCCAGGTGTTGTACGAACCACATGGCCACCCCGCCCTTGGCCAGCAGCAGGGTCCAGGCATAGGCCTTGACGATGTAGCTGGCCCACATCGGCAGCATCACCGCGATGTAGAAGAACGCCTTGGTCTTGCCGCTGGTGTAGCGCGCCATGTAGTAGGCAATGGGAAACGCCAGCGCAGCACTGGCGATGGACACCGCCACGGCCATCAGCACGGTGCGCTGGATGATGTCGAAGTTGGCCGGGGTGAACAGCGCGGCAAAGTTGGCCCAGGTCAGGCTCGGCGTCACCGTCATGGTGAAGTCGTCGAAGGTGTAGAAGCCCTGCCACAACAACGTCAGCAACGAGCCCAGGTAGATCGCGCCGAACCACAGCAGCGGCGGCACCAGCAGCAGCGACAGGTACAGCGTCGGCTTGCGGTACAGCAGGTTGGACAGCCCGCGCAGGGCGCCGTGGCGGACTACCGGCGCCGTGGCATCGAGGGTCAGGCTCATCTCACACGCCCTCGCTCAGCGCCACCATGGCCTCGCGCGCCCAGCGGGCGGTGACGCGCTGGCCCGGCTGGTGGCTGGCCGGGCCGTCACCCCACTGGCTGTTGGCCTGGCTCAGGCTCAGGTGCTGGCCATTGTCCAGGCGGATCTCATAGCGCGTTGCGGCGCCCTGGTACTGGATATCGTGCAGCAGGCCGCTGACCTCCACGTCGCTGGCTCCCCGTTCGCCCAAGGCGAAGCGAATGTGCTCTGGGCGAATGGAGAACGGCCGGGCATCACCGACCAGTTGGCTGGCGAGTTCGCCACGCAACACGTTGGAGGTGCCGACGAATTCGGCGACAAAGGCGGTGGCCGGTTTCATGTACAGGTTGCGTGGGGTGTCGACCTGCTCGATCCGCCCTTTGTTGAATACCGCGACGCGGTCGGACATCGACAGCGCTTCGCTCTGGTCGTGGGTGACGAAGATGAAGGTAATGCCCAGTTGGCGTTGCAGGCGCTTGAGTTCGCCCTGCATCTGCTCGCGCAGCTTGAGGTCGAGCGCCCCCAGCGGCTCGTCGAGCAGCAGCACCCGCGGACGGTTGACCAGCGCGCGGGCCAGGGCCACACGCTGGCGCTGCCCGCCGGAAAGCTGTACTGGCTTGCGCGTGCCATAACCGCCGAGGGCGACCATCTCCAGCGCCTGCTCGGCACGCTGCAAGCGCTCGGTGCGGGCCACACCCTTGACCTTCAGGCCATAGGCGACGTTGTCCAGCACGTTCATGTGCGGGAACAGCGCGTAGTCCTGGAACACCGTGTTGACGTCACGCTGGTAGGGCGGCAGGCCGGCGGCTTCGAGGCCATGGATGCGGATGGAGCCGGCGCTGGGCTGCTCGAAACCTGCGATCAGGCGCAGGCAGGTGGTCTTGCCCGAGCCCGAGGGGCCGAGCATGGAAAAGAATTCGCCGTCCTGGATGTCGATCGACACCTGGTCGACGGCCTTCACCTCGCCGAACTGACGGGAGACCTGGGTGAACTGGACGGCTGGGGGCATGGTGGAGGCTCCGGGACTGGAAGTTATCGGGGGCGGACCTTCGGGAGTGGCCTTTGTGGAGGTGGCCTTTGTGGGAGCGGCTTTCTGTGGGAGCGGGCTTGCCCGCGAAAAGAACACCGCGGTGAATGGCACCGGCTTTGCCGGTGTTCGCGGGCAAGCCCGCTCCCACAAAGCCCGCTTCCACATGCCGGCTCTCACAACAACCAGGCCTAGCGCCCGCCCATGATCGCGATGTAGTCCTGGGTCCAGCGGCTATAGGGCACGAACTTGCCACCCTCGGCCTGCGGGGTCTTCCAGAAGGCGATCTTGTCGAACTGGTCGAAACCGTTGGTCTTGCAGCCCTCGGCGCCCAGCAATTCGCTGGCCTTGCAGCCCTGCGGCACCGCTGGCAACGAACCGAACCAGGCCGCCACGTCACCCTGCACCTTGTCCTGCAGCGACCAGTCCATCCACTTGTAGGCGCAGTTGGGATGCTTGGCCTCGACATGCAGCATGGTGGTGTCGGCCCACCCGGTGACGCCCTCCTTCGGGAATACCGTGGCGATCGGCTGGCCCTCGGCCTTGAGCGCGTTGGCCTGGTAAGGCCAGGCACTGGACGCGGCGACGCCTTCGTTCTTGAAGTCGCTCATCTGCACCGTGGTGTCGTGCCAGTAACGGTGGATCAAGGCGTGCTGCTTGCGCAGCAGGTCGAGCACGGCGGCGTACTGCTTTTCATCGAGCTGGTACGGATCGCTGATGCCCAGCGCCGGCTGGGTCGCCTTGAGGTAGAGCGCGGCGTCGGCAATGTAGATCGGGCCGTCGTAGGCTTGCACACGGCCCTTGTTCGGCTTGCCATCGGGCAGGTTCTCGGCCTCGAATACGGCTTTCCAGCTATCCGGTGCGGCGGGGAACACCTTGGTGTTGTACATCAGCAGGTTCGGGCCCCACTGGTAGGGCGTGCCGTAGGTCTTGCCATCGACGGTGTACCAGGGCGCGTCGTGCAGGCGCGGGTCGAGGTTCTTCCAGTTGGGGATCAGTTTCGGGTCGATCGGCTGTACACGCTTGCCATAGATCAACCGCAGCGAGGCATCGCCCGAAGCGGTGACCAGGTCGTAGCCACCCTTGGCCATCAGGCTGACCATCTCGTCGGAGGTGGCAGCGGTCTTGACGTTGACCTTGCAACCCGTGTCCTGCTCGAACTTGCTGACCCAGTCATAGGCCTTGTCCGACTCGCCACGTTCGATATAACCCGGCCAGGCGACGATATCGAGCTGGCCCTCGCCCTTGCCGACTTCCTTCAGGGCTTCGGCGGCCTGGAGGCTGCCACTGGCCAGGAGCGCGGTGGCGAGCCCGCTGAGCAACGCTGTCTTGTACATCGTTCATCTCCCAAATTGTTCTTTCTATTGTCGGGGGCAGTATCAAGCGAACAACGTCCCTGGCGGCGCCAGCGGATTCTTGTGTCAGTCGAGCAGCTCGCCGTGACGCGCCATGATGTGGCGCACCACGCTGTAGTCCTGCAGCGAGTCGCTGGACAAGTCCTTGCCGTAGCCGGAGCGCTTGAGCCCACCATGGGGCATCTCGCTGGCCAGCATGAAATGGGTGTTGATCCAGGTGCAGCCGTATTGCAGGCGGTTGGCGATCTGGAAGGCCTTGTCGAGGTTCTGCGTCCACACCGAGGAGGCCAGGCCGTATTCGGAGTCGTTGGCCCAGTCCAGCGCCTGGGACAGGTGTTCGAAGCGGGTCACGGTGACCACCGGCCCGAACACCTCGCGCTGGACGATCTCGTCCTGCTGGCGGCAGCCGGCCAGCAGCGTAGGCTGGTAGTAGAAGCCGGGGCCCGAATGCACTGCGGCACCGGTCACCCGCTCGATGTGCGGCTGGCCCAGGGCACGCTCCACGAAGCTGGCCACGCGGTCGCGCTGGCGGGCGCTGATCAGCGGGCCGATCTCATTGTCGGCGTCTTTCTTGCGGGCGAAGCGGATATTGCCCACCGCGTCGCCCAGTGCGGCCACCAGCCGGTCGTGGATGCCAGCCTGGGCGTAGATGCGGCAGGCGGCGGTGCAGTCTTGCCCGGCGTTGTAGTAACCATGGGTGCGAATGCCCTGCACCACGGCTTCCAGGTCGGCATCGTCGCAGACGATCACCGGGGCCTTGCCGCCGAGTTCCAGGTGGGTGCGCTTGAGCGTGCGCGAAGCGGCCTGGAGGATCTTCTGGCCGGTGACGATATCGCCGGTCAGCGACACCATGCGCACCTTGGGATGGCCGACCAGATGGCTGCCGACCGCCTCGCCGCCACCGCAGACGATGTTCAATACGCCAGGCGGCAGGATATCGACCAGCAGCGGCGCCAGAGCCAGGATCGACAGCGGCGTGTGTTCGGACGGCTTGAACACCACGGTGTTGCCTGCGGCCAGGGCGGGGGCGATCTTCCAGGCGGCCATCATGAGTGGGTAGTTCCATGGCGCGATCGACGCCACCACGCCAACCGGGTCGCGGCGCACCATGCTGGTGTGCCCGGCGACGTACTCGCCAGTGAGCTGGCCCTGCTGACAGCGCACGGCCCCGGCAAAGAAGCGGAACACGTCGGCAGTGGCGGGAATATCATCCTGGCGCGCCAGGTGCAGGGGCTTGCCGCAATTCAGCGCCTCGAGACGGGCAAGCAGGTCAGCATTGGCGTCGATGGCGTCGGCGATGGCGAGCAAGGTGGCAGCGCGTTGTGCAGGGGTCGTGCGCGACCAGCCGGCAAAGGCGCGCTGGGCCGCCTGTACCGCGCGCTCAAGCTGTTCGAGGGAGGCTTCGCCGACACTCAGCACCAACTCGCCGGTCGCCGGGTTGACGATGGGCTCGACCAGCCCTTCCCCGGCAACCAGGTGGCCATCGATCAACTGCGCGCTGTACAGCGGAAGACTGGTGGGCATTTTCGGACTTCTTCTTTTTTTCGTGTCGTCGTGCATGGCGCCTCCGCTGTGGGTCGGGCGCGTTCACTAGAAACGAGACTAGGGCCCGACAGGCAGCTTCACAAATTCTAAATATAGAAAGTCTCGTTCGATTAAAGCGATACCTTGCGCTGGCTGCCCTGCCCCCTGGCCAATGTCAGGAATGGGTCCACCAGCGGCGTGCGCGCCGTGCCCCGGCGCCAGGCCAGGCCCACGTCGAGCGTCTCGTTGAGGTCGGCCAGCGGGCGGGCTTCGATGATGTCGCCTTCCAGCGACCACGGGCGGTAGGTCATGTCGGCCTGGATCGACAGCCCAAGCCCCGCCGCCACCAGGCTACGCACCGCTTCCACCGACGCGGTGCGCAAGGTGACCTTGGGCGTAAGCCCGGCACGGCTCCAGATGCGCTGGGTGTGCAGGCCCATTTCATCGGCGTTGAGCTGGATCAGCGGCTCGCCCGCGACATCGGCCAGGCTGATGCTGTCGCGCTCGAGCAGCGGATGGCGCGGCGGCAGCCACAGGCGGTGTGGCGAGTGGGTGAGCACTTCGGTCTGCAGGGCGTGGCGATCTTCGAGATTGGACAGGATCAGCACGCCGACATCGATCTCGCCGGCCACCAGCAAATGCTCGATGTAGGGACGCTCGTCCTCCACCACGCGGGTTTGGACGTTGGGATAGGCGTGCTGGAAGCGGGTGATCAGGTCGGCCAGGTAATAGCCGGCGACCAGGCTGGTGACGCCGATGGTGAGCAGGCCATCGACCTGGTCGGTGCTCTGCTGCAGGCTGCGCTTGGCGTTTTCCACGGTGGCCAGGATCAGGTGCGCCTGGCGCAGGAACTGGTGGCCCTGGTGGGTCAGGCTCATGCCTTTGGCGTGGCGGGTGAACAGGGTCACGCCGATCTCGTCTTCCAGTTGCTGGATCGCCTGGGTGAGGGTCGACTGGGAGATGAACACCGCCTGCGCGGCGGCGGAGATCGAGCCGGTTTCGGCGACGGCGATGAAGTGGCGGATCTGGCGCAGGGTCATCATGCGGAAAAACACCTGTTGTTTTTTCCGCAGTATGGTTTATCGAATGGGTGATTGAGCGTTCTTTTTTATCGAACAGGGTTGAGGGCAGTGTTGGCCTTTTCGCGAGTAAACCCGCTCCCACAGCAATCCCTGCAGGAGCGGGTTTACCCGCGAAAAGGTCGGGCCTGGGGGAACTACCCGGCAGTCTTGAAGAAGCCCATCCGGCTGCCCAGTGCATCCGCCAGCTCCAGCAACTCCTGGCTGTCTCCGGCCAGGCGCGTGGAACCTGCGTGGGCATCACGCGAGGAGGCGTGGATGCGATTGATGTCCTGGCTGAGCATGCTCGCCGCCACATCCTGCTGCGACGAAGCCGCGGCGATCTGGTTGTTCATCTGGCTGATCGCTGCCACCTCGCGACGGATCTCGTTCAGCGAACGCTGTGCGACCTGGGTACGCTCCACCGTGCCCTGCGCCAGCTCGCGGCTGTCGCCGACGATCTGCGCAGTCTTGCCGGCCCCCTCTTGCAGCTTGCCGATCATGCCGCGGATCTCGCGAGTCGACTCCTGGGTGCGGTTGGCCAGCGAGCGCACCTCGTCGGCGACCACCGCGAAGCCCCGGCCGAACTCGCCGGCACGCGCCGCCTCGATCGCGGCATTGAGCGCCAGCAGGTTGGTGCGCTCGGCGATGGAGTTGATGACCTCGATGATGCTCTCGATGGCCTGGCTGTCAGAGGCGACCTGCAACACCGCCTCGGTGGCCGACTCCAGCACCTGGGCCAGCTCGTGCATGGAGCTGGCGGTACCTTCGACCACGGTCTTGCCAGCATCCACTTCCTGGTCGGCCGCCTCGGAGGCCCGCGCTGCCGCGGCGGCGTAACCGGCGATCTCGTTGATCGCGGCCACCAGCTGCGAAACGGCGCTGGCCATATGCTGAGTGTCGTCGCTCTGCTGCTGCATGCGCCCCTGGTTGGCGGCGGCGCCCTGACTCATGCGGCTGGACGAGGCGACCAGGTCGGTCGCCACCTGGTTGACCTGGGCGATGATCTCGGTGAGGTGACGGTTGGTGGTGCCCAGCGCGCCCATCACGCTGTCCGGATGCTGGCTGCGTACGCTCTGGTCGATCTCGCCACGGGCCAGGCCACGCAGCAGTTGTGCCACTTCCTCGGGCTCGGCGCCCAGGGTCGAGCGAATGCTGCGGATGATCAGCAGCGAGGCGCCGACGCTGAGCAGCGCAGCCAGGGCCGCGGCCCAGAGCATCAAACCGGCAAAGCCCGAAGCGCTGTCACGCACGATGCCGATGTCACGCACCACATCCTTCTCCTGCAGGTCGATGAAGGCGTTGATACTGCGCAGCCATTCCTTGTACGCCGGCGCGACCTGGGCCAGCAACAGCGCCTGAGCCTGCTCGAAGTCGCCCTTGTGGCGCAGCTCCAGCAACTGTGCGGTGGCGGCCTGGGCGGTACGCTCGATACCCTGGATCTGCTGCTGCAGGCGTTGCTCGTCAGCACCAGCCTTGGGCCCGCCGAGCATCTTGGCCAGCGGCACCGCGGAGGTCTGGTAGAAGTCGTCCAGGCGCTTGATGTCCTGGAGGAAGCCAGAAAGCTGGCCGTCATCGTGGGTCAGCACGGCATCGCGGATGGCGATGGCGCGGTCATGCACGCTGCCGCGCAGGTTGATCGCATAGCGCTGCTTGACCGTGGTGTTGCCGCTGACCTCGGTGAGCAGCGCGTCGATCCCGCCCACCCGGTGCACGCCGATGGCGGTGATGACCAGCATCAACCCAACGACCAATGCAAACCCCAGCGCCAACCTCATGGTGATGCTGATTCCTCTGAACATGGTGTCCTCCCCCGAGTGCATAAAAGCTTTTTGCCATCATTTTTTGCATGCTTTATACCCAGAGAATGTGAAGCCTTCTAATCGCGTTGATTGATAACGACCATGAAATTAAATCATCAGGTCGGCTGCGTGACTGGCACGGGGAGTGGTCGGTTCAGCAGAAGCCCGACCACCACGGCGAACACCAGCGCCGCCACCCCGGCACTCGTCAGCACCGCTTCGAAACCGCCGACGAAGGCTTGGCGTGCCAGCGGCGCGAGGGTGTCGCGCAGACTCGGATCGACCACCGCCAGCGCCGCCGGCAGATCGCCCGCCGCGACCCGGGTCGCCATGTCGCCGACCTTGTCCAGTTGCCCCGGCGCCACGCCCGCCACCGCCTCACGCAACAACTGCCCGCTGCGGCTGGCCAGAATCCCGCCCAGCACACCGATGGCCAGCACGATCGCGCCGAAGCGGGTGGTGGTGCTCAAGCCCGAGGCCATGCCGGTGCGCTCACGCGGTACGCAGGCCATGATGTTCTTCTGCGTATCGCCGTTGAGCAGCCCGGCCCCGGCGCCAAGCACCAGGCTGGCCAGGGCGAAGCGGGTATAACCGCCGTACGCGGCTGCGGCCGAGCACAAGAGGTTGCCCAGCCCCACCAGCAGCAAGCCCAGGGCGAACACGCGCGCCGAGCCGAGCCGTGCCGACAGGCGCATGCCCAGGCGGGGTGTCAGCAGCATCGCCAGGGCGAACGGCAGCATGCCTGCACCTGCGGCCAGCGCTGGCAGTTGCAGGCCGTTCTGCAGGTACAGCGGCAGCAGGGTCATCATCACCTGGGCGCAGGCGGCGTAGGCGAACATGCCGAGCAGAGCGCCGATGAAGCGCCCGCTGCGCATCAGTTGCAGATCGATCATCGGCCGCGACTGGTTGCGCTCGACCAACACGAAGAGGAAGAACAGGAACGCCGCGATCACCAGACGCCCGAGGGTGGGGGCGCTGTCCCAGCCGACGCGGTTGGCATCGATCAGCGCCCAGATCAGGTAGCCCAGCGCACCTGCGAAGGTCAGGCTGCCGAACGGATCCAGGCGCGCGGCAGCGCTGTCGCGCGATTCCTCGATGCTGCGCCGGACCATGATCGACAGCACCCCCACCAGCGGCAGGTTGATGTAGAAGATCCAGCGCCAGCCCAAGGTGCTGGCGATCAGGCCGCCAAGCAGCGGTGCGAAGGTGATGGTCGCGCCCATGCACGCGCCCCAGAACGCCCAGGCGCGC
This sequence comes from Pseudomonas sp. NY15374, assembly GCF_048068255.1. Classification (NCBI taxonomy): domain Bacteria; kingdom Pseudomonadati; phylum Pseudomonadota; class Gammaproteobacteria; order Pseudomonadales; family Pseudomonadaceae; genus Pseudomonas; species Pseudomonas sp. NY15374. The sequence continues at coordinate 47,553 of NZ_JBLUPZ010000017.1, forward strand.
AGGCGCTCCTCGGGTTCGTGGAAGCGGTGACCGATGGCCGCCAGCGCGGCGGTGAGCAGCAGCGCCGCACCAAGGCCCTTGGCGGCCCGGGCCAGGTCGAGGAACATCAGTGTCGGCGCGGCGCCGCAGGCCAGCGAGGCCAGGCCGAACAGGCCCAGCCCCAGTTGCAGCATGCGCCGTCGGCCGAAACGATCGGCCAGGCTGCCGGCCGGGAGTAGGGCTGCGGCGAAGGCCAGCAGGTAGGCGCTGACCACCCATTCGATGTCGGCGAACGAGCCGGACAGGTCACGGGCGATGCTGGGCAGGCTGACCGCGACGATGTTGGTGTCGAGGATGATCAGGGCGCACACCGCCGAGGCGGTGAACAGGGTGAAGCGGGCGGATGACATGGTGAGGCTCCCGAAGGGGGGGTGATCTTCAGGGCCTCATCGCGGGACAAGCCCGCTCCCACAGAGGTAGTACAACATGTAGGAGCAACTGTCTTGTTCAAAATCTAAAGGCCAGCCCAATCCCTGTGGGAGCGGGCTTGTCCCGCGATGAGGCCGGAACAGCCACCACAAGCCTGTCGGCCAAAATCGCTTCGCCGCAGGCTTTGCAGTGTTGCGACCACCCTACCCTCCCAGCGCCCCGGCCTTGTTAGCCAGGGGCCGCGTTGTCATTAGCCTGTAGCTAACGCAGCACCACCGGCCTCCCGTCGTTCACGGCGCAACTCGCTGCCCAGCTCCCGCGCCAACGCCACAAAATTCACCGCCTGCGGCGACGGGTTGTCCTGCCGGCACAGCAAGGTAATAGGCGCCGCCAGCCGTGGCCGGGCGTCGCGAATTGGCCGATAGGCCACGCTGTGCTCGTGAAAGCCGCGCATCGAGGTCGGCACCACCGACACCCCGGCACCTGCGGCCACCAGGCTGACGTTGGTCAGCATGCGCTCGACCTCGAACGCCACCTTCGGCTCGAACCCGGCATTGCGACACGCCTGCAGCAAATTGGCGTACATCCCCGGCGCCCCCGGGCGACGCACCAGGATGAACGGCTCGTCGGCCAGGTCCTTGAGGGCAATGGCCGCACCGCTGTCGAGCAGGCGATGGCCAACCGGCAGGGTCAGCACCAGTTCTTCGTTGAGCAACCGGTGATAGGCGATGCCGCGTGGACGATCGACCGGCGCGCGAAGGATGCCGATATCGACACTGTCGTCGCTCACCTCGTCGGTCAGCTCGCGGGCGTTGCCTTCGTGCAAGGCGATATCGACGTCCGGGTACAGGTCGCGGTAGCGCCGGATGATGCGGGGGATCAATGGATGGGACGCCGCCGAGCTGGTGAAGCCGACCTTGAGGTTGCCCTCTATGCCCTTGGCCGTGCGCGCCGCCTTCTGCGCACCGTTCTCGACCCGTTGCAGGATGTCCAGTGCCTCTTGAAGGAACACCTCGCCGCCAGCGGTAAGGTCGACACCCTTGGCATGGCGGATGAACAGGTCGAAGCCCAGTTCCTGTTCCAGTGCGCGGATCTGCTGGCTGAGTGGCGGTTGCTGCATGTTCAGCCGCGCGGCGGCACGGGTGAAGTGCTTTTCCTGGGCGACCATGACGAAGTAACGAAGGTGACGAAGTTCCATGCAGGCTCCGGGGACGGGTGGCGAGGAGCATTGTGGCGCATGCGCAGTCCTCGCACCATTCACGCTAGAATCGGCAAACCGGAAAACAACAAAAAATCCCGATGATCCGTAATCGCTCTCGCTCAGACCTTGCCCTGCTCCTGCTCGCCCTGCTGGCCGGTGCGCTGCTGGGCGTCTGGCAGCCAGACCTGGCGGTGCAGATGAAGCCGCTCAGTGACCTGTTCATTTCCATCATCGGCGTCTGTGCCCCGGTGGTGATGTTCATCCTGGTCTGCTCCAGCATCGCCGCCCTGAGCGACTACCGCGCCACCGCCCGCCTCGGCCTCAAGGCCATGGCCTATTGGCAACCGATGTCGTTGCTGTCGCTGCTGATCGGCCTGGTGGTGGCTCTGCTGTTGCGCCCTGGGGCGGGGTTGGAAAGCTCCAGCCATGTGTGGTCAGTGCCGCTGCTGGCCGGCGACGGTCCGATGCTTTCGCGCCTGCCGACCCTGCTGCTCGACTCGCTGGAAGAAAGCCCGATCCTCAAGGTGCTGCTGGTCGCGCTGGTGTGTGGCCTGCTGCTGGGGCGCAGCGGCGAAACCGGCCGACGCCTGACCCGCCAGCTCGACCGGACCATGGCCTGGATGTTCCGCATCATGCGCCTGATCGTCAGCTTCGCGCCGCTGGCCGCGTTTGGTGCCATCGCCTTCATCATCGGCAAGTACGGCCTGGACGCCGCCATTCCTCTGGCCAAGTTCGTCGTTGCTGCCTACGCCGCGTGCCTGGCCTACCTGTTGCTGGTGCCGCTGCTGGTGATGCGTCTGCTCGGCTGTCGCCTGGCGCGGCTGGTGGGCTACATCAAGGAAGAATTGCTGCTGGTGATCTCGACCGGTTCGTCGGTGGCCGCCCTGCCGCGCCTGGTGGAAAAGCTCGAAGCGGCGGGTTGCGACAGCCAGACCCTGCGCCTGACCCTCACTGCCGGCTACAGCTTCAACCTCAATGGCTCGAGCCTGTACCTGATCGTCGCGGTGCTGTTTCTCGCACAGCTTGGGCATATCGACCTGACTCCCTCGCTGCTGGCGACCATCGTGCTGGTCAGCCTGTTCACCTCGCTCGGCTCGACCAGCGTGGCCGGCTCGGCCTTCGTCACCCTGGCGGCGACCTTGAGCGTGCTGGACATCGTGCCGCTGGAGAGCATCGGTTTGCTGATTGGCGTGGAGCGGCTGATGAAATGCCGGTCGGTGACCAATGTGGTGGGCAATTGCGTGGCGTGCCTGGCGATTGCCTGGTGGCACGGGAAAGTGGATCGAGGGCGGTTGCGCGAGGTGTTGGGTTAGTCGCTACTAAGCCTGGCCCCGCCCACGAAAATCACTGGCCAGTCATATCAACCGCACTCTGTGTTGCAGTAACTCCCGAGCGCTCTACATTGATCAGTAGCTTTTCCACTGCTGCTTGACCTGGGAGCGTCGCTGGATAGCCCCTCCCTTACCGAGCGAGCGGTAAAAATGACCGTCTTGGCTTTTGCTAATCCCTCTACCGTGATAACCACTCACAGTGAGCTTGGAGTACCCTTTACCGCGCATCTCGTTGCTCAGCGACTCAGCAGGTGGGTAGATCTTTCCTGGCTTGCCGGGCCCTCCCGCACTCTCATCATGTTTCGGCTGACGCGCCTGCTCCAAACTATCCTTTTCAAATGACGAAGGCTCAATCACATCTGCACTATTACAAGGCACTAGACGGATATCTTCATAGTCCAAGTTCAATCCGCCCCCGGAAAACTCCTGAGCCAGTCTCTTCATGGACATGCCTTTGTTGTTTTCGCCATTTGAAGCAGCGTAAACACGACTGATACCCGGCCCGCCATGTCCCACGACATATAACTTTGTACGTACAGGGTCCAGTTCGCTAAATAATTTCGATCCGCGGTCGGCCATCAGGTATTTTATTGCTTCCCATTGCCCGTTCCGAGCGATGATATTCCGACTGTATAGATCAAAATACTGACGTTCTTTAGCGGTCAACGAACGCTTGCTCTTTAACCGTTCGATCTGTCCCTGAGTTCTTTCATTGAGTTCCTCAAGCTGCTGGGCTTCATTTTTCAGCAATTTTTTGAAGATCTCGCGTTCTTGGTCATTCTCGAATGCCATTGATCGAATGCTCTTTCCCAGCTGTATGCGTTTGGCATTCTCAACGGCCACAATTTTCGCTGCATCTCCGCGCGAAAAAGGCGTGTAAATGTATCCTGTCCTCCCCTCTCGCCCCTCCGGGTCATGCAGCGTGATCGGGTTATTCCCGACCATCCGGTACAGATTCAAACCATCCACCGCTTTCCCGTCATCATCCAGCGTATCGGCACTCAACCAACGTCCCGCCCAAGGCAGGTAATAGCGACTTCCGTAATAATACAAGCCCGTCGCATCCCGCTCCTTTCCCGAATAACGGATCGTCTTCAAACCCGCCTCGAGCCGGCTGCGCGCCGCCCAAACCGCCGTGCCGCCATAGGGGTAGTACTCCTCCTGGCTGATCACGCCACCTCGCCCATCCACTTCCAGGCCGCTGCTACCGATCAGGTCGTGGTAGCTGTAACGCAGTTGATCATTCTCGATCTCAGCTGGCTTGCCGCTCGACCAGTGCAATACCCGCACCTCGGCACCGCCACCAGCGGCCACAGTGATCACCTGCAGTTGCTCGACCTCCGCCTGGGCAACCGACTTGCTGCGCAACTCAAGGCCATCCAGATACACCACTCGCTCTGCGCGCGCGGTTGCACAGGCCTGCTGTGTGACTTTCAACAGGCGCATGCCATTCGCCGCATAGCGGTACCACTCGCAATCATCCGCGCCTTCGTCACGCTGAATCGGCGAAACCCGAGACAGCTCACCGCGCGCAGTCCACTGTAACGGTTGGCCGGGAAGCAGCGCACACGGGTGGCCGCCAGCGTCGAACAGTGCATCCACCTCGCCGGGCAGCAGTCCTGGCTGAGCCAGCACTGCGCGGTTACTTCGGTCGGAAACGGTAAGTTGCACACTGTAGCCATTGCCGGAGGCAGGCGCGCGATGGTGCATATGCGTCAGGTTGTTGCCGCTGTCGTAGCGGTAATCACGGGTGTAGCGGCTGTAGACCCTCGCATCGACCGGTACGGCAGGTTCGGGCAGCCGAGTGCCGTGCCGAGCAGCACCTGCCATTTCCCGGCCACTGGCCTCGACCAATTGATACAGGCTGTCGTAGACGTAGGTGCCCTCGGCCATGACTTTCTGGTTGCGCCAGTAGCGTGCGGCCTCGGCCTCGTTGCGCACACGCAGCACATTGCCCACTGGGTCATGGCTGTAACGCAGGTGCTGCAGGGTACGAGCACCGGAAGGAGAAGTGGCCGGACGCTGCACCAGAATCCCCGTCAGGCGCAGGCTGCGGGGATCGAATGTGAACCTGGTGCTGATGCCGTTGCCATGCGCTTCATGCAGCTTGTGTCCGCCAGCCGAGTAGTGCAACGCCGCGACAATCGGCTGCTCAGGTCTGCCTTGCAGCGTGAGCCAGCTGCCCAGTAAATGCCCGGCCAAGTCATACGCCAGGCGCTGCCTGTGGCCGCAGGCATCTGTCGCACTCACGGGAAGGCCTGTCGCGTCCCGCGTCGTGTGGCTGACATAAGCCTGGCCCGGCGGCGCCAGCAGCACCTCCCACACCGAGGCGTCTTCGCCCTGCCAGTCGGCCTGTGCGTTTGCATCATCCGCGAATGCCAGCAAGCGTCGACGAGAAACCAGGGGGTCGCCGGTCAACGCGACCTCGTCCAACTGCAACAATCCAGCCGGGTCGTAGTGACGGTTGCATAGCCCCGCCAGGTTGCGGTCTCTACTTTCCTGGGTTGGCTCTGCATAAGTCAGCCGTTCGCTGCAACGCACGGCCCCCGCAATGATCTGCTCGGTGACGCCCAGCAGACGGCCGGGCAGATTCACAGGCTCGTAATGAAAGCGGTCCACCACCGCCTCGCCAACACCTTCGTCACCCCGCTCGCCCAGCCGGATCCGGCTCAGCGCCAACAGCGGTCGGCCTTGCACATCACTCAGGTGCAGGCAAATACCGGCGTCGGCACTCTGGGTGCGCACAGTGACACCGCCCAACGAGCACTGCCACGCGAAGTTCACCCGCCCCGTGGCATGCAGGCGCGGATCACGACTTTCGCTGATACGGCTGACGGCATCATGCCTGTGACGGGTGATACGCCAGGCCAAGGCCTGCGCCAGCGTCGGATGGCGATAGCCAGCGATATCGCGTACATCCAAACCGCGACTATCGATCACCCGGCCCCCAGGAGTACCTGCGTGCACCACTGGCGCATCCATGTCGCCCACCATTATCTGTGATGCGGGAAATACGAGCCGCCTTGAGCCATGCTTCGTAAGCTGTTCGGTGATATTAGAGACGCCTCACTGTCCGCGAAACTGACAGATTTATCAGGTGATGGGTCAACAAGCGGGCCGGTCAGCAACCCTCCCAGTGGGAGCAGGCCTGCAGTCAGACCTCCTGGTTTCTGGCCACCTCAAGGTCGTTCAGCAAGGCCTTGGCCATCGCGCTGAGATACCTCAATGCTGTCAGGGCAGCAGGGGCGATGTCCTCGTCACTGCCCTGGCTCAGATCGCGCACGCAGCCCAGCAGCAACGACACTTCGTCGAATGCCTGATCCACGGGAATACCGGGTTGTACGCGGAACATCCCGAGGGCCGTGGCGATGCCTGGCGTGGTGTTTTCATTCATGGACAAACCTCCATCACATCCGTTTGAGGGCGTGTTCGATCAAGGCGCGCGCTGTTTCCGCGGCATGCGCGGCGTTGGCGAGCATGTTCAGACCGGGGGTGCCGGCCATGAAGCGACAGTGCTCGTCGAGGGTCTCGCTGACACCGCGCAACAGCTCGCTGGCGTGAGCCAGGGCGTCCGGGGGAATCAGGTCGGCGTGGATGGAGAAGTAGGGAGTATTGATGAGCTTGAGGCGGGGTGGATCGGGGACGATCTTTTTCATGGTGTTGCCCTGTGTTGAGTTGTCGAAAGCCGACTACTCCATCCCTCTCACAGGATAGGGTGGCAGCTGTGGTGGGGTGAGAGACCGGACCAACACAGAGCAAAAACCGGCCAGGCATAAAGCCTGCCCACGCACAGCTGCCATAACAGCGTTGCTCGGTGTTGTGTAGCAGGCTCTCACACCCGGTCGCCATATGGGCGACCCGGGGAAGTTAGTCCCGATGCTTATCTTCAACAACAGAGAAACGGCTGCGCGGCGCGTAGGATAATTCCCAAGCAGCCTTGAACTGAAGGGCTGCCGGCGAGATTCGGAATTTTCTGAAGTATGAAGACACCGCCGCTCCCCAGGCATCTACCAAGCTGTAGGAGCAACAGTCTTGCTCAGAATCTTAGAGCCAGCCCAATCCCTGTGGGAGCCGGCTGGTCCCGCGATCGGGCGCGAAGCGGCCGTAAAATCAGGCGCTAAGGTGTATCTGGACGTCTCTCGGTTGCCTGGTTTGCGGCCGCTTCGCGCCCGATCGCGGGACCAGCCCGCTCCCACAGGGATTGGGCACGCCTTAGATTTTTGAGATTGCGATGCCGTTATTGCCCGGCGAGCTTGTCGAAGGCCTTGTCCAGCGCCGCATCGGCATCCACCAGCTTCTGCCGGTGCAGCTTCATCCAGTCCTGGTCCGCCGCCAGGCGCTTGCCCGCTTCCATCAGCATGCGCCGCACTTCGTTCGGCTGTGGCCCGCCAGTACCCTGGCGGCTCTCGACCATCGCGCGCGGCGACAGGCTGGCGCGGAAGGCGGCCTCGCTCAGCGGTAGCTGATCGTCCTGCCATTTGTACTTCTTCGCCGCCTGGGTGTAGAGCGCCTGGGCATCGGCGTAGGCGAAGTCCTTGGGCAGCGTGCCCTCGGCGCGGGCCTTCTCGACGATCAGCGAGGCGAAGCTGTGGCCGATGCGGAACGGCACGTGGTGCTGGCGCTCCAGGGTGTCGGCCAGCTCCATCGACGTGGTCCAGTCTGCGTCCAGTTCCTCTTCGGCCCGAGCAGCGTTGATCTGCAGGGCATCGAGCACCAGGTCCATGCGCTCGAACATTTCGTTGGCCGACTTGAACAGCCCCAGGTCGTCGAATGCGGCCTTGTAGTCGGTCATACCGGTGGTGACGTTATGCGCCCGCACGGTGGTGGCGTTGGCCAGACCGACCACATCGGAAGCCGACTCGCGGGTGCGCATCAGCAAGCCCGGGTTGCGCTTCTGCGGCATGGCGCTGCTGGTGTAGGTCGAACCCTCGTCGAGCAGCAGCCACGGGCGGGTCTGGTGGTACTGGGTGTGGATATCGCCAATGATCGCGCCCACGCGAATGGCCGACGACGAGGCAATGCTCGCAGCCTCCAGCGGAATGTCGTAGGTCGACACCTGGCTGGCATCCAGCGAGTTCTCACGCAGGCCATCGAAGCCCAAGAGCGTTGCCAGGCGCTCGCGGTTGAGCGGGTAACCGGAGTTGGCCAGCACCGCGGTGCCCATCGGGCTCAGGTTCAGGCGCGCATAGAGGTCATGGATGCGCTGGGCATCGCGCTGGAACGACGCCTCGTAGGCCAGCAGGTAGTGGGCGTAGCTGATCGGCATGGCCTGCACGCCGTTGGTGTAGGCCGGCACCAGAGTGTCGACGTTGACCGAGGCCAGCTTGAGCAGACGCTGGCGGGTGGCGTTCAGGGCGTCGCTGTAGTCCAGCACTTCGGCGCGCAGCGAGGCCAGGCGATAGGTGGCGTACATGTCCTGGCGGCTGCGCCCGGAGTGGATCAACGAAGCCTGCGGACCAATCTTGTCGATCATCACCTGCTCAAGCTGCAACACATCGCTGGGGCGCTTGCCGTCGGGCTGCTTGGCCTGGTCGATGGCATAGCGCACGCCGCCGGCAATCACCTTGCCCTGGTCGGCCGGCACGATGCCCTGCTCGGTGAGCATGACGATGGAGGCCTTGTTGATGCGGTTGAGCCAGTCGAACTGGCTTTCCTGCTGGCCACCCTTGAGCGCGGACTTGTCGACGGTGGCGCCGATCTTGCGCGCCTGCTCGGCGCATTCGGCGGTGGTCTTGCACGGCAGGTCGGCAGTGTTGGCGGCCTGGGCCGTGGCAGCGGCGAACAGGGCGTAGGTAATGGCCAGGTAGAGCGGGGTCTTTCTTGTTGTCATGGTTTCGGTTCCGCGAGTGTGTCGCTCAGGAGGGGCGAACATGGCGGGATGCTAGCGGCGGGTTTGGAAGATTAAAAATATATTAAAAATATCCAACCAATATCTCTCTAGTATGGAGAGCGGCGATGGCAACTTGATACTTTCAAGATATCAAGACACTCGATTCAAGATATTTTATCTCGGCAAAAACCGCTGCTAGGATCGGCGCCATAACTCCAATCAAACCGGCCGATCCCACACACTGCCACGGGATACGACCGGACCGCACGCTTACGAGGTGGTTACATGCCGCATCACGTCCTGCGCACATTCGCCCGCTCCCTGCTGCTCTTGGCCGCCAGCCTGCTGGCCGTCCAGGCCGTCGCCGCCCCCCAGACCCTGCGCCTGGGCGACACTGCCCCCTACAACTTCCTTGCCTTCGCCAACAACGACCTGCAGCGTGCCAGCCTGCCCGTGCAGCGCGCCGTGGTGCTGCTGCATGGTGTGCGCCGCAACGCCGACGACTATTACGACAGCGGCGAAAAGCTGCTGGAAAACGCGGGTTTCAGCGCCAGCGACACCTTGCTGCTGGCGCCCAACTTCCTCACCCCCAGCGACCGCCGTGCCGGCGACGACATGCCGCTGTGGCCCAAGGACAAGTGGATGCACGGCACCGAGTCGCAGAGCGGGCGCGCCGGTATCGCCGGTTTCACCGTGCTCGACGACCTGCTCGCCTACCTCGGCAACCGCCAGCATTTCCCTGCATTGAAGGAAATCGTGCTCATCGGTCACTCCGCCGGTGGTCAGTTGATGCAGCGCTACACCCTGCTCGGCGACGGCGACCAACGCCTGCGCGCCAGCGGCATCCAGGTGCGCTACGTGGTGTCGAGCCCCTCGTCCTACCTCTACCTGGACGACAACCGCGTGCAGGACGGCGCCTTCAAGCCGGTGCTCACGGTCATGTGCCCAAGCTACAACCAGTACCGCTATGGCCTGGAGCGGGCGCCGGCGTACTTCACCCGCCAGGGCCTGAACGCCACCCAGGTGTTCCAGCGCTATGCCGCACGCAACCTGACCTACATGGTCGGCGAGCTCGACAACAAACCGGACGACCGGGTCATGGACCGCGCCTGTGGCGCTGCCATGCAGGGCGCTACCCGTGTCGAGCGTCAGCTCAACTACCTGCGCTACGAAGCCTTCCTCGCGCAGAAATGGCACATCCCCATCGACCACCTGCAATTCCAGGTCAGTAAGGTCGGCCATAACGCCGCCCGCCTGTTCGCCGCGAAAAGCGTTGCCAGGACCCTGTTCCCGACCCGCTGACGCCGTTCGCACTTCCTACAAAAACAACAAAAAGAATCTGCCATGACCCGGACTTATCTCGCCGCCTCCGTGCGCCGGGCGTTGCACCCGCGCGCCCTGACCTTCCTCACCGCCGCCGTGCTCGCCGGCCAGGCCCAGGGTGAAACCCTGCCCAGCGCCGGCTCACTGTTCGACACCAACCGCGACAGCTTGCGCCCGGCGCAGCGCAGCCAGCAGCCCCAAGGCAGCGTGCGCATCGAGGCCGAGGACGACCAGCGCCAGGCCCAAGGCAATCATCCGGCGGGCCCGTCGTTCAGCTTCAAGGTCACGGCCTTCAAGCTCACCGGCAACCGCGAGATCAGCGAATCGCGCCTGCAACAGGAATTGCAGAACGACCTCGGCCGCGAACTCGACCTCAACGGCTTGCGCGCCGCCGCCGACCGAGTCACCGCGCTGTACCGCAGCCGCGGTTACCTGGTGGCCCGCGCCTACCTGCCGCCGCAGGAAATCGAAGGCGGCGTGGTCACCCTCGAGGTGCGTGAGGGCAAGGTCGGCACGGTGCGCACCGAGCCGGGCCCGGGTGTGCGCCTGAATGCCGGCATGCAACAGCGTTTCGTCGACGCACTGCCCAGCGGCAGCGTGATTCGCGAGCAGGACATGGAGCGCGTACTGCTGCGCCTCTCCGATATTGCCGGTGTTTCCGTGCGCGCGGTTCTGCAACCCTCGCGCCAGCCGGGCGCCGCCGACATCGTACTGAAGTTGAGCGAGATGACTGCCTGGACCGGCCGGGTCAGTTTCGACAACTACGGCAACTACTACACCGGCAGCAACCGGATGAGCACCAACGTCAGCCTCAACGACGCCTTCGGCTTCGGCGAGAGCCTGTACTTCAACAACCAGGCCAGCTTCGAGGGTCTGGATATCAAGGGCGTGGGCATGCGCTTGCCGCTGGGTGCCAGCGGCATCAGCGTCGGCGCCAGCTACGCCGAGATGGACTACAGCATCGGCAAGGGCCTGAAGACCGCCAACGCCAGCGGCAGCGCCGAGGTTTCGGCACTGTTCGTCGATGCCTCGCTGCTGCGCAGCCGCGACGCCAACATCGGCCTGAACCTGGCCCAGGAACACCGTTACTTCGACGACGCCGCTGGCGCCTTCGAGGTGCGCAAGAGCGCCGTGTTCCGCGGCCTGACCCTGTACGGCGACTGGCGTGACGGCTGGGCCGGCAGCAACCGCTGGAGCCTGGGCTATGGCATCGGCCACCTGGACAAGAACACCCCGCTCGACGCAGCCCTCGACGCGCTGACCGCCGAGGCCGCCGGCACCTACCACAAGGGCACCCTGTCGTTCAGCCGCCTGCAGGCGCTCGGCGGCGGTTACTCGCTGTATGCCGCCATCAGCGGTCAGTGGGCCGACAAGAACCTCGACAGCTCGGAGAAATTCACCCTCGGCGGCCCCAACGGCGTGCGCGCCTATGGGGTCGGCGAAGCGGCCGGTGACGAAGGCCTGCTCGGCCGGGTCGAGCTGCGCAAGTACCTGGGCAACATCCATGGCGCTATCGCCGAAGGTGCGCTGTTCGCCGATGCGGGGCGGGTGAAGGTCAACAAGAAGCCCTGGGACGACAGCGAGAACAGCCTCAGCCGCCACGGCTACGGGGTGGGCCTGAACATCTATCACCGCGACCTGGTGATGAACGCCAGCCTGGCCTTCTCCAACGGCGACGATCCGACCAGCGACGAGCGCGACGCCAAGCGTTTCTGGCTCTCGGTCAGCGGCTCGCCGCAGGCCTTCGCGGGCCTGGCCAAAGACCTCGGCACCCGCGAGGACTTTCGTGACAAGAGCACCGAGCTGACCCTCTACGGCTCGCTGGGCCTGGTGCCCGAGTACGTCGACCGACGCGACTCGACCCGCGCCGCCCCCGCCGACCAGAGCAAACTGGCCACGCCCAACGGGCGCAACATGAACAGCTACCTGCGTGCCCGCGACAACGTTTCTTATGTCGGTGCCCGTGCCGGTATCCCGATCAACGACACCTCGCGCTTCCTGTGGCAGCTCGAATACGGCATCTCGGTCAACTACACGCTGTCGGGCGACGAAACCGCGCCCAAGTCGATTTCGCCCAACACCCGCCTGCGCAACTCCGCCGTGGCCTTCGACGACGACCGCTACGGCACCCTGCTCTACGGGGTCTGGGACATGCCGCTCAAGGAGAGCACCACCAGCCTCGATCCGTTCAACGGCAAGACCGCTGGCGCCTACTACAACATCATCGGCTCGCCGGGCTTCAACGTCAGCATGGCCAGCAACGTCAACGGCCCGGCCAGCAGGGCCGACAGCAGCGAAAGCTCCGATGCCGCGTTCAACCGGCGCCAGTCCGGCATGGTCGCCTGGTGGTCGCCGGAGTGGAACGGCCTGACGCTCAAGCTGGCCTACTCCAACAACGGCACCCGCGCCGCCGAAGACGTCGGCAACGGCTACCTCTATGGCGGCAGCCTGACCTACCAGAACGGTGGCTTCACCGCGGTGGCTGCGGCCGAGCGCCATGTCGACTACTTCGGCATCGCCAGCCTGGGCCGCAACTCGCGTGGGGTCGGCAGCAACACCCACGTCACCGACGGCACCTCGTCCAACGACTACAGCTACCGCCTGGGCCTGGGCTACCAGATCGGCAATACCCAGCTGTCGCTGGTGGCCGACGAACTGCACTACGCCGAGGACGGCGTGGTGAACAACAGCCTCAACGTCAGCGACCTGTCCGACTACAAGCGCCGCGCCTACATGCTCGGCGTCAGCCACCGCCTCGGCGCCTGGCGCCTGCGTGCCAGCTACGCCCGCGCCCTGGCCGGCGATTGCAAGATGATCTCGGCGGCCGGTTATCAGTGCGACACCAGCGGCATGGGTGCACGCCAGTACGCCCTGGGCGTGGGTTATCGCCTGAGCCGCAACAGCGAGATCTTCGCCCACTACGTGCTGCTGCAGAACGAGTCGCTGGCCAACTACAACTTCGCCGTGGTCGGCGCCTTTGCCGCCAGCGGCTACTCGCCGGGCGTGGGCACCACGATCAACGCCATCGGCACCGGCTTCAACTATTCGTTCTGAGGAGACGACCATGCACGCCACCCTTTCCCGTCGTCGCCAACGACCGACACTCAAACCCCTGGCCCTCGCGGTACTTTGCGCCGTGCACGGCCTGATGCCGCAGCACGCCATGGCGCTGGACGCAGGCGCCCTGCCAACGAACGGCCAGATCACCTCCGGCAGCGGCGGCATCAGCCAGGCCGGCAATGTGCTGGACGTGACCCAGAACAGCCAGCAGCTGATCGCCACCTGGGAGCGCTTCAACATCGGCAAGGACGCCCAGGTCAACTTCCACCAGCCCAACGCCTCGGCGGTCGCACTGAACCGGGTGACCGCCAGCGACGCCTCGCAGATCCTCGGCCAGCTCAACGCCAACGGCCAGGTGTACCTGATCAACCCCAGCGGCGTGCTGTTCGGCAACGGTGCATCGGTCAACGTCGGCGGCCTGGTCGCCAGTACCCTGGATATCAACGACGACGACTTCAAGGCCGGTCGCCTGCGCTTCCAGGGTGACGGCCAGCGCGGCGCGGTGATCAACCAGGGCACCCTGCGCGCCGCCGACGGTGGCAGCGTTGCCCTGCTCGGCGGCGAGGTGCGCAACGAAGGCGCGGTGATCGCGCGGATGGGCTCGGTGGTGCTCGGCGGCGGCGAGAAGATTACCCTCGACTACAACGGCGACGGCCTGATCAACCTGCAGGTCGATGAAGCGGCGGTCGGTGCCAGCGTCGCCAACCGCGGCCTGCTGCAGGCCGATGGCGGCACCGTGCTGATGAGCGCGCGCACCAGCGATGCAATGGTCGGCAGCGTGGTCAACAACGAAGGCGTGATCGAGGCGCGCAGCCTGCAACAGCGCAACGGCCGGATCGTCCTGGACGGCGGCGACAATGGCGTGGTCGCCAACAGCGGGGTGATCGACGCCTCCGGCCGTGGCGCAGGCGAGCATGGCGGCAACGTGACCCTGACCGGCGAATACGTCGGCCTGTTCGAGCAAGGCCACATCGACACCTCCGGCAGCACCGGCGGCGGCACCGTATTGCTGGGCGGCGACTATCAGGGCAGCGGCCCGCTGCACCAGGCCACGGCGACCTACATGGGCGAGGATGCGCGCATCGAGGCCAACGCACTGGGCGACGGCGACGGTGGCAAGGTCATCCTCTGGTCGCGTGACAGCACCCGCTTCGAAGGAGTGATCAGCGCCACGGGCGCCGGTGCCGGCAAGGGCGGGCTGGTCGAGACCTCCGGCAACGCGCTGGACGTCACCGGCCTGGTCAACCTGGCGGCAGCGTCCGGCCAGGGCGGCACCTGGCTGCTCGATCCGTTCAACATCAACATCACCAGCGGTGCCAGCAATGGCACCTCCAGCAGCAGCCCGTTCACCCCCAACGCCGGGCGCAGCTCCAACCTCAGCTCGGCGACGCTCAACGCTTCGCTCAGCGAAGGTGCCAATATCATCGTGCAGACCTCTTCCGGGGCGGGCACCTCCGGCGACATCAACGTCCTGGACAACGTCAAGGCCCGAGGCAATGCCAGTCTGACGCTGATCGCCCACCGCAACGTCAACATGAACGGCACCAGCATCAGCAACGCCGACGGCAAGTCGCTGAACGTCTCGATGCTGTCGAACTTCAACAACAGCGGCAACGGCTCCATCGCCCTGAACAACGCCACCATCAACACCAACGGCGGCAAGCTCACCCTCGGCAGCGCGGCCGACCCGGTCAACGGCTACGCCAGCACCAACGTCAGCAACGGCACGGGCGTGGCCATCAGCAACGGCACGCGGATCACCACCAACGGCGGCGACATCAGCCTCCGTGGCGCGACCTCGAGCACCCTGGCATCAGGCGCCAGCGCCACGGCGGTGAACATCTCCGGCAGTACCCTGGATGCCGGTGGCGGCAACATAAACATCATTGCCCGCCAGGCCAGCACCAGCGGCACAGGCGATGCCTTCATCCTCACCGGCGGCAGCAACCTGCTCACCGACGGCGCAGGCTCGATCGCCATCAGCGCCGACAACCTCGGCGGCGGCAACGGCGCGCGGGTGTTCAGCACCAGCAACAACATCGCCGCCCGCGGCGCGGGCAATGTCACCCTCAGCGGCAATGCCGTCTTAGGTTTCGGCGTGCTGGTCTGCTCCACCGCCGCAGGCTCCACGCAGAATCTTTCGGTGGGCAGCGGTACGCTTACGCTCAAGGGCAGCAGCGCCAGCAACCGCGGCCTGTATGTGGCCGCCTCCGGCACCGGCGCGGTCAACCTGCGCGGCGACAACGGCGGGCGCATCGTGCTCGGTGGCGACAGCGGCGGCAGCTATGGCACCGCGCTCAACGTCACCGGCGCCAGCGCTTCGATCAACCTGACCAGCGCTGGCGACATTACCGTCGAAGGCGACACCACTGGCGGCAGCACCCCGGCCCTGGCGCTGATCGCGGCGGGCAACGGCAACGCCAACACACCGGGCTCACGCATCAACATCGCCAGCAGCGCCGGCGACGTGCGGCTCAGGGCCGACAACGCGGTGATCAACACCGGCTCCGGCTCGTTCCGTGCGCTCTACCTGGATGCCAGCGGCGACTACTCGAACATCCGCGTCAACAGCGCCAGCGGCAACCTGGTGCTGGAAGGCACCAGCGCCTCGGGGCGCGGCGTCGACATCGCGCCATCCGGCCGTGGCGCCGCCATCGACCTGGGCAGCGACAGCGGCGATGTGCTGATCAGCGGCACCAGCAGCAACAGCTGGGGCGGCTATGGCATCTTCCTCAACTCCACCGGCAGCTCGCGCGGCGTAGCCATCACCACAGGGACTGGCAACATCACCCTGCGTGGCGACTCGGTCGGCACCTCCGATGCCATCGCCCTGGGCGGCAGCGGCACCGCCTCGACCAACCGCATCAGTTCCAACGGCGGCAACATCCTGCTCGACGGCCATTTCCACTCGCCCAACAACGACGAACTCGACCACGGTATCGCCCTGCTCAGCGTCACCAACATCATCCAGACCACCGGCTCCGGCAATGTCAGCCTGGTCGGCCGCGCTACCGCCGCAGGTGATGCCATCGACTTCTACAGCAGCGGCATCAACCGCCTGAGCGTCGAGAACGGCACCCTCAGCCTCGACGGTAGTGCGGTCGCTGCCCATGGCATCAGCATCCTCACCGGGCAGACCGACCTGCGCGCCAACGGCAGCGGCTCGATCAGCCTCCAGGGCTATTCGCAGCAGGCCAACGGCATCCACTTCTACCCTTCGAGCGCCAGCAGCTCGGTCACCATCGCCACCCAGGATGGCGCCATCAGCCTGAACGGGCGCAGCGACGGCGGCGCCAGCGGCAACGGCGTATTCCTGCGCACCGGGCCCAATGGCGTGATGATCCAGTCGGCAGGTGGCGATATCAGCCTGAGCGGCTCCGGCAGCAACGGCGCCACCGGCATCACCTTCAACGGCTCAGGCAGCGGTGCCAACAGCCTGATCGCCGCTGGCCACGGCAACCTGACGCTCACCGCCCACAGCGACAGTGGCACGGCGCTGAACTTCGCCAGCGGCAGCAACCTGCTGCAGGTCGACGACGGTGTGCTGCTGATCGATGCCGACAGCGACAGCGGCGCCTATATCGTCCACGGCAGCGACAGCACCACCCTCACCGCCAACGGCGGCGCGGTGGTGCAGCGCCTGGGCGGGCGGGTCAACGCCACGCTGCTCGAGCGCAGCAGCGCCGATGTACGGGGCTACCAGCAAAAACAGATGGCCAACGCCAACTGGAGCCAGGTGCTCTACCCTGACTACCGGCAAACGCCGTTGCAGCCGCAGCTCGACCAGATCCAGCTGGACCTGGCCCTGCTCGGCGACGACACGCTCGCGCAAGACTGAGGCCCGCCATGAACCAGACCCCGTTCGCGCTGGAACACTTCGAACAGCTCTGCTACACGCGCCAGCACGAGGAGGCGGCGCGCGAGCTGGTGCGCCTGCTGCTGATCATCGACCGCCACTACGGCAAGCTGTCCGGGGAGTTCAGGCTGTCGGTGTCGCCGGCAGTGCCCGAGGACGAACTCGAAGCCCACGTGCTGACGCGCCTGACCTGTGCGATCAGCGCGCTGTTCAGCGATCCGCAGTTCCAGATCAGCCCCGGTGGCTTCGACCAGCTGATCAACTTCCAGCGCTGGCTGTCGGCGCTGTTCGCCGCCAGCGCCTTCATCAACGCCGACCACATCCTGCGCACCCTCAACCTGCACGGCCAGGACAGCCAGCGCTTCGAAGTGGCGCCGGAACAACGGGTGAAGTTCTGCATCCTCTACTCGCCGGAGTCGCAGTTGCCGCTGGATGTGGAACTGTTGTGGACGCAGAACCCGCAACTGGCGATGGCGCTGTTCATGGCCCTGCTGTCGCCGCGCTTTCTCGGCACGCCTGCGGCGCACTCCAAGCGCGAGGCGCTGCTGGCCTGGCTGCCCGAACGGCTGGACAGCCTCGACAGCCTCGATCAGTTGCCGCTGGCGATCATCCACGACGTCTACATGCACTGCAGCTACGCTGACCTGCCGCAGCGTCACCGCATCAAGCGTTCGATCTGCCGCCTGATCGAGCGCAAGCTGGACGCCGAAGGCATCGCCTCGCTGCCTGCGCCAGCCAGCACGCGCCAAGGCAAGCCGCGCATGCTGGTGGTGCTGGAATGGTTTTCCGGTGCTCATTCAATCTACCGCACCCACTCGCGGACCCTGGAAGCGGCCCGTGAGCATTTCGAGCTGTGGGCAGTCGGCTATGCCAGCAATGTCGACGAACTGGGGCGCAAGGTGTTCGACCGCTTCATCGAACTCAAGGCCCCGGACGACCTGCTCGCCTGCGTGCGCCAGGTGCGCAGCCTCGCCGAACAAGCGCGCCCGCAGGTGCTGTACATGCCCAGTGTCGGCATGTTCCCGCTCACCCTGTTCGTCGCCAACCTGCGCCTGGCGCCGTTGCAGGTGGCCGCGCTCGGGCACCCGGCGACCACCGGCTCGCGGCATGTGGACTACATCAGTGTCGAGGAGGACTTCGTCGGCGACCCGGCGTGCTTCAGCGAGCGCCTGCTGCTGTTGCCGAGCGACGGCCAGCCGTACCGCCCCTCGGCGATCGAAGTCAGGCTCGGTGCCCGCGAACGCCTCGACAGCCCCGAGGTGGCCATTGCCGTGGCGGCCACCACCATGAAGCTCAATCCGAAGTTTCTCCAGGCCTGCCAGCAGATCGTCGAGCGCAGCAGCGAGCGCCATGGCCGCCGCGTGCGCCTGCACTTTCTCATCGGCCAGGCGCAGGGGTTGCTCTATCCGCAGCTGCAGCGCCTGATCCGCCGCTATGTCCCGGATGCCGTAGTGCACCCGCACCAGCCTTATGCGCAGTACCTGGACACCTTCGACCGTTGCGACCTGTTCCTCAGTCCGTTTCCGTTCGGCAACACCAACGGCATCATCGACGCCTTCACCTTGGGGTTGCCGGGGGTGTGCAAGACCGGGCCGGAGGTGTTCGAGCATATCGACGAGGGGTTGTTCAGGCGGGCGGGGTTGCCTGGGTGGACCATTGCCGCGACGGTGGAGCAGTACATCGAGGCGGCAGTGCGCATGGTGAGCGAGCCGACGCAGCGTGGCGCGCTGTATGGGCATCTGGGGAGTGGAAAGCCGTTACAGCGGTTGTTCGAGGGCAGGCCGGAGATTTTTGCCGAGCATTTGCTGGCGTTGCTGGCGTGCCGTAGCTGAGTGTTGTGGTGGCCTGACCGGCCCTTTCGCGGGCAAGCCCGCTCCCACATGAGCGGCCCCCAAAAAGTGGACGGGTGTCCAACATTTGAGGGGCTGCTCATAAACCTGTAGGAGCGGGCTTGCCCGCGAAAGCGCCAGTCAGATCATCCTCAAAGGCTAGGGAACGCGAACTGCGACGCCTCGTGGCTCTTGCGCTGCGGCCAGCGCTGGGTAATCGCCTTGCGTCGGGTATAGAAGCGCACGCCATCCGGCCCGTAGGCATGCAGGTCGCCAAACAGCGAGCGCTTCCAGCCACCAAAGCTGTGGTAGCTCACCGGCACCGGCAACGGCACGTTCACACCCACCATGCCTACTTCGATCTCGTCGCAGAACAGCCGCGCAGCTTCGCCGTCGCGGGTGAAGATGCAGGTGCCATTGCCGTATTCGTGATCGTTGATCAGTTGCATGGCCTGCTCCAGGCTCTGCACGCGCACCACGCACAGCACCGGCCCGAAGATCTCCTCCTGGTAGATGCGCATCTGCGGCGTCACCCGGTCGAACAAGGTACCGCCAACGAAGTAGCCGTTCTCGTTGCCCGCCACCGAGAAACCGCGACCATCGACCACCAGCTCGGCCCCTGCCGCGACACCATCGTCGATATAGCCCAGCACCTTGTCGCGTGCGGCCGCCGTCACCAGAGGGCCCATGTCCAGGCCGCACTGGGTGCCGACACCGATCTTCAGCGCCTTGATCTGCGGCTGCAGTTTAGCGATCAGCGCATCGGCAACCTGGTCGCCCACGCACACCGCCACCGAGATCGCCATGCAGCGCTCGCCGCACGAGCCGTAGGCGGCGCCCATCAACGCGTTGACCGCATTGTCCAGCTCGGCATCGGGCATCAGCACCGCATGGTTCTTCGCCCCGCCCAACGCCTGCACGCGTTTGCCGCGCCTGGTGCCTTCGGCATAGATGTATTCGGCGATTGGCGTCGAACCGACGAAGCTCAGGGCCTTGACCTCCGGTGCTTCGATCAGCGCATCCACCGCTTCCTTGTCACCATGCACCACGTTGAGGATGCCCTTGGGCAGGCCAGCCTCATGCAGCAGTTGGGCGATGTACAGGGTCGAGCTCGGATCGCGCTCCGAGGGTTTGAGGATGAAGGCGTTGCCGCAGACAATGGCCAGCGGATACATCCACAACGGCACCATCGCCGGGAAGTTGAACGGCGTGATACCGGCCACCACGCCCAGGGGCTGGAAGTCGGACCAGGCGTCGATGTTCGGGCCGACGTTGCGGCTGTACTCGCCCTTCAGAATTTCGGGCGCAGCACAGGCGAACTCGACGTTCTCGATACCGCGCTTAAGTTCGCCAGCGGCATCCTCGATCGTCTTGCCGTGCTCTTCGCTGATCATCTGCGCGATGCGCGCCTCGTTCTGCTCCAGCAGTTGCTTGAAGCGGAACATCACCTGGGCGCGCTTGGCCGGTGGCGTGTTACGCCAGGCCGGGAACGCGGCCTTGGCCGAATCGATGGCCGCCTGCACGGTGGCACGGTTGGCCAGTTCGAGTTGATGGATGACCTGGCCGGTGGCGGGGTTGAACACCTCGGCAGTGCGCCCGCCGCTGGCGACCGATTCGCCGTGGATCAGATGCTTGATCGTCGCCATGACCTTACTCCTTGACTGCGGCCTGAACGGCGATTTCAACGAGGATATTCTCGGCGGCAAGGTTGGCCTCGACGGTAGCGCGGGCTGGCAGTGCATCCTTCGGCACCCAGGCGTCCCAGGCGGCGTTCATTTCGGCGAAGTCCTGCACGGCGTGCTTGAGCCACACCTGGGCGAAGAGGATGTGCGACTTGTCGGAGCCGGCCTCGGCGAGCAGCTCGTCGATGCGCGCCAGCACCTGGGCGGTCTGGCCACGCACGTCCTGGGTACGGTCGGCCGGGACTTGGCCGGTGACATAGACGATGCCGTTGTGCACGAGGGCGTGGCTGAGGCGGTTGTTGTTGGGCTGGAAACGTTGGATGGACATGGGGACTCCAGGTTATTTCGGACAAACGGGGGCCGTCACGCATACGGGGGTGCGTTGGCATGGGTGGAGTGGCTGCGAGGCCCATCGCGGGGCCCGCTCCTACCGACAAAAGCTGTTCGTGTGGGAGCGGGCTTGTCCCGCGATTGGGGCGCGCAGCGACCCCGGTTTACGGGGTATCGATCAGGTCAAGGGGCGCAGGCTGCGCACGGCACTGGCAATCGAACGCGCGGTGTTGATCACCTTCGGCGCCAGGTCCTTCCTGGCCTCCTCCAGGCTCCAACGCCCCAGCGGCACGGCGACGTTGACCGCGCCCAGCGGGTAGCCATCGGCATTGACCACCGCCGCCGCCACGCTGATGTCACCGACGTAGTACTGCTCGCTGGCGAAGGCATGGCCGTCCTTGCGCGCATTGGCGATGATCTCGCGCAGACGCTCGCGGTCGGTCACGGTGCTGGAGGTGTGCGCGATCAGCTGCGAGGCATCGAGGATGGCCTCGCTCTCGCGCTCCGGCAGCGCCGCCAGGTAGGCACGGCCGGCTGCGGTGCAGTACATCGGCAGGTGACGGCCCAATGGCACGTGGATCGGGATCTGCTTGTGGCTGGGGAAGCGCGCCACATAGAGCATGTCCATGCCGCAGGGCTCGAGCAGGTTGCAGCTCTCGCCGGTGTCGCGGTTGAGCTCGTGCAGGTAGGGGTTGGCGCGCTCGACCAGCTCGCTGGTCTGCAGGTAGCCCGAGCCCAGGTCGAGCGAGCGCGGGGTCAGGCGATAGCGCTTGGTCACGGCATCCTTGGCCAGGTAGCCGAGGGTTTCGAGGGTGTACACCGAGCGCTGCACCGTGCTCTTGTTCAGGCCCGTGGCTTCGGCCAGCTCGACCAGGTTCATGCTCGGCCGGCCACTGCGAAACGCAGTGACGACCGCCAGCCCCTTGGACAGGGCGGTGACGAACAGGGGCGATTCTTCAGCGGCGCTCATGGCGTTCGATCCTTTTTTGACAGCTCTGAGGGAGGCAACCCGGACGGCCGGCTCGGCCGCCGCGAAAGGATGCTCCCATTCACGGTTGTTCATTCGAAATGACTCAGCACGATGCCCGGCTCGACCACCGGACGCCCTTGTACGAAGCGCTCGACAGCGAAGGGTTTCATGCGTTCGTCCACCGTCCCTTCGACGATGGCCCTGGCCAGCAGCTCGCCGGCCGCCGGCGCCCCGGCATGGCCGTAGCACCAGCCGGCACTGACGAACAGCCCCGGCAAGGCGGGATGCGCCCCCAGCAATGGCCCGAAATCGGGCGAAATGTGGACCAGCCCGGCCCACTGGCGAAGGATACGCGCCTGGCCCAGTTGCGGGAACATCTCCATGTAGGCCTTCGCGGTCGCCGCCATCACCGGGACGTCGGCATTGAGGGTGTCCTGCGGGCGCTCGGCCACCTCGGCGCCGCCCACCACTTCGCCACGGGCGGTCTGGTGCATGTAGCAGAGCCGGTCGAGCAGGGCCACGGCCGGGCCGATCAGCGGGCGGGTCGGCTCCAGGGCCATGGCTTCGAGGCGCATCGGGTAACCCTCCAGCGGCACGCCGGCCATCTGCGCCAGGGCATTGCTGTTGGCGCCACCGGCCAGCACCACGACGTCGGCATCGATGCGTTGCTCCCCTACCCGCACGCCGCTGACGCGGCCCGCGCTGCGGTCGATGGCCGCGACCGGCGTGCGATAGCGCAGGGTCACGCCCAGGCGCTCGCAGGCCTTGTGATAGGCATGCATCGCCGCATGGTGCGGTGCCACGCCACTGCCCGGCAGATGCAGGGCGGCGCTGACCCGTTCGTGGGCCAGGGCCGGCAGCACCCTGCGCAACTGTGCCGGGTCGAGCAGCTGCGAATCGATGCCGCATTCGCGGTGCACTTCGCGGGTACGGTGCAGCAGTTCGGCGGTGGCCGTGCGCTCGCCGATCATGCTGTAGCCGCGCATCGAGTACATGACGTTCTCGCCCAGGCGCCGCGACAGGCCATGCCAGAGCTGGTTGGAGTAGGCAAAGAAGCGCGTCCACTCCACCGAGCTGAAGGCACCGCGGATCAGGGTGCCGTTGCGCCCCGACGCACCGCCCTGCCAGTAGCCGGCATCCAGCACGAGAATGTCACGCACGCCGCGCTCGGCCAGGTTGAACGCCAGCGACAGGCCTTGGATGCCGGCGCCGACGATGAGGATGCTGCAGCGCTTGGGCAGCGGGGCATTCAGGTTCATTGCAGAGGCTCCACGACGTCGCAAAGACCGGCGGCCTGGGCCACGGTCAGGGCCCGGCGCGGCGGGCGCAGGGTCGGTCGGGCCAGTTGCAGCACGGGCACGCCGAGGCGTCCGGCGACGTAGGCTCGCAGCGAGTCCCAGCACGGTTGGCCCTGGCACGGGCCCATGCCGCAGGAGGTCAGGCGCTTGATCACCTCCAGGTCGTCGATGCCTTGCTCCAGCAGTTCATCGACCTCGCGTCCGGATACGTCGAAGCAGGGACACAGCAACACGGCAGCATCCTGCGCGGGGGCCAGCGCCGGGTCCGGTTCGGCGGCGCTGCCTGCGCGGCGTAGCGAAGAACGCGCACCGACCAGTTGCAGCCGCCCACTGGCCGAGGCCTGGAAGCTCAGGCTGTCGTCGAACAGCCCGGGGCCGGCCAGCACCAGCGCATCGCAGGGCTGCAGGCGCTCGAGTTGCACAGCCCTGACCCGGTTGTGCCCAATGATCCGTTGCAGCTCACTGACCTCGGCCACGGCCACCACCTGCACCCCCAACTGGCGCAGGCGGTTGGCCAAGGCCTGCTGTTGCCCGTCGCCAAGCACGACTACCGATTTGCCCGGCGCAATGCGGCGGTCGCTGGCCAGTGCCAGGGCCGTGCGCGCATCCATCACCCCGGGCAGCCAGGCACCGGCGACCAAGGACGGCACCACCCTGCGCCCGGTGGCCAGGACCACCTCGCCGGCCTCCAGAGCCACGGCGCCGCGTGCAGAATCGATCGGTGCGCCGAGCAGCAGGCGACCTTCACGGTAGGCACCGAACACCTCCACCCCGAACAGGCAGCGCACCCGCGGATCGAGCGTCGGCAGCGCAGCACCGGCTTGCCGGGCATAGCGCGCGGGCGACTCGCCACGGGACACCAGCAGCACCTCGCGCCCCTCCTGCACAGCCCGGTTGGCCGCTGCGCAGCCAGCAGGCCCGGCACCGATCACCAACACCTCGGCTTGCAGCCGCTGGCCTGGCGGAGGTGGGCCGGCGAAGCCTTGGTCGGCGGGCTCGGCCACCCCGGCCAGGAACGCCAGCAACGCCTCCCAGGGCTGGAACAGTCGGCCGCCACTGGGCACCAGGTTGCTCTGTTCGAAACCGCCCTTGATCCAGCCGGACGGCACCAGCCGCGCCAGGCGCAGCAGATCGAAGCGTGGGCTCGGCCAGCTGTTCTGCCGACTGACCTGCATGCCCTCGCGCACCAGGCACTGGTCCAGGCGCACGTTGGGTACACCATCGACACGCGCCAGCACGCCCGTGGTGTAGAGCCCCGAGAGGCCCATGGGCCGGTGCGCCTTGCGCGTCCAGGCCAGGCCGCGAATGCCGTTGGCCAGCAGTGCCTGGGCGACGCTGTCGCCAGCCAGGGCCTGCAGGCGGCGGCCATTCCAGCTGAAGCTCAGCGGCGCGCCACTGGCGCCTGGCAGGCGCAGGCTCATGACTCGCTCCGGCGCTGGGCACGACGCTGCGCAGTGAGGCTGACCGCCAGCATGATGATCGACAACAGCGTCATCAAGGTGGCGACCACGGCGATCAGCGGATCGATCTCCGAACGCAGCGAGCTGAACATGCGCTTGGTCAGCGTGGCGCTGTCGCCGCCGCTGATGAACAGCGAGATCACCGCCTCATCCAGCGACACGGCGAACGCCAGCATGGCCGCAGACACCACCGAGAAGCGGATCTGCGGCAGGGTCACGTCGAAGAATGCACGCAGGCGGCTGGCGCCAAGAATGCAGGCGGCGTGTTCCTGGGTCATGTCGTAGCTCTTGAGCCCGGCGCCGACGTTGATGATCACGTAGGGCAGTGCCAACAACGTGTGCGCCAGCACCAGCCCCGGAATGCTGTTGTTCAGGTCGAGCCGCGCATAGACGAAGAACAGGCCGATGGCGATGAAGATCGACGGTACGATCATCGGCGCCATCATCAACCCGCGCAGCACACCCAGGTAGCGTTGCTGGCTGTTGTGCAGGGCGTAGGCCGCCGCGGTGCCCAGGGTGGTGGCCAGGATCATGGTCAGGGTCGCGGTGATCAGCGAGATGCGCGTAGCGCTCTGCCACTCGATCGAGGCGAAATAGCTGAAGAACGGCTGCAGGCTCAGCGACTTGGGCGGAAAGCTCAGGTAGCGCGCATCCGACAGCGACATCGGCAGCACGATCAGGGTTGGCGTCAGCAGGAACACCATGATCGCCAGCACCAGCAAGTACAGCCAGGCGCGGCGGGCGGCCAGGCCCAGCCAGTGGTTCAGGGGTCGGTTCATGGCTTCACTCGCTGCGCCGGCCCAGGCCGGCGATCTTCTTGACGATGAACAGGATCAGCAGGGTGGCCACCAGCAGCACCACGCCCAGCGACGAGGCAGCGCCCCAGTTGGCGTACATCGACACATCGCTCTCGATGCGCATCGACAGCATCTGCACCTTGCCGCCACCGAGCAGCGCCGGGGTCACGTAGAAGCCCAGGCTGAGCACGAACACCAAGGTCGCGCCCGCAGCCAGGCCCGGCAGCGACAGCGGCAGGAACACATCGCGAAACGCCCGCACCGGCGATGCGCCGAAGGTCGAGGCGGCCTGCAGGTACAGCGGGTTGATGCTCTTCATCGCCGCATACAACGGCAGCACCATGTACGGCAGCATGATGTGGGTCATGCCGATCACCGTGCCGGTGAGGTTGTGCACCAGCGCCAGCGGCGCGTCGACGATGCCCAGCGAGGTCAACACGTCGTTGACCAGGCCGCGCCGCTGCAGCAGCACCAGCCAGGCGTAGGTGCGCACCAGCAGCGAGGTCCACAGCGAGATCAGCAGCAGCGCCATCGCCAGGCCCGCCAGGCGGCGCGGTGCGTGGACCATGAAGTAGGCGTAGGGATAGCCGAGCAACACGCAGACCACGGTGACGATCAGGGCGATCTTGAAGGTCTGGGTGAACGCCAGCACGTAGATCGGTTGCAGCAGGCGCGTGTAGTTCTCGGCGCTGAGGTTGCCGTCGGCATCGAACAGCGACAGGCCGAACAGCCAGCCGATTGGCAGCACGAAGGTCACCAGCACCAGCAGCAGTGCCGGCAGCATCGGCGAGAGCAGGAACCAGCCGTGGCGCTTGCCCGCGCGTTGCAGGGCCTGGCCATGCAGCGCGCCTTGCAGGTTGAGCACAGTCATGCCGAGTCCCCCACGATCAGGCTGTCCTGCGGGTGCAGGCCGAGCACCACGCGATCGCCACGCGTTGGCAGGCGGTCACCGGAGGAGCTGCGCGAGGGGCGGCGGATCGACACCTGCGTGCCTTCGCCCAGGTCCACTTGCAGCAACTGGCTTTCGCCCTGGTAGATGACGTCGTGGACCTGCCCACGGAACAGGTTCAGGCCCTGCTGGCCGTCATCGACGAAGCGCAGTTTCTCGGGGCGCAGGAGGATGCTCGGGTTGTTCAGGCAGCCTTCGCTGAATACCGCCTGCAACGGCTGGTCGCGGAACCACGCCCTGCCCTCGCGCATGGCCACCGGCAGGAACGACGACTCGCCGACGAACTCGGCGATGAAGCGGTTGGCCGGGCGTTCATAGAGGCTTTCGGGGGTATCGATCTGCTGGATCCGGCCTTGGCTCATCACCGCGATGCGGTCGGACATGGTCAGTGCCTCGCGCTGGTCGTGGGTGACGTAGACCACGGTCATGCCCAGGCGCTCGTGCAGGCGGCGGATCTCCAGCTGCATGGTTTCGCGCAGGCGTTTGTCCAGCGCCGACAGCGGCTCGTCCATCAGCAGGATCTTCGGCTCGAAGACGATCGCCCGGGCCAGGGCGATACGCTGGCGCTGGCCGCCGGACATCTCGTCGATGCGCCGCCCGACCAGCTTGTCCAGCTCGACCATTTCCAGCGCCTCGCCAACCCGCTTGCGGATCTCGTCACGGCTGTAGCCGCGCAACTTCAGCGGGTAGGCGACGTTCTGGAAAACGTTCATGTGCGGGAACAGTGCGTAGTTCTGGAACATCATGCCCAGGTCGCGTTTGTGCGGCGGCTCGAACACCATTTCCCGCCCGCCGAAGCGGATGCTGCCGGCGTCCGGGCGCACGAAGCCGGCCAGGGCCATCAGCAAGGTGGTCTTGCCCGAACCGGACGAGCCCAGCAGCGACAGGAACTCGCCACTGCGGATGTTCAGGGAGACGTCATCGAGCGCGGCAAAACTGCCGTAGGTCTTGGTGACATGCTCGATGTCGATGGAGGTCGAGAGCTTCGTATCTTCAGACATGGTCAGACTCGGGGCCGCAAGCGGCACGGAACACGGGTTATGACGCGGGCCAGCACGGCCCGCCTCGTCCTAGTGGGCGATGAACAACTCGAAACGCTGCTGCACCGCCTGCTGGTTCTGCACCCACCAATGCGGGTCGATCTTCGCCACCTTGGCAATGTTCTGCGGCGAGGTCGGCAGACGACTGGCCTGCTCGGCGCTGATCAGGCCGACCTCGTAGGCGCGGCTGTTGACCGGCGCGTAGGGGATCAAGGTCGCCAGCGTCGCCTGGCTGGTCGGCTGCATGATCTGGTTGATCACACGCATGGCCAGGTCCTTGTTCTGCGCACCGCGCGGCACGATCAGGCAGTCGTAGCTGAGGATGGCGCCATCGAAACTGTAGTCGACCGCATCGTCGGACTTGGCCACCTCGGCCACGCGCCCGTTCCAGATCGCCAGGAAGTCCACCTCGCGGCTGCGCAGCAATTGCGCCGAATCGGCACCGGCGCTCCACCAGTTGACGACCTGCGGCTTGATCCGCTCCAGGGCCTTGAACGCGCGGTCGATGTCCAGGGGATACAGCTGCGCCGGGGCCACGCCATCGCCGATCAGCGCGGCCTCCAGCGTTTGCCAGGGCTTGGTGTACATGGCCCGTGCGCCTTTGACGTTGGGGTCGAAGAACGCCTGCCAGGTCTGGGCCACCGGCTTGCCGGTGTCTTTGGCCCAGGCCACCACCGAGGCGTAGGCATGGCTGGCGATCCAGTTGTTGCCGACCACGGCCGGGTCGATGTCACGGGTATCGATCACGCTTTTGTCCAGCGGCTCGGACAGCCCTTCTTTCTCGGCCTGCACGCAGTCGGTGATGCCCAGCTCGACCAGGTCCCACTTCGGCTTGCCCGACATCACCTGGGCGCGCACGGCGGCCAGGCCGTTCATGTTGTCTTCGCGGATGGCAATGTTCAGCGCCTTGGCGGCAGGTTCCAGGTACGCCTTGCGCTCGGCGTCCTGCAGGGCGCCACCCCAGCCGGCGAAGGTGATACCACCGTCGGCATGTGCCGTGGCAGCGAACAGCGCGCTGGCCAGCAGGCTGAACGCAGCGCCTTTGATCATGTGTTTGTGCATGTGCTTTTCTCCAGGTGCGCGCCCGTTCGCAGCGGGCGCGGAAAGGTCGATCAGTTCTGGATGAACAGGTCGAAACGTTGCTGGAGTTCGGCCTGGCGACCTTGCCACCAGGCCGGGTCGAAGAAGGCCACCTTGTCGACGTTGGCAGGTGCCGTGGGCAGCTTGCTGGCCAGCTCCGCCGGGATGATGCCGGTGTCGAAGGCCTTGCTGTTGACCG
Source organism: Pseudomonas sp. NY15374 (assembly GCF_048068255.1). Classification (NCBI taxonomy): domain Bacteria; kingdom Pseudomonadati; phylum Pseudomonadota; class Gammaproteobacteria; order Pseudomonadales; family Pseudomonadaceae; genus Pseudomonas; species Pseudomonas sp. NY15374. The sequence continues at coordinate 76,196 of NZ_JBLUPZ010000017.1, forward strand.
GCGGATTGGGGATCAGCGTGGCAAGCATGGCCTGGCTTTGCGGCGACATGATCTGCGCGATCAGTTTCATGGCCTGGGCCTTGTTCGGCGCGCCCTTGGGCACTACCACGCAGTCATAGTCGAGCAGCGCCTTGTCGTAGGTGTAGTCCACCGGCTGGCCGGCCTTCTTCAGGTCTTCGACACGCGAGGCCCAGATAGCCAGGAAATCCACCTCATGGCTGCGCAGCAACTGCGCCGAGTCGGTGCCGCTGCTCCACCAGTTGACCACCTGCGGCTTGATCCGCTCGAGCACCTTGAAGGCGCGCTCGACGTCCAGCGGGTAAAGATCCTTGGGCGCCACGCCGTCGGCCAGCAGCGCCACTTCGAGCGTGGTGAACGGGTTGCGGTACAGGGCGCGCGGCCCCTTCACGGACGGATCGAAGAAGTCTTTCCAGGTCTGGGCCTTGGTGGCACCGCCTTCGGTGCTCCAGGCCAGGACCGTCGAATAGGCGTGGCTGGCGATCCAGTTCTTGCCGTAGAACCTGGGATCGACGCCCTCGGTCTTGATGACCGAGAAGTCCAGCGGCTCGGTCAGGCCTTCCTTTTCGGCCACCATGCAGTCGTTGGAGGCCAGCTCAACCACATCCCACTTGGGCTTGCCGGACATCACCTGGGCGCGTACCGCCGCCAGGCCGTCCATGTTGTCTTCCTTGACGGCGATGCCCAGGTTCTTCGCCGCGGGCTCCAGGTAGGCCTTGCGTTCGGCGTCCTGCAAGGCGCCACCCCAGCCGGCGAAGGTCACGCTTTCGGCCGCGTGGGCCTGCCAGGTGCACAGCCCCAGCAATACCGCCACGGTGCCTGCACGCCATTCGAATCGTTTCATGTTCAACCCCTGCATTTGTTGTAGTTAGACAGTTGGCGAAACGTCTGGACATCCAGTCCTGCAGTCATCCCTGCTTGTTGTTGTGTGGTTGCTCGGCCTCAGCCGATGTCGATCATGATGTGCCGCACGCTGGTGTAATCCTCCAGACCGTACAGGCTCAGGTCCTTGCCGTAGCCCGACTGGCGCAGCCCGCCATGGGGCATCTCGGTGGCCAGGGTCATGTGCTGGTTGACCCAGACACAACCGTACTGCAGTTGGCTGGCGGTGCGCATGGCCTTCTTCACATCGCGCGTCCATACCGAGGCCGACAGGCCGTATTCGCTTTCGTTGGCCCAGGTGAGCACCTGCTCTTCATCGTCGAACGCCGTGACCGACACCACCGGCCCGAACACTTCCTTCTGCACGATCTCGTCGTCCTGGCGCACACCGGCGATGACGGTCGGCTGGAAGAAGAAGCCCGGGCCATCGACCACCTTGCCGCCGACCAGCACTTCGCTGTGCGCCAGCGCCGCGGCACGCTCGACGAAGCCCTGCACGCGCTCTTGCTGGCGACGGCTGATCAGCGGGCCGAAGTCGCTGGCCGGATCTTCCGGGTGCCCGGTACGCAGGGTCGAGACCTCGGCAGCCAGCTGTTCGAGGAATTGCTCGCGCACCGACTCGGCGACATACACGCGGCAGGCTGCGGTGCAGTCCTGCCCGGCGTTGTAGTAACCCCCAGTACGCATCATGCGCACTGCAGCCGGAATGTCGGCATCGGCGAACACCAGCACCGGCGCCTTGCCGCCCAGCTCCAGGTGGGTGCGCTTGAGGTTGCCTGCAGCGGCGCGGACCACAGCCTGCCCGGTGGCGATGTCACCGGTGACCGAGACCATGCGCACCTTGGGATGGGCGCTGAGCTGCGCGCCGAGGGTGGCACCGCGCCCGGAGAGAATGTTGACCACCCCGCGCGGGAAGATCTCGGCACACAGCCGCGCCAGGTACAGGGCGCTCAGTGGCGTCAGCTCGGACGGCTTGAACACTACGGTGTTGCCTGCGGCCAGGGCCGGGGCCAGCTTCCAGGCGGCCATCAGCAGCGGGTAGTTCCACGGCGCGATCAGCCCGACCACGCCGAGCGGGTCGCGACGGATCATGCTGGTGCTACCGGCGACGTATTCACCGGCGGCGCTGCCCGGCAGGCAACGCGCAGCCCCGGCGAAGAAGCGGAACACATCGGCGACCGCCGGCACTTCGTGGCCAATCGCCTTTTGCAGCGGCTTGCCGCAGTTCTGGCTTTCCAGGGTGCCGAGCGCCTGGGCGTCGGCTTCGATGCGCTCGGCCAGCTTGAGCAGCAGGTAGCCACGCTGGCGCGGTGGTGTGCGCGCCCAACCGGTGAAGGCACGCTCGGCGGCATCGACGGCGGCATCCAGCTGGGCCGGGGAGGCATCGGCCAGCACATGCAGCACACGCTCGTCGGCTGGGGCCAGGATCGGCGACTCGTCGCCCTGCCCGCGCACCAGCTCACCGTCGATAAGGTACTCGCTATAGATCATGACGCTCTCCAGTTAGACGGACGCGCGCTCGGCGTCCTTGAAGCGATACCAGGCGTAGGCCATGCGCTGGCCGACACGCAGGAAGGATTGGAACGGGAACGGCTTGGGCGCCTGGTGCAGGAACGGCACCGGTGTGGGCCGGGCTTCACCGCAGGCCATCTGCGCCAGGCGTTTGCCGGTCTGCAGCGAGAACGACACGCCACTGCCGGCATAACCGCCGCCGGTGTAGGCATTGGCCACGCCCTGGATCGGGTAGCAGTGCGGTAGCGAGTTGTTGGTCACCGCGACCCAGCCGCCCCAGTTGTAATCCACGTCGATGCCCTGCAGCGCGGGGAACTTGCGACACAGCGCCGCCAGCAGGCGCTCGCGGTGCAGTGGGTTTTCCGCGTCGCGGCCGTTCACCGCGCTGCGACCGCCGAAGAGAATGCGATCGTCCGGCAGGCGGCGGTAATAGAACAGCAGGTTGCGGGTGTCGAACATGCAGTCGGCACCCGGCAGGCTGGCCTGCTTCTCGGCGGCGCTCATCGGCCGGGTGACGATGATCTGCGAATGCACCGGCAGGATCCGCCCGGTCAGTGCAGGGTGCAGTTGGCGCGAGGTGTAGCCGTTGGTGGCGACCACCACCTTGCGCGCGGTGATCACTCCGCCTGGCGTAACCAGGCGATGGCCCAGCGCGCTGCTGGTCCAGGCGGTCACCGGCGAGCCGATGTGCACCCGCGCGCCAGCCTCGCGGGCCATGCGCTGTACGCCCCAGGCCAGTTTCAGCGGATGCATGCTGAAACCGTCGGGCATGTGCAGTGCACCGAACGACTCGGCACCCGCGTGTACCGCCTGCAGGTCGGCGGCTTCGACGAAGCGGGCCGGGTAGTCGAGCAGGTCGTTGTACAGGCCCATTTCGCGCTTGAGCGACTCGACGTGAATGGCCTTGCTGGCGACCTTGTACACGCCATCCGGCTGCGCGTCGCAGTCGATGTTGCCGTCGCGGATCAGGCCGCGGGTGGTGTCCAGCGCCAGGCGCATCTCGTTGAAGTACTGGCGCGCGGTGTCGGCGCCGTAGCGCTCGATCAGTGCAGCCAGCGGTACGCGGCCACCGGAAATGCGCGCGAAGCTGCCATTGCGTCCGCTGCAACCCCAGGCAGTCTGGTTCGCCTCCAGCACCACCGCCCGCACCCCGTGCTCGCGGGCCAGGTGCAGCGCGCAGCTGAGGCCGGTGTAGCCGGCACCGATGATCGCCACTTCGACGTCTTCGTTGCCACGCACCGGGCCATCGTCGGCGACCGGCGAACCTGCAGTATCGGCCCAGTAGGACGGCGCATGGGGCTGGGCCCGGCCTGGGTTCGCATCAACCAATGGATCGTACAATTCAAGCCTCACGTATCGCTGTGCGATATTTATTGTTCGCTTTAATGGTTAAGCTAATAGTGAATTTGATATTCGTCAATTGATTATTTGACGAGTGGTGATAGCTCCGGCGCACCTGCAGGAGCGGGCTGCCCGAGAAAAAGACATCGCGCTGCCTGGCACGGGCTACGCCCGTGTTCGCGGGCAAGCCCGCTCCTACAGCAGTTGGGCTGGCGTTTAGACAGGTATCGAGTCGGTTTCGGGGGAGGGTCAGCGGGCGTCGAGGGCGTAGAACTCTTGCAGCTTGGCCTGCAGCAGCGCTTTGTCCGGCAGGCAGGTCTGGTACTCGGCGACGAGGGCCGGTGACAGGCTGCGGTTGAGCGCGTACTCGACCACCTCGTCATGCTTGCTGGCGCACAGCAGCACGCCGATGGCAGGGTTTTCATGGGTCTTGCGCTCGTTGCGATCCAGCGCCTCGAGATAGAAATCCAGCTTGCCCATGTACTCGGGCTCGAAGCGCCCGACCTTCAGCTCCACCGCGACCAGGCAGTTCAGCCCGCGATGGAACAGCACCAGATCCACGGCAAAGTCACGCCCACCGACCTGCAGTGGATACTCCGAGCCAACGAAGCAGAAGTCGCGGCCAAGCTCCACGAGAAAGTCCTTCAAGCGCTGCAGCAGGCCCTTGTGCAGATCGGCTTCGGCATGCCCCTGGGGAAGGTCGAGAAAGTCCAGCAGGTAGGCGTCACGGAACACCGAGAGGGCTTGCGGGTGGGCCTGGGCAAGAGAGGCTGATGCCTTGAGCGGGTCGGCAACGCTGCGCTCGAACAGGGCGGCTTTCATCTGGCGCTCCAGTTCGCGCTTGGACCATCCCTCCTTGATGGCCATCCGTAGATAGAACTCTCGCTCCTCCACGCGTCGGCTCTGCCCGAGAATGATCATGTTGTGGGTCCACGGCAGTTGTCTCACCAGCGGTGAGACAACCTCGTCGTGACGATAGGCCTCGAAGAACTGGCGCATACGGAACAGGTTCGGTCGCGTGAAACCACGCAAACCCGGCTGCGTGCGCGCCAGGTGGGCGGCCAGTTGGCTGACCACGGCGTCGCCCCATTCGGCATTCTCGATCTTGCGACTGATGTAGGCACCGACCTGCCAATACAGCTCGATGAGCTGCGTATTTACGGCTTGCATGCAGCGTTGTCGTGCCGAGTGGATGAGGCTCACGACCTCGTCGAAGCGCTCCTCCCTGGCGGGAGCGGCGGTGGTTGCGTGGTCATGTTGTTGTGGGTCTTTCATCGAAGGGTTCCTGGCATGGTTCGAAGCCAGGAAGCCTATCCAGGGGTGCATCCTAAAGATGTCGGACCGCTCCGAGGTCGCTGTGGTAAACGACAGAGGGGCGCCTGGTAAAAGCGCCCCTCGTCATAAACCGTTACATGCGCCCTGCCTAGCCCATCGACCGCACCGCTACCTTGCGGTCATGCCCGCGCGTGGTGACGATGCCGAGGAACGAGATGAGGATCGCCAGGCTCAGCGTGGCGCTGACTTCCGCGCGGTGCTCCTCGGTATACATCATCACTGCCAGCGCGCAGCTGATGAACACGATCACTCCCCAGGTCAGCCAGGGGAACAGCCACATGCGGAACTTCAGTTCCGTGCTCTCGCGCTCCAGGCGCCGGCGCATGCGCAGTTGCGAGATGGCGATCACCAGGTACACCAACAGGGCGATGGCGCCAGAACTGGCGAGCAGGAACTCGAACACGCCCTTGGGGGCGAAGTAGTTGAGGATGGCGATGGCCGCCCCGATCAGCGTGCTGCCGAACACAGCCGCACGCGGCACGCCAACCTTCGAGGTGCGCTTGAGCATGGCCGGGGCGTCGCCGCGCTTGGCCAGCGAAAACATCATGCGCGAGGCGATGTAGATCGACGAGTTCATGCAACTGGTCACGGCGATCAGCACCACCAGGTCGACCATGAACGATGCGTTGGGGATGTTCATGATCTCCAGCGCCCGCTGGTACGAGCCCACCACCGCAAGCTGCGGATCGTTCCACGGCACCACGGAGATGATCACGAAGATCGACAGGATGTAGAAGGTGCTGATCCTCCAGATCACCGAGCGGGTGGCCTTGGCGATGTTGCGCGCCGGGTCGTTGGATTCGGAGGCGGCGATGGTCACCGCTTCCGTACCGATGAAGCTGAACATCACGGTGATGAAGGCGCCGATCACCGCCGACCAGCCCTTGGGCGCGAAGCCGCCGTGCTCGCTCATCAGTGTGCTCAGGCCACTGACTTCACGGTTGGGCAACCAGCCCATCAGCGCGGCAAAGCCCAGGCCGATGAAGCCCAGGATCGCCGTGACTTTGAGGATCGCGAACCAGAACTCGAACTCGCCGTACTTGGCCACGCTGAACAGGTTGGTGCAGGCCAGCAGCAATACCGATGCGAGGGCAAAGATCCAGCTATCGACCTGCGGGAACCAGGCGTTGAGCACATGGCCTGCGGCCAACGCTTCGATGGGAATGACCAGCACCCAGAACCACCAGTACAACCAGCCGATGGTGTAGCCGGCCCAACGGCCGATGGCCTGGTCGGCGTAGGTGGAAAACGATCCGGTGTCGGGATGGGCGACGGCCATTTCGCCGAGCATGCGCATGACCAGCACGACCAGCGTGCCGGCGACGAAATAGGAAAGAATGGTGGCGGGCCCGGCAGCCGCGATGGCGTGTCCGGAGCCGACGAAAAGTCCTGCACCGATGATGCCGGCGATGGACAGCATCGTTACATGACGTGGCTTGAAACCTTGTGCAAGGTTGCCATCAGTTCCCACGGTGTTCATTGATCTTGTTCTCTTTTTGCTGACACAAGGAAGGACGGGCAGGCGTAGGCGAAAACTATCTCCTTTCTGGACAATGAGTTGCACGCGGCTCAAGTGATTTTATTGACGTTGTTCACGGGTTGGGCGAGCGGCGGCGTCGAGATCGGCTTCATTCAAACAGCGCGGGTGCAGGGCAAATTGTTCCAGCGCGCCATGAAGCTGTTCGATCACGACACCGGGACTTGCGAAGGCGGGTCAAATCGATGCTATCCACCGCGAAAGTTTTTTCGCGGGCAAGCCCGCTCCCACAGGAATTGGGCTGGACCTTCAGATTTTGAGCAAGACAGTTGCTACTGGTCGCGACGGTGATCCCAGTAGTAGTTCACCACCGCGAAGATCACGATCACCGACACCACGCACAGCCCTATCTGCAGATTGCTCATGCCATCCTCCGCGCCATGCGCTTGAGCCCCAGTACCATTCCCGCCCCCAGCAGCATCATCGCCAGCACCAGCAACGAATAGGACGCCCACCACGGCACCCCGGCCGTCATCATGCTGAACTCGGACATCCCGCCGATGCTGGCGATCAGGTTCAGCGGCAGGAATACCACGTTGATCAGGGTGAGCTTGCGCAAGGTTTCGTTCATCGCGTTGTTGGCCAGGTTGCCGCGCGCGTCCATCAGCCCGGCGAACACCATCGAGTAGATCTCGGCCTGTTTGTGGCACTGGGTGTTCTCGATGACCAGGTCGTCGATCAGCGCCAGCGCAGCGGCGTCGAAATGCTGCTTCTCGCCGTGGCTGCGCAGGCGGGCAAGCACTGCGCCGTTGCTATGGATGGCGTTGATGTAGTGGATCAGGCTCTCGCTGAGGTTGAACATCTGCATCAGGTGACGGTTTTCCAGCGACTGCTCGAAGCGCTGCTGCAACTCGCGCCCAACCAGCTTGATCACCTTCAGGTGGCCAAGGTAGTGGTGCAGGTTGTCGAGCAGGATGCCCAGCAGCACATCCAGCGGGCGCTCGAGCGCATGGCGATTGCCCAGGCCGTCCAGGGGCGAGCTGTCCGGGGCGATCAGTACCAGGCGACGGTCATCCAGCAACAGGCCGAAGGAGGACACCTGAAAGGCGAAGCTGTCACCACCGGAGTAGTTCTGCGGGCGCTTCCAGATCAGGAACAGGCCGTCGCGATGCGCCTCGATGCGCGACACCTCGTCCGGGTCCAGCGCCGAGGCCAGGGCGTGGGCATCCAGGTGGAACCATGCCTGCAGCAGTTCGCGCTCGGCGCTGTCGGGGTCGACGAACAGCAGCACCTCGCTGTCCAGCCCGTCACCTTCGCGCAACTGGCCGTGGGCCAGGGTATAGCAGGTGATCATGCTCAATCCTCGTTACCAGGCCTGGCCGCGGCGCTTCTGCTCCAGGCGGCGGATGAACTCTTCGAGTACCAGGGTGTAGAGATCTTCGTGCAGGTAGGCGTCTTCGATGCCGGCATCCAGGTTGGGGTTGTCGTTGACCTCGATGACCACCACGCGCTCGCCCACCTGCTTGAGGTCCACCCCGTACAGCCCGTCACCGATCAGGTTGGCGGCCTTGACCGCCAACTCCACCACCGCCCGTGGCGCTTCGTGCACGGCCAGGGTGCGGCATTCGCCGTTGACCTCGTCGCGCTTGGCCTGGTGGTTGAAGATCTGCCAGTGGCCCTTGGACATGAAGTACTGGCAGGCAAAGATCGGCTTGCGGTTGAGCACGCCGATACGCCAGTCGTATTCGGTGTAGAGGTACTCCTGGGCCAGCAGCAGCACCGAATGCTCGAACAGCTCGCTGGTCGCCTCGAGCAACTCGGCCTGGTCCTTGACCTTGATCACCCCTCGGGAAAAACAACCGTCAGGAATCTTCAGCACCAATGGGAAACCGAGGCGCTCGCCGACCCGCTCCAGGTCCTGCGGGTTGTCGCGGTAGAGAATCTCGCTGGCCGGCATGGCCAGGCGGTTGCTGCGCAGCAGGTCGGTCAGATAGACCTTGTTGGTGCAACGCAGGATCGATGCCGGATCGTCCATCACCACCAGCCCTTCGCTTTCGGCCTTCTTGGCGAAACGGTAGGTGTGGTTGTCGACGCTGGTGGTTTCACGGATCAGCAAGGCGTCGTATTCGGCCAGGCGCGCATAGTCCTTGCGCTCGATCAGCTCGACATCGATACCCAAGCGGTGGCCGGCCTTGATGAACTGCTCCAGCGCCTTGGCATTGGACGGTGGCAGGGCCTCGTCGGGGTCATGCAGGATGGCGAGGTCGTAGCGCGCCATCCGCCGTGAGCGTGGCTGGCGCCAGATCCTGCGGCTGAAACCGTCCAGGGCGTTGGCGAACTGGTCCTGCTGGTTTTCCCGCAACTTGTGCAACGCCCCGGCCTTGACCCCGGCGATGTGCCAGGAAGTGGTCTTGCGAAACTCCACCAGCAGGATCGGGCAGGGAAACGCCTCGAACAACTGCCGAGCGATGTCCTGCAGCGGTTCCAGATCGGTTCGACCGAAATACAGGCTCAAGGTGAAACCTTCGGTTTCGCCATAAGGGTGATTGACCAACGCACTTTCCAGGCGGCCTGCCATCTCATCCAGCGCCAACCCATATAACGACTTGCGCGTCAGTTCGCTGATACTTTTTACAGACGGAATGACATGATGACCCCGGGCCTCGGCCAATAAAGAACAATAATAACCGTGGCCCAGATACTTATAGTTTCGGCACAAGTTTATAACTTGCACACGTTGACCTGGCGAAGGATCTGGCGATTGTTCGAGGTATTCCTGAGCGGTCATCATATCTTCGCTTGGAAGGTACGAAGCCCAGTCTTCACGGCGCTCCACGATAATCATCAATTGACTTGACTTGGGGGTGCCCGTCGGCGGATAACTCGCAGCGTGCACGCCGGATAACGCACTTTCCTCGGAGCCGGTCGATAAGGTTTCTTGAAACGAAGACATTGCCTGAAGCCCTGTGTTTGGGACACACGCTTCTATTAAGCACGATGTTTTTCGAATGTCTCGTTTCATTACGCAACTTTTACGGCGGCCCCATGCAAATCGAATTTCGCCTGGCAACACTTGAAGACCTGCCGGCCTTGCTGGCCCTCGAGAACCAGTGCTTCGTCTCGGACCGGCTCAATGCCCGCAGCCTGCGCTGGATGATTGCCCACGCCAACGCCAGCTTGCTAGTGGCACAGCGCGATGGGCAATTGATGGGCTACGCGCTGCTGCTGTTCCATCGCAACACCTCGCTGGCGCGGCTGTACTCCATCGCCATCGCCCCAGCGGCGCGCGGTGAAGGGCTTGGTGCGCGACTGCTGGAGCGTGCCGAGCGCTGCGCACTGGAGCACGATCGCGCCTACCTGCGCCTGGAGGTGCGCGTCGACAACCCGCGTGCCATCGCACTGTACGAACGCCACGGCTACCGACGCTTCGCCCAGGTCGAGGACTACTATGAGGACCACGTCAGCGCACTGCGTTACGAGAAGCGCATCCTCCAGCGCCCGACCAGCGAGGCACGCGCGGTGCCCTATTACCCGCAGACCACCGACTTCACCTGTGGCCCGGCGTGCCTGTTGATGGCCATGGCCGCGCTGCGCCCGCAGTTGCAACCGACACGCCAGGAAGAGGTGCGCCTGTGGCGCGAGGCAACCACCGTGTTCATGACCTCAGGACACGGCGGTTGCAGCCCGCACGGTCTGGCCCTGGCAGCCTGGCGCCGCGGTTTTCGCGTGCGTCTGCAACTGAGCAGCGACGGCCCGCTGTTTCTCGATGGCGTGCGCCAGGCCAACAAGAAAGAGGTGATGCGCCTGGTGCACGAGGATTTCTGCACGCAACTGCAGGGCACCGACGTGCAACTCGGCTACGGCCCGCTCGACCTACCGTCACTGCTGGCCGAGGGCGGATTGGCACTGGTGCTGATCAGCAACTACCGCCTGACCGGCAGCAAGGCGCCGCACTGGGTGCTGGTGACTGGCTGCAATGCCGACTTCGTCTACCTGCACCATCCGGACACCGACCACGGCCGGCACCGGTTGGCGCTGGACTGCCAGCACCTGCCGGTGAGCCATGGCGAGTTCCAGCGCATGAGCCTGTTCGGTGGGCGCAAGGTGCGGGCGGCGGTGGTGCTGTTCGAGCGGGGGATAACGTCTGCGTAAAGGGCGCTGGGGCGCGGTGATTGGCAGCGGTTTGCTGGCCCCAATCACTGCGCGATCCTTTTCACGGGCAAGCCTGCACACAGGCGGGTCAATCGCCTCAACGCACCAGGCAAGGCCGTTTGTTGTCGAAGGTCCACCCCGGCACCAGGAACTGCATCGCCACGCTGTCATCCCGGGCGCCCAGGCCCATGTTGCGGTAGCACTCATGGGCCTTCATCAGTTGGTCTTCATCCAGTTCGACGCCCAACCCCGGCCGCGTCGGCACCCGTACATGGCCGTCGACGATGCGCAGCGGCTCACGGGTCAGACGCTGGCCGTCCTGCCAGATCCAGTGGGTGTCGATGGCGGTGATCTCGCCCGGCGCAGCAGCCGCCGCCTGGGTGAACATGGCCAGCGAAATATCGAAGTGGTTGTTGGAGTGCGAACCCCAGGTCAGGCCCCAGTCATGGCACATCTGCGCCACCCGCACCGAGCCCTGCAAGGTCCAGAAATGCGGGTCGGCCAACGGGATGTCCACCGACTGCAACTGGATCGCGTGACCCATCTGCCGCCAGTCGGTGGCGATCATGTTGGTGGCGGTGGGCAGGCCGGTGGCGCGGCGGAACTCAGCCATCACTTCGCGGCCGGAATAACCATTCTCCGCGCCGCACGGATCCTCGGCGTAGGCCAGCACATCGTGCTTGTCGCGGCACAGGGCAATGGCCTCCTTCAACGACCAGGCACCGTTGGGGTCGAGGGTGATGCGCGCTTCGGGGAAACGCTCGGCCAGCGCAGTGACAGCCTCCATCTCCTCCTCGCCACGCAGCACGCCCCCCTTGAGCTTGAAGTCGTTGAAGCCGTAGCGGGCCTTGGCGGCCTCAGCCAGGCGCACCACCGCCTCGGGCGTCAGGGCTTGCTCGTGGCGCAAACGTAGCCAGTCGTCATCGGCCTCGGCTTCGTTGCGGTAGGCCAGATCGGTGCGGGTACGGTCGCCGATGTAGAACAGGTAGCCGAGCATCTTCACCGACTCGCGCTGCTGGCCTTCACCCAGCAGCGCTGCCATCGGCACGTTCAGGTGCTGGCCGAGCAGGTCGAGCAGGGCCGACTCGATGGCGGTCACTGCATGCACGGTGATACGCAGGTCGAAGGTCTGCAGCCCGCGCCCGCCAGCATCGCGGTTGGCGAAGGTCTGGCGCATGGCATTGAGCACGCGCTGGTAATGGCCGATCGGCTGGCCGACCACCAGGCTGCGGCTGTCTTCGAGGGTCTGGCGGATGTTCTCGCCGCCAGGCACTTCGCCCAGGCCCGTGTTGCCCGCGCTGTCGCGCAGTACCACGATGTTGCGGGTGAAGAACGGGCTGTGGGCGCCGCTCAGGTTGAGCAGCATGCTGTCGTGGCCGGCCACCGGAATCACGCGCAGGTCGGTGACGACCGGGGTCGAGGAGTGAGGCGTCGTCTGCATGGTCATTGTCCTTGTCTGGCAGGCGTTCAATGGGATTGGCCCAGGGCCGATGGGGCCTTGAGGTCAGGGACAGGGGCACCCTTGGCACGGGTGCGGACGAAGAACACGGCGATGGCGGCCAGCACCGAGGTCACCGCCAGGCCATACAGCCCGCCCTGGATCGAGCCGGTCTGCTGCTCGAGCAGGCCGAAGGTGGTGGGCGCAACGAAGCCGCCGAGGTTGCCCACCGAGTTGATCAGTGCGATCACCGCCGCAGCGATGCGCGCATCCAGGTACCCCTGCGGAATCGGCCAGAACAGCGACGAGGCGGCCTTGAAGCCGATGGCGGCGAAGCACACCGAAACGAAGGCGAACACCGGCCCGCCCGTGGTCGACATGAACATGCCGATGGCGGCCACCACCAGCGCGGCGGCGACCCAGGCCTGCTGGAATCTCCAGCGTGCGGCCCCGGCGGCGAACGCGTACATCGCCAGGATCGAGATCAGCCAGGGGATCGAGTTGAAGAAGCCGACCTGCAGGTCGCTCAGCTCGCCCATGCGCTTGATGATGCTCGGCAGCCAGAAGGTCGCGGCGTAGATGGTCAACTGGATGCAGAAGTAGATCAGGCAGAACAGCAGGATCTGGCGGTCCTTGAGCAGGCGCCAGGCCGAGGTCTTGATCACCCCGCCCGCCTCTCGCTCGCGCTGCTCGCGGTCGATGGCCTCGACCAGCGCATGCTGCTCGGCCTGGCTCAGCCACTTGGCATCCTGCGGGCGGGAGTCGAGCCAGAAGAACACGAAGAAGCACAGGATCACCGAGGCCATGCCCTCGATGAACAGCATCCATTGCCAGCCGTGCAGGCCCATGCCCTGGATCTGCATCAGCGCACCGGCCAGTGGCCCGGAGATCAGCGAGGCCAGGGCCGAGCCGCTGAGAAAGATGGCGATCGCCTTGCCACGTTCAGCGGCGGGCAGCCAGCGGGTGAAGTAGTAGATCACACCGGGGAAAAAGCCGGCTTCGGCGACCCCGAGCAGAAAACGCAGCACGTAGAACTGGGTTTCGTTCTGCACGAAGGCCATGGCGGTGGCGACCAGGCCCCAGGTGAACATGATGCGGGTCAGCCACAGACGCGCACCGACCCGTTGCAGCAGCATGTTCGAAGGCACCTCGAACAACGCATAGCCGATGAAGAACAGACCGGCACCGAAACCATAGGCGGCGGCGCTGATGCCCAGGTCGCTTTCAAGGTGTGGGCGGACGAAGCCGATATTGACGCGGTCCAGGTAGTTGACCACGAACATGATGACGAACAGCGGCAGGACATGGCGCTTGACCTTGGTCACGGCGCTGGCCAGCGCATCGTCGCCGGGCAGGGCAGACGCAGGGGGGGTGTCGTTCACGGGATATCTCCCAGTCATTGTTTTTATTGAGGGTGCTGGCGGTAGACGAGGCAGTTGTCTGACATCCAGGTGGAAATGAGCATATTCCCGGCTGGGTTGTACGACAAGTTGAAAATTGAGCGAAAAAAGCAAAATACAAGCGGTTAACTGGGTAAAAATCGGCGAAATGCTTTTATCACGTCGATTAACCAAGGCAATGGGAGGGTGAATATCAGGATGAAAAAAATCTCTGTGGATAACTTGTCATACAAGTAATGTGAGGGCGTTCAGCCGAGTCCTTTCGCTGAACACGTCGCAGCGGCGAGCCGCCGCTTCCACAGGTATTACTTAGAGCCCACGCCATGCCCCGCACCCACAGCCGCGCCCACGACCTGGTCTCGAGCCTCACCCAGCAATTGCTGCTGGGCACGTTCAAGCCGGGCGACAAGCTGCCCTCGGAAAACACCTTGGTGCGCGACTACGGCGTCAGCCGCACCGTGGTCCGCGAGGCGCTGTCGAAGCTGCAGGCTGCGGGCCTGGTGCAGGCACGTCACGGGATCGGTACGTTCGTCATCGAACGCCAGGCCCGTTCCGGCCTGCGCGTAGGCCCCGAGAACGCGGCCAGCGTGCGCGACCTGCTGGAGCTGCGCATCGGCCTGGAGGGCCAGGCCGCCGCGCTGGCGGCCCTGCGCCGCAACGACCGGCAACTGGCGCAGATGCGCCAGGCCCTGGACGACTACCAGGACCTGGCCGCCGCCGGTGACAGCTGCATCGAAGCCGACCGGCGCTTCCACCTGCTGATCGCCGAGGCCACCGGCAACCTGTATTTCAGCGAGATGATGGCACAACTGGGTGACGGCCTGATCCCGCGCAAGCGCATGGCCCAGGCCGAGCGCGCCGGGGCCAACCTGGCGGGGCATGCTTATCTGGCCAACCTGGAACACGAGGCGATTCTCAACGCCATCCGCCGCCAGGACCCGGACGCGGCCAGGGCAGCGATCTGCCTGCACTTGTCCAACAGCCGTGATCGCCTGCTACCCGACTGAGCTGCGTGCAGCGGGCAAAAAAAATCGCGGAACCGGCGCCCTCCCCCTGGTGCGCAGTTACAGGGGAAAGGCCATCCAGCCCGCGATCAAGCCCACTCGCGTATCAATCCTTCTTGCGATACCCCTCGACGATCGCCGAGAAATCCTTGCCGCCCTCGCCTCGCAAGCTCATGGCCTGGTACAGCTGCTGCGCCACAGCGCCGAGGATCACCGGCTGGTGCGCCTGGCGCGCGGCCTCGGTCGCCAGGCCCAGGTCCTTGAGCATCAGCTCCGCACCGAAACCACCGGTGTAACCGCGCGATGCAGGGGCGGTCTCGATCACGCCCGGCCAGGGGTTGTAGGTATCCGAACTCCAGCAACGGCCCGTCGAGCTGTTGATGATGCCGGCCAGCACCTGGGTGTCGATCCCCAGCGCGTTGCCCAGGGCCATCGCCTCGGACACGCCGATCATCGAGATGCCCAGCAGCAGGTTGTTGCAGATCTTGGCGATCTGCCCAGTGCCGACCTCACCGCAGTGCACGATGTTGCGCCCCATCTGTTCGAGCACCGGCTTGAGCGTGGCGAACAGTTCGGCGCTGGCGCCGACCATGAAGGTCAGGGTGCCGGCCGCCGCGCCGCCGGTGCCACCGGACACCGGCGCATCACCCAGGTCGATGCCCTTGGCCGCCGCGGCCTTGGACACGTCACGGGCGGTCTGCGGGTCGATGGTGCTGCAGTCCACCGCCGGTGTGCCGGGGCGGATGCCGGCGAGCACGCCGTCCTCGTTCAGGTACACGCCGCGCACATGGGCCGCGGCCGGCAGCATGGTGATCACCAGCTCGCTGTTGGCGGCAGCATCCTTGGGCGAGGTGCTGATCTGCCCGCCCAGTTCGGCAAGCTCGGCCAGCACGGTCTTGTTCAGGTCGAACAGGTTGAGCTGATGCCCGGCCTTGATCAGGTTGCGGGCCATGGGCGCGCCCATGTTGCCCAGACCGATGAATGCAATGCGCATGGCAGTCTCCTTAGCGCAGGCTGATGGTGGTGTTCACACCGTCATTGACGCTGTCGTCGTCGAACCAGCGGGCGGTGACGGTCTTGGTCTGAGTGTAGAACTGCACCACCTGCTTGCCGTACGGGCCGAGGTCGCCGAGCTTGGAGCCGCGCGAACCGGTGAAGCTGAAGAACGGCACCGGCACCGGAATCGGGATGTTGATGCCGACCTGGCCGATGTCGATCTCGCTCTGGAACTTGCGCGCTGCCGCGCCGCTCTGGGTGAACAGGCCGGTGCCATTGCCGAACGGGTTGGCGTTGACCAGGGCGATGGCCTCGTCGAGGGTATCGACCTCGAGGGTGACCAGCACCGGGCCGAAGATTTCCTGGGTGTAGATCTGCATGTCGGTCTTCACCCCGGAGAACAGGGTCGGGCCGACGAAGTTGCCCTGCTCGTACCCCGGCACCTTCACGTCGCGGCCATCCAGCTCGAGCTTGGCGCCTTCCTTGATGCCGCTTTCGATCAGCCCCAGCACACGCTCCTTGGCGCGCTTGGAAACCACCGGCCCGACATCGGTGCCCGGCTCGCTGCCGGCATTGACCTTGAGCTTGCTTGCCGCCGCCTTGATATCCGGCAGCCATTCACGCGCCTTGCCCACCAGCACCGCCACCGACGTGGCCATGCAACGCTGGCCTGCCGCACCGAAGGCCGCGCCGACCAGGGCGTTGATGGTCTGGGTGCGGTTGGCGTCGGGCAGCACCACGGCGTGGTTCTTGGCGCCCATCATCGACTGCACGCGCTTCCCGTGCTGGCTGCCAAGGTTGTAGACATGGGTGCCCACCTCGGTGGAGCCGACGAAGGAGATCGCCTTGATGTCCGGGTGGGTGCAGAGCGCATCGACCACCTGCTTGCCGCCGTGCACCACGTTGAGCACACCGGCCGGCACGCCGGCTTCGAGCGCCAGCTCGACCAGCATCATGGTCGACAGCGGGTCCTGCTCGGAGGGCTTGAGGACGAAGGTGTTGCCACAGACGATGGCCATCGGGAACATCCACAGCGGGATCATCGCCGGGAAGTTGAACGGGGTGATGCCGGCGCACACGCCGATGGGCTGGCGCAGGGTGTAGGTGTCGACGCCCCCGGCGACGTTCTCGGCGAACTCGCCCATCTGCAGGGTGCCGATGGACGCCGCATGCTCGACCACTTCCAGGCCACGGAAGATATCGCCTTCTGCGTCGGCCAGGGTCTTGCCTTGCTCGGCGCTCAGGGTCGCGGCGATGCGCTTGCTGTGCTCGCGGATCAACGCCTGCAACTTGAGCATGATGCGCATGCGCGCGCCGATCGGCGTGTCACGCCAGGTCTTGAAGGCTCGTTCGCCAGCAGCGACTGCCGCGGCGACTTCCTCGGGGGTGGCGAAGGGAACGCGCGCCAGTACCTGCTGGGTGGCCGGGTTGACGATGTCGCGCCATTCGGTGGTCTTGGACTCGACCCATTGGCCGTCGATCAGCAGCTTGACCTGCTCGACCTGGGTGTGGGGCGTGTGGGGTGCGTTCATCTGCGCTCTCCTTGGAATTATTGTCGGAACGAAGACGCCTACGCCGCAGCGAACGGGGTGGCGTGCAGGGGCTGAGTTCGAGTATAGATGTGCAAACATCCAACAAGAATGCACAAAAAAACCGGATCAACATGCAAAAAGACCTGACCTCCCTCAGCGCGCTGAACTGGGACGACCTCAAGTTCTTTCTTGAGGTAGCGCGCACCCGCAAGGCCAGCAGTGCAGCCAAACGCCTGGCCGTGGACTACACCACGGTGTCGCGGCGCATCAGCTCGCTGGAAGGGGCGATGGGTACCTTGCTGTTCGAGAAATCGCGAACCAACGGTTTCGTGCTGACCGCCGAAGGCCAGCGCCTGCTGGGCTATGCCGAGTCGATCGAAAGCACCCTGCACATGGCCTGCGAGCAGGTGTCGGGCTCGGGCGTTGCGCTGTCGGGGCACATACGCATGGGGTGCACCGAGGGCTTCGGCAGCTTCTTCGTCACCCCACAGTTGAGCCGCTTCGTCGACACCTGGCCGGCGATCTCGGTGGACATTCTGCCGCTGCCGCACTTCATCAGCCTGTCCAAGCGCGAAGCTGACATCGTCATCGCCCTGGAGCGCCCCGAGCATGGGCCCTACGTGTGCTGCAAGCTGTGCGACTACCGCCTGCGCCTTTATGCCACCCGTGAGTACCTCGACCACCACGAACCGATCCGCCAGGTCGCCGACCTGGTGCGCCATCCGTTCATCAGCTACGTGGACGACCTGGCATTCAGTTCCGAGCTGCTGTACCTGGCCAACCTCATCCCCAACGCCAGCGCCCACCTGCGCAGCACCAGCGTGATCGCACAATACACCGCTGCCCTGCAGGGACGCGGGCTGGCGATCCTGCCGTGCTTCCTGGCGGCGCAGGACGACCGGCTGGTGACGGTGCTACCGCAGGAGGTGGAGGTGACGCGGCAGTTCTGGATGTACTGCCGGGAGGACCTGCGCAAGCTGAAGCGGATCACCCTACTGTGGGATTACATCCGCGATGTGACCGAGGCGAATGCGCCGCTGTTGATGGGGCAGACACGGGAAATGGTGTTTGCGCAGGATTGAGACGGATGGCACCGGTGCCATTCCCCGATTCCTCAGTTCGACGCCACCACGATCGACACCCGCCGATTCTCGGTACGTCCGGCACTGGTGCGGTTGTCTGCCACCGGCTGACTGCTGCCCAACCCACGCGTCTCGATGTTGCGCGGCTGCATGCCGACGTTGATCAACGCCTTGGCCACACTCTGGGCCCGACGCTCGGAGAGCTGCTGGTTATAGGCCGCCTTGCCCGAGGCATCGGCATGGCCATCGACGCGGACATGCTCGATACCCACCGACAGCAACGCCTTGCCGATCCGCTCGACAATCGCCTGGCTCTGGCCGTTGAGCCCGTCCAGGTCACTGCCGAACAGCACCTTGCCCGACAGGTCGAACGCCCAGCCCTCGTCGCTTGGGGTAAACCCTTCGCGTTTGAGCACGGCAATCTGTTCAGGGGTCAGCCCGCTGGGCGGTACGGTCTGGCAACCGGTCAAGGCCAATACAGCCAGCAACATGGCCAGCATGGAAAAACGCAGTAGGGAAACGGGGTGTTTCACGGTTCAGCTCCTGTTGTTCATATCCTTGGCTCAGCGTTCCGTCTGGGCCACTTGCCAATGGCCGCGGCGATTGCGCTTGGCCTGGTACATCGCCGCATCGGCGGCATTGAGCAGACTGGCCGAATCCTGGCCATCGTCTGGGTAATAGGCGATACCGACACTCAGCGAGGTGCTGACGCGCTGGCCATCGTCCAGCAGGATCGGCAGCCTCATGCTGGCGACGATCTTCTCGGCGATGCGCTGGGCATCCTCGCGCGAATGAAGGGGGGTCAGCAGTACCGCGAATTCGTCACCGCCAAGGCGCGCCACCAGGTCGTGCTCGCGCAACTGCGCACGCACGCGGCTGGCGATATTGATCAGCACCTCGTCGCCAACGGCATGGCCAAGGTTGTCGTTGATTTGCTTGAAGTGGTCACTGTCGAGGAATAGCAGCGCCAAATGGTCCTGCTGCCGGGCGGCGTTGCGCAGGCAACGGTTGAGGCGCCCTTCGAAGAAGGCGCGATTGGGCAGGCCGGTGAGGCTGTCATGGCTGGCCTGGTGCGCGAGGGTCTCGTTCTCGCTCTGCAAGTGGCTCTGCCAGACCTCCAGCTCGTCGAGCAGCGCGTTGAAGTCGTTGCCCAGCTCATTGAGCTCGGCAATCCGCGTCTCGGGCACGCGCCGGTCGAAGCTGCGCTCGCGCCGCGCCGCATGGGCGACGCTGGCCAGGCCCCGCAGAGGACGGACGATATCGCCGAACAGCCGGCGCGACAGGTGGATGGCGACTGCGGCGCTGAGCAAGCTGCAAAAGAGGATGCCCGCCAGGCCGCTGAGCAGGAAACGCAGCAGGCTGCCGCCCTGGCCCAGCAGCTCGATGTGTCCGACCGTGCGCTGCTGACGGACGATCGGCAGGTGGATGGCCTCGCCCAGCAAGGCCTTGGCCACCTGGCGCTGCAGTGGTGCCAGCAAGCCCGTGTCATCGCGTTGCCAGTGCGCCAGCAGCTCGCCCTGGCTGTCGAAGACCTTGGCATCTGCCACCTCTTCGGTGGCGGCAATCACCGCCAGGGCTTCACTGGCCGCCCCGCTGTCGTCGAACACCACCGCCGCCTCCACGGTATAGCTGATCGAGCGGGCGATCAGGTGCAGGTTGTGATTGGCATAGACGCGCAATGCCGCTACCCCGAGCACGGTCAGGGACACGCCCACGAGTCCGACGGCGATCAGCGCGACACCCAGGTGCCCTCGCCCCAGCACTGACCGCAAGGTCGGCCGCGTCCTGCGGCTGCCGGTAAGTTTCATGGTTGCGCCGCCCTGCGCCGCGACAATTGCAGCACGCTGGGGTGGATGCGCACGCCACTGCGCGCCACCGAGTCGAGGTTCACATCGAAGCTGACCTGTTCGTCATCGACGTGCAGGCAGAACAGGCTGCCGACGGTGCACGGGTCATCGGCCTCGCTGATACTCAAGACCGGATGCCCGACCAGAGCCTGGAACAGGCGGTCACGCTGTCCGGCGTCGAGCTTGCCGATGTACACCGCGTCGCAGGCGCCGGAAACGCCCGAATCGTCGACGAGCAGGCGACGCACCTGTAGGGGCTGGCCGGCATTCTGCACATTGCCCTTGATCAGGTCGTCGGCATATTCGGTGGGGCCGACCAGGCACAGGCGCAGCGGCGAAGGATCAGCAGGCCAGCGGGCATAGCTGAAGATACCCAGCACGACCTGGGTCACCGCTTTGGCGCGTTGCTGCACCTGGGCTGCAGTGGCAGGGGGGTCCGCCCAGGCCGGTGAGGCGAACAGCGACAGGGCGGCAATCACTAGCGAAAGCACACAGCCCGTCACTCGCCCCCTGGGCGAGACAACCACTGTCATGTGGGAAATCTCTCAAATTAGATTCAGATAACCCGCACGATAGCATAAGGCCGCAGTGCCAAGGTATTGACGAATGTCACCCTTGGTCGAGCATTAGGCCAGAAATCCGACGCACCTTGCGCTCGACAGCCTCCTCAAAGACCCCCGCCCGTGGTTCCACCAGGCTGAAGCAGTGCTTGGCACGGGTGATGCCGGTGTACACCAGTTCCTTGGTCAGCACAGGATTTAGCGCATCAGGCAACACCAGCGCGGTATGGCTGAACTCCGAGCCCTGGGACTTGTGTACGGTCATGGCGAACACCGTTTCCACTTCATTGAGGCGACTGGGCAACACGAAGCGCACCCCGCCCGAGCCGTCGTTACGCGGGAAGGCGACCCTCAGCAATGGCTCGCCATTCTCGTCGGGCAGGCGCAGGGCGATGCCGATATCACCGTTCATCAGGCCGAGGCCGTAGTCATTGCGGGTGACCAGCACCGGACGGCCCTCGTACCAGGGCTGGCGGGTATCGATCAGCCCAGCGTTGTGCAGCACCCGCGCCACACGCTCGTTCAGCCCTTCCACCCCCCAGGGCCCTTTGCGCACCGCGCACAGCAGCTGGAAGCTTTCGAAGCTGTTGAGCACCAGGGCAGCCCATTGCTCCCACGCCGGAACATCGGCGGGGGTGCCGGGCGCCGGCCGATGGCGACCGATACTGCGCAGATAGTGGCGATACCCCTGCGGGCCGTCCTCACCGCGGCCCAGGCCGTCCAGCAGCAGACGATCGAAGGCGCGGTCATGCTCGCCGCGCAGGGACAGGCCGAACACATCCTCAGGCGGCATGCTAAGCAGATCCCGCGCCTGACGGGCCTGCTGCAGGTTGACCAGGCGCGCCAACTGGCCAATGCCACTGCCTTCGCCGAAACGCCGGGAGTAACGCAACATCACCACCTGCTGGGCCAGCGCATGCTGGTGCGCATCACCTGGCTGCAGACCGCTGCCCTGCAGCGATTGGCCGCCGACCTGCTCGAGCCAGGCCTGGGTGGCGGGCGTGTAACGCCCTTCTTCGGCATACCGACACAGGTCGCCGAGCACCGCGCCGGCCTCCACCGAGGCCAACTGGTCCTTGTCGCCCAGCAGCACCAGGCGAGCCTGCGCTGGCAAGGCATCAAGCAGGTTGGCCATCATTTCCAGATCGATCATCGACGCTTCATCGACCACCAGCACGTCCAGCGGCAGTGGGTTACCGGCGTGATGCCGAAAATGCCGCGAACCGGGGCGACTGCCCAGCAGGCGGTGTACCGTGCTCACTTCGGTAGGAATCTGCGCCCGCACCTCGGCGCTGACCCGCAAACGCTCGACCTGTTGGCCGATGGATTCGGTCAGGCGCGCAGCAGCCTTGCCGGTGGGTGCGGCCAGGCGGATGCGCAAGGGCCTGCCCTGCTCCACCGCCGGTCCCTGGAGCAAGGCCAGCAAGCGTACGACCGTGGTGGTCTTGCCGGTGCCCGGGCCACCGGTGATGATGCTGAACGCGGCACGCGTCGCCAGGGCACAGGCGAGCTTCTGCCAGTCCACCTGACCGGCCGGGGCGCCGTCCTCGAACAACTGCTCCAGGCGCGCGGGCAGGTCGGCGGGAATCGACTCATCTGCCACGATGCGTTGCTGCAGCGACCGGTCGATACGCCGTTCATAGCTCCAGTAACGGCGCAGGTACAGACGCTGGCCGCTGAGTACCAGGGGCCGCGCGTCCTGGCCCTCGGCATCGCCCAACGCCACCAGCCGACTGGCCGCGATGCGCTGGCGCCAGGTGCTCGGTTCAAGCGTGGCGAGCAACTGCGACGGCAACAGCAACGGCCCCGCCAGTGCATCGCCCTCTGGCGGCAGCGACAAGGCGAAATCGGGCTCGGCCAGGGTCTGCTCGAGGTCGAGGCAGACATGCCCATGCCCCAACTGGTGACTGGCCAGCGCCGCAGCCAGCAACAGCAAGGGATCGCTGCCCGCCTCACGCTCCTCGAGGAAGCTGACGAATGCCCGGTCCAGCGCACGCAACCAACCGCGCTCGACCCAACGGTCGAGCAGGGCCAGCAGGTCCTGGCTGTGTTTCAACGGCGCAAGGGCCGCCAGGTGCTCGGCCTGCAACGGTGTCGGCAACAGGTCATCGAGGGTGCGGCTCATGGTGCGGCTCCGGCAAACAGGTCCTGCTGCTCGGGCGCACAGGCGCCCCGAAACAACGCATCGAGCTGCTCGATCAGCTCACGGGGCGGCCGGGCGAAATACAGGCCATGACCGGCGCTGCCGATACCGCGCAGGAAGATGAACAGGGCACCGCCCACATGGCGGTCGTAGTCGTAGTCGGGCAGCCGTGCGCGCAACTGGCGATGCAGGGCCAGCAGGTAGAGCACGTACTGCAAGTCGTAGCGGTGGTCGAGGATCGCCTGTTCCATGGCCAGGGCACTGTAGGCGCTGCCATCGGGGCCGAGCCAGTTGGACTTGTAGTCGGCCACGTAGTAGCGCCCGTCCAGCTCGAACGCCAGGTCGATGAAGCCCTTGAACATGCCATTGAGCTGGGTCGCCAGCGCTGCCGGTCGCGCGGCGCCACCGTGGGTGTGGCGGACGACGAGCTGGTCGAGGCGCAGCACGTCGACCTGATGGCTGGCGAACCAGAACTCCATCTCGATCTGGTACTGCTGAAGCTGCGCCAGGGTCAGGACCGGGCCATCCGACGACAGCGGCATGGCCTGGGTCAGCAGCTGCTGCAGCCAGGGCACCAGGGTCGGGATCCATCCGGTCCAGTCACGGCGGTTGCAGCGTTGGCCGACAGTGCGTTCGATCAACGCAGGCTGGCTGACCACGTCGGCAAACCCTTCACGCCCGGCCCACTCGAGCAGGCCGTGAAGGAAGGTGCCGGGGTTCGGCCCGCGAGGGAAGCGGTGGATATCGCCGTTTTCCGCCGGGACTTCACGCAGCCGCTGTGCGTCGACGTTTTCATCGTCGAGCAATTGCTGGGCCTGGGAGCTGTCGGCGCCGAGACTCTGGTCGCCGACGCGCAAGGCGCTGTAGGAGGCGATCCACCACTGCTCTGCCGCGGCGCGGCGCGGCTTGCGTGCAGGCAGGTGTTCAGCGCCGTCCTGCGGCGCGCGATAACACTGTTCGTCAGCTTCGGGCAGCGGTGTACAGACAATGGGCGCACCCTCGGCACACAGCGCCTGCAGCCAGTCGGCCAACTGCACGGAAGCCGCCAATGGGACGCCTCCGCCCAGCAGGTAACCCAGACCCGAGCGGTGCAATTGCGAGGTTTTCTGGCTGCCGCGCTTGAGGTCGGCAACACCCAGCCAGCAGGCATGTTGGGCGCGGGTCAGGGCCACGTAGAGCAGGCGCAGGTCTTCGGCCAGACGCTCATCGTCGGCCAGGGCGATCTGCTCGTCGGTGGGGGTGAGCGTCAGCAGCACCTGGCCATCCTCGTCGTGCCAGGCCAATGGCAGGCGCTGGCCATCCACCGGTTTGCTGGTGCAGATGAACGGCAGGTAGACCAGCGGGTACTCCAGGCCCTTGGATTTGTGGATGGTCACGACCTTGACCAGTTGCTCGTCGCTCTCCAGGCGCAGGATCTGCTCTTCACCGGCCTGCCCGGCATTGGCCAGGTGCTCGGCCAGGTGACGGATCAGGGCCTGCTCGCCATCCAGCTCTCCGGCCGCCTGTTGCAGCAGTTCGGCCAAGTGCAGCAGGTTGGTCAGCACACGTTCACCGTCGGTGCGAGCGATCAACGTGCGTGGCAGCTGGAAGTCATGCAGCAGGCGGCGCAGCATGGGCAGCACGCCCTGGCGCTGCCAGGTGTCGCGGTACAGACGAAAACGCATCACCCAGTCTTCCCAGACCCGCTCGTCCTGGTTAAGCCGCTCCAGTTCGAGCAACGGCAGGTCCAGCGTCAGGCTGGCCAGGGCGGCCTTGAGCAGGCGCTCGGCGTCGGGCTCGGCGCAGGCCTTGAGCCAGGCCAGCAGGTCGTGGGCTTCCTGGGCGGCAAAGACCGAATCCTTGTCCGACAGATAGACACTGCGTACCCCACGGGCAGCCAGCTCGGCACGGACCAACTGCGCCTCGCGGCCATCGCGCACCAGGATGGCGATGTCCGAAGGCAGGCAGCCGCGCACTTCGCCCTGCGCATTGGCAAACCCCGTCACACCTCGTTGGCCGCCGTTGAGCAGGGCAACGATATGGCTGGCGCAGCTGGCGGCCAGTTGCTGACGATACAGTGTGTTGGCAACCGGCTCGTCACTGTGCAACTGCCAGCAATGCAGGGCGGCGCAGGGCTGGCCGTCGATCAGCAGGCGCTCGCTGCGGCCCTTGGCATGAACTTCGATGAACGGCAGCGGGTTGTCGTTGGCCTCGCGGAACAGGAACGCCCCCTTGCCTTCGGGGCGTTGCTCGGCCAGCAGGAACACGCGGTTGACCGCCTCGACCATGGCCTGGCTGGAGCGGTAGTTGGTGTCCAGGCTGTGCAGGCGCCCAGCCGTGGCACGGCGGGCACCGAGGTAGGTGAAGATATCGGCGCCGCGGAAGGCGTAGATCGCCTGCTTGGGGTCGCCGATCATGAACAGGCCGGTTTCCGGGCGGTTTTCGGCGATCCGGTAGATGCGCTCGAAGATGCCGTACTGCACCGGATCGGTGTCCTGGAACTCGTCGATCAAGGCCACGGGGAACTGCTCGCGGATCAGCGCGGCAAGGCGCTCGCCGGCCTCGCTACGCAGCGCTTGCTCGAGGCGCAACAGCATATCGTCGAAGCCCATTTCGGCGCGCCGGCGCTTCTCCACTTCGAAACGCGCCGCCACCCACGCGGCAGCATGTTCTAGCACCGCCGAATCGGGGCCAGGCAGCCCCTGCAACGTTTCGCGCAGTGTCTCCATGGCGTGTAATGCCGGATGCTCCGGTGGCTCGCCCGATTTCCAGGCCTCGGCCATGCCTGCAGGCGTCAGGCGGGTGAAGCCGGTACCCAGGTCGAGCTCCATGGCCTGCTCGTCACCCGCCCAGGCGCGCAGTTTGTCGAACCAGGGGTCGAAGAAACGCGCCTGCAACTTGCGGCCATCGACCTGCTTGGCGGCCACCGCTGCGCGGCAGATTTCGTGCAGCTCGTCGGCCCACTGGACCCAGGGAGCCTTGAGCGCGCCCAGTTGCGCCTGACGTCGCTGCAGGGCGGATTCGATCAGCGCCTGTGGATCGGCACCGTCGTCTTCCCTGCTGACACGGCCGAACAGTGGACGGATGCGCGGCAGCAACGCGTCCGGGCTCACCCAATGGCTGCGCACCCAGGCCAGCGCTTCGCCCTGCATGCCGTAGCAGAAGCGCCGCCAGTAATCGCGCATGACCTGGCCGAGCAGCTCGCTGTGATCGGTCTCCAGGCTCTGGGTGAACAGGCTGCCGCTGTCGAAGGCATGCTCGCGCAGCATGCGCTGGCACCAGCCGTGAATGGTCGAGACCGCCGCTTCGTCCATCCACTGCACTGCGACCTCCAGGCGACTGGCGCAACGGCCCCAGTGCTCCTGTGGATAATCGTCGCGCAGCAGGTGCAGCAAGGGGTCGGCGTCGTCCAGCTCGCCCCTGAAGAAACGTGCAGCCTCGGCCAGGCGCGCGCGAATCCGCTCGCGCAGCTCCTTGGTCGCAGCGTCGGTGAAGGTCACGACGAGAATCTGCGGCGGCAGCAGCTCGCGGGCGAAGCCTTGCTCGCCGCCATGGCCGAGGATCAGACGCAGGTAGAGTGCCGAGATGGTGAAGGTCTTGCCGGTGCCGGCACTGGCTTCGATCAGCTGGCTGCCGTGCAGGGGAAAGCTCAGGGCCAGGGGACGGGCCTGGGTCATGCGACGGTCTCCGGATTGCCTTGGGTCTGCCAGGCGGCGGCAAACAGGGGTCGGTAGAGGGATTCGCACCAGCCTTCGAAGGTCTCGTCAGCCGTGAGCGCAGCAAAGTCGCGGAACTGACGCATCAGTGCAAGGCTCTCGCTGCGCTCGCCGAAGCTGTTCTGGCCGTCGCCTTCATAGGCGCGCTCGGCGGCAGCCTGGGCTTTGTCCGGGTCTGGCTGGGCCAGCCAGGCGAAAGCAGTCTTGGGCGCCACCGGCAGGGGCGCATTCATTGCAGCCTGACGCGCCACCAGAAGATCGGCAAGCAGATCCCCCGCCTGTGCCGCGGCCATCGGTGCGAGCAGCAAGGTGCGGTCACTGGCGACCAGGGCCGTGTGCAATGGATAACCGGCAGCGCAGGCCGCCAGGTGCATGACCCACGCAGGAATCAGCCGATGCCATTTGAGACTGTTGCGCCCGGCACCCAGGCTGCTGGGCACGGTGGTGATGCTCAGAAGGCTCTGTTCATCATCCTGATAGACGCGCCCAAGCCAACCTTCCAGGCGCTGCGGGCCGCGCTCGAAGTGCAGCGGCAGAGCGCCATCTACCACGGTATGCCAGCGCTGCAACAGCTGGCGATGGCGCTGCAGCAGGTCTGGCAAGGGCTGGATCAATTCCGCCTGCAGCGACTCGCCGAAGCCCGCCAATGGCAGCAGCCCGCATGCCTGCAGGCGTCGGGCCTGGGTACGCAGCGCCTGTTCGGCGTCGTCGGGTGCGGCCAATGCAGCGCCCAGCAGCCGCTCGCTGAGGCTGTAGCGTTGCAGGGCATCGAGCACGAAAGGCTCCTCGTCCGGCGTTGGCGCCTCCAGCGCTTCGAAGAACACCTTCAGGCGCTGGCTGAAGAAATGCCTGACCGGATGGCGAAGAAAATCCTGCAGTTGCGTCAGGTTCAGTGGCTCATCGCTGTCGTAGGGCGGCAGCGCCTGATCGACCTCCGAGGCCGGCTCGACGGGCTGATGCAAGACCTGCCACTCGTGGGCGTAGCTGAACAGTGCGCTGCCCTTCTGGAAGTAGCGCTGGCTGAAGGGTTGCAGGGGATGCTCCTGGGTCAGGGCATGCAACAACTGCTGGCCGGGGTCATCACGCTGGCCTTGCTGGGCACCGGCCAGCTGCCAACCGGCGGCAAGATGGTCGCGCAACTGGCCGACCAGCACCGAGGCGGGGCGTTCGCTGTTGTCGCGAATACTGCGTCCGACCCAACTCACATAGAGTTGGTCGCGGGCAGACAGCAGCGCCTCGAGCAGCAGGTAGCGGTCATCTTCGCGGCGCGAACGATCGCCAGGACGGTAATCGCTGGCCATCAGATCGAAGTCCAACGGCGGCTGGGCGCGAGGATAGTCGCCGTCGTTCATGCCCAGCAGGCAGACTACGCGGAATGGGATGGCGCGCATGGGCATCAAGGTGCAGAAGTTCACCGAGCCGGCCAGGAAACGCTGGGACAGCTTGCCCTGGTCCAACCCCGACAGCCAGGCCTCGCGCACGACCGTGAGCGGCAGTGGATCGTACAGGCCGACGGTCTCGCAGGTTTCCAGCCAGGTATCACGCAGGTCCTGCAATTGCACCAGCAGCAGCTCGTCGTGCTCCTCCTCGGCGAGGAAGAACACCTGCAACAGCGCATGCAGGCGCGCCCCCCACGCCACGGGGCTGGCCGGCTCGGCGAGTGTCTGGAACGCCACGTCCAGGGCATCGAGCAGGGCCACCAGCGGGCCGATAAGGGCCGCGTCGAGGCCACCGATCTCGTCATAGGGCTCAATGCCGTCACAGGCCTCGCCGACACCTACGGCGTAACCCAGCAGCATCCGGCGCAGGCCGAACCGCCAACTGTTCTGCTCCAGGCCTTCGGGCAACCCGAGGCGGGCACGTTGTTCACCGCTCAGGCCCCAACGGATGCCGGCCCCCTCGATCCAGCGGTGCAGGGTCGGCAGGTCACTCTCCTTGATCCCGAAGCGGGCGCGCACGGCGGGGACGTCGAGCAGGTCGAGGATCTCGCTCACGGCGAAACGGCTGTCGGGGAGCTTGAGCAGATGCTCCAGGGCGATCAGCAATGGATCGCGGCCGCGCTGGCCCTGGTCGGTGAGGGTGAAGGGGATGTAGCGCGGATCATGGCGGTCGAGTTGGCCGAAGACAGCGCGGATATGCGGGGCGTAGTCATCGATGGCCGGAAGCATGACGATGACGTCGCGCGGACGCAGGGTCGGATCGCTGCTGAAGCGCGCAAGCAACTGGTCGTGGAGGATCTCCACTTCGCGCTGCGGACTATGGGCGATGTGGAAACGTACCGAACGGTCGCGGCTGGGATCGATGGCAGGCCAGGTGTCGCGGGTTTCAGCCAGGGGACGCAGTTCGAGGATGTCGTCCTGCAACTGGTTGAGCAACGTGGTGGGCTGGGCGTCGCTGAACAGGTCGATACGCCCGTCGCTGAAGACACCACGGTAACTGTTGGGATCATCGTAGCTATCGAGCAGGTTGATGTAGTCACGGCCCTGCTTGCCCCAGGCCGCCAGCAGCGGATGAGCGTGCTGGTGCATCGATTCGTCGTCCAGTTGCAGGGGCATGCCGTGCTTGCGCTGTTGGCGCTTGTACTGGTGCCGGAGCAGGTCTTTGTCCGCGACGATATCCCCCCAATGATGGCGGCAAGGGTTGTGCACGCACAGCAATACCTGGCTGAAGCGGGCCAGCCCGGCCAGGGCTTCAAGGGCCTGGGCCGGCAGCGACGAGATACCAAAGACGATTACCCGCGACGGCAGGCCCGCGGGAGCTTGCTCAAGAGTATCCATGCGCGCGATGAAACGCTGATGGACGCCGGCACGGCTCTGCGCCATCCCCTCTGCACCGACATCGTCGAGCAATGCACGCCACAACTCGGCCTGCCAGCGGTTGCCATCCGCCAGGGGCTTGCGCTCGCCGCGGGCGGTGTTGAGCACGTGCTCTCCAGCGGCCCAGTCCTTGAGCCAGTCGGCGCGGTAGACCTGGTATTGGTCGAACAAGTCAGCCAGACGTTCGGCGAGCTGGTAGCGCTTGCGCAGGTCGTTGTCGTCGGTGAGAAAACGCTTGAGTGGCTCGAAGTGCGGTCGCTCGATCAGTGCTGGCAGCAAGCGCACCAGGCGCCAGGTCAGCGGTGCCTTGTCGAGCAGCGACACCTCGGGAATCTCGTCGCGGCCCAGCACGAGACGATAGAGCTGCCACATGAAAGTGCCGGGCAACTGGACGTCGATGGCCGCCGCGATACCGCAGCCGCCTTGATCATCGTCCTGCGGATCTTCGGCCAGTGCGAGCTTGAGCCATTGGGCAATACCGTTGCTCTGCACCAGGGCGATTTCATTCTCCAGAGGCGCCAGGGGATAGTTGCGCATCACGCTCACGACCAGGTTGCGCAAATCGTCCAGGCGGTTGCCCTGGACGATCATGAAACCTGGGTGCAGTGACGTGCTGTTGGCCATTGGGTGCTCTCTGGAAGACGGGGTGCGCTGACGGAACCATACCCTGTAGAGGCAGGCTTGTCCCGTGGCGTGCGTGGTGTCGGCGCGGGGGAGCGATGAGATCTGGCGAACGCCAGAAAGACAAAACCCCTACCTGCTCGCGCAGATAGGGGTTTTGCGAAATGAATCTTGACGATGACCTACTCTCACATGGGGAAACCCCACACTACCATC
>NZ_JBLUPZ010000018.1:0-91994 GCF_048068255.1 Pseudomonas sp. NY15374
CTCACCGAACTCGCTTAACTCGTTGATTAGCAAGAAGTTTTGCGTTCCGTTTGCTGCGGAAGTGGGGCGCATTATAAGGGGATATGAGAGGGCGTCAACCTTTTATTTCAAAAAAGCGATAAGAATGAAAAGCTTAAGCGCGCCGGCCTATCAGACGGGGCACCCGCCGCCATACCGGTGGGACCCGCATCACCATCAGCAGCGCCCCTACCCCGGCATAGATAGCCCACTCCTGCAGGTCCGAACGCACAATCCACAGGAAATGCAGCAAGCCCAGGCCGAGAATCACATAGACCAGTTTGTGCAGCTTCTTCCAGCGCGCACCGAGCCGTCTCTGGCTATAACGGTTGGAGGTCACCGCCAAGGCCAGCAGCCCCAGGAAGGCGATAACCCCGACGATGATATAAGGTCGCTTGCGCAACTCGACGCCAAGCTGCCCCCAGTCGAGCCCAAGGATGAAGACCATATAGGCCGTCATGTGCAGGACGATATAGGCAAAACACCACAATCCGAGCTGTCGCCGCGCGACGATCCAACCACCCCACCCCGTCAGACGCTGCAGAGGGCTCATGCCCAAGGTCACCAGCAGGAACACCAGCGCACCGAGCCCCAACCTGTCTACCAGAATTTTCCCCGGATCCGGCCCAAGCAGGTTCGTAGCCGCCTCATACAACCACCAGGCCGGAAACAGGCAGCCAACGATGAAAATCGCCAAGCGAAACCAGGGATAACGCATCAGTAGTTCTTCCGAAGATCGAGACCGCTATAAAGAGAGGCAACCTCCTCCTCATAGCCATTGAACATCTGAGTGGTTCGCACATTGGGGCTGAACAGGCCACTGGGCAGCCGCCGCTCACGCGCCTGGCTCCAACGCGGGTGATCGACCTGAGGATTGACGTTGGCATAGAAGCCATACTCGTTCGGCGCCAGCCCCTGCCAAGTGGTCTTCGGTTGCTCGGCCACCAGACTGATGCGCACGATCGACTTGATGCTCTTGAACCCGTACTTCCATGGCACCACCAGACGCAGTGGTGCTCCATTCTGGTTGGGCAGTTCGCGCCCATACATGCCAACCGCCAGGATCGCGAGCGGGTTCATCGCCTCATCCAGGCGCAACCCTTCCACGTAAGGCCAGTCGATCAGGGCAAAGCCCGAACGTTGGCCCGGCATGCTCTTGGGGTCCTGCAGCGTTTCGAAACGCACATAGCGAGCCTTGGAAGTTGGCTCGACCTGCTTGAGCACCTCGGACAGCGGAAAGCCCAACCAGGGGATGACCATCGACCAGGCCTCGACGCAACGCAGCCTATAGATGCGCTCTTCAAGCTGCAGGGGCTTGACGAAATCTTCCAGCGCGTAGCGCCCAGGCTTGCCCACCTCGCCATCGACCACCACGCTCCAGGGTTCGGTCTTGAGGCTACCGGCATTGGCCGCCGGGTCGCCCTTGTCGGGCCCGAACTCGTAGAAGTTGTTGTAGTGGGTAGCGTCCTTGAACGGCGTGATTGCCTCATCCTTGACCGTCACGGCCTGCCAGCGCGTCGCACCGAGCTTGTCCTTGAACCAGCCAGGTGTCGAACCCGCTTCCACGTCAGCATAGCGTGAAGCCTCGGCGGCCTGGCCGAGCACGGGCAAAGCGCCCAACGCAAACCCGGCTAGAGAGGCACCCAATACAGAGCGGCGAGAGAAATAGACACTTTCAGGGGTAACGTCCGATTCGTTGCAATCGGACGACTTGGGAAGCTTGATGAGCATGGCGGCTCCACAGCACTGGTGGCGGATGTACCAGTAAGACTATGGAGCCGGAGAGTTATTCCAGCATTAAATCTTTTTTCAGACTTTGCGACGACGACCGCGCAGCAAGTACTGCACTGGGCCTGAAACCGCATAGCCGAGGAAGATCAGCAGCAGAATCCGTGGTGGATCGCTGAACACCACGGCGAACACCAGCACCACGGCCAGGATCGCAACAAAAGGTACGCGCCCCTTGAGATCCAGCTCCTTGAAGCTGTTGTA
This sequence comes from Pseudomonas sp. NY15374, assembly GCF_048068255.1. Lineage (NCBI taxonomy): Bacteria > Pseudomonadati > Pseudomonadota > Gammaproteobacteria > Pseudomonadales > Pseudomonadaceae > Pseudomonas > Pseudomonas sp. NY15374. The sequence continues at coordinate 2,011 of NZ_JBLUPZ010000018.1, forward strand.
CTTGATATTGCTGACCATCAGCATGCCTGCTGCCGCCACCAGCAGCGCCACCAGGAACGACAGTTTCGAGCCCTGGATACCGTAGTCGCTGAAGGCCCAGACGGTACCCGCCACCACACCTGCGGCAGCCGGGCTGGCCAGACCGATGAAGTAGCGTTTGTCGGCGGTGCCGACCTGGGTGTTGAAACGCGCCAGACGCAACGCTGCACCGGCCACATAGATGAAGGCGACCATCCAGCCGACCTTGCCCATGTCACCCAATGCCCAACCAAAGGCCAGCAGTGCCGGCGCCACACCGAAGGCAACCATGTCCGACAACGAGTCGTACTCGGCACCGAAGGCGCTCTGCGTGTTGGTCATCCGCGCCACACGGCCATCGAGGCTGTCCAGAACCATGGCGACGAAGATGGCGATAGCGGCGAAGGCGAAGTACTTGCTCGCCTCGCGCGGGTCGCCTGCGCTCAGGGCGCTCTGCGCACTGATGGAGTTGATGATCGAGTAGAAACCGGCGAACAGGTTGGCGGTGGTGAAGAGGTTGGGCAACAAGTAGATGCCGCGATGCCGGACCTTGCGCCCTTCGGCGTCGTGACCTTCCTCAACATGCTCATCGACAGGTAGCAGGCTTTCGGCGTCGGAGGGCTTGTTCGGCTCTTCGGGACGTTCGCTCATGAAATGCACCTTGCAACTGGGTGGAATAAGTTCGACAGAGGCCGGCGAAACAGGTTCTAACGGCAGGCCTCTGGTCGCTTTATACCAGAAGCTGGCTGCCTAAACGAAAAAACGCGGCCGAAGCCGCGTTTTTAATCTATCGAGGCAAGACTCAGTTCTTGGTCTTGTCGACGATCTTGTTGGCCGAGATCCAAGGCATCATCGAGCGCAGTTGCTCGCCGATGATCTCGATGCCGTGGGCGGCGTTGTTACGACGCTTGGCGGTCATCGAAGGGTAGTTGGTCGCACCTTCGCTGATGAACATCTTCGCGTATTCGCCGTCCTGGATGCGCTTCAGAGCGTTGCGCATGGCCTTGCGGGATTCTTCGTTGATGACCTCAGGGCCGGTGACGTACTCACCGTACTCGGCGTTGTTGGAGATCGAGTAGTTCATGTTGGCGATACCGCCTTCGTACATGAGGTCAACGATCAGCTTCAGCTCGTGCAGGCACTCGAAGTAGGCCATTTCAGGCGCATAGCCTGCTTCGACCAGAGTTTCGAAACCGGCCTTGACCAGCTCGACGGTACCGCCGCACAGAACGGCCTGCTCACCGAACAGGTCGGTTTCGGTCTCGTCCTTGAAGGTGGTTTCGATGATGCCGGTACGGCCACCACCGACGCCAGCGGCGTACGACAGTGCGACGTTCTTGGCGTTGCCCGAAGCGTCCTGGTAGACCGCGATCAGGTCAGGAATACCGCCGCCCTTGACGAACTCGGAGCGCACGGTGTGGCCCGGAGCCTTCGGCGCGATCATGATCACGTCGAGGTCGCCACGTGGAACGACTTGGTTGTAGTGGATCGAGAAGCCGTGGGAGAAGGCCAGGGTTGCGCCTTTCTTGATGTTCGGTTCGATCTCGTTCTTGTACAGGGTGCCCTGGAATTCGTCCGGGGTCAGGATCATGACCAGGTCGGCAGCAGCGACGGCGGTGGCGACGTCAGCGACTTTCAGGCCGTGGGCTTCTGCCTTGGCAACGGTAGCCGAACCTTTACGCAGACCGACGGTAACGTCTACACCGGAGTCGTTCAGGTTGCACGCCTGGGCGTGACCCTGGGAGCCGTAACCGATGATGGCGACTTTCTTGCCCTGGATGATGGAGAGGTCGCAGTCTTTGTCGTAGAACACTTTCATGGAAATACCCCTGGTTATATCTCGGCCCCGCAGGACCATCGCTAATTGGTGAAGTTAGATGCTGAGTACTTTGTCGCCACGGGCAATGCCGGTGACGCCGCTGCGCACGGTTTCGAGAATCGAAGCGGTGCCGATCGCCTGGATGAAGCTGTCCAGCTTATCGCTGGTGCCGCTCAGTTGCACGGTATACACACTGGCGGTGACATCGACGATCTGCCCACGGAAAATATCCGTGGTGCGCTTGATTTCGGCGCGCTGGGCGCCAGTAGCCTTGACCTTTACCAGCATCAGTTCGCGCTCGATATGAGCGCTCTCCGACAGGTCGACCAGCTTGACCACCTCTACCAGCTTGTTCAGGTTCTTGGTGATCTGCTCGATCACTTCGTCATGACCCACGGTGGTGAGGGTGAGACGCGACAGGGTCGGGTCCTCGGTCGGTGCAACCGTCAGGCTTTCGATGTTGTAGTTGCGCTGGGAGAACAGACCGACCACGCGCGACAAGGCACCAGGTTCGTTTTCCAGCAGCAGGGAAATGATGTGCCGCATATCAGGTACGCTCCGTCTTGCTCAGCCACATGTCACGCATCGAGCCGTCCTTGATCTGCATCGGGTAGACGTGCTCGGTCCGGTCGACCGCGATGTCGATGAACACCAGGCGGTCCTTCATCGCAAAGGCCTCTTCCAGTTTCGGCTTGAGGTCTTTGAGGCTGGTGATGCGGATACCCACATGGCCATAGGCCTCGGCCAGCTTGATGAAGTCAGGCAGCGACTCGACGTAGGAATGCGAGTGACGACCGTTGTAGGACATGTCCTGCCATTGGCGAACCATGCCCAGCACCCCGTTGTTCAGGTTGACGATCTTCACCGGCAGGCCGTACTGCATGCAGGTGGACAGCTCCTGGATGTTCATCTGGATGCTGCCTTCGCCAGTGACACAGGCCACGTCCTGGTCCGGGAAGTTGAGCTTGACGCCCATGGCTGCCGGGAAACCGAAGCCCATGGTGCCCAGGCCACCGGAGTTGATCCAGCGGTTGGGTTTGTTGAAGCGGTAGTACTGCGCCGCGAACATCTGGTGCTGACCTACGTCGGAGGTGATGAAGGCATCGCCATGGGTCACTTCGCACAGCGTCTCGATGACCTGCTGAGGCTTGATGACACTGCCGTCGCCCTTGTCGTAAGGGAACAGGCCGCGGTCACCGCGCCACTCATCAATCTGCTTCCACCAGGCATCGAGGGCCGCCTTTTCAGGCTTCTCGCCGATTTCCTTGAGGATGGCCAGCATCTCGCTGAGCACGCTCTCGACCGGCCCCACGATCGGCACGTCGGCCTTGATCATCTTCGAGATCGACGCAGGGTCGATGTCGATGTGGATGATCTTGGCGTTCGGGCAGAACTTGGCCGGGCCGTTGACCACACGGTCATCGAAGCGCGCACCCACGGCGAGGATCACGTCGGCATTGTGCATCGCCAGGTTGGCGGTGTAGCTGCCGTGCATGCCCAGCATGCCGAGGAACTGGCGATCGGTACCCGGGAAGCCACCCAGCCCCATCAGGGTGTTGGTAACCGGCAGGTTCAGGGACTTGGCGATTTCGGTCAGGGCTTCGGAGCCGCCACCGAGAATCACGCCACCGCCGGAATAGACGATCGGACGCTTGGCGGCCAGGAGCATCTCGGCGGCCTTGCGGATTTGGCCGGAGTGGCCACGGACCGCAGGGCTGTAGGAGCGCAGCTTGACCTTTTTCGGGTAGACGTATTCGAACTTCTCGGCCGGGTTGGTCATGTCTTTTGGAATGTCGACCACGACCGGACCTGGGCGACCGGATTGCGCCAGGTAGAACGCTTTTTTCAGAACTTCCGGAATCTCGGTGGGGTTCTTGATCATGAAGCTGTGCTTCACGATCGGCCGGGAGATCCCGATCATGTCGGTTTCCTGGAAGGCATCGGTGCCGACCATGGTGCTGGGCACCTGGCCAGACAGGATGACCATCGGGATGGAATCCATGTAGGCGGTGGCGATACCGGTAATAGCGTTGGTCGCACCGGGACCGGAGGTCACCAGGACCACGCCAGCCTTGCCGGTGGCACGGGCGTAACCGTCTGCCATGTGAGTGGCAGCCTGCTCATGACGCACCAGGATGTGCTGGACTTCCGGTTCCTTGAACAGGGCATCGTAAACATGAAGGAGAGCACCACCAGGGTACCCGTAGATGTGCTTAACGCCTTCGTCACGCAAGAAGCGGACGACCATCTCAGCGCCAGATAAAAGCTCCACGTTGTTCACCTCTAAAACGCCAGAATACCGCCCCATCCGGGCGGGTCTTAATAGGTTTACTGCCAAGCAGAGCATGAGCGAACGTCAGCACTGACTGAGCAAGTATTGGGATCGCCCCAGAGTGTTGCGGGGTTTTCCCACCCAGCGCGAGGTAACGCGTTGCGGGGTGTAGCGAGTCGGCGCGGGTGTGCGCCTCATGATCTGCCTAGCGGGTCTGCTTCTGGCAGTCCCCCTACAGCGGAAACTGGATTCTTCTGATTCGTCGCCCTCAAGTCAAGAAAAATTATTGCCAATTTTTCCCCGAGATGAATTCCCACCACCACGAAAAAGGACACCAGCAGCAGGAAAGTAAAGATTTCCATAAAAAAGGGCCACAATCTGCGGCCCTTGAAGGAAAAAGAGAAGAAATCAGGCTCAAGCGGCGATCAATCGATCGAATGCTGCCAGCAGGCGGCGAAGTTCGCGGCTTTCTTCCGGACGGTCGGCGAAGACCGTCTCGGCCATGATCAGGATCCCAGATGCACTGGGCAGAGGATGACCATGCTCAAGAATAAGCTTCATCCGCGGCAGGAAAATCCACTGCAGCCACTGCTCGAACGCCAGCGTATCGACTGCGAACGGTACGGTGCTGGCCAGGGCGCTTTCGCTAGGAGACACCTCGTCCCACCAGCCACGGACCTGAAGCTCGCGCTCGATCAGCAGCAGGTGGTCGGCTATATCGAGAATGCGCTGTTCCATCACGAAGCGGTCCGCGCCTTCTGCCGTGCCAAGGCGGCGCCGGCACTGTCACCCTGCTTCTCGCGAGCCTGGGCGATGATGTTCCACAGCTCGGCCTGCAGATCAGGACGACCGTTGGCATACGTCAGTGCCCGGCGAGCGAGTTGCTCGGATTGTGCGGCGTCACCTTGCGATAGACGCACCTGAGCCAGGCGGAACAGCACCTGCGGCTCACGCGGTGCGATGCGCTGGGCACGCTCCAGGCTGGACGAAGCACCGTTGAGGTCTCCGCTGCCCTGCTGCTGTTGGGCGGTTGTCAGCAATGCCAGTACTGGACCGTCCAGCTGCTCATCGGCGGACAACCCGCCCCCATTGCTGCGCGGAATACCGGTAGGCGCACGAGTGGCAGCGGCCGGGGCGCTGTTCATCGACGCGATGTCGAAAGGTTCGTCACCTGCCGGATTAGGGTTGGTGGTGATCGGCCCGCCACTGACCGGTCCCGGGGTGATCGGGCCGGTGCTCAGCGGTGCAGAGCCGGTCTGGGCCGGGAAGGTCTGGATCGGCGATGCGCCCGCGCCCTGCGGGATCATCACCGTGACCCCGGAATCCTCAGGTAGGGACTGGGCCTGGGACGTACCATTGCTGCCGGGGGAGACCGGCGCGCCACGGTTGGCCGAGACACGCTCGCTGTTCGAGACCCGTGTACTCGAATCGACCACCGGAATGGCGCCACGCGGGACGCTGGCGCAGCCGTGCAGCACGGCCAGCGCCGTCAAGGCAGGAAACCACCACTTGTTCACTTCACACCCTCTTCAATACAGGCCGCTCAATTCATCCAGCCCTTGACCCAGTCCATGACCGACTCGGCAGGATTCTGTTCGCCACCGCAAGTCGTACCGGCAGGTGGTTCGCTCCCACGAATATACGGCATCTGCACCGCTCCCGGACAGCTACCGTCGGAGCCCTGGGCGCTGTGCGGATCGATCCAGGCCTTCACCACGTTATCCGGCTGCGGCATGTCCAGCGGCAGCGGGTCGGCCTTGCGCATGAAGCTGGTCCAGACCTGCAACGCGCCGGTGGCGCCGGTGAACGGGGTCTTGCCATTGTCGTCGCGGCCAAGCCAGACCACTGCCAGCAGGTCCTGGCTGAAGCCCGAGAACCAGCTGTCGCGCGAGTCGTTGCTGGTACCGGTCTTGCCCGCCAGCGTCAGATTGTTCGGCAGCACGTTGTACACCGAGCGGCCGGTACCCTCGCGCATCACCCGCTGCATGGCGTTCTGCACCAGGTAGATCGCACCCGGATCGAAGGTCTGCTGGATCTGGAACGGGTAGCGCTTGAGCGGCTCGCCTTCGGCGGTCAGCACGCTGCGAATCCCGCGCATCGGTGTATTGAAGCCGCCGTTGGCGATGGTCTGGTACATGGTCGCGACCTGCATCGGCGACATGCCGCCAGCGCCCAGCAGCATCGACGGGAACGCCGGCCAGTCGACCTTGACACCCAGCCGGCCGATGGTCTTGATGACGTTGGGCACGCCCACCTCAAGGCCCAGCTTGGCAGTTGACAGGTTGTAGGAGTTGGCCAGCCCCTGATACAGGTAGATAGTGCCGTGGGAGCGTCGGTCGTAGTTCTGCGGGCGCCATACCTGGCCATCGGCGCCCTTGACCGAAAACGGTTCGTCCTGCACCCAGCTGGTCAGGGTGTACTTGCTCGGCTGCTCCAGCGCAGTCAGATAGACTGCTGGCTTGACCAGCGAACCGATCGGCCTGACCGCGTCGATGGCGCGGTTGAAGCCGGCGAAGCCCGACTGACGGCTGCCGATCAGCGCCTGCACTTCGCCGGTTTCCGGGTTGGTCACCACCATCGCCGACTCGACCTCGTCGGCGCCCTTTCGGCCGGCCAGGCGCTTGAAGGTTTCACTCATCGCGGTTTCGGCCTTCATCTGCAGGATCGGGTCGAAACTGGTGAAGATACGCAAGCCTTCTTCGGTCAGGTCTTCGTCGCGATAGTCCTGGCGTAGCTGACGCTTGACCAGGTCGAGGAAAGCCGGGAAAGAACTATCGGCCAGGCTGCCGCGCTTGGTCACGCCCAGCGGCATCTTCTTCGCCGCATCGACCACTTCCTGGCTGGCCACGCCCTGCTCGGCGAGCAGGTCGAGCACCAGGTTACGCCGTTGCAGAGCGCGCTCAGGGTAGCGGCGCGGGTTGTAGTAGGACGGCCCCTTGACCATACCTACCAGCAGGGCAATCTGGTGCAGCTTGAGCTCCGACAGCGGCTGGCTGAAGAAGAACTGGCTGGCCAGGCCGAAACCATGCACCGCGCGCTGGCCGTCCTGACCGACAAACACTTCGTTCAGATAGGCCTCGAGAATCTCGCGCTTGTCGTAGTGCATTTCCAGCAGCACGGCCATCATCGCTTCGGTCAACTTGCGGCTGAGGCTGCGTTCGTTGGTCAGGAAGAAGTTCTTCACCAACTGCTGCGTGAGCGTACTGCCGCCCTGGCGCATGGCCCCGGACGACGTATTGACCCACACCGCCCGCGCGATCGACTTGGGCGAAACACCGAAGTGGCTGTAGAAATCGCGGTCTTCGGTGGCGATCAAGGTCTCGAGCAGGTATGGCGGCACCTGGTCGATATTGATCAGGATGCGGTCTTCGAGATTCTTCGGGTAGATACCACCGATCATCAACGGTTCCAGGCGCACCACGTCGAGCTTGCCACCGTTGGCCCCTGCCAGCCCCGCGACATAGTCGCCGGAGAAACGTACACGCACGAACTGCGCAGGCTCCATGCCCTCGTAGAACTGGAAGCCTCGGGTATTGAGATCGACGTTGCCGCCGTTGACCGAGGCCTCGCCGGGGCCATTGGCCGTTGCCTCGCGGCGGTAACCCAGGGCATCGAGTTCGGTGAGGAAGTCGTCCTTGCTCAGCTTCTGGCCGACGAACAGCTCCAGCGGCCGGGCATACACCTTGGCCGGGATGGTCCAGCGCTTGCCGGAGAACTTCTCCTGGACGACGGCATCGAGGTAGACCGCAAAGCCGGCGATCACCACCAGGCCGACCAGGCTGAGCTTGAGAGCCCAGCCCAGCCAGGCGCGGGAGCGGCTGGGCGGACGTTTCTTGGGGGTTCGGGAATTTCGGGTACGAGTCATGGCGGCGGATTATACGCACTTTGCAAAGGCAGGGGACGCCCTCCAGCGGTAGGCAGGGGCGGCTCCATTGACCATAATGTCGCCTTCGAATTCCCTGACCCCGGAAGGATCTCCGTGAGCCAAGCCCTGATCAGCGCGCTGCAGAACCCCGCCCTCTACCCCCACGCCGTAGAAGGCTTCCAGCTCATCGAGACGCACATCTCCTGGGTTCTACTCACTGGCGAATACGCCTACAAGATCAAGAAGCCGATGAACTTCGGCTTCCTCGATTTCACCGGCCTGGACCAGCGCCAGCATTTCTGTAACGAAGAATTGCGCCTGAACCAGCGCCTGACCGAAGGCCTGTACCTAGAAGTGCTGCCGATCACCGGCAGCGCCGAAGCACCGCAGCTCGGCGGCGAAGGTGAGCCGATCGAGTTCGCCCTGAAGATGCGCCAGTTCCCCCAGGGTCAGATGCTCAGCACCCTGCAAGCCAACGGCGAGCTGAACGCCGGCCACATTGACCAGATGGCCCGGCAGATCGCCGAATTCCACCTGCAAGCGCCGAAAGTGCCGGTCGATCACCCGCTGGGCACGCCGGAAGCGGTAATGGCGCCGGTCGAGCAGAACTTCGAGCAGATCCGCCCGTTCCTTACCGACAAGGCCGACCTGCAGCAACTCGACGCCCTGCAAGCCTGGGCCCGCAGCAGCTTCGAACGCCTGCATGGCCTGCTCGAGGCGCGCAAGGCCAATGGTTTCATCCGCGAGTGCCACGGCGACATCCACCTGGGTAACGCCACCCTGATCGACGGCAAGGTGGTGATCTTCGACTGCATCGAATTCAACGAGCCGTTCCGCCTGACCGATGTGTACGCCGACACCGCTTTCCTGGCCATGGACCTGGAAGACCGCGGCCTGAAATGCCTGGCCCGGCGCTTCGTCAGCCAGTACCTGGAACTGACCGGCGACTACGAAGGCCTGGAACTGCTGAATTTCTACAAGGCCTACCGTGCCCTGGTACGCGCCAAGGTCGCCCTGTTCAGCCTGTCGCCCGATGCCGATGGCGTGCAGCGCGCCACGACCCTGCGCACCTATCGCAACTACGCCAACCTGGCAGAGAGCTACAGCGCCATCCCTTCGCGCCTGCTGGCCATCACCCATGGCGTATCCGCCGTCGGCAAGAGCCATGTGGCGATGCGCCTGGTCGAGTCGCTGGGGGCGATCCGCGTACGTTCGGATGTCGAGCGCAAGCGTCTGTACGGCGAGCAGCAGGCGCAGAACTCCGGCCAACTGCAGGCAGGCATTTATGACCAGGACGCCAGCATCGCCACCTACCAGCGCCTGAATGAGTTGGCCGCTACCATCCTGCGCGCCGGCTTCCCGGTCGTGCTCGATGCCACCTTCCTCAAGCGCGAGCAGCGCAAGGCGGCAGCTGAAGTTGCCAACAGCACCGGCGTCCCCTTCCTGATCCTCGACTGCCAGGCGCCCGAAGCGGTCATCATCAGCTGGCTGGAGCAGCGTCAGACAGAAAATGTCGATCCGTCCGACGCCACCCTGGAGGTGGTCAAGGCCCAGCAAGCCAGCCGCGACCCATTGGACGAAGAGGAGGCCGTGCACGGCAAGCGGGTCGACACTCATGAAAGTGCCAGCATGGACCAACTCATCGAGCAGATCCGCCAGCGCCTGCCTGGTCTCTGACCTGCAAGGCGTGAAGCAGTCCACAGTTCGCGCCTGAACTTCGGCGCCACCTCAGTGATGGCATTACAATATCACCACAACCCTGAGGAGGCGCCGTCATGAACCAGCCCCGGCAACTGGACAACGCCCTGTACACTCTGGTGCGCGAGGAACAGATCGCCACCTTCAACCGCGAGAAGCCTGACGACGGCCCCATCGATTTTCGCGGTGGTGATTTCCGAGGCCTTGACCTGCGCAACCTCGACGTACGCGGTATCGATTTCACCGACGCCTACTTCCATGCAGCCGACCTGCGCGGGCTGGATCTGCGCGAAACGGGCATGGAAGGTGCCAGCATCTCCCACGCGCAGATCTCCGGGACCTACTTCCCGGGCGACCTGAGCGCCGATGAAATCCTCATGTCCCTGAAGTTCGGTACGCGCATGCGTTATCGTCCGAAGGGCTAAGCCTGACATTTCTGGACACAGCATCCCGTCGCCCTCACATGGCAAAAGGCCGCGTATTCGCCCAGCCCCGCTACACTCCTCTCTGACCTGCTCGCGATTTATCCACAGACCCGTTCGGCCATCGCAAGGAGGCTCGATGAACGATGAGTTGCAGCATCTGAAGAATCTAGGCAAGACCTCTGCGCAATGGTTGCATGCCGCCGGTATCCACAGCGCTTCGGATTTGCGCCGCCTGGGCGCGGTCGGCGCTTACCAGGCCGTGAAAACACGGGGCTTCCGTGCCTCGAAAGTGTTGTTGTACGCCATTGAAGGCGCACTGCTGGATATGCATTGGAACGATCTGCCCGCCGAACGCAAGCAGGCACTGAACCAGCAACTGGACGCCAAGACCCCGCCGCAAAAAAAAGCAGAATAATCGAAGAAAGGGTATTGACCTCTAAATGAGAATCGTTATGATTATCACAACTGGTCGCGAGACTGGTTGGATAAACTGAAAGCCCCTGGTTCGGACTCTCAGATTATCTCCTCATCAGGCTAATCACGGTTATTGACCCGGCAATATGCCGGGTCTTTTTTTGCCTGCAGGTTTGCAGGCAAATATCCTGAGCGGCGCGTGATGACTACCCGCCGCGCAACTGGCCACAGTAATCCTGTTCAGGCAGTGCCGCGGTGTACCACACGTAGTCCGCCATCCCTGCCTCGACCTTCTGCCCGACTTCGGCCAGCAACAGCACACGGGTATCGCCTTGCGCCTGCAGATCGATCAAATGCAACGGCACACCCAAGTCCTTGCGCGCGTGGTAGGCGCCGGCCAGCAAGAGTGCAGGCTGCGGTGCCGCGAGCAGACGCTCGGCCATGTGTCGGTCCCTTTGCTGCTGGATGACCAGCATGGCCGGCAACTGGCTTTCCGGCAGCAATCCGCAATGGCCTTCGCGCACTTGCTCCAGCAAGGCAGCCTTCACCTGCGGGGCATTCGAACGCACGCCGCTCAGCACGGGCTGTCGGCGATAGGCCTCACGCATTGCCTCGGGGCTCAGGTCGCCAGCCAACAAAACCCCAGGGCCTTTCAGGGCCTCGCGCACGATCGGCGCGTACATCTGCCAATCCCAACCCTGCTGCCAGTCCAGTGCTGCGGGCAAATCGCTCGGAAGCTGCGCCTGACGCTGCACCTTGTCGATCAGCGGCTGCTGGGCAGGCTGGAGCATCTCCAGCACCACGCTGCCTTGCGGCCTGGCGGTCTGCAAAGCCTGCAGCAGCCATCGCTGTAGCGCATGGTGATCGGGGTTGTCGTGTTTTTCCCCGACCAGTATTCGCGGCACATCGCTCAATGCCTGAACCAGCTCATCGGGCGTCAGGACACGCCCACTGGGCAATGCCTGTATCTGACCGAGCGCTGGCTCTTCCAGCCCTTGGCTACTCTGCCAGGCTGGCAACTCTGGCAATGCAGGTCGATGTACCTGGCAACCCGAAATCGTCAAGAACACGCTCATCGACAGGCCGAACAGCAAGGCATAGCGCATCGAGGGCTCCTAGCGGGTGATGATCAGCGGGTGGCCACGCTCCGGATGGGGCTGCACGAGCACATCGATACCGAAGACCGCCTTGAGCGCCTGCGGAGTCAGCACCCGGGCCGGTGTATCGAGCGCGTGGCTGCGCCCCTGTTCCAGCAGCAGAATAGCGTCACAGTAGCGCGCGGCAAGGTTCAGGTCGTGCAGGATCACCAGCACTGCCGCACCGCGGTCGGCAAAACTGCGCACCGCCTGCAACGTGGTGTGCTGGTGCAACGGATCGAGGGCCGAGGTCGGCTCATCCAGCAGCAGCGTCGCCCCCTTCTCCCCTGGCCACAACTGCGCCAGCACCCGGGCCAGATGAACACGCTGACGCTCGCCGCCGGACAACGCGAGGTAACTGCGTTCGACCAGGTGCCAGGCATCGGCCGCCTTCAGTGCCGCCTCGACGATCTCCCGGTCGCGCTGCTGGCCACTACCGTGGGGCAACCGGCCCAGGCCCACCACTTCTTCGACACTGAAGGCAAAGCCCAGGCTGGACACCTGCGGCAACACCGCCAGACGTCGCGCGCGCTCCTGCCCCGGCCAGTGTGCCAACGCCCGCCCTTGCAGCAGGACTTGCCCCTGGCTCGGCGCCAGCTCGCCACACAATGCCCCCAGCAAGCTGCTCTTGCCCGCCCCGTTGGGGCCTAGCACACCCAGGACCTGCCCAGGTCTGAGATGCAGGTCGATACCGTGCAGCGCCTCGGTGCTGCCGCGCTTGAGCGACAAGCCTTTGACTTCGAGCATCAGCGCCCCCTCCTGACCAGCAGGAACAGGAAGAACGGAGCACCAATGAAGGCCGTCACGATCCCGATCGGCAGCTCCGCGGGCGCCAACGCCAAGCGTGCCACCAGATCAGCGAACAGCAGCAGCGTACCGCCCGCCAGCAACGACGCGGGCAACAGCACGCGATGATCAGGCCCCGCAACCAGACGCACCAGGTGCGGAACCACCAGGCCAATGAAGCCGATCAGGCCCGCTGCCGCCACTGCCGCGCCAACACCCAGGGCAGTGCAGAACACCAGTTCGCGCTTGAGCCCTTCTACATCGATGCCCAGGTGACGCGCCTCGGACTCACCTAGCAACAACGCGTTCAACGCCTGCGCCCGACGCGGCAGCCACAAGGTTACCCCCAGTGCCACCAGTAGCAATGGCCACAGGCGCTGATAGCTGGCGCCGTTGAGGCTGCCCAGGTTCCAGAACGTCAGAGTGCGCAAGGTGGCGTCGTCGGCCAGGTAGGTGAACAACCCGACCGCCGAGCCGCCGAGGGCGGTCATGGCGATACCGGCCAGCAGCATGGTAGCCACATCGGTCTGACCATTGCGGCGCCCCAGGCGGTAGACCAATGCCGTAACACCAAGCCCGCCGATGAAGGCACAAAGCGACAGCAGGTAGGGTGCGAACCACTCCGGTATGCCACCCAGCCAGGCACCGCCGACAATGGCCACGGCGGCGCCGAGCGCCGCGCCGCTGGCAACCCCGACCAGGCCAGGATCCGCCAACGGGTTGCGAAATAGCCCCTGCATGGCGACCCCGGACAGCGCCAGCACCGCACCGACGGCCAGCCCCAGGAGCGTGCGCGGCAAGCGGATCTGCCCGAGAATCAGCTCAGCTTGCTCGAGACCCGCCCGCTCGACGGGCATCCCCAGCAGCCGCAATCCGGCGCGCAGGATATCGCCCAGCGGCAGGCTGACCGGCCCCAGCGCCAGCGACAGCCACACCGCCAGCAGGCACAGGAATGTCAGACCGATAAACAGCGTACGCGGCTGGACCCGCTGCTTCATTGGCTGAGGCTGGCCTTGGCTGCGGGATAGAAGGCGCCAGCCAGCTCATGCAAGGTGGCCGGCAGCCGCGGACCGAGGCCACCAACCAGCAGCGTCGGATCGAGTGACACCAGGCGCTTGTCGCGCACCGCACGCGAAGCGGCCAACGCCGGGTTTTCCTTCAGCAGCGCCTTGAGCGCCTGCTCGCCGTCCAGTGCCCGATCGGAAAACACCACGACGTCCGGATCCAGCGCTGCCAGCGCTTCGACGGAGAAGTTCTTGTAACCCTGGTGATCCGCCAGGTTGCGCGCACCAGCCTGGCGCAACAGCCAGTCGCCTGAAGTGCCCTGCCCCGCGATCAATGGCTTGGCCCCGGCATGTCCGACCAGCAGCAACACGCCTGGAGCCTTCTGACCGGCCTGGGCCTGCTTGATCTTCGCCTGCAGCGCATCGAGCTGCTGGTGGTAGCGGTTGCTCAGCTCACTGGCTTTATGCTGCGCACCGAGCAACTCGCCCAGGTGCTGAAGATTCTTGTCCACTGCCGCCAAGTCAGCCTCGCTGGAGAACAACTCGACACGCACACCAGCCCCGCGCACCTGCGCCAGCACCGGCGGCGGCCCCATCTCCTCGGTGCCGACCAGCACATCCGGACGCAGGCTGAGGATACCCTCGGCCGACAGTTGACGTTGGTAGCCGATGCTCGGCAGGGCCTTGAGCGACTGCGGATGCTGGCTGGTTGTGTCGACGCCGACCAGACGCGCCTCGCCGCCCAGGGCGCTGATCCATTCGCTCAGCGCGCCCCCGGCGCTGACCCAGCGCTGCGGCAAGTCGGCGGCCAGCAACGGGGAAGAAAGGACAAGACCGGCGCACAAGGCGATCAGGGCAACAGGACGGCGCATCATCGGGTTCCTTTGCAGAAGGCGGCCAGACACCTTGTGGCACCTGACGGAACTGCGCACCATGGACGGGCTGGCGCAGTGGATGCGGGCAATTTGATAATTATTCGCATTGAAGCGTCAAGCCACCATTGGTTTCAAGAGTCTTGTCTGCAATGCATTTCCTCTGCTCCTCCCAAGCCCTCGCAGAAGGCCACAGCCGCACCTTCAGCGTAGCCGGTGAAACGCTGTTCGGCGTGCGCCGCCAGGGCCGGGTGTACCTGTACCGCAACTACTGCCCGCACCGCGGCATCACCCTGAACTGGGCACCGGACAGTTTTCTCGATGACAGCGCCAGCCTGATTCATTGCGCCCACCATGGCGCACTGTTCCTGATCGAGTCCGGCGAATGCGTGTCGGGCCCCTGCGAGGGCGAGTCGTTGCAGGCCCTGGACTGCCACGAAGACAGCCAGGGCATCTGGCTCAAGGATTGAGCAATACCGGCAGGCAGCGATCGATGACGATCTGCTCGGCGTCAAGGCGTGCACCATAGGCCAGCACCTCGACGCCATCGGCCACCGCATCGCGCAGTGCCTGGGCATAGCCGGGGTCGATCTCTTCGGCCGGGCGTACCGCCTCGATGCCGGTGAGGTTGACGCAGTACAACTGCACGGCGCGAACACCCTGGCGGGCCAGTGCAGCGAGCTCGCGCAGGTGCTTGGCACCGCGTTGGGTCACCGCGTCAGGAAAGGCCGCCACCGCCGTATCGGGATAGCCCAGGGTCACACTCTTGACCTCGACATAAGCCGGGCCATCGGCGAACTCCAGGCGAAAATCCACGCGACTGCGCTCTTCGCCATAGGCCACCTCACGCTTGAGCGCGGTGAACCCGGCCAACTCGGTGATCACGCCCGCGCGCAGGGCTTCCTCGACCAAGGCATTGGCCCTGCCGGTATTGACGCAGGCCATGCGCCCCTGGGGCGTTTCGCTGATCTCCCAGGTGCCCGGCAGCTTGCGCTTGGGATCGTTGGAACGACTGAACCAGACCTGCCCGCCGTCGCGCATGCAGTTGAGCATCGAGCCGGTATTCGGGCAGTGGATGGTCATCTGTTCGCCATTGGCCAGCTCGATGTCGGCCAGGAAGCGCTTGTAGCGGCGCAGCAGACGCGCCTGTTCGAGCTCGGGAAAAAACAGCATCAGGGTTGCCAGCTCCGCAGGCCACGGGCGATGCGCTGCACCGCTTCTTCCAGGCGCGCCAGGCTCTGGGTGTAGGCAAAGCGTACGTGATGCCCGGCCTGGTGACGGCCGAAGTCCAGCCCAGGCGTGAAGGCCAGGTGCTCGGTTTCCAGGAAATGGCGGCAGAAGGCGAAGGCATCGCCGCCGAAAGCACTGATGTCGGCATATAGATAGAAGGCGCCCTGCGGCTCCACGGCGATGCCGAAACCGAGCTCGCGCAAGGCGGGCAGCAGGTAGTCGCGGCGCCGGGCGAACTCGGCGCGGCGTTCTTCGAAAATGGCCAGGGTGCCAGGCTCGAAGCACGCCAGCGCAGCATGCTGGGCCATGCTCGGCGCGCTGATGTAGAGGTTCTGCGCCAGCTTTTCCAGGTCAGCCACGGCCGAAGGCGGCGCCACCAGCCAGCCGAGACGCCAGCCGGTCATGCCGAAATACTTGGAAAAACTATTCAGGACGAAGGCGTCGTCATCCACCTCCAGCACGCTCGGCGCGTCCATGCCGTAGGTCAGGCCATGGTAGATCTCGTCCACCACCAGGTGCCCATGATGCTCACGGGTGGCCCGGGACAAGCTGGCCAGGGCCTCACGGTCGAGCACGGTGCCGGTCGGGTTGGCGGGCGAAGCCACCAGCGCACCCACGGTATCCTTGTCCCAGTGCCGCTCGACCAGGTCGGCGGTGAGCTGGTAATTCACCTCCGGCCCCACCGGTACCAGTTGCGCGCCACCTTCGACCAGGCGCAGGAAATGGCGGTTGCACGGGTAGCCTGGGTCGGCCAGCAGCCAGTGCTTGCCCGGATCCACCAGCAGGCTGCTGGCCAGCAGCAGCGCGCCGGAACCTCCAGGCGTCACGAGGATGCGCTCGGGATCCACCGACAGGCCATAACGCTGGCCGTAGAAACCTGCGATCGCCTCGCGCAACGCAGGCAGGCCACGGGCGGCAGTGTAGCGGGTGTGCCCTGCCGCGAGCGCGGCCTGCCCGGCTTCGACGATCGGCGCGGCCGTGGTGAAGTCCGGCTCGCCGATCTCCAGGTGGATCACATCATGGCCAGCCGCCTGCAGCTCGTTGGCACGCGCCAGCAGCGCCATGACATGGAAGGGTTCGATGGCGCGGCTGCGCGCACTGTAGGAGTGGGCCATGACCTTCTCTCAATTGAGTCTAAACTGGTGATTCTACTGTCGAGAAACACCGAACGGGCGACGCGGGCTGCTGTCAATACCTCGGATCGGGCGGGGTAGCGCACCCCCGATCTATCTGGTAAGTTCGGCGGCTCGCAGTCGCAGGGCCGGCGGTCGCCGGAGATGGAGCATCCTGCGCATTGGATCAGATGAGTGAGAGGCGGTCTATTCATGTCCACCGTAGAAAAGCAGAAAACCAATCAGACCATGTACGGTGTCGAGCCCTATAAGGAAACCAAGGGTGAAGAGTACATGGGCGAACCCATGCGCAATCACTTCACCAAGCTACTGGGCGCATGGAAGCTCGAGCTGATGACCAGTGTCGATCAGACCGTGAGCCATATGAAGGACGAAGCCGCCAACTTCCCGGACCCTGCGGACCGCGCGAGCCAGGAAGAAGAGTTCGCTCTGGAGCTGCGTAACCGCGACCGTGAACGCAAGCTGATCAAGAAGATCGACAAGACCTTGCAGAAGATCGTGGACCAAGAATACGGCTGGTGCGACTCCTGTGGCATCGAGATCGGCCTGCGCCGACTGGAAGCCCGTCCCACCGCAGACCTGTGCTTCGACTGCAAGGAAATTGCCGAGAAAAAGGAAAAGACGGTCGGCAAAGGCTGATCCTTCTTCCCTTCGAACGGGGCGCATCGAGCGCCCCGTTTCATTTATATGCCCAGCACATCCATGAACGACTCCCGCTATATCGGGCGATTCGCCCCCACCCCCAGTGGCTTCCTGCATTTCGGCTCGCTGGTCGCCGCCCTCGCCTCCTGGCTCGATGCCCGCGCCGTCGATGGGCGCTGGCTGCTGCGCATGGAGGACACCGATCCGCCCCGGGAAATGCCCGGTGCCCGTGACGCCATCCTGCAGACCCTCGAACGCTACGGCCTGGAGTGGGATGGCGAAGTGGTGTTCCAGAGCCAGCGTCATGAGGCCTACGCCACAGTGGTCAATCGCCTGTTCAGCATGGGCCTGGCCTACGCCTGCACCTGTTCGCGCAAGCAGTTGGAAGGGTATGGCGGCATCTATCCCGGTTTCTGCCGCAACGCTGGCCATGCCCGCGAAAATGCCGCCATCCGTATTCGGGTGCCCGAACTGCTCTACCGCTTCAACGACCGCGTACAGGGGGAATACCAGCAGCACCTTGGACGCGAGGTGGGGGATTTCGTCATCCAGCGCCGCGACGGGCTGTATGCCTATCAACTGGCAGTGGTGCTGGACGATGCCTGGCAAGGCGTGACCGACATCGTGCGCGGCGCCGATCTGCTCGACAACACCCCGCGCCAGCTGTACCTGCAGGAACTACTGGGGTTCTCGCAACCGCGCTACCTGCACATTCCGCTGATCGTGCAGCCTGATGGACACAAGCTGGGCAAATCGTACCGTTCACCACCGCTGCAGGCGGACCAGGCTACACCGTTGCTGCTGCGCGCGTTACGGGCACTGGGGCAGGCAAGTGACCCGGCGCTGGAAGGCGCCAGTGCGGCAGAGGTACTGGCGGTGGCGCGCAGGCAGTGGAAACCTGAGGGGATTGCGCGGCGGTTGACGGTGCCGGAAGCAGATCTGCGCTGACGCGGCCGGCCCTCTCGCGAGGCAAACTCTGCACGATTCAAAACCCCAAGAAATTCAAACTCTTGGCGAACACCCCAGAATCCCGCTAGCATCGCCCCGGCCATTTGCGCCAATAATAAGAAGCTCAAATCCGCAGCGCCCTGCCATCGAGGCCCGCATGTATATCTATCGCTTGGTCCTGCTTCTGGTCGTGGGGATCTATCTGTTCTCCCCGGCCATCATGGACTGGTGGATCGAACCGACCGGAGCCTGGTACCGCCCGTATCTGCTCTGGCTGATCCTGATCGTCGTCACCTTCATCCTGCAGAGCCAACGAGATGCCGATGAGCTTTAGCCTTACCCAGATGATCCTGATCAGCGCCGCCTACCTGCTGGTGCTGTTCGGCGTGGCCTGGGTCAGCGAACGCGGGTTGATCCCGCGCTCGGTCATCCGCCACCCCCTGACCTACACCCTGTCGCTGGGCGTCTATGCCAGTGCCTGGGCGTTCTATGGTTCGGTAGGCCTGGCCTACCAGTACGGCTACGGCTTCCTCGCCTGTTACCTGGGCGTGTCCGGCGCCTTCCTGCTGGCACCGGTGCTGCTCTACCCGATTCTCAAGATCACCCGCACCTACCAGCTCTCCTCACTGGCCGACCTGCTGGCGTTCCGTTTCCGCAGCACCTGGGCCGGTGCCCTGACCACGGTGATCATGCTGATCGGCGTATTGCCGTTGCTGGCCCTGCAGATCCAGGCGGTGGCCGATTCCATCAGCATCCTGACCGGCGAGCCGGTCAAGGCGCGCGTGGCATTCGCCTTCTGCGTGCTGATCATTCTCTTCACCATTTTCTTCGGCTCACGCCATATCGCCACCCGCGAGAAGCACGAAGGCCTTGTGTTCGCCATCGCCTTCGAGTCGGTGATCAAGCTGCTGGCCCTGGGCGGCATCGGCCTGTACGCCTTGTATGGGGTGTTCGGTGGGCCGCACGAGCTGGAAGTCTGGCTGCTGCAGAACCAGACGGCACTGGCCGCGCTGCACACGCCGTTGCAGGAGGGACCATGGCGCACGCTGCTGCTGGTGTTCTTCGCCTCGGCGATCGTCATGCCGCACATGTACCACATGGCCTTCACCGAGAACCTCAGCCCGCGCTCGCTGGTCAGCGCCAGCTGGGGCCTGCCGCTGTTCCTGCTGCTGATGAGCCTGGCGGTGCCGCTGGTGCTATGGGCTGGCCTGCGCCTGGGTGCCAGCACCAACCCGGAATACTTCACCCTGGGCCTGGGCATCGCCGCCAACAACGAGGCACTGGCCTTGCTCGCCTACGTCGGCGGTCTGTCAGCGGCCAGCGGCCTGATCATCGTCACCACCCTGGCACTCTCGGGCATGGCCCTCAACCACCTGGTGCTGCCGCTCTACCAGCCCCCTGCCGAGGGCAACATCTATCGCTGGCTGAAATGGACGCGCCGCGCGCTGATCGTCGCGATCATCACCGCAGGCTTCGTCTTCTACCTGACCCAGAATACCCACCAGAGCCTGGCCAACCTGGGCATCGTCGCCTTCGTCGCCACGCTGCAGTTCCTGCCGGGCGTACTTTCGGTACTGTACTGGCCAACCGCCAATCGACGCGGCTTCATCGCCGGCCTGCTGGCCGGCACACTGGTGTGGATGGTCACCATGCTGCTGCCGCTGCTGGGCAATGTGCAGGGCTTCTACATCCCGCTGCTGAACATGATCTACGTGCTGGACGACACCAGCTGGCACATGGCGGCCATCGCCTCGCTGGCGGCCAACGTGCTGCTGTTCACCCTGATCTCGCTGTTCACCAACGCCAGCAGCGAGGAGGTCAGCGCCGCCGAGGCCTGCGCAGTGGACAATGTGCGCCGCCCGCAACGTCGCGAACTGCATGCGGCCTCACCCCAGGAATTCGCTACCCAACTGGCCAAGCCACTGGGCGCCAAGGCCGCGCAAAAAGAAGTCGAGCAGGCCCTGCGTGACCTCTACCTGCCCTTCGACGAACGCCGCCCCTACGCCCTGCGTCGCCTGCGTGACCGCATCGAGGCCAACCTCTCGGGGCTGATGGGCCCCAGCGTAGCCCAGGACATGGTCGAGACTTTCCTGCCCTACAAGTCCGGTAACGAGAACTACGTCACCGAAGACATTCACTTCATCGAAAGCCGTCTCGAGGACTACCACTCGCGCCTGACCGGCCTTGCCGCCGAGCTCGATGCGCTGCGTCGCTACCACCGGCAGACGCTGCAGGAATTGCCCATGGGTGTCTGCTCGCTGGCCAAGGACCAGGAAATCCTGATGTGGAACCGGGCCATGGAGGAGCTGACCGGCATCGCCGCCAAGCACGTGGTCGGTTCGCGCCTGGTGACCATCGCCGAACCTTGGCGCGGGTTGCTGCAAGGCTTCATCGACCTTCCCGACGAGCACCTGCACAAGCAACGCCTGGCCCTCGATGGCCAGCCACGCTGGCTCAACCTGCACAAGGCGGCCATCGACGAGCCGCTGGCCCCGGGTAACAGCGGCCTGGTGCTGCTTGTCGAAGACCTCACCGAGACCCAGGCCCTGGAAGAGAAGCTGGTGCACTCCGAGCGCCTGGCCAGTATCGGCCGCCTGGCTGCGGGCGTGGCTCACGAGATCGGCAACCCGATCACCGGCATCGCTTGCCTGGCGCAGAACCTGCGCGAGGAACGCGAAGGCGACGGCGAGATCATCGAACTGTCGAGCCAGATCCTCGAACAGACCAAGCGTGTCTCGCGCATCGTCCAGTCGCTGATGAGCTTCGCCCACGCCGGTGGCAGCCACCAGAATACCGAAGAGCCCGTGTCGCTGGCCGAGGTCGCGCAGGATGCCATCGGTCTGCTGGCGTTGAATCGGCGCAATTTCGAAGTACAGTTCTTCAATCTTTGCGACCCGGACCACTGGGCCGAAGGTGACCCGCAACGCCTGGCCCAGGTGCTGATCAACCTGCTGTCCAACGCCCGCGACGCCTCGCCACCCGGCAGCGCCGTGCGTGTGCGCAGCGAAGCGAGCGAGCATACCGTCGACCTTATCGTCGAAGACGAGGGCAGCGGTATTCCGAAGAACATCATGGATCGCCTGTTCGAGCCCTTCTTCACCACCAAGGACCCTGGCGAGGGAACCGGACTGGGGCTCGCTCTGGTCTATTCCATCGTGGAAGAGCATTATGGGCAAATCACCATCGACAGCCCGGCCGATCTCGATCGGCAACGTGGCACACGGATCCGCGTGACCCTGCCCCGGCATGTCGTAGCGACGTCCCCTGAAATTCGAGACCGTCGAGAGAATTGAATCAATGCCGCACATTCTGATCGTCGAAGACGAAACCATCATCCGTTCGGCCCTGCGTCGTCTGCTCGAGCGAAACCAGTACCAGGTCAGCGAAGCCGGCTCGGTGCAGGAAGCCCAGGAACGCTTCAGCATTGCCACCTTCGACCTGATCGTCAGTGACCTGCGCCTGCCCGGGGCACCGGGCACCGAGCTGATCAAGCTCGGCCAGGGCACGCCGGTGCTGATCATGACCAGCTACGCCAGCCTGCGCTCGGCGGTCGACTCGATGAAAATGGGTGCGGTGGATTACATCGCCAAGCCTTTCGACCATGACGAGATGCTCCAGGCTGTCGCGCGCATCCTGCGCGACCGGCAGAATGCCCCGGCCGCCACTGCGGCCACGGCCGAAGTGCGCAGCAACGGCAAAGCACCAGGGGCTGAAAAGCAGACCGGCGCCTCGGCCAACGGCGAGATTGGCATCATTGGTTCCTGCCCTCCCATGCAGGACCTGTACAGCAAGATCCGCAAGGTCGCCCCTACCGACTCCAATGTCCTGATCCAGGGCGAGTCCGGTACCGGCAAGGAGCTGGTCGCCCGTGCCCTGCACAACCTTTCGCGACGCGCCAAGGCACCGATGATCTCGGTGAACTGCGCGGCCATCCCGGAAACGCTGATCGAATCCGAGCTGTTCGGCCATGAGAAAGGCGCCTTCACCGGCGCCAGCGCTGGCCGTGCCGGCCTGGTCGAGGCAGCGGACGGCGGGACCCTGTTCCTGGACGAGATCGGTGAACTGCCGCTGGAGGCCCAGGCTCGACTGCTGCGTGTGTTGCAGGAAGGCGAGATCCGCCGGGTCGGCTCGGTACAGTCGCAAAAGGTCGATGTGCGCCTGATTGCCGCAACCCACCGTGACCTGAAGAACCTGGCCAAGTCCGGCCAGTTCCGCGAAGACCTTTATTACCGCCTGCACGTCATCGCCCTGAAACTGCCCGCCTTGCGCGAGCGCGGCAGCGACGTCAACGAGATTGCCAACGCCTTCCTCGCCCGCCAGAGCGCACGCATCGGCCGTGACGACCTGCATTTCTCCAGCGATGCCGAGCAAGCCATCCGCCATTACAGCTGGCCGGGTAACGTCCGTGAGCTGGAGAATGCCGTCGAGCGCGCGGTCATTCTCAGTGAAAGCCCGGAAATATCCGCCGACCTGCTGGGCATCGACATCGAACTGAGCGGCCTGGAGGACGACGACCTCCTCGACAGCCTGCCGGTGGTCGCAGGTGTCGGTGGTAACAACGCCAGCCACGAGCCGACGGAAGACCTGTCGCTGGAGGATTACTTCCAGCACTTCGTCCTCGAACACCAGGACCACATGACCGAGACGGAGCTGGCCCGCAAGCTGGGTGTGAGCCGCAAGTGCCTGTGGGAGCGTCGCCAGCGCCTGGGGATTCCGCGGCGCAAGAGCAACGTCGCCAGCGAGAACTGATACGTCCACAGCTCTACAGCGCCGACCCTGGGTCGGCGCTTTGCATTCAGGGGCCAGCCCCCGATGACACCTGCCCCCTCATCAGCCGGTAACACCCGGTTACCGTGAAAAATCTGTTACCTCAGCCGCCCGCGACGTAACAACCCGAGGCATACGGTAACGAAATTTCTACATTCCCCCGCCTTTCGGACTGAACGAAATTCCGCAAGCCATTGATTTCATTGGATTTGAAAAAGTTGGCACGCCACCTGCTATATCTTTCGTACAAGAACAATAACAAGCACTGCTACTCAGAATAAGAACAAGACGAAACGGCTCACGCATAACAAGAACAAGACGGCGGAGGCGCAGCTAACTGATTCTTTTGGAGAGGAGTTGTGTTTGGGGCTTGCCCCACAACCAGGCAGAGAACAACAAAAACTGCACTAAAGCAGCGCCTGAACTGGTTGGATCGATTGATCAGCATAGCATCAGCGACCAAAGCAATCCGTTTGCTCTTCACCCCTTGATTTGGGGTCGTCCACACGCTTCAAGCTGTGTGGACTGGGCACTCAACAAAAACAAGAAGCCCGATAAAAAAACAATAAGAGCACGCAACGACTTGATGGGGAGCTTAGGCTCCCCATGTCGTTTCTCCCCGCCTTAATCGCCTTTCGGCACCGCCTACACCATTCCGCCAGTAAATGCTAGAATCCCCCGCCATCATGCGGCCATTCTCCTAGTCTTGGCCGAACATTCCTTCAAACAGTGCATCCCATGCTGAAGAAGCTGTTCCAGTCGTTCCGTCCTCCTATCAGTGGTCAGCACCACAGGCGCACCACGCCTGAAGTGATCAACAAGAGCCAGCACTCGCTGCAGCGCAGCCAGTTCAGCCGCCACGCCGTGAGCATCGTCGAGCGCCTGCAGGGCGCCGGCTACCAGGCCTACCTGGTCGGCGGCTGCGTGCGCGACCTCCTGCTGGGCATCACCCCCAAGGATTTTGACGTCGCCACCAGCGCCACGCCCGAACAGGTGCGTGCCGAATTTCGCAATGCCAGGATCATTGGCCGGCGCTTCAAGTTGGTCCACATCCATTTCGGCCGCGAAATCATCGAAGTCGCCACCTTCCGCGCCCATCACAGCGAAGATGACCAGGGTGACAGCCACCGTTCGTCGCACAACGCCAACGGGCGCATCCTGCGCGACAACGTCTACGGCACCCTCGAAGACGACGCCCAGCGTCGCGACTTCACCATCAACGCCCTGTACTACGATCCGGTCAGCGAGCGCATCCTGGACTATGCCAATGGCGTCCACGACATTCGCAACCGCCTGCTGCGCCTGATCGGCAACCCGACCCACCGCTACCAGGAAGACCCGGTGCGCATGCTGCGCGCGGTGCGTTTCGCCGCCAAGCTCGACTTCGGCATCGAGAAGCACACCGTCCAGCCAATCCGCGAACTGGCCAAGCTGCTGCGCGAAATCCCGCCGGCGCGCCTGTTCGAGGAAGTGCTCAAGCTGTTCCTGTCCGGCCAGGGGGCAATCGCCTTCGAGATGCTGGTCGACCTGGACCTGTTCGAGCCCCTGTTCCCGGCCAGCGCCCATGCCCTGGATGAACGCCCGACCTACACACACACCCTGATCAGCCAGGCTCTGGCCAACACCGACCTGCGCGTCAAGCAGGGCAAACCGGTGACCCCGGCCTTCCTGTTCGCCGCACTGCTGTGGCCTGCCCTGCCGGCACGCGCACTGTACCTGCAGAGCCAGGGCGTACCGCCGATTCCGGCGATGAACGAAGCCGCCCACGACCTGATCGCCGAACAGTGCCAGCGCATTGCTATTCCCAAGCGCTTCACCCTGCCGATCCGCGAAATCTGGGACATGCAGGAACGCCTGCCGCGGCGCAGCGGCAAACGTGCCGACATGCTGCTGGACAACCCGCGCTTCCGCGCCGGCTACGACTTCCTGCTGCTGCGCGAAAGTGCCGGCGAGGAAACCGATGATCTGGGCCAATGGTGGACCGACTACCAGGACGCCCACGACAGCGAACGCCGCGACATGATCCGCGAGCTGGGTAGCCGTGACGAAGGCTCGGGGCCAGCCCCGCGCAAACGCAAGCGCAGCAACAGCAAGCGCAAGAGCGGCGGTGGCGACGAGGCCTTCGACTGAATATGCCGGTACGCGCCTATATTGGCCTGGGCAGCAATCTCGACGCCCCCGCCGAGCAACTGCGCAGCGCCCTCCAGGCGCTGGATCAGATCGCCGGGACTCGCCTGGTGGCCACTTCGGCGTTGTACACCAGTGACTCCCTGCTGCCCGGCCAGCCGCGCTACACCAATGCGGTCGCTGCCCTCGACACCGACCTGGCACCGTTGGCGTTGCTCGATGCCCTGCAGGGTATCGAGAACGACCAGGGTCGGGTGCGCAAGGAGCGCTGGGGCCCGCGCACACTCGACCTGGATGTACTGCTGTTCGGCGATCAGCTCATCGATGTGCCACGCCTGAAAGTGCCGCATTACCACCTGCATGCCCGCCCCTTCGTCCTTTATCCACTGGCCGAACTGGTCCCTGACGACTTCCATCTGGCAGACGGCCGCAGCCTCGCGCAACTGCTCCAGGACTGCCCGTTCGTCGGGCTGGAACGCTTGTAATCCGGGCGTTTCAGCCATCGGTAACGCCAGTAACACCCTGATCGTAACAATGCGGTAACAGGGTGATTGACTTCCCCCCCATCGCTCACGACTATAGGCGTCCCGCGGCGCCCGTATGCCGCATCACACCCATTTAGGCCCGGACAGCCCTGTGACCGAACATCACGCACGATGATGTGCCGCTCCGGAAGATGAATACACGCGTTGTACGCAGTCGTTTTTCACAGCGCCTGAACGAGGATTTCGCTACATGCCTGAAGTAACCCTGACCACCCTGCATGGCCTGAAGGCCAAGGGTGAGAAAATCACCATGCTGACCTGCTACGACGCTACCTTCGCCAAGGCCGCCAGCCAGGCCGGCGTCGAGGTGCTGCTGGTTGGCGATTCGCTCGGCATGGTCCTGCAGGGCCATGACAGCACCCTGCCCGTCACCACCGACGACATGGCCTACCACACCGCCTGCGTCAAACGCGGCAACGACGGTGCGCTGATCCTGGCCGACCTGCCCTTCATGGCCCATGCCACGCTCGAGCAGTCGTTCGCCAACTGCGCCAAGCTGATGCGCGCCGGTGCGCACATGATCAAGGTCGAAGGTGCCGCCTGGCTGGCCGAAACCATCCGTCTGCTGGCCGACCGCGGCGTGCCGGTGTGCGCGCACATGGGCCTGACCCCGCAGACCGTCAACGTGCTCGGTGGTTACAAGGTCCAGGGGCGCCAGGAAGGCCAGGCGCAACAGATGCGCGCCGATGCCATCGCCCTCGAGCAGGCTGGCGCCGCCATGCTGCTGCTCGAATGCGTGCCCAGCGAGCTGGCCACGGAGATTTCCCAGGCGGTGAGCATTCCAGTAATCGGTATCGGTGCCGGCAGTGGTACCGACGGTCAGGTACTGGTGCTGCACGACATGCTGGGCCTGTCGCTCAGCGGTCGCGTGCCGAAATTCGTGAAGAACTTCATGGCTGGCCAGCCCGATATCCAGAGCGCCCTGGCGGCCTACGTCAAGCAGGTCAAGGACGTGAGTTTCCCAGCACCTGAGCACGGGTTCAGCGCATGAATACCGTCAAGACTGTCCGCGAACTGCGCGCCGCCGTAGCGCGCGCCCGCGGCGAAGGCAAGCGTATCGCCTTCGTCCCGACCATGGGCAACCTGCACAGCGGCCATGCCGCGCTGGTGACCAAGGCCGCCCAGCGCGCCGACTTCGTGGTAGCCAGCATCTTCGTCAACCCGCTGCAGTTCGGCGCAGGCGAAGACCTCGACAAATACCCACGCACCCTCGCCGCCGACCAGGAAACCCTGTTGCAGGCCGGTTGCCATCTGCTGTTCGCGCCCACGGTCGAAGAAATGTACCCCGACGGCATGACCGTGCAGACGCGGGTGAGCGTGCCACAACTGTCCGAAGGCCTGTGCGGCGCCAGCCGCCCCGGGCACTTCGAGGGTGTGGCGACGGTGGTCAGCAAGCTGTTCAACATGGTCCAGCCGGATCTGGCCGTGTTTGGCGAGAAAGACTACCAGCAGTTGGCGGTCATCCGCGCCATGGTGCGTGACCTGAACATGCCAATCCAGATCATCGGTGAGCCGACCGTGCGGGCTGAAGACGGATTGGCGCTGTCTTCGCGCAACGGTTATCTCAACGCTGAGCAACGCGCTGCGGCACCTGCGCTGTACCAGGCGCTGGGCCAACTGGCCGAAGGTATTCGTCGCGGGCGACGCGACTTCGCGGCATTGCTCGACGAGGGCCAGGCCAAACTGGTGGCGGCCGGGTTCCGCCCGGACTACCTGGAAGTGCGTCATGCACTGACCCTGAAGCCTGCGCAGCCGGACGATCGCGACCTGGTGATTCTGGGGGCGGCGTATCAGGGAAGCACGCGGTTGATCGACAACCTCTACGTGCATCTGGACGAGCCTTCGGCGTAATCCAGACCGGCCTCTTCGCAGCACTACGTGCGAGGAGGCCGCAACTGCCCTAGCCTGTCCCGAAACCCCGCAAAAATTTCATCCTCCTCCTGCCCCTGACCATTCCCGCCGCCTGACCAATGCCTATAATGGGCCTCTCCTGCAACTGGCAAAGACTGCCAGTGTCAAAGCCTGACCATGCCCCAAGGAAACCATCCGCAATGGCGTATTACCGCACTCCCCACGATGTGACGGCCCTGCCCGCCTGGCAGGCGCTCCAGCAGCACCGCGATGCCATGCAGGGATTCAGCATGCGCGACGCCTTCGCAGCCGACCCCAAGCGCTTCGAGCAATTCTCGCTCAGCAGCTGCGGCCTTTTTCTCGATTACTCGAAGAACCTGATCAACGAAAAGACCCGCGAACTGCTGGTCGAACTGGCCCAGGAAGTCGGCCTGGCTGATGCGATCAAGTCGATGTTCAGCGGCGAGATCATCAACGGCTCCGAAGGCCGTCCGGTACTGCACACCGCCCTGCGCCGCCCGGTTGGCGACAAGCTCAGCGTGGGCGGCGTCAACGTGATGCCCGAAGTGCACAAGGTTCTCAACCAGATCACTGAACTGGTCGGCCGCATCCACGACGGCCTATGGCGCGGCTACAGCGAAAAGCCGATCACCGACGTGGTCAACATCGGCATCGGCGGCTCCTTCCTCGGCCCCGAACTGGTTTCCGAGGCCCTGCTGCCCTACGCCCAGCGCGGCGTGCGCTGCCACTACCTGGCCAACATCGACGGCAGCGAGTTCCACGAACTGTCAGCCAACCTGCGCGCCGAAACCACCCTGTTCATCGTTTCGTCGAAGTCGTTCAACACCCTCGAAACCCTGAAGAACGCCATGGCGGCACGCACCTGGTACCTGGCCCAGGGCGGCTCGGAAGCCGAGCTCTATCGCCACTTCATCGCAGTCTCCAGCAACAAGGCCGCCGCCGTGGCCTTCGGCATTCGTGAAGAAAACATCTTCCCGATGTGGGATTGGGTGGGCGGGCGCTATTCGCTGTGGTCGGCCATTGGCCTGCCGATCGCCCTGGCCATCGGTACTGCCAACTTCAAGGAGCTGCTGTCCGGCGCCTATACCATGGACCAGCATTTCCAGACCGCGCCGTTCGAAAAGAACATGCCGGTCCTGCTGGCCCTGCTCGGCGTTTGGTACGGCAACTTCTGGAATGCCAGCAGCCACGCGATCCTGCCGTATGACCACTACCTGCGTAACATCACCAAGCACCTGCAACAGCTGGACATGGAGTCCAACGGCAAGAGCGTTTTGACCGACGGTTCCCCGGTGAAAACCGAGACCGGCCCGGTGATCTGGGGTGGCGTTGGCTGCAACGGTCAGCACGCCTATCACCAGTTGTTGCATCAAGGCACCCAGATGATTCCGGCCGACTTCATCGTGCCGGTGGTGAGCTTCAACCCGGTGGCCGACCATCACCAGTGGCTGTATGCCAACTGCCTGTCGCAGAGCCAGGCGCTGATGCTGGGCAAGACTCGCGAGGAAGCCGAGACCGAGCTGCGCGCCAAAGGCCTGAACGAAGCAGATATCGAAAAGCTGGCACCGCACAAGGTGATTCCGGGCAACCGTCCGAGCAACACCCTGGTGGTCGAGCGCATCAGCCCACGCCGCCTCGGCGCGCTGGTGGCGATGTACGAGCACAAGGTCTTCGTGCAGAGCGTGGTCTGGGGCATCAACGCCTTCGACCAGTGGGGCGTGGAGCTGGGCAAGGAGCTGGGCAAGGGGGTCTACCAGCGTCTGGTCGGCAGCCTGGAAGACAGCGCCGAAGATGGCTCGACCCAAGGGCTGATCAACTACTTCCGCGGCCGTCACCGCGGCTGACCTGAACGCTGCATTCGCGGGCGAGCCCGCTCCTACAGGCCCTCTGCAGGAGCGGGCTCGCCCGCGAAGAGGCAAGCGCAGGTTGAACAACAGTTCCAGCTACACTGTCCATCGAATAGCCGTTGAAGTCCCTCCGACAAGAGCAGGACCACCCGCCATGTTCGATATCCGCGACTACCCCCAGGCCCTGTCTGTCAGCCAGGCCGCCGAACTCTCCGACGCAGATTACCGCCGCCTCTACCGCCAGTCGGTGGACGACCCCGATACCTTCTGGGCCGAGCAGGCCAAACGCCTGGACTGGATCAAGCCCTGGTCGAGCGTGCAACAGTGCGACCTCAAGACCGGCACCGCACGCTGGTTCGATGGCGCCCAGCTCAACGTCAGTTACAACTGCATCGACCGCCATCTCGACAAACGTGGCGACCAGACCGCCCTGCTCTGGGAAGGCGACGACCCGAAAGACGCCAAACCGATCACCTACCGCGAGCTGCATCGCCAGGTCTGCCGCCTGGCCAACGCCCTGAAGGCCCGCGGCGTGAAGAAAGGCGACCGGGTCTGCATCTACATGCCGATGATCCCCGAAGCCGCCTACGCCATGCTCGCCTGCACGCGGATCGGCGCCATTCACTCGGTGGTGTTCGGCGGTTTCTCCCCCGATGCCCTGCGCGACCGCATCCTCGATGCCGACTGCCGCACGGTGATCACTGCCGACGAGGGCGTACGCGGCGGCAAGCGTATCCCGCTCAAGCAGAACGTCGACAAAGCCCTGGCCAATTGCCCGGATGTCAGCAGTGTGCTGGTGGTCAAGCGCACCGGGGGCGATGTGGCCTGGAGCGAAGGACGCGACCTCTGGTACCACGAAGCCACCGAGCACGCCGGCGACGACTGCGCCCCCGAACCGATGGCCGCCGAAGACCCGTTGTTCATCCTCTACACCTCAGGCAGCACTGGCAAACCCAAGGGCGTGCTGCACAGCACGGCGGGCTACCTGTTGCAGGCAACGATGACGTTCAAGGTGGTGTTCGACTACCGCGACGGCGAAGTCTTCTGGTGCACCGCCGACGTCGGCTGGGTCACTGGCCACAGCTACATCGTCTATGGCCCGCTGGCCAACGGTGCCATCTCGCTGATGTTCGAAGGCGTGCCCAACTACCCGGATATCTCGCGTTTCTGGCAGGTGGTCGACAAGCATCAGGTGAACATCTTCTACACCGCGCCCACGGCCCTGCGCGCCTTGATGCGCGAAGGCAACGCACCGTTGCAGGGTACCTCGCGCAAGAGCCTGCGGCTGCTCGGCAGCGTCGGCGAGCCGATCAACCCTGAAGCCTGGGAATGGTATTTCGAAGCCGTGGGGCAAAAGCGCTGCCCCATCGTCGACACCTG
Source organism: Pseudomonas sp. NY15374 (assembly GCF_048068255.1). Classification (NCBI taxonomy): domain Bacteria; kingdom Pseudomonadati; phylum Pseudomonadota; class Gammaproteobacteria; order Pseudomonadales; family Pseudomonadaceae; genus Pseudomonas; species Pseudomonas sp. NY15374. The sequence goes on from NZ_JBLUPZ010000018.1 coordinate 32,811, forward strand.
GTGGCAGACCGAGACCGGCGGCATCATGCTCACCCCTCTGCCCGGCACACCACGGCTGAAGCCCGGCTGTGCCACGCAACCGATGTTCGGTGTACAACCGGTGCTGCTGGACGAAAAAGGCAAACCGATCGAAGGCCCTGGTGCCGGCCTGCTGGCGATCAAGGCCAGTTGGCCAGGGCAGATCCGTAGCGTCTATGGTGATCACCAGCGTATGGTCGACACCTACTTCAAACCCATGCCCGGCTACTACTTCACCGGCGATGGCGCACGCCGCGATGCTGACGGCGACTACTGGATCACCGGGCGTATCGACGATGTGATCAACGTATCCGGCCATCGCATCGGCACCGCCGAGGTAGAGAGTGCGCTAGTCCTGCACGACAAGGTCGCCGAAGCTGCGGTGGTCGGCTACCCCCACGACCTCAAGGGCCAGGGCGTGTATGCCTTCGTCACCACGATGAATGGCATCACCCCGGACGATGCACTCAAGGCCGAGCTGCTGGCGCTGGTCAGCAAGGAGATCGGCAGCTTCGCCAAACCCGAGCTGATCCAGTGGGCACCGGCCTTGCCCAAGACCCGCTCGGGCAAGATCATGCGGCGTATACTGCGCAAGATCGCCTGCAACGAACTGGACAACCTCGGCGATACCTCGACCCTCGCAGACCCCAGCGTGGTCCAGGGCCTCATCGACACACGCCTCAACCACTAGACGGCCGCCAGGCGGCCAGTACAGGTCGCCATGGAAGCCTTACGTCGCCGCATCGAAACCCAGGTCATGAGCCTCACCGGGCTGGCCCTCGGCCAGCTCGACCTGGAGTCCCCCAAGGGTGACCCGGGCCTGTTCGGCCCGCAAAGCGTCAGCTGGCAAGTACATGGTGATTTCCCCAGCATGCTGATCGGCGGCATCAGCGCATTGATGCTGCAACTGCTGCATCCACTGGCACTGGCCGGGGTCTGGGATCACTCGAATTTTCGCGAAGACCTGCTCGGCCGGCTGCGCCGCACCAGTCAGTTCATCTCCGGTACGACCTTCGGCTCGAAGCGAGATGCCGAATGGTTGATCGACAAGGTCCGCAGCATCCACCTCAAGGTGGTCGGTACCGCTCCCGACGGACGCCATTACGCGGCCAGCGACCCGGACCTGCTGACCTGGGTGCACGTGGCGGAGGTCAGCAGTTTTCTCGCCGCCCACCTGCGCTACTGCAACCCACGGCTGTCAGTGGCTGACCAGGATGCCTACTACGACGAGATCGCCTTGATCGCCGAGCGGCTGGGCGCCCGCGACGTCCCGCGTTCATGTCGTCAGGTAGACGACTATCTGCAGCACATGCGCCCACAACTGCACTGCGATGCCCGCAGCCTGGAGGTGGTCGGCATGCTGCTCGAAGCCCCGGCGCCCAGTCGGCTGGCAGAACCCGTGGGCAAGCTGATGCTGCACGCGGGCATCGACTTGCTGCCCGATTGGGCCAGCGCCCTGCTCGGTCTGCACCAAGGCCCCCTGCAGCGTCGCATGGTGCGCCTGGGCGTGGAGCGTACAGCGCCCGTGTTGCGCTGGGCCATGCGCGACGGTTCGGCGCATCGCGCCCGGCGGCGGATGGGCTTGCTCTAGGAGTTCTCCGATGTATCGGAACTGATTTGACGTGCCATACTCCAAGCACCTCCGCTCGAGACAGACGACGCCGCACATGCCCAAAGGATTGAATCGCGCCATTGGCGCCTTGCTGGCCATCGTGGCCCTGTACAGCCTGCTTGGCTTCTTCATTCTTCCCGGTGTGGGCCTGCGCATCGCCAACCAGCAACTGGCGCTGTACGCCACCGTGCCGGCGCACCTGCAGCGTATCGAGTTCAACCCGTTCAGCCTTGAGCTGACGTTGTGGGGCCTGCAGATCGGCGAGCCGGGCAAGGAGCAGGTGGCCTTCGAACGCCTCTACGCCAACCTCTCCCTCGACAGCCTATGGAGCGGCGCCCTGCACCTGGACGCGGTAGAGCTGGACAAGCCGCGCACCGAGCTGCTGTTCGCCAAGGACGGCAGCCTCAACCTCAGTCAGCTGTTCAAGCTGCCGCCGAGCGAGCCGAAACCGGACGAGCCGCCGAGCGATCCGTTCCCGCTGCGGATCGCCAGCATCAAGCTCAACGAAGGCTACCTGCACTTCCAGGACCTGCGCCCGAGCGAACCCATCGAGTTCCTCTACGACTCGATGAACCTCGAACTGAAGAACCTCAGCACCTTGCCGGACGACAGCGCCGACATGACGCTGGTCGCCAATGGCCCCAATGGCGGGCGTATCGACTGGAGCGGCAACCTGAGCCTGTCGCCCATCACCTCCGAAGGCACGCTGAAGATCACCGACAGCAAGATGAAGCTGTTCTGGCCCTACGTACGTGATGCTGTACCGCTGGTGCTGGAAGACGGCGTGCTCAGCCTCGATACCCACTACAAACTGAACCTGTCCAAGGAAACCGAGCTGCTGCTCGATAACGCCTCCGTGCGCGTCGCGCCCTTCGCCATCAAGGCGCCCGATGGACGCCCGCTGGCGCGCCTGGCCAGCCTTGAGGTCAGCGAAACCTCCATCGACCTGGCCAAGCAGCTGGTGACCGTCGGCAAGATCCGCAGCGAAAAACTCGAAACCTGGGCGGCCCTCGAACGTGACGGCCAGCTCGACTGGCAGAAACTCTTCGCCAGTCAGCCCGCCAAAGCCACCCCCAAGGAAAAGGCCGAGCCCGCCACCGCAGCGCCGCCCCCCGAGGAAAACGCCGCCAAGCAGCCCAGCAAACCCTGGCAGGTTCTGCTCAAGGATGTTCAGGCACGCAACTACATGATTCACCTGGCCGACCGCAGCCAGAAAGAGCCCGTGGCACTCGATGTCGGGCCGCTCAACCTGGACATGCAAGGCTTTGACAGCCTCAACAAGTCGCCCTTCACGCTCAAGCTCGACACCGGCGTGGGCCGCCAAGGCAAGCTGCAGGCTGCCGGCCAGGTCAACCTGGCACCGGTCACCGCCAAGCTGGACGTCAGTACCCGCGACATCGACCTGCGCGTAGCCCAGGCCTACATCAGCCCGTTCATTCGCCTGGAGCTGCGCAGCGGCATGCTCGCCAGCGATCTCAAGGTCGACCTCAAGGGCACCGAGCCACTGGCCTTCAGCGTGGCGGGCAAGGCCCAGGTCAACCAGTTGCACACCCTCGACACGATCAAGGGGCGCGACTTCGTGAAATGGCAGCAGGTGAACGTCGATGGGCTGTCCTATGTGCACGGCGATGCCCTGTCGATCGACAAGGTCACCCTGTTGCAGCCCTACGCGCGCTTCATCATCAACGAAGACCGCACCACCAGTGTCGACGACCTTCTCATCCCGCAACCTGCTGACGCACCAGCCGCCAGCCAAGCGAAACCGGCCACAGCCAGCAATGAAAAGCCACTGGGCATCCGAATCGGCCAGATCGATATCAACGATGGCTCGGCCAACTTCGCCGACCTGACATTGACGCCCAACTTCGCCACCGCCGTGCAGCAGTTGAACGGCCAGATCGGCACCATCGACAACCGCAAGCCGCTCCCGGCGAAAGTGGACGTCAAAGGTAAGGTCGATCGCTACGCGCCGGTGACCATCAAGGGCGCATTGAATCCGTTCGACCCGATGGCCAGCCTCGACATCGCCACCAGCTTCAAGCGCGTCGAACTGACCACCCTGACGCCCTACTCCGGCAAGTTCGCCGGGTTCCGCATCCGCAAGGGACGCCTGAATCTCGACCTGCACTATGTGATCACCAAAGGCCAGCTCAAGGCCGAGAACAAGGTCGTGGTCGAGCAACTGCAACTGGGTGAAAAAGTCGACAGCCCCGATGCCGTCGACCTGCCTATTCGCCTCGCTGTCGCGTTACTCAAGGATACCGAGGGCAAGATCTCCATCGAGCTGCCTGTCACGGGCGATCTCAACAACCCGCAGTTCAGCGTCATGCCGATCGTCTGGCAGACCCTGCGCAACCTGGTGCTGCGTGCGGCGCAGGCGCCGTTCAAGTTCATCGGCGGATTGATTGCCGGTGGCGGTTCGGAAGATCTGGGCAACGTATCCTTCGCTCCCGGCTCCAGCGATCTCAGCAGCGAGGCCCAGTCGGCCCTGGACAAGCTGGCCTCGGCCCTGCAACAGCGGCCGGAACTGCGCCTGGAGATCGAAGGTACCAGCGCACAGAGCAGCGACGGTCCATTGATCGCCCAACAGCGTCTGGAACGCGAATACCAGGCGACCTGGTACAAGATTCTGCAGCGGCGCGGTGACAAGGTACCGGCCAATGCCTCGATGCTGGTAGTCGACGACAGCGACAAGCCGGCCATGCTCGAGGGCATCTATCGCACCCGTCTCAAGCAGCAGCCACCTGCGGAATGGGAAAAGCTCAGCCGCGAAGAGCGCACCACCAAGCTGCGCGAGGCGGTGCTCAAATCCTGGGCCGAAAGCGCGGCCTTGCTGCGCAACCTCGGCCAAGACCGGGCGAGCAGCATCAAGGACTACCTGGTAGACAAGGGCAAGCTGGAGGATGACCGGGTGTACTTCATCGACACCACCCTGGGGCAGGCCGAAAGCGACGGGCGAGTGATCACCCCGATGCATCTGGACGCAGAGTAATCCCTGAACGATTTCAGAGGCGCAAAGAGAAAGCCCCGGCAGATGCCGGGGCTTTCTCTTTGGGTGGCCAGATCCTTCTGACCGACGGGACAATCCTTATTCAGCTTTCAGCGCTTCAGCGGTCACGCTTTTCACGCCTTTAACGTTCTGGGTGATGCGCACCGCTTCTTTCTTCTGCGATTCGGTTACTTTGACATCGGAAGAAAGGGAGACAACACCGTGGCTGGTTTCAACTTTGATATCGCTGCCTGGGATGCCTTTTTCGGTCAGCAGATCAGCCTTGACCTTGGTGGTGATCCAGGTGTCCGAGGTTTCTTGCTTGGCGTCGGCCACCGGTTGGTTGGAAGCCAGCATCACTGGAGCTTGGGTAGCCTCTGCGGCGAATGCGCCGTTAGCCATCGACAGAGTCAGGGCGGTAGCAGTAGCGGCAGCAATGGCAAACTTCTTCATGTGGGTCACTCCTGTTTATTCGAAAGATCTGCGCCGAGGTTCCTGGCTGCAGGTATGAAGGTAGTTGCAGGGGCTGTGCCAGTTTTTCCGCTTCGCTTGATTCCTTTAAAAACAAAGAGTTACGGCATTTCACTTGTCAGGAGAGTCGTGCAATTTGCAACCCCGACGAAAAACCTGCATGCAAGATGCAAGTCCAACAGGTTTTTCTGCGCGCATAAAAAAAGGACCTCCGAGGAGGTCCTTTTTTCAGTCATTGCCGATAAGGCTTAGACACCCGATGCCTTGGCAGCGGCGACGTCCTTGATCGACAGCTTGATACGGCCGCGGTTGTCCACATCCAGTACCAGTACTTCGACTTCCTGGCCTTCTTTCAGCACGTCGGTAACCTTCTCTACACGCGCATCGCTGAGCATGGAGATGTGCACCAGACCGTCCTTGCCTGGCAGGATGTTGACGAAGGCGCCGAAGTCGACGATACGCTCGACCTTGCCGACGTAGATCTTGCCGATCTCGGCTTCTGCAGTGATACCCAGGATGCGCTGCTTGGCAGCATCTGCCGCTTCCTTGGTTTCGCCGAAGATCTTGATCGAGCCGTCGTCTTCGATGTCGATCGAAGCCTTGGTCTCTTCACAGATGGCGCGGATGGTGGCGCCGCCTTTACCGATGACGTCACGGATCTTGTCGGTGTCGATCTTCATCGCGATCATGGTCGGGGCGTTGGCCGACAGCTCGGTACGCGACTGACCGATGATCTGGTTCATCTGGCCGAGGATGTTCAGGCGAGCTTCCAGGGCCTGGCCCAGGGCGATCTCCATGATCTCTTCGGTGATGCCGTTGATCTTGATGTCCATCTGCAGCGCGGTCACGCCTTTGGCGGTACCGGCAACCTTGAAGTCCATGTCGCCCAGGTGGTCTTCGTCACCCAGGATGTCGGTCAGGATCGCGAACTTCTCGCCTTCCTTGACCAGGCCCATGGCGATACCGGCAACCGGCGCTTTCATCGGAACGCCAGCGTCCATCAGAGCCAGGGAAGCACCGCAGACCGAAGCCATGGAGCTCGAACCGTTGGATTCGGTGATTTCCGAAACGACGCGGATGGTGTACGGGAACACGTCAGCGGCAGGCAGCATGGCCTGGACCGAGCGACGAGCCAGACGGCCGTGACCGATCTCGCGACGGCCAGCACCGCCCATGCGACCACATTCGCCTACCGAGAACGGCGGGAAGTTGTAGTGCAGCATGAAGGGGTCTTTCTTCTCGCCTTCGAGAGTGTCCAGCAGCTGGGCGTCACGGGCGGTGCCGAGGGTGGCAACGACCAGGGCCTGGGTTTCACCACGGGTGAACAGTGCCGAACCGTGGGTCTTGGGCAGAACACCGACTTCGATGTTCAGCGGACGTACGGTCTTGGTGTCGCGACCGTCGATACGCGGCTTGCCGTTGACGATGTTTTCGCGAACGGTGCGGTACTCGATTTCGCCGAAGATGTCTTTGACTTCGCTCGCCGATGGCTGGCCTTCTTCACCGGAGAACTTGGCGATGGCCTGGTCACGCAGCTCGCCCAGACGCGCGTAGCGGTCGGCCTTGACGGTGATGGTGTAGCCCTGGGATACGGCTTCACCGAACTCGGCACGAATAGCGTCGAACAGTGCAGTGTTGGCAACGGCTGGTTTCCAGTCCCAGGTTGGCTTGCCGGCTTCGGCGGCCAGTTCCTTGACGGCCTTGATCACAGCCTGGAACTCGTCGTGGGCGAACAGCACGGCGCCCAGCATCTGGTCTTCGGTCAGCTCCTGGGCTTCCGATTCGACCATCAGTACGGCGTCGGAGGTACCGGCAACGACCATGTCCAGGCTCGAGGCAGCCAGTTGCTCGTAGGTCGGGTTAAGCAGGTAGCCGGTGCTTTCGTGGAAGGCAACGCGGGCGGCGCCGATCGGGCCTTCGAACGGAATGCCGGAGATGGCCAGGGCAGCCGAGGTACCGATCATCGCAGCGATGTCCGGATCGGTCTTCTTGCTGGTGGAAACCACGGTGCAGACGACCTGCACTTCGTTCATGAAGCCTTCAGGGAAGAGCGGGCGAATCGGACGGTCGATCAGACGCGAGGTCAGGGTTTCTTTCTCGGAAGGACGGCCTTCACGCTTGAAGAAACCGCCAGGGATCTTGCCAGCGGCGTAGGTCTTTTCCTGATAGTGCACGGACAGCGGGAAGAAGCCCTTGCCTGGATCGGCTTGCTTGGCACCGACCACGGTCACCAGCACGGTGATATCGTTGTCGACGGTGACCAGCACGGCGCCGGTGGCCTGACGGGCAATGCGGCCCGTTTCGAGAGTGACGGTCGATTGACCGAACTGGAACGTCTTGATTACCGGGTTCACGGTTTCCTACCTTTTCAGTGGCTCTTGGGGGAACTGGGAAAACTGGGATCTTGCGAATTCTTGGGCGGAAGGGAGTGTCGACTCCGTCGACCGTCCAGATACAACACGAGGCTGGGAGCCTGGGCGTCTTGCGAAAAATTCGCTCGACGGCATCAGGCTGCCAACCTCGGAGATACGCGTGGCGTGTCCAAGGGTAGCGCTGACAAGCAGCGCTCCCCAAGCATGCGACACGCCATGCACACCACTGGCCAGTCCGCTATTAGCGACGCAGGCCCAGGCGACCGATCAGGGCGCTGTAACGAGTGGTGTCTTTGCCCTTCAGGTAATCCAGCAGCTTACGACGCTGGTTGACCATACGGATCAGACCACGACGGGAGTGGTGGTCTTTTTCGTTGGCCTTGAAGTGGCCTTGCAGCTTGTTGATGTTGGCGGTCAGCAGAGCAACCTGCACTTCCGGGCTACCGGTATCGCCGGCGGCTTGCTGGTAATCGGCAACGATCTGAGCTTTTTCTTCGACGCTGAGGGCCATTTGGCTTCTCCTGATAAACGGATCCCGCAAGCGGGGTCCAATAGGCCAGGGACTTGAATCCCTGTATTAATAAAAAGAGGTATGACCGTGCCTACTGACAGCCATCCTCGGTTCCCCAGCGCACGACCGAAGCCTTGCCCTGTGGTTTCGGTCATTCCGACCGAATCAGTCGACGCGGCGCAATGCGCCCGTCTTCGCTCACTTCACCGATACCGATGAAGCGACCATTGTGATCCTGTACCCGGACCATGCCGAACTGCGGCGCGTCCGGTGCTCGCACTGCCTGACCGTGCAGCCAGTAGAACGCGCTGTGCTCGGACAACAGCACCAGCGGCCAGTCCTGCAGCCCGCTGTCGGACGGCATGAGGAAGCGATCGAGTGCTTCGTTGCCGCCTTCGGCATGCGCCTGCTCGAGCTCCTCGAGCGTCACGGTCTGTGCCAGGGCGAAAGGCCCGGCCTGGGTGCGACGCAGTTCTGCGACATAGGCACCACAGCCCAGCACCTCACCGATATCCTCGACCAAGGTGCGGATATAGGTGCCTTTGCTGCAGCCGACCGAGAGGCGCGCACGGGTGCCTTCGCACTCGAGCAACTCCAAGCGGTTAATAGTAACAGAACGCGCCTCGCGCTCCACTACCTCTCCTGCACGCGCCAGCTTGTAAAGCGGCTGGCCGTCACGCTTGAGCGCCGAGTACATCGGCGGCACCTGGCGGATTTCACCTCGAAAACGCGGGATCGCGGCTTCGATATCGGCGCGACCAACGGTCACCTCGCGGGTCTGCAGCACCTCGCCTTCGGCGTCCGCGGTGCTGGTAGTCTGCCCCAGCTGCATGACGGTTTCGTAGCCCTTGTCGGAATCGAGCAGGTACTGCGAAAACTTGGTGGCCTCACCGAAGCACAGCGGCAAAACACCGGTGGCCAGTGGGTCGAGGCTGCCGGTATGGCCGGCCTTTTCTGCATTGAGCAGCCAGCGGACCTTCTGCAACGCTGCATTGGAGGTGAACCCCAAGGGCTTGTCGAGCAGGATGATACCGCTGACGTTACGACGGATACGTTTGACCTGGGCCACCGCTTACTCCTTGGTGTCCAGCTCGTCGGCATCCTTGTGCAGGCGATCTTCAGCCACCGCACGTTCGATCAGTGCCGAGAGGTGAACACCCCGGCTGACACTTTCATCGAAGTGGAAATGCAGTTGTGGAACGCTGCGCAGTTGCATCGCCCGCCCGAGGTGCAGACGCAGGAAACTGGCGGCACTGTTGAGCGCCTTGAGGGTCTGGGGCACGGCGTCGGCGTCATCCTGGCCCATCACGGTGATGAAGACCTTGGCGTGACCGAGATCACGACTGACGTCGACCGCGGTGATGGTCACCAGGCCCACACGTGGATCCTTGACTTCACGGCGGATCAACTCGGCCAGCTCGCGCTGCATCTGGTCGCCGATGCGTTGGGTACGGCTATATTCTTTTGCCATTTTTGCTACCTGTATCTTAAAGCGGCAAACGCCCGGTCAGGCGGGTGTGCCTGACCGGGCGTTACCTTCAGAGGCCCAGCCAGCCGCCTTGCGACGGGGCCTGGGCCGCGCCCATCCCTTACAGGGTACGGGCAACCTGGACTTTCTCGAAGACTTCGATCTTGTCGCCGACCTTGACGTCGTTGTAGCTCTTGACGCCGATACCGCACTCCATGCCGTTACGCACTTCGGCGGCGTCGTCCTTGAAGCGACGCAGCGATTCCAGCTCGCCTTCGAAGATCACAACGTCCTCGCGCAGTACGCGGATCGGACGGTTGCGGTACACGGTACCTTCGATGACCATACAGCCAGCGATGGCGCCGAACTTCGGCGAACGGAACACATCACGCACTTCGGCGACACCCAGGATGTTCTCGCGAACATCGCTGCCGAGCATGCCGGTCAGGGCTTTCTTGACGTCTTCGATGATGTCGTAGATCACGTTGTAGTAACGCATATCCAGACCTTCCTGCTCGACGATCTTGCGCGCGCCGGCATCGGCACGCACGTTGAAGCCGAACAGTACTGCATTCGAAGCCAGCGCCAGGTTAGCGTCGCTCTCGGTGATACCACCGACGCCGCCACCGATGACGCGCACCTGAACTTCGTCGTTGCCCAGGCTGCCGAGCGAGCCCTGGAGTGCTTCCAGAGAGCCGCGCACGTCGGTCTTGAGGACGATGTTGAGGGTCTTCTTCTCTTCCTGACCCATGGTCTCGAAGATGTTTTCCAGCTTGCCGGCGTGAGCACGGGCCAGCTTGACCTCACGGTACTTGCCTTGACGGAACAGGGCGACTTCACGTGCCTTCTTCTCGTCAGCGACCACGGACAGCTCGTCACCGGCTTCCGGGGTGCCATCCAGGCCGAGGATCTCGACCGGGATCGACGGGCCGGCTTCCTTCACAGGCTTGCCGTTCTCGTCGAGCATGGCACGTACGCGGCCATAGTTGGAGCCAACCAGAACCATGTCGCCCTGACGCAGCGTACCGTCCTGAACCAGGATGGTGGCGACCGGACCGCGGCCCTTGTCCAGACGCGACTCGACGACAACGCCACGACCAGGTGCGGTCGGGGTGGCGGTCAGCTCGAGAATCTCTGCTTGCAGCAGGACGGCTTCGAGCAGTTCGTCGACACCGGTACCCATCTTCGCCGAAACCTTGACGAACGGAGTGTCACCACCCCAGTCCTCGGAGGTCACGCCTTCGACGGCCAGTTCGTTGCGGATGCGATCGAGGTCGGCACCCGGCTTGTCGATCTTGTTCACCGCGACCACCAGCGGAACACCAGCAGCTTTCGCATGCTGAACGGCCTCACGGGTCTGTGGCATCACGCCGTCGTCCGCCGCCACCACCAGGATGACGATGTCGGTCGCCTTGGCACCGCGGGCACGCATTTGGGTAAACGCAGCGTGGCCCGGAGTATCGAGGAAGGTGACCATGCCGCGGTCGGTTTCCACGTGGTAGGCACCGATGTGCTGGGTGATACCACCGGCTTCGCCAGCGGCGACCTTGGCACGACGGATGTAGTCGAGCAGCGAGGTCTTGCCGTGGTCGACGTGGCCCATGACGGTCACGACCGGCGCGCGGGACTCGACTTCACCTTCGAACTTCAGCGATTCGGCCAGGGAGTCTTCCAGGGCGGTATCGCTGACCAGGGTGACCTTGTGGCCCAGCTCTTCGGCGACCAACTGAGCGGTCTCCTGGTCAAGCACCTGGTTGATGGTGACCGGAGTACCCAGCTTGAACATGAACTTGACGACTTCGGCAGCCTTGACCGACATCTGCTGAGCCAGCTCGGAGACGGTGATGGTCTCGCCGATGCTGACATCACGGATGACCGGACCAGTCGGGCTCTGGAAGCCGTGCTGGTTGCGCTTCTTCAGCTTGCTCTTGCCGCCACGGCCACGACGCGCGCCATCGCTCTCTTCGTCAGTGGTGCGCGGTGCAGCGCGCGGAGTCGGAGCTTTTTCCTTCTCCTTGACCTTGACCTTGATCGACACGCGAGGGGCTTCGCCACGACGCTCACCACCGGCGCCACGACGGTCGTCGTCACGGGTGCGGTTTTCGTTGCGACGGTTCTCGTCCTTCTTGCGCTCGGCGGCACGTGCGGCGGCGTCATCGGACACCGGGGCATCGGCCACTACAGGCTCGGCAGCAGCCGGAGCCGATTCGGCACGTGGCGCAGGCGCCGCAACCGGAGCTTCGGCGGCCTGACGGCGAGCCTGCTCTTCGTTACGCTGGCGAGTCTCGGCCTCGACCTTCTCACGCGCAGCATTCTCAGCGGCACGGCGCTCTTCAGCCTCACGCTTCTGCTCGGCCTGGATCTCTTCCGGGCTGCGCTGCACGAATACTTTCTTCTTGCGTACTTCTACGCTGATGCTCTTGCTACCGGCGACACGCAGGGTGCTGGTGGTCTTGCGCTGCAAGGTAATCTTGCGTGGCTCTTCCGCCTTGCTCTTGTGGCTGCTCTTCAGATGAGTCAGCAGAACCTGCTTCTCATTGTCGGTCACTACCTGACCGGCGTCGGTGTGCGGCAGACCTGCCTCACGCATCTGCTGCAGCAGGCGCTCTACCGGTGCCTCGACCTCTTGGGCCAGTTCTTTCACCGTGACTTGCGTCATGCACTTCTCTCCTCAGGCCGCGCCTAATTACTCGAACCAGTGGGCTCGGGCGGCCATGATCAACTTGCCGGCACGCTCTTCGTCGATGCCGTCGATGTCGAGCAGGTCGTCGATCGACTGCTCGGCCAGGTCTTCGCGGTTAACCACGCCGCGCACCGCCAGTTCCGCCGCCAGGTCCTTGTCCATGCCCTCGAGGGAGAGCAGGTCTTCGGCCGGATGGGCGTCTGCCAGTTTTTCTTCGGTAGCGATGGCTTTGGTCAACAAACGGTCCTTGGCACGAGCACGCAGCTCGTTGACGATTTCCTCGTCGAAGCCATCGATGTTGAGCATTTCTTCCAACGGTACGTAAGCAATTTCTTCGAGGCTGGTGAAGCCTTCGTCGACCAGCACCTGTGCCAGCTCTTCGTCGACTTCCAGTTCCTCGATGAAGTTACGCAGGATGTCACCTGTTTCAGCTTGCTGCTTGGCCTGGATATCCTTCTCGGTCATCACGTTCAGGGTCCAGCCAGTCAGCTGACTGGCCAGGCGAACGTTCTGACCGCCGCGGCCGATAGCCTGCGCCAGGTTGTCCTCGGCAACGGCGATGTCCATTGCGTGGGCATCCTCGTCAACGATGATCGCCGCAACTTCGGCCGGCGACATGGCGTTGATGACGAACTGTGCCGGGTTCTCGTCCCACAGGACGATATCCACACGCTCACCACCCAACTCACCGGAGACTGCCTGGACGCGCGAACCCCGCATGCCGATGCAGGCGCCTTGAGGATCGATACGCTTGTCCTTGGAACGAACGGCGATCTTGGCGCGCGAACCCGGATCACGGGACGCTGCCATCACCTCGATCAGGCCCTCGGCGATTTCCGGCACTTCGATGCGGAACAGCTCGATCAGCATCTGCGGTGCGGTACGCGACAGGATCAATTGCGGACCACGGTTCTCGGTGCGGATTTCCTTGAGCAGTGCACGCAGGCGCACACCGACGCGGAAAGTCTCACGCGGGATGATGTCTTCGCGAGCCAGCAGCGCCTCGGCATTGTTGCCCAAGTCGACGATGACGTTGTCGCGAGTGACCTTCTTGACGGTACCGGAGATGATCTCGCCGACACGCTCGCGGTAGGCATCGACCACCTGGGCGCGCTCGGCCTCGCGAACCTTCTGCACGATGACCTGCTTCGCGGTCTGGGCGGCGATACGACCGAACTCGATGGACTCGATCTTCTCCTCGATCACGTCGCCAATCTTGGCGTCCGGATGAGAGTCCTTGATCTTGTCCAGCCAGGTTTCGATCGCCGGATCGTCCAGGTCGTTTTCGTCGACCACGGTCCAGCGACGGAAGGTCTCGTAGCTACCGGTGTGGCGGTTGATTTCCACACGCAGATCGACTTCGTCTTCAAAACGTTTTTTGGTTGCAGTAGCCAGGGCCACTTCCAGCGCTTCGAAAATGACGCCGGGTGGTACACCCTTTTCGTTGGATACCGATTCAACAACCAGCAGTACTTCTTTGCTCATCGTACGCCTCGCCTTGCGCAAGCCATTAGGCCCGGAATGTCCGCCGGGCCCGGCACGTCTCAGTCAAAACTGGGAATAATATTGGCCTTGTCGATCGAGTCGATCGGCAGCAGGAATTCGTTGGTATCCACCTGGATCACCACGTCCTGATCCTCCACACCGCGGAGAAGGCCCTGGAAGTTACGACGACCCTCGAAGGGCGTACGCAGCTTGATCTTCACTTGCTCGCCCGCATGCGAAGCAAACTGTTCCAGTGTGAACAGCGGGCGATCCATGCCTGGAGAGGACACCTCAAGGGTGTATTCACTGCTGATCGGATCTTCCACATCAAGAATGGCGCTGGCCTGACGGCTGACCGCTTCGCAGTCGTCCACCAGGATGCCGTCTTCCTTGTCGATATAGATGCGTAGTACCGAATGCTTACCCTGGGAAACGTATTCGATCCCCCAGCACTGATAGCCCAGACCCTCGACAACCGGGGCCAACAAGGCCTGCAACTGTTCTAGCTTGCTCGACACCTGAACCCCCTCGTGCATGCTGTGCAAATAAAAAATGGGCGAAGCGCCCATCCCTGAAAGCGCCGTTGAACAACGACGCGAAGAACTGTTCAGCTAGCAAAAAGCCCCTGAAAAGGGGCTCCGCTGAAGCTGGTTGCGGGGGCTGGATTTGAACCAACGACCTTCGGGTTATGAGCCCGACGAGCTACCAAGCTGCTCCACCCCGCGACAAAGCTGGGGCGAAAGTATAAGACCGAACCCTGTGCAGGGTCAATCCGACCTCCACCTGCAAGAAAGCCCGCTAAAGCGGGCTCTCATGCTTCAATTGGTACCGAGAAGGGGACTCGAACCCCTACACCCTATGGGCACAACCACCTCAAGGTTGCGTGTCTACCAATTCCACCACCTCGGCAATATTACATCTTGAAACCCGTTACTTCTGCTCTTCGGTAGGAGGAGGGACGTCACCTTTTGGGGCGGCTTCACTCTTCTGTTCCTGGAGCACCGGTACATCATCATTTACTGCCGGCTTTTGCTCTTTAACTTCCAGCACTGCTGGATCTGGCAAACCGGCTTGAGTCAGCTGGTGTGCCTGCTGCTTGGCGAAGTATCCTAACCCAAGTGCAGTCAAAAAGAAAGTGGCAGCAAGTATAGCAGTAAATTTACTCAGGAAGGTAGCAGAACCTTGGCTTCCGAACACAGTATTTGAAGCACCTGCGCCGAAAGATGCACCTGCTTCCGCACCTTTACCCTGTTGCATCAGAACCAGCGCTACCAGCGCCAGTGCAGCCAACAGATGAAAAACAACTACGACTGTTTCCAGCATATGTTCAGTTTCCTGCGGCGCGACAAATTGCACCGAATTCGTCTGCGTTCAGGGATGCTCCACCAATGAGCCCCCCATCAATATCCGGCATGCCGAACAGTTCGGCCGCATTGGCCGCCTTCACGCTACCGCCGTAGAGAAGTTGCGCATTCGCTGCAACTTCGGCGTCCAGCGCCTTCAGCTGCGCACGGATGGCAGCATGCACATCCTGGGCTTGCTGAGGCGAGGCCGTCAAACCAGTGCCAATGGCCCATACAGGCTCATAGGCAATTACTGCATTGGCAAAAGCCTTGATACCGAATGCATCGATAACACTGCTTAGTTGACGCCCGACAACTTCGAGCGTCTTGCCAGCCTCGCGCTCCTCGAGAGTTTCCCCTACGCAGAGCACCGGCTTCAAACCACTTGCCTGTGCGGCTGCAAACTTGCGATTTAGCACTTCGTCCGTTTCACCAATAATCTGGCGACGCTCCGAATGGCCAATCAACACCAACTTGCAACCGACTTCAGCCAACTGACTAGGTGCAACTTCACCTGTCAGCGCACCCTGTTCGGGCTGTACTGCAGAATTCTGTGCGCCAACGATGATCCCCTTGCCGCTCAACTCATCAATGACTTGATTGATGAACAACGACGGCGGAAACACCGCAACTTCGACACCACTCGGAAGAGCCAGATTACTCAGGCTCAGGCTCAGCTCAGCGACGCTGGCGCGGGTACCGTGCATCTTCCAGTTACCAGCTACCATGGGGCGACGCATGCTCTACCTCGTCGGTCAAAGTGGGCGCAGATCTTACCCAACCAGAATCGCGCTGGCAAGCGTCTTTCAGGCACAAACTTCTGCAACGACCTTGGCCAAGGCTTCGGCATGGCTGCGCACCTGACTTTCGTCGTCGCCCTCGACCATCACCCGCAGCAGCGGCTCGGTCCCGGACTTGCGCAGCAGCACACGGCCACGGCCAGCCATCGCCTCAGTGACCTTGGCACTGGCTTCCTGCACGGCAGGATTTTCCAGCGGATCGGCACTACCGGCGGCATAACGGACATTGATCAGTACCTGCGGGCATTTGCGAATCGCCTGACGGGCCTGGGCAAGGTTTTCACCACGACGCTTGAGCGCCATCAACACCTGCAGTGCCGCAATGATCGCGTCGCCTGTGGTGGTGTGGTTGCAGCACACCACATGGCCGGAGTTCTCACCACCGAGCAGCCATTCGCGTTCAAGCAGCTCGGCCATGACATAGCGGTCACCGACCTTGGCGCGTGCGAATGGAATGTCGAGGTCCTTGAGCGCCAGCTCCAGGCCCAGGTTACTCATGAGCGTGCCAACTACCCCACCCTGCAGCTTGCCTCGCTCCTGCAGGTCGCGGGCAATGATGAACAGCAGCTCGTCACCGTCGACGATCGCTCCCGTATGGTCGACCATCAGTACACGGTCGCCATCGCCATCGAAGGCAATACCCAGATCGGCATGCCCCACCAGCACGGCCGCCTGCAACGACTCGATATGCGTGGAGCCACAGCCCTCGTTGATGTTCAAACCATCAGGCTGGGCATGCAGCACAGTGACATCGGCACCCAGCTCGCGGAACACGCTGGGAGCGACCTTGTAGGTGGCACCATGGGCGCAATCGACGACCAACTTGAGGCCGGCGAAATCAGTGCTGCTAGGCACGCTGCTCTTGCAGAACTCGATGTAGCGACCGGCAGCGTCGTTGATGCGAGAAACCTTGCCCAGTTTGCTCGACTCGACCACATTCATCGGCTGATCGAGCAACTCCTCGATCATCAGCTCGACCTCGTCTGGCAGCTTGGTACCGTTGCCCGAGAAGAACTTGATGCCGTTGTCATCATGCGGATTGTGCGAAGCACTGATGACGATACCCGCTTCAGCATGGAAGGTACGGGTCAGGTAGGCGATGGCCGGGGTCGGCATCGGCCCGAGGAGCATCACGTCAGCGCCGGCAGCCGAGAGGCCGGCCTCCAGAGCCGACTCGAACATGTAGCCGGAGATACGGGTATCCTTGCCCACCAGAACGCGGCAGTTGCCCTGCTTGCGGAAGGCCATGCCCGCCGCCCAGCCGAGCTTCAGCATGAAGTCGGGAGTGATCGGATATTCGCCAACGCGGCCACGGATACCATCGGTACCAAAGTATTTTCTGCTCATAGAAACTCCAAACGTTCTTATTCGGCGCTCTGTACCGCAGCGATCATGCGCACCACATCGACGGTCTCGGCCACATCATGTACGCGCAGGATGCTCGTCCCCATGGTCATGGCCAATGCCGCCAGTGCGAGGCTGCCGTACAGCCGCTCGCCGACCGGACGATCCAGCGCCTGGCCGATCATGCTCTTGCGCGAGACGCCCACCAGCAGCGGCCGTCCCAGGCGATAGAGTGCTTCCATATGCTTGAACAGGCTCAGGTTGTGCGCCAGGTTCTTGGCGAACCCGAATCCCGGATCAAGAATGATTCGTTCCGCACCGATGCCGACTGCCGCGCAAGCAGCCATACGCCGCTCCAGATAGCTAGCCACCTCTTGGGTGACGTCGTCATACCGCGGATTGTCCTGCATGTTACCCGGCTCACCGCGCATGTGCATCAGGCATACCGGCAGGCCGGTGTCGGCCGCAGCATCCAGCGCACCATCGCGTTCCAGGGCGCGCACATCGTTGATCAGCCCGGCACCAAGCCGAGCCGTCTCGCGCATTACCGCGGGCGTAGAGGTATCGACGGAGATGATGACATCAAGGCGACTGCTGATCGCCTCGACGATCGGAGCGACCCGCTCCAGCTCCTCGACGGGCGACACTGCGCGAGCGCCGGGACGAGTAGACTCGCCACCTACATCGATAAGCGTGGCACCCGCCGCGACCATGGCCTCGGCATGGCGCAAGGCCTCGTCACGGCGACTGAAGCGACCGCCGTCGGAAAATGAATCAGGGGTGACATTGAGAATACCCATGACATGGGTACGGGACAAATCAAGAACCCGGTTGCCGCAAGGCAACCGGGTCGGGTACTGCTGAGAGGTCATATGAACCCTTAGTGTTGAGCCGCCGGACCACCGATCGGCGACTCTGGACGATCGCCCTGGGACGCCTGGTTGCCGGAGGTACCGGCATCGTTGTCCCAGTCGCGCGGCTCGCGCGGCGTACGACCTGCCATGATGTCGTCGATCTGGTCGGCATCGATGGTTTCGTACTTCATCAGGGCCTCGGCCATCGCGTCAAGCTTGTCGCGGTTGTCGGTGAGGATCTGCTTGGCGGTGGCATAGCACTGATCGATGATGCTGCGCACTTCGGAATCGATCAACTTGGCGGTCTCGCCGGAGACGCTGGCGTGCTGGCTGCCAGCACTACGACCAAGGAACACCTCGCCCTCTTCTTCGGCGTACATCAACGGACCGAGCTTCTCGGACAGGCCCCACTTGGTGACCATGTTCCGGGCGATCTGGCTGGCACGCATGATGTCGTTGGACGCACCCGTGGTGACGCCATCGAAGCCCAGGGTCATCTCCTCGGCGATACGGCCGCCATACAGCGAGCAGATCTGGCTGATCAGCGCACGCTTGGAGAGGCTGTACCGGTCTTCCTCGGGCAGGAACATGGTCACACCGAGCGCACGACCGCGCGGAATGATCGAGACCTTGTACACCGGGTCATGCTCAGGCACGACACGACCAACGATGGCGTGACCGGCCTCGTGATAAGCCGTGTTCTGCTTCTCTTTCTCGGACATGACCATGGTCTTGCGCTCGGCGCCCATCATGATCTTGTCCTTGGCCAGCTCGAACTCCTTCATCTCGACCAGGCGCTTGCTGGAGCGAGCGGCGAACAGCGACGCCTCGTTGACCAGGTTGGCAAGATCGGCACCGGAGAAGCCGGGGGTACCACGGGCAATGACGGCGGCGTTGACGTTCTCGCCGACCGGCACCTTGCGCATGTGCACCTTGAGAATCTGCTCGCGACCACGGATATCCGGCAGGCCGACCACCACCTGGCGGTCGAAGCGACCAGGACGCAGCAGCGCCGGGTCGAGCACATCAGGTCGGTTGGTCGCAGCGATGACGATGATGCCATCGTTCATCTCGAAGCCATCCATCTCGACCAGCAACTGGTTCAGTGTCTGCTCGCGCTCGTCGTGACCGCCACCCATGCCGGCGCCACGGTGGCGACCGACAGCGTCGATCTCGTCGATGAAGATGATGCACGGCGCGTGTTTCTTCGCCTGCTCGAACATGTCACGAACACGGCTGGCACCGACACCGACGAACATTTCGACGAAATCGGAACCGGAAATGGTGAAGAACGGCACTTTCGCCTCACCGGCGATGGCCTTGGCCAGCAAGGTCTTACCGGTGCCGGGCGGGCCGACCATCAGCACGCCACGTGGGATACGACCGCCCAGGCGCTGGAATTTGCCTGGATCACGCAGAAACTCGACCAGCTCGCCGACTTCTTCCTTGGCTTCGTCGCAACCCGCGACATCGGCCAGGGTGGTTTTCACCTGGTCTTCGGAGAGCAGGCGCGCCTTGCTCTTGCCGAAGCTCATCGGCCCGCCCTTGCCGCCCGCACCGCCTTGCATCTGGCGCATGAAGAACATGAACACGGCGATGATCACGAGGATCGGGAAGCTGGCGACCAGCAGCTGGGTCCAGATGCTCTGCTGTTCGGGTTGCTTGCCTTCGATCACGACATGATTGTCGACCAGGTCGCCGATCAGGCCGTTGTCGGCAATGGCCGGACGAACGGTCTTGAAGTTGTCGCCATCGGTACGCTTGCCGGTGATGACGGCGCCGTCGACGGTCACACGCTCGACCTTACCGTCCTTGACCTGCTGGATGAAGTCGGAATAGTTGAGGGTCTGCGGCTCGTTAGGGCTGGAGAAGTTGTTCATCACCGTCACGAGGACAGCCGCGATGATCAACCACAGGATCAGATTCTTTGCCATGTCGTTCAATTAGCTACCCTCTGAGGTCGGCGCACGACGCAGCCGTGCCTCGCATGATATTCACCGCCCTAACTTACTACATTACCTGCGCATCCGCAGGCACCGTCTGTAACCCTTTGTGAAACCTAGACTACACGAAGTTCGGACGATCCTGAGGCCGCGGCCGATTGGAAATAACTATCGGCCAGCCCGCAAGCGCCCGCTCACTCGCCCTTGTACCCCCTGGCCAGCAAGTACTGTTCACGGGACCGATCCCGAGAGGACGACGGCTTGCGCATCTGCACCTTGTCGAACTTGCTGCGCACGTCCTTGAGGTACACATCGAAGCCTTCTCCCTGGAAAATCTTGATCAGGAAGTCACCACCGGGCTTGAGCACACGGGTTGCCAGATCCAGGGCGAGTTCGCAAAGGAACATGGCTCGCGGCATGTCCACAGCGGGCGTACCACTCATATTGGGGGCCATATCGGAAATCACAAGGTCCACATGCGAATCGCCGACCGCCTGGAGAATCTGCTCGAGTACCGAATCCTGGGTGAAATCGCCCTGGATGAAGGTCACGTCAGGGATCGAGTCCATTTCCAGGATGTCGGAGGCAATCAGACGTCCTTGACCACCAATCAGACGACTGGTCACCTGCGACCAGCCGCCCGGCGCAGCACCAAGGTCGATAACGCTCATGCCGGGGCGGATGAGGCGGTCCTTTTCCTGGATCTCCAGCAGTTTGTAGCTCGCACGCGAGCGGTAGCCGTCCTTCTGCGCCTGCTTGACGAAAGGATCGTTGAAATGCTCTCTCAGCCAGTTATGGCTGCTTTTGGAACGCTGCGCCACGGGGCACCTCGATGATTAGCGTCGTGATTGACTGGGCGGAGCCAGTGGCCCTCGGGTAAAATGGCCACCAATTTTACAGAATCAGACGAAAAGGGTCAGATTATGCCGCTCAATAACGAGCAGAAGAAACAGTACAAGTCTATTGGTCACGACCTGAAACCGGTCCTGATCGTTGCCGGTAACGGCTTGAATGAAGGCGTGATCGCCGAACTGGAGCGTGCGCTGGCCGATCACGAGCTGATCAAGGTCGAAATTCGCTCGGAAGATCGCGAAGAGCGCGCCGCCGCTATTGCAGCACTGTGCAAGGCAGGCCGTGCCGAGCTGGTACAGACCATTGGCAAGAAGGCACTGATCTATCGCAAGAACCCACAGCCGAACAAGCAGCTGTCCAACATCCACCGCTACAAGTAAGGGTGGCGCCGGTCAGTGGCGCGCCTTGCGCACCCTGACCGGGACCGGCTGGGCCACCAGCACGATGCCAGAAAAGCCCAGCACCAGGAAACAGAACATCTGCCAGCGCTCCCCTACGGAAATCCCGTAGCGCAGCGTGTAGTAGCCGACACAGGCACCAAAGCCGAGCAACAGCATCTGGCCGCGGAACTGCCGCCACCAAGCCGCCAGGCCATCCACCCTCGCCAGCACTGCCAACTGGGTCAACAGCCCGAGCAGCGCCACGCCGATCAACCAGCGATCGATCTGCCCGGCGATGTCCTGCACCAATAATGGCGCAAGGCCGCTGACCTTCAGCGCCGGCACCAGCCCCACATGAAACACCCACAGACCACCGACCCAGAATACCTGGGCCAGTTGCCAGAGGATGCCCTCGAGGGACGGCGCGCGCTGGCGCCGATTAGATGTGCTTGACTTCGACAATCTCGTACTCGACGGTGCCGCTCGGCGTCTTGACCACGACCGTATCACCCTCTTCCTTGCCAATGATGGCACGGGCGATAGGCGCGCTCGCCGAGAGCTTGCCTTTCTTGATGTCCGCTTCATCCTCGCCAACGATCTGGTAGGTCACCTGATCGCCGGTCTCGGTATTCTCCAGGTCCACGGTGGTCCCGAAAATCACCTTGCCGGTATGGGCGATGGTGGTGACATCGATCACCACCGAGTTCTGCAGACGGCCTTCGATGTCGCGGATACGCGCCTCGACCATGCCCTGCTCCTCACGGGCGGCGTGGTACTCGGCATTTTCCTTGAGATCGCCGAGCTCACGAGCCTCGCCGATCGCCTGGCTCAGACGTGGACGTTCGGTCTTGCTCAGGAACAAAAGCTCTTCTTCCAGGGCGCGAGCGCCCTGGACGGTCATCGGGTACTTGGTAATGCTCATGCTTTGAGTCCTGCATGCAGATCCTGCAGGCGACGAACGGTCTTCTCGGGACCGAATTTCAGCGCCTCGCAGATGGCTTCACCTGCCGCAATGGTGGTCGTGCAGTAGATCTTGTGCTGCAGCGCATTGCGACGAATCGAGTAGGAATCGGCGATCGATTGGCGGCCTTCGGTGGTGTTGATGATCAGCGACACTTCGTCGTTCTTGATCATGTCGACCACGTGCGGACGACCCTCGGTCACCTTGTTCACACGGCGCACTTTCAGGCCAGCCGCTTCGATAACCTTGGCGGTGCCGGCAGTAGCAACCACTTCGAAGCCCAGGGCGATCAGGTCGCGGGCAACGCCAGCCACTTGTGGCTTGTCGTCGTCACGCACGCTGATGAACGCGGTACCGCCGGTCGGCAGCACTTCGCTGGCCCCCATCTGGGCCTTGGCGAAGGCTTCACCGAAGCTGTCACCGACACCCATGACTTCACCGGTCGATTTCATCTCAGGGCCGAGGATCGGGTCAACCCCTGGGAACTTGGCGAACGGGAAGACGGCTTCCTTGACGCTGTAGAAGTTCGGGATGATTTCCTGGGTGAAGCCCAGCTCCTTGAGAGTTTTACCAGCCATGACGCGGGCCGCGATCATCGCCAGCGAGGTGCCGATGCACTTGGACACGAACGGTACGGTACGCGAGGCGCGCGGGTTGACTTCGATCACGTAGATCTTGTCGCCCTGCAGAGCCAGCTGCACGTTCATCAGGCCGACAACGCCCAGTTCCAGGGCCATTTTCTTGACCTGTTCGCGGACTTCGTCCTGCACTTGCTGGCTCAGCGAGTAAGGTGGCAGCGAGCACGCCGAGTCACCGGAGTGAACGCCAGCCTGTTCGATGTGCTGCATGATCGCGCCGATCACCACGTCGGTGCCGTCGCAGACAGCGTCCACGTCCATCTCGATGGCGCAGTTGAGGAAGTGGTCGAGCAGGACCGGGCTGTCGTTGGACACCTGGACCGCTTCGCGCAGGTAGCGCTTGAGCTCGTCCAGCTCGTAGACGATCTCCATGGCGCGACCACCCAGGACGTACGACGGGCGCACGACCAGCGGGTAGCCGATGCCACCAGCAGCGTTGATGGCTTCTTCTTCGCTGCGCACGGTGGCGTTTGGCGGCTGCAGCAGGTTCAGGCGCTGCACCATCTGCTGGAAGCGCTCGCGGTCTTCGGCGCGGTCGATGGCGTCCGGGCTGGTACCGATGATCGGCACACCGGCTTCTTCCAGGGCACGGGCCAGTTTCAGCGGGGTCTGGCCGCCGTAATGGACGATCACGCCCTTCGGCTTCTCGACGCGGCAGACTTCCAGCACGTCTTCCAGGGTCAGCGGCTCGAAGTACAGGCGATCGGAGGTGTCGTAGTCGGTGGAGACGGTTTCCGGGTTGCAGTTGACCATGATGGTCTCGTAACCGTCTTCACGCAGGGCAAGGGCTGCGTGTACGCAGCAGTAGTCGAACTCGATACCTTGGCCGATACGGTTCGGGCCACCACCCAGGATCATGATCTTGTCGCGGGTCGACGGGTTGGCCTCGCACTCTTCCTCGTAGGTGGAGTACAGGTAGGCGGTGTCGGTGGCGAACTCGGCCGCGCAGGTGTCGACGCGCTTGTAGACCGGGAACACTTCCAGCTTGTGGCGGTGACGACGCAGGTTCTTGTCAGTGATGCCGAGCAGCTTGGCCAGGCGCTGATCCGAGAAGCCCTTGCGCTTGAGGCGCAGCATGTAGTCCTTGTCGATGGCCGACAGGGCCAGGGTCTTGACCTTCTCTTCTTCCTTGATCAGATCTTCCATCTGCACCAGGAACCACAGGTCGATACCGGTCAGCTCGAAGATTGCTTCGATCGTCATGCCCGAGCGGATGGCGTCAGCCACGTACCAGATACGCTCGGCGCCCGGTACGGTCAGTTCGCGTTTGAGGATGCTGGCAGCACCGGCGCTGGCCAGGTCGACTTTCGGGTCCAGGCCGCAGGCGCCAACTTCCAGGCCGCGCAGGGCTTTCTGCAGGGACTCCTGGAAGGTACGGCCAATGGCCATGACTTCACCGACCGACTTCATCTGGGTGGTCAGGCGGGCGTCGGCTTTCGGGAATTTCTCGAAAGCGAAGCGTGGCAGTTTGGTGACGACGTAGTCGATGGACGGCTCGAAGGACGCCGGGGTACGACCACCGGTGATGTCATTCTGCAGTTCGTCAAGGGTGTAGCCGATGGCCAGCTTGGCGGCGATCTTGGCGATCGGGAAGCCAGTCGCTTTCGAAGCCAGGGCGGACGAGCGCGAAACCCGCGGGTTCATCTCGATCACGACCATGCGGCCGGTGTTCGGGCAGATACCGAACTGCACGTTGGAACCGCCGGTTTCGACGCCGATCTCACGCAGCACCGCCAGCGAGGCGTTGCGCATGATCTGGTATTCCTTGTCGGTCAGGGTCTGTGCGGGAGCAACGGTGATGGAGTCACCGGTGTGCACGCCCATCGGGTCGAAGTTCTCGATGGAGCAGACGATGATGCAGTTGTCCTTCTTGTCGCGGACCACCTCCATCTCGTATTCCTTCCAGCCGATCAGCGACTCGTCGATCAGCAATTCCTTGGTCGGCGACAGGTCCAGGCCACGAGTGCAGATTTCTTCGAATTCTTCACGGTTGTAGGCGATGCCGCCACCGGTGCCACCCATGGTGAACGAAGGACGGATGATGCACGGGAAGCCCAGTTTTTCGAGAACCGCGTAGGCCTCTTCCATGCTGTGGGCGATACCGGAGCGCGGGCACTCCAGGCCGATGTCCTTCATCGCCTTGTCGAAGCGCGAACGGTCTTCGGCCTTGTCGATGGTGTCGGCGTTGGCACCGATCATCTCTACACCGAACTTTTCCAGAACGCCGTGGCGCTCCAGGTCCAGGGCACAGTTCAGTGCCGTCTGGCCGCCCATGGTTGGCAGCACCGCGTCAGGGCGCTCCTTTTCGATGATCTTGGCCACCGATTGCCACTTGATCGGCTCGATGTAGGTGGCGTCGGCCATGGCCGGGTCGGTCATGATGGTGGCCGGGTTGGAGTTCACCAGGATGACGCGGAAACCTTCCTCGCGCAGGGCTTTACAGGCCTGGGCGCCGGAATAGTCGAATTCGCAGGCCTGGCCGATCACGATCGGGCCAGCGCCGAGAATCAGGATGCTTTTGATGTCTGTACGTTTTGGCATGGTTGTCACTCAAATCCGCGGGTCAGTCGGCAAGCCGTCTTGAACAATCTGGGTCAGGCGCTTCCGGACGCGGCGCGTGCCGGTCCGGGGCCTTGATGCAGGATGCTCAGCGGCGCTTGGCCATGGCATCGATGAAACGATCGAACAGTGGCGCGACATCGGTCGGGCCTGGGCTCGCTTCAGGGTGGCCCTGGAAGCTGAACGCGCTCTTGTCGGTACGCTCGATACCCTGCAGGGTGCCGTCGAACAGCGACTTGTGGATGGCGCGCACATTGCCCGGCAGGGTGGCTTCGTCGACGGCGAAACCGTGGTTCTGGCTGGTGATCATGACCACACCGGTATCCAGGTCCTGGACCGGGTGGTTGGCACCGTGATGGCCGTGCCCCATCTTGACGGTCTTGGCACCGGAGGCCAGGGCCAGCAACTGGTGGCCGAGGCAGATGCCGAACACCGGAGTCTCGGTCTCGAGAATCTCTTTGATCGCCTGGATCGCGTAGTCGCACGGCTCGGGATCGCCAGGGCCGTTGGACAGGAACACGCCGTCAGGGTTGAGGGCCAGCACTTCGCTTGCCGGCGTCTGGGCAGGTACCACGGTCACGCGGCAGCCGCGAGCAACCAGCATGCGCAGGATGTTCAGCTTGACGCCGTAGTCGTAAGCGACGACATGATACGGCAGCTCGGACGCTTCGAGGGTCGGGTGGCTGTCGGTCTTCAGCTCCCACACGCTGGAACGCCACTCGTAGCGCTCCTTGGTGCTGACCACTTTGGCCAAATCCATGCCCTTGAGGCCAGGGAAGGCACGTGCAGCCGCGATGGCGGCCTCTTCGCTGATATCGTCACCGGCCAGAATGCAGCCGTTCTGTGCGCCTTTCTCACGCAGGATGCGGGTCAGGCGACGGGTATCGATACCGGCGATGGCCACGACATTGTTGGCCTTGAGGTAGTCCGGCAGGGACTGGGTGTTACGCCAGTTGCTGGCCAGCAGCGGCAGGTCGCGAATCACCAGGCCCGCGGACCAGACGCGATCGGACTCGGCGTCTTCGGCGGTGGTGCCGGTATTGCCGATGTGCGGGTAAGTCAGGGTAACGATTTGCTGGGCGTAGGAAGGGTCTGTAAGGATTTCCTGGTAGCCGGTCATAGCGGTGTTGAACACCACCTCACCAACGGTTTGCCCGTCGGCCCCAATGGCCTCACCGCGAAAAATGCTGCCATCAGCAAGGGCGAGTATGGCTGGCTTTGTCAAGAAGACCTCCCGTAAATGACGCATGAAGGGGCGATCGCAGGTTGCAAAAAAGCGGAGTGCCGTATGGATACGTCACCCCGCTTTTATGTGCTGAATTCAATTCTCTGCGCGCTTTTAGTGGATACACTAAAGCTGTAGTTTACAGAAAAGTGAGGTTTCGGTCTACCGCATATGTGCCTCTAAAACACATGATTGCGACAGAACGACGTCGGCAGTGACGGCTCAATGCAGCTCGAGCACATCCTGCATGTCGTACAGCCCAGGCTCGCGCCCATCGAGCCACAGCGACGCACGCACGGCCCCCTTGGCAAAGGTCATGCGGCTCGAGGCCTTGTGGGTGATCTCGACACGCTCACCCTCTGCCGCGAACAGCACGGTGTGATCGCCGACCACATCCCCCGCACGCACGGTGGCAAAACCGATGGTATCGCGCTTGCGCGCACCGGTCTGGCCTTCACGACCATAGACAGCCACTTCCTGCAGATCGCGCCCCAACGCCTGGGCAACCACCTCTCCCATGCGCAGCGCAGTACCCGACGGCGCGTCGACCTTGTGCCGGTGGTGAGCCTCGATGATCTCGATGTCCACCTCGTCACCCAGCACCCGCGCAGCAGTATCGAGCAACTTCAGGCACAGATTGACGCCAATGCTGAAGTTGGCAGCGAAGACGATCGGAATCTCCTTGCCCGCCTCCGCCAGCAGGGCCTTTTCGTCCTGCGAAAAACCGGTGGTACCGATGACCATGGCCTTGCCTGCCTTGCGGCAGAACGCCAGGTTCTTCAGGGTCACCGAGGGGTGAGTGAAGTCGATGAGCACATCGAACTCGTCGGCGACCTTGGTCAGATCATCGGAAATCGGTACGCCGATACGGCCCAACGCCGCGAGCTCGCCGGCGTCAGCCCCCACCAGGGTGCTGTCCGGGCGATCGATCGCTGCCGTCAGGCCCGCCTGGGGAGCCTGCTGCTGCACGGCTTCGATGAGGATCTTGCCCATCCGCCCTGCCGCACCCATCACTGCAATACGTCGCATAGCCTGTTCCTTGTCAGAGATCGCCGAAGAAGCGCTTCATACCCTCGAACCAACCACTGGCCTTGGGCGAATGGGAGCTGTCGCCATCGAGCGAATCACGCAGTTCTTCAAGCAGCTCGCGCTGGCGGCGACTCAGGTTGACCGGTGTCTCGACCGCGACGCGGCACAACAGGTCGCCCGCCGCACCACCACGCACCGGCGCCACGCCCTTGCCGCGCAGGCGGAACTGCTTGCCGGTCTGGGTGCCTTCCGGGATCTTCAGCTTGACCCGGCCGTCCAGTGTCGGCACTTCCAGCTCGCCACCGAGCGCCGCATCGGTGTAGCTGATCGGCACTTCGCAATACAGGTGCTTGCCATCGCGCTGGAAGATCGAATGCTCACGGACACTGATGACCACATACAGGTCGCCGGTCGGGCCACCATGCGCCCCGGCCTCGCCCTCGCCAGACAGGCGGATGCGGTCACCCGTATCGACACCCGCCGGCACCTTGACCGACAGGGTCTTGTATTCCTCGACACGGCCTTCGCCGTGGCAGGAGTTGCACGGGTCGGTGATGATCTTGCCCGAGCCATGGCAACGCGGGCAGGTCTGCTGCACCGAGAAGAAACCTTGCTGCATGCGCACCTGGCCGATACCGCCGCAAGTCGGGCAAGTCGACGGCGTCGAGCCCTTCTTGGCGCCGGTACCATCGCACGGCGCGCAGTTGACCAGCGTCGGCACACGGATATTGACCGTGGTGCCACGCACCGCTTCTTCCAGGTTCAGCTCGAGGGTGTAGCGCAGGTCACTGCCGCGCTGGGCGCCGCCACGACCACCGCCCCGGCCACCGCCGAAGAAGTCGCTGAAGACGTCGCCGAAGATATCGGAGAAGTTGGCGCCGCCGAAGCCGGCACCACCGCCACCCATGCTCGGGTCGACACCGGCATGGCCGTACTGATCGTAGGCGGCGCGCTTGCTGGCGTCGGAGAGCACTTCATAGGCCTCGTTGGCCTCCTTGAATTTCTCTTCCGACTCTTTGTCGCCCGGGTTGCGGTCTGGGTGAAACTTCATCGCCAGGCGGCGATAGGCCTTCTTGAGGTCACCTTCGCTGGCGCCGCGCTCGACACCCAGGACCTCATAAAAATCACGCTTTGCCATAGGTCATTTGCACTCTTGAGGGCTTTCGGCATCTGTGCACCGTGCCGTCAGCACCTGCCGCAACACGCCTGATGCGCCCTGACAGATGCTGGAAATATTTCCCGTGTTCCAGACACGCCAACGCGGGAGCAAGCCCCCGCGCGGCGACATCCTACCAGTTCACCGACCAATGGCGATGAACTGGCCGACAACATGCAAGCATTACTGCTTGTTGTTGTCTTTCACTTCCTCGAACTCGGCGTCAACCACGTCATCGTGCCTGGCTTCCGGCTCGGCCTGCTGGGCGCCGCCTTGAGGCTGCTGAGCCTGTTGCTCGGCATACATCTTCTGGGCAACTGGCGCGGAGACTTTGGACAGCTCCTCGACCTTGGCGTCGATGGCGGCCTTGTCGTCGCCCTTGACGGCGGCTTCCAGGGCAACCACGGCAGCTTCGATCGCAGCCTTTTCCTCGGCAGTAGCCTTGTCACCGGCGTCGACGACCATCTTGCGGGTCGAGTGAACCAGTGCATCACCCTGGTTGCGGGCAGCGGCCAGCTCTTCGAACTTGCGGTCTTCCTCGGCGTTGGCCTCGGCGTCACGCACCATACGCTCGATCTCTTCGTCCGACAGGCCGGAGTTGGCCTTGATCACGATCGACTGAGCCTTGCCGGTGGCCTTGTCTTTGGCACCTACGTGCAGGATGCCGTTGGCGTCGATGTCGAAGGTCACTTCGATCTGTGGAACGCCACGCGGAGCTGGCGGGATGTCCGACAGGTCGAACTTGCCCAGCGACTTGTTCTGCGCGGCCTGCTTGCGCTCGCCCTGCAGGACGTGGATGGTCACTGCACCCTGGTTGTCGTCGGCAGTCGAGAACACCTGCGACTTCTTGGTCGGGATGGTGGTGTTCTTCTCGATCAGCGCGGTCATCACGCCACCCATGGTTTCGATACCCAGGGTCAGCGGGCTGACGTCGAGTAGCAGGACGTCCTTCACGTCACCGGCCAGTACGGCGCCCTGGATGGCAGCACCCATGGCAACGGCTTCGTCCGGGTTGACGTCCTTGCGCGCTTCCTTGCCGAAGAAATCGGCGACCGCTTTCTGTACCAGCGGCATACGGGTCTGGCCACCGACCAGGATCACGTCGTCGATCTTGCTCGCATCGATACCGGCATCTTTCAGGGCGATGCGGCAAGGCTCGATGGTACGGCTGACCAGGTCTTCGACCAGCGACTCCAGCTTGGCGCGGGAGATCTTCACGTTCAGGTGCTTCGGACCGGTTGCATCAGCAGTGATGTACGGCAGGTTGACGTCGGTCGACTGGGCGGAAGACAGCTCGATCTTGGCCTTTTCAGCGGCTTCTTTCAGACGCTGCAGTGCCAGCGGATCGTTCTTCAGGTCCATGCCGGACTCTTTCTTGAACTCGTCGACGAGGTAGTCGATCAGGCGCATGTCGAAGTCTTCACCACCCAGGAAGGTGTCACCGTTGGTGGCCAGTACTTCGAACTGATGCTCACCGTCGACTTCGGCGATTTCGATGACCGACACGTCGAAGGTACCACCACCCAGGTCATAGACGATGACGGTGTGGTCGCCCTTGGCCTTGTCCATGCCATAGGCCAGTGCAGCAGCGGTCGGTTCGTTGATGATGCGCTTGACGTCCAGACCGGCGATGCGACCGGCATCCTTGGTAGCCTGGCGCTGGCTGTCGTTGAAGTAGGCCGGAACGGTGATGACCGCTTCGGTGACAGGCTCGCCGAGGTAGTCTTCGGCGGTCTTCTTCATCTTCTTCAGGACTTCGGCGCTGATCTGCGGCGGAGCCATTTCCTTGCCAGCAGCCTCGACCCAGGCGTCACCGTTGCCAGCCTTGACGATCTTGTAAGGCACCAGCTTGATGTCTTTCTGCACGACGTCTTCTTCGAAGCGGCGGCCGATCAGGCGCTTCACTGCGAACAAGGTGTTGTGCGGGTTGGTGACGGCCTGGCGCTTGGCCGACTGGCCAACCAGGATTTCGCCGTCGTTGGCGTAGGCCACGATCGAAGGGGTGGTACGCGCACCTTCGGCGTTCTCGATGACCTTGACGTTACCGTTTTCCAGAATGGAGACGCACGAGTTGGTCGTCCCCAGGTCGATACCGATGATTTTGCCCATGTTAACTCTCCCGAAACTTGAATTTGGTAGCAGCGACTACTTTGGCCAACTGCGGTAATACTTGAAGGCTTGACACCTAGATGGGGATGCCCCGGTGGATTTCAAGCCTTTTCATCGATGGAAGGCTGGGGCGCTGCCGGCGCCTTGCTGACCACCACCATGGCGGGGCGCAGCAGACGACCGTTGAGCAGATAACCCTTCTGGAACACGTTGAGCACGCTGTTCGGCTCTACCTCGGCGTTTTCCTGCATGGCCATGGCCTGGTGATGCTCAGGGTTGAATGGCTGGCCATGAGGATCGACGGCTTCGAGGTTGTAGCGCTTGAGCGTGTCCTGGAACATCTTCAGGGTCAGCTCGACACCTTCGCGGATCTGCTTGACGTTTTCGTCATCGGCGCTGGAGTGGGTCAGGGCCAGCTCCAGGCTGTCGATCACCGGCAGCAGGTCGCCAGCGAATTTCTCCAAGGCGAACTTGTGAGCCTTCTCGACATCCTGCTCGGCACGACGGCGGATGTTCTGCAGGTCTGCCGCCACACGCAGCGACTGATCCTTGGCGGCGGCCAGCTGCTCCTCGAGCACCTGGACGCGGGCACCGAGGTCTTCGGATCCGGCTTCTTCGGCGTTAAGGTTTTGTTCATCCAGCTGTTCGTCAGCCATCGGTGCTCTCCTCCGCAATTTCTGGTTACAGGTCATGCCTGCCTTGTCTGCCGGTTATATGGGGTCGGAAAAACCAGGTTCAAGGGGCGAGCGGCATTTCCACGTTCAACAGGCGGGCATTGGCAGAGGTGAAAAAAGTACTGTATAAATAACCAGACATGACCTTCGGGAGCGGCCCTCATGCTGGTGCACCTGTCCATTCACAACTACGCCATCGTCGAGCACCTCGACCTCGAACTCGCCCGCGGGATGTCGGTGATCACCGGCGAAACGGGCGCAGGCAAGTCCATCATGCTCGACGCGCTCGGCCTGGCGCTAGGCGATCGTGCCGACAGCGGCGTGGTGCGCCCGGGCGCCGACAAGGCCGATCTGCTTGCCACCTTCGACCTGATCGACATTCCCGAGGCCCGCACCTGGCTGGCAGAGCGCGACCTCGACAACGACGGCCCATGTATCCTGCGCCGAGTGATCACCGCCGAAGGCCGCAGCCGCGGCTACATCAACGGCACCCCTTGCCCGCTCGGCGACCTCAAGGCACTCGGCGAGTTGCTGATCGACATCCACAGCCAGCACGAACACCAGTCGCTCCTCAAGACCGACACACATCGTCGCCTGGTCGACGAGTACGCCGGCGCCACCGACCTCGCCCGCCAGGTGCAACTGGCGGCCCAGCGCTGGCGCCAGACCCGCCTGGAGCTGGAGCGTCTGTCCAACTCCGGCGATGAGCAACGCGCCCGTCATCAGCTGCTGAGCTACCAGCTCGAAGAGCTCGACAATCTGGGCCTGGGCGAAAACGAGCTGGAACAGCTTGAGCACGAGCACAAGAACCTGACCAATGCCGAAGCCCTGTTCGGTATCTGCCGACAGGTCATCGATCAATGCAGCGAAAGCGACTCCGGCAACGTGCTCAGCGCCCTGACGGTCAGCCTCAATCGCCTGACCGCCGTGAACAATGCCCCCAAGGCATTGGGCGAGGCCGTCAATCTGATCGCCAGTGCACAGATCCAGATCGAGGAAGCGGTTGGCGAGCTCAACCGCTTCCTCGACAACTTCGACGCCGACCCTCTGCGCCTGCAGGCGCTGGAAGAGCGGCTCGACACCCTTTATACGCTCGCTCGCAAGCACCGCGTGCACCCGAGCGAGCTGCCACACCTGCAACAGCGCCTCATGGAGGAGCTCGAAGGGCTCAACGCCAGCGATGAATCCATCGAGCGCCTGGGCGGCGAACTGGCCGCCTATGCACAGCACTATAAAGAGAAGGCCGTCGAGCTCAGCAACCTGCGCCGCCAGGCCGCAGCGCAGCTGGCGGTGGCGGTCGAGCAGGAGATCCAGCGCCTGGGCATGCCTGGCGGGCGCTTCTGCATCGAGCTGTCGCCCAACGAGAGCGATGAGCTTTCGCCCCACGGGCTGGAGCAGATCGAGCTGCTGGTCAGCGCCAACCCCGGCCAGCCGCTCAAGGGCCTGGCCAAGGTGGCGTCGGGAGGCGAGCTGTCACGCATCAGCCTGGCGATTCAGGTCATCACCGCACAAACCTCGCGCATTCCCACGCTGGTCTTTGACGAAGTGGACGTGGGCATCGGCGGCCCGACCGCCGAGATCGTCGGCCAACTGTTGCGCCGCCTGGGTGAGCGCGGCCAGGTCCTAACCGTCACCCACCTGCCGCAGGTTGCAGCCCAAGGGCACCACCACCTGTTCGTGCACAAGGTGCGCAACAGCGACACCACCCATACAGCCGTGGCCAGCCTCGGCAAACGTGAGCGGGTCGAAGAAGTGGCACGCATGCTGGGCGGGATAGACCTGACCAAGGAATCCCTGGCGCATGCGCGCAAGATGGTGGTTAGCGGCAAGGCCTGAGGTAGCACACTTCTCACCCGTGGCAGAAAGCACAAAGGCGACCCGAAGGTCGCCTTTGCTGTTCATAACGATCGAAATCGTTACTTTTTCTTACGCACATACAGGACCAGGTTGTGGTCCACGAGCTCGTAGCCATGCTCAGCCACGATCTCTTTCTGGCGGCGCTCGATCTCCGCATCCATGAATTCGATCACTTCGCTGGTATCCACGTTGACCATATGGTCGTGGTGGCCGCCATCGGCCAGCTCGAACACCGCGTGGCCGCCATCGAAGTTGTGGCGAACCACCAGACCCGCTGCTTCGAACTGGGTCAGTACACGGTAGACGGTCGCCAGACCGACATCCTCACCTGCTTCCATCAGCGCCTTGTAGACATCCTCGGCGCTCATGTGACGCTGCTCGGTCGAATCGAGCATCTGAAGGATCTTGACTCGAGGCAGGGTCACCTTGAGACCGGCTTTGCGCAATTCGCTATTTTCAACCATGGTCAGCTTTCTCGCCGATGCTGCTTCGCAGCTTCTCTTAATACGGGTATGATCGGGGTTTACGTTGTCCAGCCAAGATAGTGGAAGTCGCCCACCGATGCAAAACACCAAGCTCTTGCTAACCAGCCTCACCCTCGTGGGACTGCTCGCACTCGCCGGTTGCTCGTTTCCCGGGGTTTACAAAATCGACATCCAGCAGGGCAATGTCGTCACGCAGGACATGATAGACCAATTGCGCCCCGGAATGACCCGACGGCAAGTAAGGTTTATCATGGGCAACCCGCTCCTGCAGGACACCTTCAACACCAATCGGTGGGATTATCTCTACAGCATCCAGCCTGGCGGCGGTAAGCGCCAGCAGGAGCGCATGAGCATCTTCTTCAACGAAAGCGACCAACTGGTCAGCCTGTCCGGCGACTTCATGCCAGGCGTGAGCCGCGACCAGGAAATCCTGGGCGGCAGCAGCACCACGACCGTCAGCCCGGCCAACCAGCCGTCTCAACAGCCAGAGAAGCCAGCCAAGGCCGGCTCGACGGAAGAGTCGATCCAGCGTGAAATCGACACCATCGAGACGACACCGGTGCCCACACCGGCTCCCCTGGAGACCTCGCCGCAATAACGGCATGGCCCATGAAAAAGCCCGGACATGGTCCGGGCTTTTTATTGCGCAGCGCATACAGCAACAACCTTACCCGCGTGCAGCCTTGGCCCTTTCGGCTCGCTGTCTGCGCATCGCCTTCGGGTCGACCAGCAGCGGCCGGTAGATTTCCAGGCGCTCGCCCTCCTCTACCTGACGCTGCTGCGGATCGGCGACGACCTTGCCGAACACGCCCACCGGGCAGCTTTCAATATCCAGCCCTGGCACTTGCGCAGCGATACCAGACAAGCGCAAGGCCTCACGCAGCGTCACGCCCTGCGGCACCCGGCACGCCAGCAGCCACTGGCGTGCCGCGGTCGCGTAAGCCACCTCGATACCCAGCGTCTCAGCCATGCAGCTGCTTGGCTCGCTGGCAGAAGGCATCGACGAGGGTGTTGGCTGCCTGGTTGAACAATGGCCCGAGGGTGGCGCGCACCAGCGGCCCGGCGTAATCGAACGACAGGTCGAGGCTGATCTTGCAGGCTTTCTCGCCCAACGCCTTGAACACCCACACACCATGCAACTGGGTGAAGGGCCCTTCTTCCAGGTTCATCTCGATGGATTGCCCCGGTACCAGCACATTGCGCGTGACGAACTGCTGGCTCATGCCACCCTTGGCTACCTCCAGCTTCGCCCGCATGTGCGTGTCACTCGCCTCGAGCACCGTCGAGTCCGAGCACCAGGGAAGAAACTCAGGGTAGCTGGCCACGTCGTTGACCAGGTCGTAGAGCGCCTGGGCAGGGTATGGCAGCAGGGCGGAGCGTTGAATATGGGTAGTCATCCAGGCATCACTTCCAAGCTGGGCGGCAGCGCATCGCAGCGCTTCGGAACGGTTCCGTACAACGGAACGAGGCCTGCATTGTCCGGGATTCATCCTGCTGGCTCAAGCGCACCGAACCCCATAGCCAGAGGACGTGGCGACTGCCTATAATGCCGCCCCTATGGCTAAGCAAAAGAAACATCCGACCGGGACCATCGCGCAGAACAAGAAAGCGCGACACGATTACTTCATCGAACACAAGTTCGAGGCCGGGCTGGTCCTGTCCGGTTGGGAAGTAAAAAGCCTGCGGGCCGGCAAGGCGCACCTGACCGACAGCTACGTGCTGCTCAAGGATGGCGAAGCCTGGCTGTTCGGCAGCCACATCACCCCGCTGAACACCGCCAGCACCCACGTCATCGCCGACCCCATGCGTACCCGCAAGCTGCTGCTGAACAAGCGCGAGCTCGAGCGCGTGGAGGCTGCCGTGGCGCAGAAAGGCTACACCTGTGTGGCCCTGGCGCTGTACTGGAGCAAGCACCTGATCAAGTGCGAAATCGCGCTCGGCAAGGGCAAGAAGGAGTTCGACAAGCGCGACACGATGCGCGAGCGCGACTCCAACCGCGAGCTGCAGCGTGCGGTGCGCAACAAGGGCAAGGAAGAGTAGATCTTCTTCGGCGGGCAAGTCGGAGCGGCGGTTCGGCGCTCCGACTTGCCCGCGAATGCTGCGACACGTTTCTAGCGCCCGTTGCGTCGCTCCGCACGCGCCACGCGCTGGGCTTCCTGCTGCGCTTCTTCCAGCACTTCCTGCACATACAGGATGTGCCGGCTCGACACCTCCCGCGCATCTTCCGCACGCCCCTCGACGATCGCCTCGTACAGTTCGCGATGCTGACTGATCAGCATGTCGCGCGTTTCCGTACGCTGCTGGTACATGCCCCCGATGTTGGTCACCACATTGCGCTTGAGCAGGTCGAACAGACCACGAATGGTATGCAGCAGCACGGCATTGTGGCTGGCCTCGGCAATCGCCAGATGAAACCGGGCATCCGCTGCGCCCTCTTCTGCACGACTGACCTCATCGACGCGGGCATAGCAGTCCTGCAGCGCATCGAAGGCGGCCTTCAACCGCGCCCGATCCGGCTCGGTGGCACGCTGGGCTGCGTAGAAGGCGCATGAGGCCTCAAGGGTGTGACGAAACTCCAGCAGGTCGCGCTGAGCCTCAGGGTTGTGCTCGAGCAACTGCAACAAGGGATCACTGAACGTCGATCCCAGCGACTCGGCCACATAGTTGCCGCCTCCCTGGCGGCTGACCAGCAGCCCCTTGGCCACCAGTTTCTGGATCGCCTCGCGCAACGACGGGCGGGAAACGCCGAACTGCTCGGCCAGGGCGCGCTCGGCGGGCAGGCGCTGCCCCGAGGTCAACGTCCCCTCGAGAATCATCCCTTCCAGTCGATCGACGATATCGTCGGACAGGCGCCGTTGGCGGACCTGATCAAAAACCATCACATGCTCTCCACAAACCCCGGCACCGATTTCGGGGCGCCTATTCTGCGCCTATCCGCGACAGCCCGACAGATATTCCTCGATTGATCCGACGCGATCTCGCCCTCCGCTCATCGGCACTCGACCAAAGTTTTGCTTGGGACAAATTGACACACCTCGTATCCGGCTTTTAACCTAGCGACCAGTCATTGTAAATTGGTCTTACCAATTATCCAATGCCAGTGCTGACCAACAACAATTAGGGGTTACCCCATATGCAAACCTGGCAACAACTCTACACACCGCTTGGTAGTCTCGGCCTGTCCGCACTGGCGGCGGTCATCCCCATCGTGTTCTTCTTCCTCGCCCTCGCCGTGTTCCGCCTCAAGGGACACGTGGCAGGCAGCATTACCCTCGGCCTGTCGATCCTGGTGGCGATCTTCGCCTTCCAGATGCCTGTCGACATGGCCCTTGCCGCAGCAGGCTACGGCTTCCTCTATGGCCTCTGGCCGATTGCCTGGATCATCGTTGCCGCAGTGTTCCTGTACAAACTCACGGTCAAGAGCGGCCAGTTCGAAGTCATCCGCAGCTCGGTACTGTCGATCACCGACGACCAGCGCCTGCAGGTGCTGCTGATCGGCTTCTGCTTCGGTGCCTTCCTCGAAGGCGCAGCCGGCTTCGGCGCGCCCGTGGCCATCACCGCCGCACTGCTGGTGGGTCTGGGCTTCAACCCGCTGTATGCCGCGGGCCTGTGCCTGATCGCCAACACCGCGCCGGTCGCCTTCGGCGCCCTGGGCATCCCGATCATCGTCGCCGGGCAAGTGACCGGTATCGACGCCTTCCACATTGGCGCCATGACCGGCCGCCAGCTGCCGCTGCTGTCGCTGTTCGTGCCGTTCTGGCTGGTGTTCATGATGGATGGCCTGCGTGGCGTGAAAGAGACCTGGCCCGCCGCGCTGGTCGCCGGCCTGAGCTTCGCCGTGACCCAGTACTTCACGTCCAACTTCATCGGTCCTGAACTGCCGGACATCACCTCGGCCCTGGCCAGCCTGATCGCCCTGACCCTGTTCCTCAAAGTCTGGCAGCCCAAGCGCGCGTTCGCCGAGGCCAAGGGCAGCGTCGGTGCGGCCGTGGTCAGCAGTGGCGGCAGCCAGCCTTCGCCGTACAGCTTCGGCGAGATCTTCAAGGCCTGGTCGCCATTCCTGATTCTCACCGTGCTGGTGACCATCTGGACCCTCAAGCCCTTCAAGGCTGCATTCGCGCCGGGCGGCGCGATGTACAACTTCGTGTTCAACTTCGCCATCCCGCACCTCGATCAACTGGTGATCAAGACTGCGCCGATCGTGACCGCACCGACCGCGATGCCGGCCGTGTTCAAGCTCGACCCGATATCCGCCACCGGCACCGCGATCTTCCTGTCGGCACTGATCTCGATGTGGGTCCTGAAGATCAATGTCAAAACTGGTCTTACCACTTTCAAAGAGACCTTCTGGGAACTGCGCTGGCCGATCCTGTCGATCGGCATGGTGCTGGCCTTCGCCTTCGTCACCAACTACTCGGGCATGTCCTCGACCATGGCCCTGGTCCTGGCCGGCACCGGCGCGGCGTTCCCGTTCTTCTCGCCGTTCCTGGGTTGGCTGGGCGTGTTCCTGACCGGATCCGACACGTCGTCCAACGCCCTGTTCAGCTCGCTGCAGGCCACCACCGCGCACCAGATCGGCGTCAGCGACACCTTGCTGGTCGCCGCTAACACCAGCGGCGGCGTGACCGGAAAGATGATCTCGCCACAGTCGATCGCCGTGGCCTGCGCCGCCACCGGCCTGGTCGGCAAGGAGTCGGACCTGTTCCGCTTCACCGTCAAGCACAGCCTGTTCTTCGCGACCATCGTCGGCCTGATCACCCTGGTCCAGGCCTACTGGCTGACCGGTATGCTGGTTCATCACTAAAGTGACAGGGGCCGGGCGCTCTGAGCGCCCGGCAGTTCCCTCAACCCACGCTGCGAGAATCCATGATCATTTCAGCCTCCACCGACTATCGCGCCGCGGCCCAGCGCAAGCTGCCCCCCTTCCTGTTCCACTACGCCGACGGCGGCGCCTACGCCGAGCACACCCTGCGCCACAATGTCTCGGACCTGGCCAGCATCGCCCTGCGCCAGCGTGTCCTGAGAAACATGTCGGAGCTGAGCCTTCAGACCCGGCTGTTCGACGAAACCCTGAGCATGCCCGTGGCCCTGGCCCCGGTCGGACTCACCGGCATGTACGCGCGCCGTGGCGAAGTGCAAGCGGCGCGCGCGGCGGCGGCGCACGGCATTCCCTTCACCCTGTCCACGGTGTCGGTCTGCCCGATCGAGGAAGTGGCGCCGGCCATCGACCGGCCCATGTGGTTCCAGCTGTATGTCCTCAAGGACCGCGGCTTCATGCGCAACGCCCTGGAGCGTGCCAAGGCCGCCGGGGTGAAGACGCTGGTGTTCACCGTCGACATGCCCGTGCCCGGCGCCCGCTACCGTGACGCCCATTCCGGCATGAGTGGCGCCAACGGCCCGATGCGTCGTGTGTTGCAAGCCATGACCCACCCTGAATGGGCCTGGGACGTCGGCGTGATGGGACGCCCCCACGACCTGGGCAATATTTCCACCTATCGCGGCAACCCGACCGGCCTTGCCGACTACATCGGCTGGCTGGGCAACAATTTCGACCCGTCGATTTCCTGGAAGGACCTGGAGTGGATCCGCGAATTCTGGGACGGCCCGATGATCATCAAGGGCATCCTCGACGCCGATGACGCCCGCGACGCCGTGAGGTTCGGTGCCGACGGCATCGTCGTCTCCAACCACGGCGGCCGCCAGCTCGACGGCGTGCTGTCCAGCGCTCGCGCCCTGCCGGCCATTGCCGACGCGGTCAAGGGTGATTTGAAGATTCTCGCCGACTCGGGTATCCGCAGCGGCCTGGACGTGGTGCGCATGATCGCCCTGGGCGCCGACACGGTGCTGATCGGCCGCGCCTTCCTCTGGGCCCTGGCCGTGCATGGCCAGGCTGGGGTGAAGAACCTGCTGGAGCTGTTCGAGAAAGAAATGCGCGTGGCCATGGTGCTGACCGGCGCCAAGTCGATCGGCGAGATCAGCCGCGATTCACTGGTACGCGAGTTGGGCGCCTGAGCCCTTACGAAACAAACGCCTGATAGTCCGGGGCACGTCGCGCGCCAGACGCGCCGGCCCCGCGAGGAGATTGCATGAGCCTGCCCGCTGCGTTCCTGCGTGATGCCGAGCGCCTGATCCCTGCCGAACGCCGTTTCGACGACCCGACCTCGACCCTGGCCTTCGGCACCGACGCCAGTTTCTACCGGCTGATCCCCAAGCTGGTGGTGCGCGTCGAATCCGAGGACGAGGTGGTCGAGCTGATCCGCCTGGCCCAGCGTGAGCGCGTGCCGGTAACCTTCCGCGCTGCAGGCACGAGCCTCTCCGGGCAGGCCATCAGCGACTCGGTGCTGATCGTGCTGGGCGACAACTGGAACGGCCGCGAGATTCGCAACCAGGGCGAACAGATCCGCCTGCAGCCCGGGGTCATCGGTGCCCAGGCCAATGCCTGGCTGGCCCCCTACGGGCGCAAGATCGGACCTGATCCGGCGTCGATCAATGCCTGCAAGATCGGCGGTATCGTCGCCAACAATGCCAGCGGCATGTGCTGCGGTACCGCGCAGAACACCTACCACACTCTTGCTGGCCTGCGCCTGGTACTGGCCGACGGCACTCGCCTGGACAGCGAAGACCCGGCCAGCGTCGCCGCCTTCGAGCAGAGCCACGCCGCACTGCTCGACGAACTTGCCCGACTTGGCCGGGAAACCCGCGCCAACACCGAACTGGCCGACCGCATCCGCCACAAGTACAGGCTGAAGAACACCACCGGCCTCTCGCTCAACGCACTGGTGGACTACGACCAGCCGCTGGATATCCTCCAGCACCTGCTGGTCGGCTCCGAAGGCACCCTGGGTTTCATCAGCGCAGTCACCTATGACACCGTGCCTGACCACCCGCACAAGGCCAGCGCCCTGCTGGTGTTTCCCACTGTCGAAAGCTGCTGCCGGGCAGTGACCGTGCTCAAGCGCCAGCCCGTGTCGGCGGTCGAGCTGCTCGACCGCCGCAGCCTGCGCTCGGTGCAGGAGATGCCAGGCATGCCGGCCTGGGTGAAAGGCCTGTCGAGCAACGCCTGCGCCCTGCTGATCGAGTCCCGCGCCGCCAGCCAGAGCCTGCTGCACGAACAACTGGCGCTGGTGATGGGGTCAATCGCCGAATTCCCGCTCGAGCAGAAGGTCGAGTTCAGCGAAGACCCGACGGTGTACAACCTGCTGTGGAAGATTCGCAAGGACACCTTCCCTGCCGTCGGCGCCGTACGCCAGACCGGCACCACGGTGATCATCGAAGACGTGACCTTCCCGGTAGAGCAACTGGCCGAGGGCGTCAACCGCCTGATCCAGCTGTTCGACAGGCATCGCTATGACGAGGCGATCATTTTCGGCCACGCACTGGAAGGCAACCTGCACTTCGTTTTCACCCAGGGCTTCAACAGCGCCGAGGAAGTTGCGCGTTACCAGGCCTTCATGGAGGACGTCGCGCAACTGGTGGCGGTGGAGTTCGGCGGCTCGCTCAAGGCCGAGCACGGCACCGGACGCAACATGGCGCCCTTCGTCGAGCTGGAATGGGGCAAGGACGCCTACCAGTTGATGTGGGCACTCAAGCGCTTGCTCGACCCCAACGGCATCCTCAACCCGGATGTGGTGCTCAGCAACGATCCGGACATCCACCTCAAAAGCCTCAAGCCACTGCCGGCGGCCGACGAGATCGT
Organism: Pseudomonas sp. NY15374; assembly: GCF_048068255.1. Taxonomy (NCBI): domain Bacteria; kingdom Pseudomonadati; phylum Pseudomonadota; class Gammaproteobacteria; order Pseudomonadales; family Pseudomonadaceae; genus Pseudomonas; species Pseudomonas sp. NY15374. The sequence goes on from NZ_JBLUPZ010000018.1 coordinate 74,325, forward strand.
CGACAAATGCATCGAGTGCGGTTTCTGCGAGCCGGTGTGCCCGTCCAAGGGACTGACCCTCAGCCCGCGGCAGCGCATCGTCATGTGGCGCGATATCCAGGCCAAGCGTCGTGCCGGCCTCGACACTCGCGAGCTGCTGCAAACCTATCAATACCAGGGTATCGATACCTGTGCCGCTACCGGCCTGTGCGCCCAGCGTTGCCCGGTGGGGATCAATACCGGCGAACTGGTGAAGAAACTGCGCGGCCAGGCCGCCGATCACCTGAAGACTGCCGACTGGCTGGCCGAGCACTTCCACTCTGCCCTCAGTGGCGCACGCCTGACCCTCGCCGCGGCCAACGGCGCACGCAAGCTGCTCGGTGCCCCACGCCTGGCGCGCCTCAGCAGTGGCCTGCGCAAGGTCAGCAACGGTCGCCTGCCGCAGTGGACAGCGGCCATGCCGCAACCGCTCAAACCGATCGACTTCGGCCCGGCAAGCCACGATGCACGACCCCGGGTGGTTTACCTTGCGGCCTGTGTGTCGCGTGTCATGGGTCCGGCCTATGACGATCGCGAGCAGCGCTCGTTGCTGGACAAGACCCAGGCCCTGCTGGAAAAGGCCGGCTACCAGGTGATCTTCCCCGACAACGCCGATAGCCTCTGCTGTGGCCAGCCATTTGCTTCCAAGGGCTACGCCGAGCAGGCCGAGCACAAGCGCCAGGAACTGATCGCCGCCCTGCTGCATGCCAGCCGCGGCGGCCTCGATCCAATCTATTGCGACACCAGCCCCTGCACCTTGCGCCTGGTACAGGATCTGGGGGACACCCGGTTGGATCTTTACGACCCGGTGCGCTTCATCCGCACGCATCTGCTCGACAAGCTGGAGTTCACCCCACAGGAGGAACCTGTGGCCGTACATGTCACCTGCAGCACCCAGCACCTGGGCGAAAGCCAGGCGCTGATCGACCTCGCGCGGCGTTGCAGCAAACAGGTGGTGATTCCCGAGGGTATCCACTGCTGTGGGTTCGCTGGCGACAAGGGGTTCACCACGCCAGAGCTCAATGCCCATTCCCTGCGCAGCCTGAAAGATGCCGTGCAGTACTGCAGCGAAGGGATTTCCACCAGCCGTACCTGCGAGATCGGGCTGTCGAGCCATAGTGGTATCGACTATCACGGATTGGTCTATCTGGTGGACCGGGTGACGCGCGCACGAGCTATTTAGGTCAGCGCAATCCCTGTGGGAGCAACTGTCTTGCTCAAAATCTAAAGACCAGCCCAATCCCCTGTGGGAGCGGGCTTGTCCCGCGAACACGGGCGTAGCCCGTGCCAGGCAGCGCGGTGTCTTTTTCGCGGGTAAACCCGCTCCTACAATGGAGCGGCTACCCAGGCGATTTGACACAGCGGCCAGCAACCATTTGTTACAAGTAAATGCTAATCTGCAGCCCCCTTCTTCCGCTGCCGTTGGCCCCCGATGTCTGAGTCCGCACCGTTGCTGTTGCGTCACCACCGTCCGTTCATCGCGTTCTGGCTTGCGCGGGTCTTCACCGCCAGCGGCTTCCAGATGCTCACCGTGGCCATCGGCTGGCACCTCTACCAGCTCACCGGCAACGTCCTGGACCTGGGCCTGGTCGGCCTGGTCGAATTCGCCCCACGGGTGCTGTTCATGCTGCACACCGGGCATGTCGCCGACCGCTACGACCGGCGCAAGGTCGCCGCCCTGTGCCAGGGCCTGCAAGGGCTCATCGCCCTGGCCCTGGCCCTGGGCAGTGCCACCGACAGCGTCACCCGTGAACTGATCTTCGTGCTGGCGTTCCTGCTCGGTGCCACCCGCTCCTTCGAGATGCCTGCGACCCAGGCACTGCTCCCCAACGTGGTGCCGCCGGGGCTGTTCCCGCGCGCCGTCGCTGCGTCGGCGTCAGCGACCCAGGCAGCGACCATCGTCGCCCCGGCGGTCGGCGGCCTGCTCTACGCTTTCGGCAGCATCTGGGTGTATGGCCCGACGGTATTGCTGTACGCCATTGCCTGCCTGCTGATGCTCAGCCTCGACTCGCGCCAGCAGACACCCCAGCGCGGCCGTGCCAGCCTGGAATCACTGCTGGCCGGCATCCGCTTCATTCGCAGTCGCCCGGACATCCTTGGCGCCATCTCGCTGGACCTGTTCGCCGTACTGCTCGGCGGTGCCACGGCGCTGCTGCCGGTGTTCGCGAAGGATATCCTGCTCACCGGCGCCTGGGGCCTGGGCCTGCTGCGCTCGGCCCCGGCGGTAGGTGCCTTGTTGATGTCGCTGTGGCTGGCGCGCTTCCCGGTAGAACGAAAGGTCGGCCGGACCATGTTCACCGCCGTCGGCGTGTTCGGCGTGGCGACCATCGCCTTTGGTCTGTCGACCTCGTTCTGGTTCTCGCTGGCGGTGCTGGTGGTACTGGGCGCGGCAGACATGATCAGCATGGTTATCCGCAGCGCCTTCGTGCAACTGGAGACACCCGATGAAATGCGCGGCCGGGTCAGCGCGGTGAACGGGCTGTTCATTGGTGCCTCGAATCAGCTCGGCGAGTTCGAATCCGGGGTCACTGCGCACTGGTTTGGCACAGTTCCGGCGGTGGTGCTGGGTGGTGTGGGCACGCTGGTGGTCACTGGCGTGTGGATGAAGCTGTTCCCGACCCTGGCCAACCGCGACCGCATGCACACTCCGCAATAGTCTTCATGGGGCTGCCTGGCAGCCCTTTCGCGGCACCAGGCCGCGCCGACAGTGGGCGCCACGCCACAAAGACCAACAGCCATAGGCCCCCGCCCCCCATGCTGGTATGATGCGCGGCTTTTTTCCGCCCCCACAAAACCACGGCAACCGGTACGGTCTGTGCTTTGCTGATGGGGTCGAATACATTCACGGCGCCGCGGCGCCATGGGAGCAGGCATGCTGGAAAGGCTGTTTCAACTAAAAGCACACAACACCAACGTGCGCACCGAGATCCTCGCGGGCGTCACCACCTTCCTGGCGATGGCCTACATCCTGTTCGTCAACCCGAGCATCCTCGGCGAAACCGGCATGGACAAGGGCGCGATCTTCGTCGCCACGTGCCTTGCCGCCGCCATCGGCTCGGTCACCATGGGCCTGATCGCCAACTATCCGATCGCCCTCGCCCCGGGCATGGGCCTGAACGCCTTCTTCACCTACACCGTGGTCCTGCACATGGGCCACACCTGGCAGGTGGCACTGGGTGCGGTATTCCTCTCGGCGGTGCTGTTCTTCCTGCTGTCGATCTTCCGCATCCGTGAGTGGATCGTGAACAGCATCCCGCTGCCGCTGCGCTCGGCGATCGCCGCCGGTATCGGCCTGTTCCTGGCACTCATCGCCCTGCACAATGCGGGCATCGTCGTCGATAACCCAGCCACCCTGGTCGGCCTGGGCGACCTCAAGCAGCCTGCACCGATCCTGGCCACCCTCGGCTTCTTTCTCATCGTCGGCCTCGAGTCGCTGAAAGTACGCGGCGCCGTGCTGATCGGCATCCTCGCCGTGACGGTGGTGTCGATCCTGGTGGGTGCCAGCCAATTCGGCGGCATCGTTTCCATGCCGCCGTCGCTGGCCCCGACCTTCCTGCAACTGGACATCAAGGGCGCGCTGGACGTCGGGCTGATCAGCGTGATCTTCGCCTTCCTGTTCGTCGACCTGTTCGACAACTCCGGCACCCTGATCGGCGTGGCCAAGCGCGCCGGCCTGATGGGCAAGGACGGCCACATGCCGAAGATGGGCCGTGCGCTGATCGCCGACAGCACCGCAGCCATGGCCGGCTCGCTGCTGGGCACCTCGACCACCACCAGCTATATCGAATCGGCTGCCGGCGTAAGTGCCGGCGGACGCACCGGCCTGACCGCCATCGTGGTAGCCGTGCTGTTCCTGCTGGCGCTGTTCTTCGCGCCGCTGGCCGGTAGCGTGCCGGCCTACGCCACCGCGCCGGCACTGCTGTTCGTTGCCGTGCTGATGGCCTCGGGCCTGGCCGAGATCAACTGGGACGACGTCACCGAGGCCGCGCCGGTAGTGGTCACCGCCCTGGCCATGCCATTGACCTATTCGATCGCCAACGGCATCGCCTTCGGCTTCATCGCCTGGACCGCCATCAAGCTGATCTCCGGTCGTCATCGCGACCTGAACCCGGCCCTGGTGATCCTGTCCATTCTGTTCGTCATCAAGCTGGGCTGGTTCAACGCATGAGTGCCGTCTTCGACCCTTCGCAATACACGACCCAACTGCAGGCCAAGGTCGAGCGCCTGCGCGAGCTGTTGGCGCCCTTCGATGCACCGCAACCTGCCGTGTTCGAGTCGCCGCGCGAGCACTATCGCCTGCGCGCAGAGTTCCGCCTGTGGCGCGAAGAGGGTCAACGCCACTACGCGATGTTCGCCCCGGGCGAGAAGCACAAGGCAATTCTCATCGACGACTTCCCCATCGCCAGCCAGCGCATCAATGAACTGATGCCCCGTCTCAAGGCCGCCTGGCAGGGCAACGAAGACCTGAGCAATCGTCTGTTCCAGGTCGAGTTCCTGACCACACTGGCCGGCGATGCCATGGTCACCCTGTGCTATCACCGCCCGCTCGACGAGGCCTGGGAAGCTGCCGCGCAGCAACTGGCCGCACAACTGGGCGTCAGCGTGATCGGTCGTTCCAAAGGCAAGCGCGTGGTGATCGGCCGTGACTATGCCGTGGAGAAACTCGACATCGCCGGCCGCACCTTCAGCTACCGCCAGCCTGAAGGCGCCTTCACCCAGCCCAACGGGGCAGTGAACCAGAAGATGTTGGGCTGGGCCTGCGAGGCGATGGGCGAGCGCAGCGACGACCTGCTGGAGCTGTACTGCGGCAACGGCAACTTCACCCTGCCCCTGGCCACCCGCGCGCGCCAGGTGCTGGCCACCGAGATCAGCAAGACCTCGGTCAACGCCGCCCTGCACAACCTCGACGAAAACGGCATCGACAACGTGCGCCTCGTACGCCTGTCGGCCGAGGAACTGACCGAGGCGCTGAACGAGGTCCGCCCATTCCGTCGCCTGGAAGGCATCGACCTGAAAAGCTACGACTTCGGCACCGTGTTCGTCGACCCGCCACGCGCCGGCATGGACCCGGACACCTGCGAGCTGACCCGGCGTTTCGAGCGGATCCTGTACATCTCCTGCAACCCCGAGACGCTGGCGCAGAACATCGCTCAACTGCACGATACCCACCGTATCGAACGCTGCGCGCTGTTCGACCAGTTCCCCTACACCCACCACATGGAAAGCGGGGTCCTGCTGGTCCGGCGCTGATCGATGGATGGCCGGGGCCACCTGTCAGGCCCCGGCATTCGTTCAGAAGTCGAAGAACACCGTCTCCCCTTCCCCTTGAATACGGATATCGAAGCGATACGCCGTCTTCCCATCGACCTCGCAACGCTTGGCGATCAGCGTCTCGCGCCGCTGCGGCTGCTCGATCAGGTTGAGCACCGGGCACTTGGCGTTGGCCTCGGCCTCGTCATCGAAATACAAGCGGGTATGCAGGTGGATATTGATCCCCCGGGCGAACAGGCTGATGTTGATGTGCGGTGCCATCGGCACCCCGGCAGCATTGTTCACCACGCCTGGCTTGACCGTGTGCAAGGTCCATTCACCTGCATCGAAGGTGGTGGCGGTCCGGCCGAAGCTGTTGAAGGTGTTCTCCAGGTTGAACATGTCCTGGTAGTGGCCGTTGGCGTCGGCCTGCCACACCTCGAGGAAGGAATCACGCACCAGATGGCCATTGCCATCGTACACCTGGCCGATCAGCAGGATGTGCTCGCCCGGAGCCTCCGGGCGGGCCAGGCGGTTCCAGATTTCCTGGTCGCGGGTCGGGTTACCGGCAGCTTTCAGGGCCAGGCCGATGTGCACATAGGGGCCGGCGGTCTGCGAGGGGGTCTCCGGCAGCAGTTCGATAGGCATGACGGGTCTCCTCAGCGATTCTCGAAGTGGGTCTGGCGCTGGCCACGCAGCACGATGTCGAAGCGATAGGCCAGGCAGTCCATCGGGTTGGCGTGGCTCATGTCGAGCCGGGCGATCAGGCGCTGCACCGCGTCCGGGTTGGCGATCGACTTGACGATCGGGCACATCGGAATCAGCGGATCACCTTCGAAATACAGTTGGGTGATCAGCTTGGTGGCAATCGAAGGTCCGCTGATGGAGAAGTGGATGTGCGCCGGACGCCAGTCGTTGGGGCCGTTGCGCCAGGGATAGGGGCCGGGCTTGATGGTGCGGAAGCTGTAGTAGCCGTCACGGTCGGTCAGGCAGCGACCTACGCCACCGAAGTTGGGATCGAGCGGGGCCAGGTAGCGGTCGTTCTTGTGGCGGTAGCGACCACCGGCGTTGGCCTGCCACATCTCCACCAGGGTATTGGGCACCGGCTTGCCGTACTGGTCGACGACCCGCCCGGCAACGATGATGCGCTCACCGATCGGCAGGCCACCGTTGTTGAAGTTCAGCAACAGGTCATGGTCATGCTCGCCGAAGCGCAGTTGGGAAAAATCAGGGCCGGTACTTTCGCTGACCGACTGGGCAATGCTCACCAGCGCCTGGCGCGGCGAGCGGGCGATGGATGTCTTGTAATCAGGCGTGAGGGCCTTGGGGTGCCAGTTGCGATCACGGATCACGAAGCGGCTGGTGTCCTGAGCGGGCATGCCGTTTTCCTCTCTTGGAATTGTTCGAACCACCTGTGCGTGGCAGGCGGACTTGCAGTTTCCGGCAGGTCGCGCAGGGCGAAAACTGAAAACATGGGCGCCAGACATAACCATTTGGTTATGCAACTTTTCGTCAGACCACCTGATCTGAAGCGCTGGACTATTCTGGATGGACTGCGGTGCTGGCTGCGCAGAGCCCACGGCCCTTCAACCAGGCACGACCCTCACAGCGGAGAACTTCTATGGATTGGCGAAAAGGCCGACGCAGCGACAATGTGGTGGATGCACGCGGCGAAGGCGGTGGCGGCGGGATGCGCTTCGGCGGTGGCAAGGGCCTGGGGCTGGGCGCCGTGCTGCTGATCATCGGCATCGGCTGGATCACCGGCCAGGATCCGCTGCAGATCCTCGGCCAGCTCGCCGGCCAGATGGAGCAACAGCAGGCAGCGCCCAGCGGTGCTGGCGGCAAGGCACCGCCGGCCAATGACCAACAGGCCGAGTTCGTCGCCTCGATCCTGGGCGACACCGAAGATACCTGGAAAGCCCTGTTCGCCCAGGCCGGCAAGCAATACCGCGACCCCAAGCTGGTGCTGTTCAGCGGCCAGGTCAACTCCGCGTGCGGCTTCGCCTCCTCGGCGGTCGGCCCCTTCTATTGCCCGGCTGATCAGCGGGTGTACCTGGACATGTCGTTCTTCCGCGAAATGGAAACCCGCTTCGCTGCCGCCGGCGACTTCGCCCAGGCCTACGTGATCGCCCACGAAATTGGCCACCACGTACAAACCCTGCTCGGCGTCTCGGCCAAGGTCGATGCCGCACGCCGCAGCGGCCAGCGCCTTGAGGGCGACAATGGCCTGCTGGTACGCCAGGAACTGCAGGCCGACTGCCTGGCCGGTGTCTGGGCCTACCAGGCTCAGAAACGTCTCAACTGGCTGGAGCCCGGCGATGTCGAAGAGGCACTCAACGCCGCCAACGCCATCGGCGACGACCGCCTCCAGCAACAGGGGCAAGGGCGCGTGGTGCCCGACTCCTTCACCCATGGCACCTCGGCGCAGCGGGTACGCTGGTTCAAGGCTGGCTTCGGCAGTGGCGATCTCAACCGCTGCGACACCTTCAACGCACGCAACCTGTAACGCCCTGCTGCAACGGGCGTTGCAGCGCCTCTCCAGAACGCAATACGACCAATGGGTCATTTTTCTGCTGATAAACGTTTCAGCCGCAGCCGATTCGGCCGATAACCCCGTGGACCCATCAGCTGGCCCCTACAAGAACAACGCCCGGCGACGTGAGATTTTGCAAGACACATTTTCTGGAGAGCGTGCATGAACAGATGGTTTGCCGACAAGAGCGTGAACCTCAAACTCGGGCTGGGCTTCGGCCTGGTCCTGGTATTGACCGGCCTGCTGGCCCTGGCCAGTTGGACCAGCCTGGGCAGCCTCATCAATCGCAGCAACTGGATGAGCGACATTACCCGCCTCAACACTGACCTGACCAATCTGCGCGTGGCGCGCCTGCAATACATGATCGCCAACGGCGACGACGCCGCCGCCGCCAACACGCTGGCGAAGCTGGAAACCTTCAGCGCCCAGCAGCAGCACCTGGAAAGCACCTTCAAGAGCCCCGAGAACCTCAAGCTGCTGCGTGAGCTGGGCAAGATCATCGCCGACTATCGCATCTCGCTCGACAAGATGCGCGCAGGCTACAAGATCACCCTTGCGGCCCGTGAAACCCTCGACCAGAACGCGACCAAGGCGATCCAGTTGATCGAAACGATCAGCAAGGATGTCCTGGCCCGTGACGAAAGCGATGCGACCCGCTTGCAGCAATACCTGGTAATCAGCAAGGCACGCCAGCAGCTTACCCAGTTGCGCCTGGACGTACGCAGCTATGTCGCGGCGCCAAGCGACGTCGCCGAGCAAGCGGTGCTGCGCCAACTGCAGCAGACCTTCACCGAGATCGACGGCCTCAAGCGCCAGCTGACCAGCGATGGCGCTGCCATCGAGCAGTTCGAAGGCGCAGTGCGTGCCTATGGCGAGTCGGTTCGCCAGCTCAGCGCCTCGACAGCCCAGATCGCTGTGTCCCGTCAGGAAATGACCGTGCAGGGCGGCGACATCGTCAAGCTCAGCGACGACCTGTACAAGATCCAGCTCGAACGTCGTGACATCGAAAGTGCCGAGGCCCGCACCCTGCAGATCGGCGCGACGCTGCTGGCCCTGCTCATCGGCGTACTCGCCGCCGTGATCATCACCCGCCAGATCACCCGCCCGCTGCGCGAGACCCTCGCCGTGGTGGAGAAGATCGCCGGTGGCGACCTGACCCACAACCTGCAGGTCACCCGCCGCGACGAACTGGGCGTGCTGCAGCAAGGCATTGCGCGCATGGGTACGACCCTGCGCGACCTCATCAGCGGCATCCGTGACGGTGTTACCCAGATCGCCAGTGCAGCCGAGGAGCTGTCGGCGGTGACCGAGCAGACCAGCGCCGGTGCCAACAGCCAGAAGGTCGAGACCGACCAGGTCGCCACCGCCATGCACGAAATGGCCGCCACCGTGCAGGAAGTCGCGCGCAACGCCGAACAGGCGTCGCTTGCAGCAACCAACGCCGACGGCGAAGCCCGTGCCGGTGACAAAGTGGTGGGCGAGGCGATCAACCAGATCGAGCGCTTGGCCGCCGAGGTCAACCGCTCCACCGAAGCGATGAATCTGCTGCAACAGGAAAGCCAGAAGATCGGCAGTGTCATGGACGTGATCAAGTCGGTGGCCGAGCAGACCAACCTGTTGGCGCTCAACGCCGCCATCGAAGCGGCTCGCGCCGGTGAGGCGGGGCGTGGGTTCGCCGTGGTCGCCGACGAAGTGCGTGGCTTGGCGCAGCGCACGCAGAAGTCCACCGAAGAGATCGAAGAGCTGGTCGCCAGCCTGCAGAACGGCACGCAGCAGGTGGCCAACGCCATGCTCGGCAGCCGCACCCTGACCGACAGCAGCGTGGAACTGGCACGCAAGGCCGGCGCGTCGCTGGAGAACATCACCAGTACCGTGTCGGGCATCCAATCGATGAACCAGCAAATCGCCGCCGCCGCAGAGCAGCAGAGTGCCGTGGCCGAAGAGATCAGCCGAAGCATCCTCAACGTACGCGATGTGTCCGAGCAGACCGCCGCCGCGAGCGACGAGACAGCCGCCTCCAGCGTCGAGCTGGCGCGCCTGGGTGGACAGTTGCAAACCCTGGTCAGCCATTTCCGCGTCTGACCACGCCTTCCGGGGCCGCGTCGCGGCCCCAATCCTTCCCCCAAAAAATCTGCTGAACGGCGTTTCAGCTCCTGCAAACATTGCCGATATCTCTTCTGCGGCAACGGAGGGCCCATCACAAAAACAAATGCCGTGTGACGGGAAATCCCGCGAGCAGGCGCTTTCCCCCGGGGAACCTCCATGAGCAACTGGTTTGCCAACATCAGCGTCAAACTCAAACTGATGCTGGGCTTCGGCCTGGTCCTTCTACTCACCACTGCACTGGCCTTGACCGGCTGGAACAGCCTGGAAAACCTCGTCGCACGCAGCAACTCGATGGGGCAGATCACCCAGTTCAACACGCACCTGAACAACCTGCGCGTGGCGCGTCTGCAATACATGCTCGCCGATGGCGACGAGAGCGCCGCCGCCACCGTGCTGGCCCGCCTGGACACCTTCGAACAGCACAAGCAGGAACTGCTCGCCAGCTTCGACCACCCCCAGAGCCTGCAACTGCTGCGCGAACAGGCCACCTACATCGACCAGTACCGCGCCTCGCTGGACAAGATGCGCCAGGGCTACCGCGCCATCGCCAGCAAACCCGACGCCGAGCAGCCGGTACGCGACGCCCGGGCGGCGATCGCCACGGCACGCCAGGAAATGATCGAGGAGCAGGCGCAGATCACCAAGCGCAGCGACGAGCTGTACAAGATCGAACTTGGCAGACGCGACGTCGATACCGCCCGGGCGCGCAACCTGCAACTGGGCGTGGCGCTGCTGGCGCTGGTGTTCTGCCTGCTTGGCGCCGTGATCATCACCCGCCAGATCACCCGCCCCTTGCAGGAAACCCTCGAGGTGGTGAAGAAGATCGCCGAAGGCGACCTCAGCCAGCGCCTGGAAATCACCCGGCGTGACGAACTCGGTGCCCTGCAGCAGGGCATCGCGGGCATGGGCGACACCCTGCGCGCACTGATCACCGGTATCCGCGACGGCGTGACCCAGATCGCCAGCGCCGCCGAGGAACTGTCGGCGGTGACCGAGCAGACCAGTGCCGGGGTCAACAATCAGAAGGTCGAGACCGACCAGGTCGCCACCGCCATGCACGAGATGACGGCGACCGTACAGGAGGTCGCACGCAATGCCGAGCAGGCATCCCAGGCCGCCACCCAGGCCGACGGCGAGGCCCGTGCCGGCGACAGGGTGGTGAACGAGGCCATCGGCCAGATCGAACGCCTGGCCGCTGAAGTACAGCACTCCACCGAGGCGATGAACCTGCTGCAACAGGAAAGCCAGAAGATCGGCAGCGTCATGGACGTGATCAAGTCGGTGGCGCAGCAGACCAATCTACTGGCACTGAATGCCGCCATAGAAGCGGCGCGTGCCGGTGAAGCCGGGCGCGGCTTTGCGGTGGTCGCCGATGAGGTCCGTGCCCTGGCCCAGCGCACGCAGAAATCCACCGAAGAGATCGAAGAGCTGGTCGCCAGCCTGCAGAACGGCACCCAGCGCGTGGCCAACGCCATGCAAGGCAGCAGCGGGCTGACCGACAGCAGCGTGGAACTGGCACGCAAGGCAGGCACCTCATTGGCCAGCATCACCCGCACCGTGTCGGGGATCCAGGCGATGAACCAGCAGATTGCAGCGGCAGCCGAGCAGCAGAGCGCCGTGGCCGACGAGATCGGCCGCAGCATCATGAATGTGCGCGATGTGTCGGAGCAAACGGCGGCGGCCAGCGAGGAGACAGCGGCGTCAAGCGTGGAACTGGCGCGGTTGGGTGGGCAATTGCAGACGATGGTCAGCCACTTCCGCGTTTGAAGCGCATCCCGCAGGTTCCCCGCTGCGGTTGAGCTCGGCGGGGTACCTGCGGGAGCGGGTTTGTCGGGGCGCCGAAGCGCTGCGAAGCAGACACACGGCGGATGGCACCGGCTGCGCCGGTGCTCGCCAAGGGTATTACTTGACGATCAACCCTACCCCGCGTCCGCGCGGATCGGATGCGGTCTCGAGCTTGTCGCCGGTGACCCGGATCGCCTGGATATCGCCCATCTCCCAGCCTTGGTCCTCAAGCACGTAGCCCATTTTCTTCAGATCCTCTGCCACCTGCCCTTTGAGCGGTGCATAGCTGTCGAAATAGATGGTGTCCTTGGGCAGCAACTGATGGTGCACGCGCTGGGCGGCCACGGCTTTTTCCAGCGGCATGCCATAGTCGTACAGGTTGTTCATCACCTGGAAGATCGAGGTGAAGATCCGCGAACCACCGGGCGTACCGACCACCAGGGTCAGCTTGCCGTCGCGGGTGACCAGGCTCGGGCTCATGGACGAGAGCATGCGCTTGCCCGGCTCGATGGCGTTGGCATCCCCACCCACCACGCCAAAGGCGTTGGCCGCTCCCGGCTTGGCGCTGAAATCGTCCATCTCGTCGTTGAGCAGGAAGCCCGCGCCCTTGACCACCACGCCGCTGCCATAGTCGAGGTTCAGGGTATAGGTGTTGCTCACCGCATTACCCTGCTTGTCGACGATGGAGAAGTGCGTGGTCTGGTGCGGCTCCAGGCCCGGCTTGACCTTGTCGGTGTCGGAGATCGCATTGGGGTTGACCTGCGCCGCGCGCTTGGCGAGGTAGTCCTTGGCCACCAGCTCCTTGACCGGCACCTTGGTGAAGGCCGGGTCGCCCAGGTAGTCGGCGCGGTCGGCGAACACGCGCTTCTCGGTCTCGGCCAGCAGGTGGATGTACTTCGCCGAGTTGTGCTCGACTCCTTTGAAGTCGGCTGCGCGGTCTTCCTTGATGCCCAACAGCTGGGCCAGAGCGACGCCACCAGAGCTTGGCGGTGGCGCGGTATAGACCACATTGCCACGCCAGTCGATGGCGATCGGATCGCGCCACACGGCCTTGTAGTCCTTCAGGTCTTCCTTGGTGATCAGGCCCTTGTCGGCCTGCATCTGCGCCACCAGCAGGTCAGCGGTCTTGCCCTGGTAGAACTCGCTGACGCCCTTGTCGGCGATGCGCTCCAGGGTCTTGGCCAGCTCGGGTTGCTTGAACAGCTCACCGACCTTCATGTTGCCGAAGTAGTCATTGAAGTTGGTGGCGGTCTTGAACAGGCCCTGGGCATCGTCGCGGTACTGGTATTGCTTCTGCGCGATCTTGAAGCCGTTCTGCGCGTAGCCGATGGCCGGGGTAAGCAGCTCGCTCCACTTGAGCTTGCCGAACTTCTGGTGCGCCTCCCACAGGCCCATCACCGTGCCGGGCACGCCAGCAGCGCGCACGCCAACCAGGCTGAGGTTTTCGATGACCTCGCCCTTGTCGTCCAGGTACATGTTGCGCGTGGCGGCCTTGGGCGCGACTTCACGATAGTCGAGGAAGTACGGCTTGCCGTCGACGAACAGGGTCATGAACCCACCACCGCCGATGTTGCCGGCTTCCGGGTAGGTGACCGCCAGGGTGAAGGCGGTGGCGACCGCGGCATCCACCGCGTTACCGCCCTTCTTGAGAATGTCGGCGGCTACCTGTGCGCCATATTGATCGGGCGCCGCCACCGCGCCACCTTCGAGCGTCACGGCATAGGCGGAAGAACAGCTCAGGATCGCGGCCCCGAGGGCCAGGGACTGGAACATGACGATACGCATGACACTTCCTTGGTGTTGTTTTTGTCGAGCACTCATTTAAGGCTCAACCGTTGCGACTAAGCAAACGGCACACAGGAAGGGAGGCGTCTTTGGGCAAATCTGTCGCGTTCAGGTAACTCAGCAGGCGTACATCGATAGCTTGCGCTGGATGAAGTCGAGGAAGCACTGGATGCGCAGCGCCAGTTGAGTATTGCGGTAGTAGACCGCGTGGATCGGCTGGCGATAGCCGTTGTTGGCCTCGGCCAGCACCACCTGCAGGCGGCCAGCGCGAATGTCTTCGTGAGTCATGAAATGCGACAGGCTGACAATGCCCTCACCGGCCAATGCCAGCTGGCGCAGGGTCTCGCCGCTGGAGGCGAGGATCGCCGGGCGGATCGGCCAGCGATCGCCCTGAGCATGGCGCAACGGCCATTGATTGAGCGTTTCGGGTGCGCTGAACCCCAGCAGGCAGTGCGCACTGAGGTCTTCGACCTTCTGCGGTGTGCCGCGCCGGGCCAGGTAATCCGGGCTGGCGAGCACCTGCACGGGGCTGCACCCCAGCGATCGGGCGTGCAGGCTGGAATCGGCCAGTTCACCGATGCGAATGGCCACGTCGGTGCTCTGTTCCAGCAGGTCAATGATCAGGTCGTCGGTATTGAGCTCGAGCTCGATGCCGGGGTACTGGCGGCGAAACTCGCCGATCCACGGCAGGATGGCATGCAGCATGAACGGTGCAGCGGCGTTGATCCGCAAACGCCCGGATGGGGTCTGGCGATTCATCGACAGGCGCTCTTCCATGTCGTCCATCTGCTCAAGGATGGCCCGCGAACGCTCGAGGAAGAAACGCCCTTCCTCGGTCAGGTCCATGCGCCGGGTGGTGCGGTTGACCAGCGTGGTCCCAAGCTTGCCCTCCAGGCGCGACAGGGTGCGACTCACCGCCGACGGGGTCTGGCCCATCTGCTCGGCGGCGGCGGAGATCGAACCGCAGTCGATGACGGCGACGAATACCTGGAGTTCTTCGGATCGGGTTTTCACGCGGCGGCCTTGGGCTTGGGGTAGTGCTGATTGATAGCTGCTGGGCGATCACGGCGCAAGTGGCGCCGCGTCATCACTCGGCCTTGCCGAACACCTTCGCCAGGTGCGCTTCATACGCTGCCAGTGCTGCCGGCACATCCGGGCGCTTCATCACATCCACCGCCAGGAAGGTCGGCAGGCCGGTCATGCCAAGGAACTGATTGGCCTTGTGGAACGGGAAGTACACCGCATCCACACCTTTGCCTTCGAAGAAGTCGGTCGGATCGTCGAAGGCCTGCTGCGGTGCGTTCCAAGTCAATGAGAGCATGTACTGCTTGCCCTGGATCAGGCCGCCGCTGCCGTACTTCTGCGAGGCATCGGAACGGGTACGGCCATCGTTGGCGTACAGGCTGCCATGGCCTTCGGTGAAGACATCATCGATGTACTTCTTCACGGTCCAGGGCGCGCCCATCCACCAACCTGGCATCTGATAGATGACCACGTCCGCCCAGAGGAATTTCTGCACCTCTTCCTTGACGTCATAGCCACCGTCGATAAAGGTCTGCTGCACATCGAAACCGGCGCGGTCCAGATAGGCCAGGGCGGCCTCGTGCAGGGTGCGGTTCAGGCGGCCGTCGGAATGAGCGAACTGTTTGCCGCCGTTGAGTAGAAGAATCTTTTTCATGGTGAGCCTCGCAGGTCTGGGTCGGCCCGAGGCAAGTACGCCTGCCGACCGAGTCAAAAGTGATGGCGGCAGATTAGGCAGTCGCGAGCGCAGGAAAAAGCCGGGTGGCGGCAAAATACATTTGCCTTCAAGTCACGAATAGACATCTGATTATTGCAATACAATCTGCTCACTTTCCCCCGCACAGGCCATCGCCATGAGTGAGCAGTTCGCTTTCATCCTCAAAGCCAAGACCCGCCCTGAAAAGGCCGAAGCCTTCGAAACCCTGTTCCGCGCCTACGTCGAACCGAGCCGCCAGGAGCCCGGCTGCATCGAGTACCACATGCTGCGTGACAAGGAAGATCCGAGCCTGTTCGTGTTCTACGAGGTCTGGGCCGACAAGGCCGCCCTCGACCTGCACTCGGCGCTGCCGCACATGGCTGCGTTCTTCGAGAAGCGCATGGACTATCTGGAGCGCGACTTCGATATCCAGATGATCGAGATGCTCAGCCCGTCTTCCGCTAGCCGTTGATCAACAGGTGCCCGCCGAGCAGCGCCAGGCCGATGAAAAAGCAGCGCTTGAACAGCGCGGCGCTGATGCGCCGACGCAGCCAGGTGCCGGCGAACATGCCGAGCAGGGCGGGCACCAGCATCAGCAATGACGCACCCAGGGCCGGGCCGTCGAGCGCGTCCTGCCCGGCCAGGCCAAGTGCCAGGGCGAGGGTCGAGACCGTGAACGACAGCCCCATCGCCTGGACCAGCTCATCGCGATTCAGCCCCAGGCCCTGCAGGTAGGGCACACCGGGCATCACGAATACCCCGGTCGCTGCCGTCACCACACCGGTCAGCAAGCCACACAGCGGCCCCAGCCACGATTCCCATTGCGGCGCGACCCGCAAGCCCGGCCCCACCAGCCCATACAACGCATACACCAGCAGTGCCCCGCCGAGCGCATGCGCCGCCCAAGGGCCACTGTCGATGCCAAGCCACAGACTGCCCAGCAGCGTACCCACGACGATCATCACCAGCATGCCGCCCAGGCGCTTGAGTAGCCCACGCAGGTGGCCACCAGAGGCGAGCTGCCACAGGTTGGTGAGAGTAGAAGGCACGATCAGCAACGCCGCTGCCTGCGCCGGAGGCATAGCCAGCCCGAGCAGGCCCATGGCGATGGTCGGCATTCCCAGGCCGATCACGCCCTTGACCGCACCGGCCAGGGCGAAGGTAAAGATAACCAGCAGCGAAAGCGCCAGCCCCATGTCTTGATACAACGCAGTAAAGGTATTCATGGCGCCATCCTGCACCCTCGGCGATGGGCTGAAAATCTGCCATATACTCAGCCAGACTCTTGCCAGGACAGAGGCACATGCATTTCGACCTGATCGACCTTAGCCTTTTCCGCCACACGCTCGAATGCGGCAACATCACCGCCGGTGCCCGCCGCAGCCATCTTTCGCTGCCTGCGGCCAGTGCGCGCATCCGCGCCATGGAAACCTCGCTGGGCATTGCCCTGCTCGAACGCAACCGGCGAGGGGTGCAGCCAACACCTGCGGGCCAGGCGCTGTTGCAGCATGCGCGGCTGATCGCCCAGCAGGTCGAGCGGTTGCAGTACGACCTTGGCCAATATGCCCAAGGCCAACAGGGGCAGGTGCGCCTGCTGTGCAATACCGCGGCGCTGACCGAATATCTGCCGGAGTTGCTGGCTGCATACCTGGTGGCGTTTCCCGGCGTCAGCGTTGACGTGCAGGAGCAACCGAGCCTGCGCATCGTACAGGCGATCACCCAGGGGACTGCGGACCTGGGCATCATTTCCACGGCGGCACCGAGCGAGCACCTGCAGGTGCGGCCGTTTCGCGAAGACCCGCTGGTGCTGATCATGCCCCTGACGCATCCGCTGGCGGCAGAGCCGTCGCCGCGATTCGTCGACAGCCTGGTACACGGTCATGTGGGATTGGCAGCGGACAGCGCCCTCGCCTTGCACCTGGAAGAACAAGCACTACGCCTCGGGCGGCGGATGCAGGTGCGGGTGCGGGCCGAGGGTTTTGACGGTGTGATCCGCATGGTGGCCGGGGGTGCCGGGGTCGGCGTCGTGCCGTTGGCCTCGGTGAGACGCTGGGAGGGGGTGCTGCCCTTGCGCTGGGTGGCGCTGGAGGAAGACTGGGCCAATCGTCGGCTGCAGCTGTGCGCCCGGGATTTTGCCGGGTTGCCGGGGTATGCGGCGGCGCTGGTCGAGCGGCTTGGGCTTGAGGAGTGAGTTAGCCTGGGAGCGGCGGTTCGGCGCCCCGACTTGTCCCGCGAACAAGATAACGCGCTGCATGGCACCGGCTTCGCCAGTGATCGCGGGACAAGCCCGCTCCCACAATTAACACCGCAGTATTCAGAAAGTTGCGGAGCTCTTGTAGGAGCAACGGTCTTGCTCAAAATCTAAAGACCAGCCCAATCCCTGTGGGAGCAACTGTCTTGCTCAAAATCTAGAAGCCAGCCCAATCCCCTGTGGGAGCGGGCTTGTCCCGCGAACACGGGCGTAGCCCGTGCCAGG
>NZ_JBLUPZ010000019.1:0-90864 GCF_048068255.1 Pseudomonas sp. NY15374
CCCCCCCCCCCACCGCCCCCCCGGCCCTGGTGTCCCGCGGGGGGGGGGGTGTGGGGGGGGGGGGCCCCGGGGGGGCCAAACCCCCCGGCGGGGGGCCGGGGGGGGGGGGGGCGGGTTGGCGCCCCCCCGCGGTGCTGTGCGAGCTGATGAACCCCGACGGCAGCATGGCCCGGGGCGAGCAGGTGGCCGTGTATGC
Organism: Pseudomonas sp. NY15374; assembly: GCF_048068255.1. NCBI lineage: Bacteria > Pseudomonadati > Pseudomonadota > Gammaproteobacteria > Pseudomonadales > Pseudomonadaceae > Pseudomonas > Pseudomonas sp. NY15374. The sequence goes on from NZ_JBLUPZ010000019.1 coordinate 197, forward strand.
GCGCCAGTACAACCTGCCGGTAGTGACCATCGAGGAGCTGGCGCGCTATCGCGAAGCGATGCTGGAGCTTGAGGCACAACCCGCCTGATCTGCGGCGCTGCTCTTTGGCAGGAGCGGGCTTGCCCCGCTCCTACCAGTACAGCACTCAGCGCAGCCCCAGTTGCCCCTTGAGATAGGCGTACAACATCGCCGCACTCTTGCGATAACCCTCGGCAGTCAGGTGCACCAGGTCTGGTCGCCCCAGGCCGCTGGCCTGCCAGGCGACAATCGAGCACGGCCCGCCCATTCCTGCCTGCCAATCCCAGAACAGTGCCTTGTACTTCTGCGCCGCCTGGCGCTGGATGCGGATCACGCTCGCCAGCGGCTGTGGCTGGCGCGCGGCGCAACTGGCGGCCTTGCGCTGCTTGATCGAATCGGGCGGCCCCACCAGCAGGATGGCCGCCTTGGGCATTTCCTGGCGCAACCGAGCCAAGGTGGCCTCCAACTGCGACTGGTACAGGACAAGATCGAGCTTGTCGTCGAAGGCTTCGTTGGTGCCGTATGCCAGGATCACCAGGTCAGGCCGCAGCGTCTTGAGCGTGCCTTGCCAACCCGCCTGCCACTTGTCGACCACCTCCAGCCGTGCGCCGTTGATACCCAGCGACGAATAGGTGACCCCGGCGTTTTTCTGGCCCTGGATATACCAACCACCCAGCGCCACGCCCTGGACACCCTCCACACTCAGTTGCACCGGCAGGCCGAGATTGATGAAGGCTGGGCTGAAGCGCCACTCACCGTTGGTGGCCGGCAGCATGCGGCGCTGGCTGCCGTTGGCCACCAACGTGCTGCTGCGCGTTGCCTGATACAGGGCCGAGATCCGGTAGCGTTGTGCGTCGGGGTCGCGGGTCTGGATCTTCACGCCGGGGCGATCGACCACCGGCAACGACAAGTAGCCACCCAACGGAAACTGGCTGCTCTGCTGGTTGCGCGCAGAAACCAGGTCCCACTGACGGCGCTCGCTGGTGACGATCACGCGGTCGTTGCGAATTCCCGGCACGGGCGAAGCCGGCACCAGGCCAATGCCACCATCGCCATAGCGGGCCTGCAGCAGCTTGCGCAACTCACCGCTGAACAGGTCGGCAGCGGTGTGCGAATCCCCCAGCTGGACAATGGAAATGGGCGCACGGCCGGCGTTGCGGAACTTGCCGGCGAGCAGCGCGAGGTTGCCGTCGTCGCGCACTTTGGCGACAACGGCGGGCTTGGCCGCAGGCTGGGGTGGCGCGCTGGCGCCGGTGCTGCACGCGGGCAAGGCGCTGATCAGCAGCGCCACGCCCAGCAGGTGATGCCATAGGCGCATCTCAATGTCCTGTTGCAGTCAGGACCGGGAAGCTGATCAGTGACAGTACCTGCGCGGCGATCATCTTCTGGCCCGTGATGGTGAAATGAATGCCGTCGTCGACCCGGACCTTGACCCGCTTGCCCTCCGGCGTCTGCACCGTATACGAGAACTGCTCGTCGGGATAGCCGAGAATCGGGTTGGCCGAGACGTAGTGCTGGCCGAATTGCTGGGTGCGCTCCTGATAAAGGCCACTGAGGTAGCTCATCGCCGTCGACAGCCGCGACTTCTCCATGTTCGGCGGGCCGACCCAGATCACCTGGACATTGTGCTCGCGGGCCTGCTCGAGGATCGCGTCGATGCGCTCACGGTAGGCCACTTCCCACTCCGGCGACTTGAAACGCAGGAACGGCTTGCCCTTGCCCTGGGGCATGTCCCACGGGTCGTTAGGGCCGAGGAATACCACCATCAGGCGGACCTTCGGCGCGCTGGCGAGCGTGTCGGCCACGGTCTTCGGCCAGTTGAAGAAGCCCGGGTAGGCAAGCCCGGTGCTCTGCCGACTGAGGTTGATGGTGTGGATCTGGTAGCGCTTGCGCAGGCTGTTGGCCAGGTGCGGGGCGACGCCCTGCATCAGCGAGTCCCCTACCAGGAACACTTCATCGCCCGCCGCCAACGACGCCAGGGTACCCGGTGCGACCATCTGCGGCAGCGGTGGCTTCACGACCACGGCAGCGGGCGATGGCGCCAATGCCGGTGCCGGTGCCGGTGCCGGTGCCGGTGCGACAGGGTGCGGGGCAGCTGTAGCGACATGCTCAGGCCCGGCCACAGGCGCCTGCAGATCGACACTCACCACCGGCATCGGCGGCGGCAGTTCCACCACAGGCTCTGTACTCGCCACCGCAACCTGCCCGTTGAGGCTGTCGAGGAAGCTGTCACGGCCCTGCTCCAGCGCTGTGGTCAGGCCCGCGCCCAGGCGCCAGGCTGGCAACTGCCCCAGCACCGGCAGTTCGCAACTGTCGTGATACTTCTGCTGGCAATACAGGCTGATCGAGTCCTGGTTCAGCCAGAACAGCAGGCCTGTGGCGACCACCATGGCATACAGCGTGCGCGCCGCGCCCATCTGCACCCGGACCAGCTGACGGATATCAGAAGCTTGCATAGATGAACCCCGGCACACCCGATTGCGACGCGAAGATCACCAGCGACACGAAGATCGCCAGTGGCAGTGGGTACAGTTGCCAGGGCAGGCGCTGGCTAGCTACGAAGCCCTGGCGCAGGGACGCCAGCCACTGTGGATACGTGGCGACGTACAACACACAGGCCAGCAGCGCTACACCGGTGGCCGAGTCGAGCCCGGCCAGGCTGACCTGGGCGATATCGCCAAGCATCTCCCAGGCGCCATCCAGGGTTGAGCTGCGGAAGAAGATCCAGGCGAAGGCGACGTAGTGGAACGTCAGCAGGCGCGCCAGCAGCCCGCTGCCCGGCAGGCGCACAAAGCTCGGCCACAACTGCTCGAACAGCTTGTACAGGGCCAGCCCCACCCCATGCAGCGCGCCCCAGAGGATGAAATTCAGACTCGCGCCGTGCCACAGCCCGGAGATCAGCATGGCCAACAGCATGTTCAGGTTGCCGCGCCACACCCCTTTGCGATTGCCGCCCAGGGGGATGTAGATGTAGTCACGAATGAAGCGCGACAGGCTGATGTGCCAGCGCCCCCAGAACTCCTTGAGGTTGCGCGCGGCATAAGGCGCGTTGAAGTTCTCCGGCAGGCGAAAACCCAGCAGCAGGGCGATGCCGGTGACCAAGTTGGTATAGCCGCTGAAGTTGAAATAGATCAGGAAGCTGTAGCCATAGACGCTGAGCAGCACCTGCTCGGGCGTGAAGCTGCCCGGAGTTTCGAATACCGGATCGACCCATTGGCTGCCCAGCCAGCCGCTGAGCAGGAACAGCTTGACCACCGCCAGGGCGATCAGGCCAAGCGCCCGCTGCGGCTCCAGCACTTCACGCATGGCCTGCGGGCGGATCTGCGGCAGCAGATGCGCCGCGCGATTGACCGGGCCTGCGATCAGGCTGGGGAAGAAGGCCAGGTACAGCGCCAGGTCCACCGGCGGCGCCGAGGCCATCTCGCCGCGGTTGATCGACACCAGGTAGCTGACCGAATGGAAGGCATAGAACGACAGGCCGATCGGCACCAGCAGCTCGAGCACCGGCAGCGACACCTCGAGCCCGACAGCCGTGAATGCGCCCTGCACACTGGCGGCGAAGAACTCCTGGTACTTGAAGAGGTAGAAACACCCAAACACCAGCGCCAGCAGCAAAACGCCATTGAGCCAGCGGCCGGGCTGGCGCGCAGCCAGCAACCCCAGCAGATACACCAGCACGCTGTAGCCGAGCAGGATGTACAACGATTGCAGGCTGAAACTCGCCACCAGCCCGTAGCTGGCCGCAAGCAGCAGCAGGTTCTGCAGGCGCAGGCTCCAGCACAGGCTCCAGTAGACAATGAAGAAGAGCGTGAAACAGAGGCCGAATTCGATCGAAAGGAAGCTCACAACGTAGTCCGTTACGTGACGTCGAGAAGAAGACGGCCCAAGGCCATCAAGATGCCCAGGCCAGAGCGCGCGGGATTATGGCAGAGCCCCCATGGGGTCACAATCCGACCACGTCTCAAATTGCAATAAGAAACTTCTGAAGCAAGTGCAACAAAATACTACCAACGGATTGCCTCCTGGGAGGTACCGCAATTTGCTCCCCCCGCCCCGCTCTGCTAGTGTCGCGCCGTTAAAAACGCCACCGAGACAGTCGCCATGGCCCGCAAGAAAACCTCCATCGATTTCGAACAATCCCTCGCCGACCTGCAAGCCTTGGTCGAGCGCCTGGAGACCGGCGAGCTGTCGCTGGAAGAGTCGCTGGCAGCGTTCGAGCAGGGGATCGCCCTGACCCGCGACTGCCAGGGCGCGCTGGCCCAGGCCGAACAGAAGGTGCAGATCCTCCTGGAGCGTGACGGCGAACTGGCCGCCGAGCCCTTCGACGCGGAACCGCAGGAATGATCAACAGCTACCAGAGCGCCTGCCAGGCGCGCGTCGACGCCGCCCTCGAGCCGCTGTTCGTGGCGCCGTCCAAGGAGCTCGAACGGCTCTACGCAGCGATGCGCTACAGCGTGATGAACGGCGGCAAGCGTGTACGCCCGCTGCTCGCCTACGCCGCTTGCGAAGCCTTTGGCGTTGCGCCCGAGCAAGCCAACGGCGCAGCCTGCGCGGTAGAGCTGATCCATGCCTACTCGCTGGTGCATGACGACCTGCCGGCCATGGACGACGACGACCTGCGCCGCGGTCAGCCGACCACCCACAAGGCATTTGACGAAGCCTGCGCGATCCTCGCTGGCGACGGCCTGCAGAGCCTGGCCTTCAGCGCGCTGCTCGATGCGCACCTGAGCCCGCAGCCTGATGCCATCCGCCTGGCCATGGTCCAGGCCCTGGCCAAGGCCGCAGGCCCGGCCGGCATGGTCGGCGGCCAGGCCATCGACCTCGGTTCGGTCGGGGTCAAGCTCGACCAGCAGGCCCTGGAATACATGCACCGGCACAAGACCGGCGCACTGATCGAGGCCAGCGTGCGTCTCGGCGCTCTGGCCAGCGGCCGTGCCGAAGCCCCCCAACTGGATGCCTTGCAGACTTATGCACAGGCCATCGGCCTCGCGTTCCAGGTGCAGGACGACATCCTCGACGTCGAAAGCGATACCGCCACCCTGGGCAAGCGCCAGGGCGCCGACATCGCTCGTGACAAACCAACCTACCCCGCCCTGCTCGGCCTGGATGCCGCCAAGGCCTATGCGATCGAACTGCGCGACCAGGCGCTGGTCGCACTTGAAGGGTTCGGCGAAAGCGCCGAGCCGCTGCGGGCGCTGGCGCGCTATATCGTCGAGCGCCGCCATTAAGCGTTGATGCCAATCCCCTGTGGGAGTGGGTTTACCCGCGAATGCGATGCCGGGCCTACCGCCGTCGTCGCGGGCAAACCCGCTCCCACAGGGTCGGCGTAACCCGTGGTCCAATGGGCACTTTTCCCACAATGGGGTAAACTGCCGCGTCTTCAAACCTATAACGACTCGCCTGATGCCCACGACGTTTCAAGAGATCCCCCGCGAACGCCCGGTCACGCCTCTGCTGGACCGCGCCGATACGCCAGCCGGCCTGCGCCGGCTAGCCGAAGCCGACCTGGAGAGCCTGGCCGACGAACTGCGCCAGGAGCTGCTCTATACAGTTGGCCAGACCGGTGGGCACTTCGGCGCAGGCCTGGGCGTCATCGAGCTGACGATCGCCCTGCACTACGTCTTCGACACCCCGGACGATCGTCTGGTATGGGACGTCGGTCATCAGGCCTACCCGCACAAGATCCTCACCGGTCGTCGCCAGCGCATGCTCAGCCTGCGTCAGAAAGACGGCGTCGCTGCCTTCCCGCGCCGCAGCGAGAGCGAGTACGACACCTTCGGCGTCGGCCACTCGAGCACCTCGATCAGCGCCGCACTGGGCATGGCCATCGCCGCCCGTCTGCAGAACGACCCGCGCAAGTCCATCGCCGTGATCGGTGACGGCGCGCTGACCGCTGGCATGGCCTTCGAAGCGTTGAACCATGCCCAGGAAGTCGATGCCGACATGCTGGTGATCCTCAACGATAACGACATGTCGATCTCGCGCAACGTCGGCGGGCTGTCCAACTACCTGGCCAAGATCCTGTCCAGCCGCACCTACGCGAGCATGCGCGAAGGCAGCAAGAAAGTGCTGTCGCGCCTGCCCGGCGCCTGGGAGATCGCCCGGCGCACCGAAGAGTACGCCAAGGGCATGCTGGTGCCCGGCACCCTGTTCGAGGAGCTGGGCTGGAACTACATCGGCCCGATCGACGGTCATGACCTGCCGACGCTGATCGCCACCCTGCGCAACATGCGCGACCTCAAGGGCCCGCAGTTCCTGCACGTGGTCACCAAGAAAGGCAAGGGTTTCGCCCCCGCCGAGGTCGACCCGATTGGCTACCACGCCATCACCAAGCTCGAACCTGTCGACAAGCCCGTCGCACCGAAAAAGCCCAGCGGGCCCAAGTATTCCGCCGTGTTCGGGCAGTGGCTGTGCGACATGGCCGCCGCCGACAACCGCCTGGTGGGCATCACTCCGGCAATGAAGGAAGGTTCGGACCTGGTCGCCTTCAGCGAGCGCTTCCCGGAGCGCTACTTCGACGTGGCGATCGCCGAGCAGCACGCCGTCACCTTCGCTGCCGGCATGGCCTGTGAAGGCGCCAAGCCGGTGGTGGCGATCTACTCGACCTTCCTGCAGCGCGCCTACGACCAACTGATCCACGACGTGGCGGTACAGGACCTCGACGTGCTGTTCGCCATCGACCGCGCCGGCCTGGTCGGCGAGGACGGTCCGACCCACGCTGGCAGCTTCGACCTCTCGTACCTGCGCTGCATCCCCGGCATGCTGGTGATGACCCCGAGCGACGAGAACGAGCTGCGCAAGATGCTCAGCACCGGGCACCTGTACAAAGGCCCGGCCGCCGTACGCTACCCGCGCGGCACCGGCCCCAACGCGCCGATCGACGGGGACCTGGAGCCACTGGAAATCGGCAAGGGTGTGATTCGTCGCCAGGGTTCGAAAGTCGCGCTGCTGGTGTTCGGCGTGCAACTGACCGAAGCGCTGCAGGTGGCCGAGCAGATCGATGCCACGGTGGTCGACATGCGCTTCGTCAAGCCGCTCGACGAAGCGCTTGTACTGGAGATGGCCGGCAGCCATGAGCTGCTGGTGACCATCGAGGAAAACGCCATCATGGGCGGCGCCGGTGCGGCGGTCAGCGAGTTCCTGGCGCGTGAGGCGGTGGTCAAGCCACTGCTGCACCTGGGCTTGCCGGATATCTATGTCGAGCATGCCAAGCCTGCGCAGATGCTGGCCGAGTGCGGGCTGGATGCTGCTGGCATCGAGGCCTCAGTGAAAGCCCGCATGGCCAAGCTCGGCCTGTAAGGCCCTTTCGCGCGCAAGCCCGCTCCCACAGGGATTGCACAGTATTCGAGTACTGTAGAAACCCTGTGGGAGCGGGCTCGCCCGCGAATGCTATTGTACTGCCCATGAAAATCCTGACCTTTGCACCGCTGCTCTGCCTCCCTCTGCCCTTGCTGGCCGTCGAACGCGACAACGCCCTGAAGCTCCCCGACGTGCTGATCAGCGCCAACCGCGAAGTCGAATCGCGCAGCGCCACCAGCGCCGCCAACACGGTCTTCACCCGCGCCGACATCGACCGCCTGCAACCCTCCAGCGTCACCGACCTGCTGACCCGCGTGCCCGGCGTGCAAGTCGCCCCCACCGGTGGCCGCGGCAGCCTGCCCGGGATTTTCATCCGCGGCACCAAGGCCGCGCAGAGCCTGGTGCTGGTCGATGGCGTACGCATTGCCAACGCCACCTCCGGCGACAGCGGCCTGCAGTTTCTCGACGTCGACCAGATCGAGCGCGTCGAAGTGCTGCGCGGCTCGCGCTCGGCGGTCTACGGCAGCGACGCCATCGGCGGGGTGATCCAGATCTTCACCCGACGCGCCAGCGGCCCCGGCCTGCAACCGCGGCTGCGCCTGGCGGCCGGCAGCAACCAGACCTTCCAGCGCAGCCTGGGACTGTCCGGTGGCGATGGCCAGACACGCTTCAACCTCGGCGCCAACCTCGACGAAACCGCAGGGATCGATTCGACCGGGCCGTCCTTCGCCAGCGATGGCGATCACGACGCCTACCGCAACAAATCTTTCAACCTGAGCCTGAGCCACACCTTCGGTGAGCGCTTCGAGGCCGGGGTGAACCTGCTCGACAGCAGGGGGCGCAGCGAATACGACAACCCCTTCGGCCGATTCGACCCCGTCAGCTTCGAAAGCTTCGGCCAGAAACCCTACACCGACTTCACCGTCAGCAGCCTGGGCACCTATATCGATGCCCAGCTCAGCGACCTCTGGCATTCGCGTGTGGAGATCGGCCATAGCGAGAACCGCGACCGCAAGCGCGACAAGCTTAGCGACGATGGCAGCGTATTCAACACCTATCGCGACCAGATCACTTGGCAGAATGATCTCGCCCTCGATGCACGGAACAACCTCTCGCTGGGCGCCGACTGGTATCAGGACCGGGTGCACGGCAGCACCGACTTCGCCGAGGACAGCCGCTACAACCGTGCAGCCTTCCTCCAGCATCGCTACAGCGGCGAAAGTTTCTCCACCGAATTGGGCGTGCGGCGCGACCAGAACCAGCAGTTCGGCGGCCAGACCACCTGGAGCGCCAGCCTGACCCTGCCGCTGAACACCGACAACGACTTGCTGCTGTCGTACAGCGAAGGGTTTCGTGCCCCCACCTTCAACGACCTGTACTACCCGCAGTACAGCAACCCTGACCTCGACCCTGAGCGCTCCAGGAGCTATGAACTGCAATGGCGCAGCCAGTTGAGCGATAGCAGCCGCCTGGAAACCTCGCTGTACCGCACCGATCTGCGCGATGCGATCATCTTCGGCGAGGGCTCGATCCCGCGAAACGTTGCCTCGGCGCGGATCAACGGCATGGAGATGTCACTGACCCAGGACTGGGGGCCCTGGCGCAGCCAGCTTGGCCTTGCGCTGATCGACCCACGTGACCGTGACACCGGCCATACCCTGGCTCGCCGCGCCCGCCGAACCTTGAGCCTGGACCTGGACCGACAGTTCGAGCGCTTCAGTGTGGGGGCGAGCTGGCAGGCGTTGAGCAACAGCTATGACGACGAGGCCAATCGCAACAGGCTCGGCGGATATGCACTGCTGGGCCTGCGCGGCAGCTGGGCGGCAAGTGATGCGCTGAAGTTCGAGGCCAAGGTGGATAACTTGCTGGACAAAGGCTACAGCCGCGCGCTCTACAACTATGACGGCAGTGACTACGGCTACCGCGAAGAAGGCCGCACCTGGCTGCTGAGCCTTACCTGGACACCGGCGCTGTAGACGCCAGCAGCGCACACAGGCGCGCCGTCGCTTCGATCATTTGTCCGCTGGGGCGCTCCAGGCCCTTGTCGGGCACCACCAGCAGGTGCCCACCGGCAACGGCGCTGAGCTTTGGCCAGGCCTTCCAACCAGCCAACTGCGCAGCGTCGCCGGCCAGGATCACATCAGGGTCGCGCGCCAGCACCGACTCGACGCTCACCTGCGGCGCAGGCTGCTCAAGGTCGGCAAAGACGTTGCGCGCCCCACAGATCGCCAGTGCATCACTCACCACCTGACGGCCACCCAGGGTGTACAACGGCGAGTTCCAGACCTGATAGAACACCTTGAGCGGCTGCTCGCGGCGATAGCGCTCGCGCAGTTCGGCCAGGCGCTCGCGCAGCCTCTCAGCGTAGCGCTGCCCCTGCTTGGCACGCCCCAGGCGCACGGCGATGGCCTGGATCTGCTCGATCAGTTGCTCCAGGTCGTGGGGCTCGCTGCTGAACGTGGCAATCCCCAGCTGACGCAACTGGTCGCGCTGGGCCGGGGGCACGCTGCCGGGCCAGAGCAGCAGCAGGTCGGGCTTGAGCGCCAGCAGGTGCTCCATGTCCAGTTGCCCGTAGCGCCCGACCGATGGCAGATCCTTCAGACGCTGCGGCCGCTCGCCGCTGTCGAGCACGCCCACCAGCAAATCGTCCGCCTCAAGCTCCAGGACGATCTCGGTCATCGACGGCCCGAGGCTGATCACGCGCGGCCCAGCCTCGGCAAATGCACCGATCGACAGCAGCACGGCAACGAAAAAGGCGCGCATCAGCCTAATTGGCGCGGGATGCGATAGAGGTAGAGCAGCACCACGGTAGACAGCGCCAGCAGCACCTGCGGCACCGCCTCCAGCCCCACCAGCACCGAGAGCGCGGCGATCCAGGCCGGGAAGCAGGCGTAGGTCATCGCCAGACGACGAACCCGCGCCAGTTCGATCCAGGCGGCGGGCTCTTCGGGGGTGTCGAGCACCTTGGAGGTGGCGATCAGCGCCCGCTTGTATGCACCGAAGCGCGGCAGGCTGAGAAACATGGTGGCCGCACCGGCAATGAACAGTGGCATCGCCAGCACCGGAATCAGCGCTTCACTGCCACCAAAAGCCCAGGCCATGACCGGTAGCGGCACCAGCCCGACAGCCAGATACTGCCACCAGGCCAGCGCCAGGCGCCGCTTCACCTGGCCACGGGTCACGCCTGGGGCGCCTCGCCCTGGTGACGGTTGCCCATCATGTGACCGAGCTTGTCGGCCTTGGTCGCCAGGTACAGGCGGTTGTGCGGGTTGTGGCCAGTGTGCAGCGGCACGCGTTCGGCAACCACGATGTTCATGTCGGTCAGGGCTTTGACCTTGCGTGGGTTATTGGTCATCAGGCGCAGCGACTTGACGCCCAGGTGCTCGAGCATCGGCAGGCACATGGCGTAGTCTCGCTGGTCGGCCGCAAAGCCCAGGCGCTCGTTGGCCTCGACGGTATCGGCACCGCCATCCTGCAGCTCATAGGCGCGGATCTTGTTCAACAGGCCGATGCCTCGACCTTCCTGACGCAGGTACAGCAGCACGCCACGACCTTCACGGGCGATGGCCTGCAGCGCGGCTTCCAGTTGCGAGCCGCAGTCGCAACGCTGGCTGAACAGAGCGTCGCCGGTCAGGCATTCGGAGTGCAGACGCCCGAGCACCGGTTCACCGTCGGCGATATCACCCAGGCTGAGCACCACATGCTCGCGGCCGGTGGCTTCGTCGAGAAAGCCATGCATGGTGAATGTCGCAAAGGGCGTTGGGAGTTTGGAGGCGGCAACAAAGACGACGGGCACGTTGTGCTCCTGATAAGTAGGAAATTTCAATGGGCCAGATTGTATCAGCAGCCCAGCGGGCATGCGCAGGCTGAATCTCGCGGCTTAAGATCGAAAAGTTCGATGCATAGGCTCGCCAGATACGCCCCCGTGGTAGGCGCCTCGGCGATCAATGCGGCTGGCTGTCGGAAGCGAACGGGTACGGCTGCTTCCAGCGTTCGAAGATCGAGCGCAGCTCGCCACTGCGTACCAGCTTCTCCATGCGCTGGTCGAACAGGTCGCGCAGAGCCTTGCCTTGATCGCTGCGGGTAAAGGCCAGGTACAGCGGCAGCTCAGCGATGTGGGTGCGGCGGAAGTCCTGCGGCTTGCTGGCCTGGTGCAGCACGTAATCCACTTCGGTTTCGGCATCGATATAGAAATCCACCCGGTCATGCTCCAGCATCGGCAGGATGCCTTCGCGGCGCTGGATCTCGCGGAAGTTTTTCACATCGGGCAGGTAGCTCTGGTAGTCATAGCCGCGCACCCACGCCAGGCGGTACTCGCCGACGCTGTTCAGCGTCGGAACCGGCTTGCTGGCGAGCCCCAATGCATAGATATGGTCCATATCGAAGTGCCAGCGCGGGTAGAGGTTGTCTTCGTTCTCCTGCTTGTACGAACCCACCCAGGCATCGGCCTCGCCGCGCTTGACCAGCCCGACTGCACGGCTGTAAGGCGCGCTCGTTACCTCGACCTTCACCCCGGCCGGTTCGAACACCTTGCGCAGCACATCCCAGGCAACCCCGCTGCCATCGGCGTTGGTGTAGTCGATCCACTCCTCGCTGACCAGCCGCACCTGCTTCGGCAGCTCGGCGGCCCCGGCGCTCCAGGGCAGGAAAACCAGTATCAGCGCCAGCAGCACAGTCCGTATGGCCATCGACCCGCTCCCTGTATCAGGCTACCGCCCAAACCAGCACCTGCATGCCCAGCCAGGCAAACACGCCGGCCAGGATATCGTCGAGCATGATGCCGACACCGCCGTGCACATGGCGGTCGATCCAGCGGATCGGCCAAGGCTTGAGGATGTCGAAGAAGCGGAACATCAGGAACCCTGCGAGCAGCCACTGCCAACCTTCGGGCACCAGCCACAAGGTGATCCACATGCCGACCATCTCGTCCCAGACGATGCCTTCATGATCGTGCACGCGCAAGTCGTTCGCCACCTTGCCGCACAGCCAGAAGCCGAACAGCATGGTGATTCCCAGCAGCAGCCAGTAGCCCCAGTCCGGCAGCATCTGCCACAGCGGGATGAACGGCAGCGCCACCAGCGAGCCCCAGGTGCCCGGCGCCTTGGGCAAGGTACCGGAGCCGAAGCCGAACGCGATGAAGTGCCATGGATTGCGCCAGACCGAAGGCGGAACGAACTCCGCAGGCACCTGATTGGGGTGGTCGGTCACGGTGTCTCCCTGAAATGTTGATAGCCCCGTTGCGTGGGGGTGATGTCACGACCCTGGCGATCACGCAGCGTGACGCCCTGCCCGTCCAGGACGCGGCCGATGACATGGACATGGATGAACCCCGGCAGCTGCAATGCCTGGTGTTGCGCGGCGGGGATGGTGAAGGCCAGCACATAGTCGTCGCCGCCGGTGAGCGCCGCGTGCACGGCAGCGTCACGCCCGAGGAAAGCCTCCAGTTCGGTAGATACCGGAACCTGATGCTGGTTCACTTCGAGGGCGACGCCCGAGGCCCGGGCGATATGACCGCAGTCGGCAAGCAGGCCGTCGGAAACGTCCAGCGCCGCCGTGGCATGGCCACGCAGCAGCTCGCCCAAGATGAGCTGCGGCATCGGCGACCAGTACTGCGCAAGCAGCGCCTGGGCCTGTTCAGCCGGCGCCTGGCGCTCGCCCAACACCAGCGGCAAGGCCCCTGCGGCGTTGCCCAGGTTGCCGCCGACACACAGCAGGTCGCCCGGCCTGGCACCGTCACGGCGCAAGGCCTGCCCGGCCGGAACCCGGCCAAACACGGTGACGGTTATGCTCAGGGGGCCGCGGGTGGTGTCGCCGCCGATCAGGCTCATGCGACAGCGGTGGGCCATGCGCTGCAGGCCTTCGGCATAGGCTTGCAGCCAATGCGCGCTGACCTCGGGCAAGGTCAGGGCCAGGGTGAAGCCGATGGCAGTCGCGCCCATGGCCGCCAGGTCGCTCGCGGCCACGGCCAACGAGCGCTGGCCGAGCAGCGAGGGGTCGCAGACTGCCGGGAAGTGCACACCTGCGACCAGCGTGTCGGTGGAGACTGCCAGCTGTTCGCCGGCCGGCAGCTCCAGCAGGGCGCAATCGTCACCGATCCCCAGGGCCACGCCGTTACCGCCCTGCGCACAAGGCGCGGCGGCAAAGAAGTGACGGATCAGCTCGAACTCACCCATGGCTCGTCAGCGCCGCGATCAGCGCTTGTTGGCCTTGACTTCAGCTTCGCGCAGGTTGGGCGCGAGCTTGTCGAGCACACCGTTGACGAACTTGTGGCCATCGGTGGCACCGAAGACCTTGGCCAGCTCCACGCCTTCGTTGATCACCACGCGGTACGGTACGTCGACGCGCTTGATGAACTCCCAGGTGGACAGACGCAGCACGGCCAGCTCGACCGGGTCGAGTTCGTCCAGTGCCAGGTCCAGGCAAGGGCTGAGTGCGCTGTCGATTTCGCCCTTGATTGCCGGAACCCCGTGGAGGATTTCACGGAAATAGGCACCGTCGACATCGGAGAAATCGTTATCGACCCGGAACTGAGCCTCGATCTCGTTCAGCGAATGCTGCGCCATGTGCCACTGGTAGAGCGCTTGCGTGGCGAGCTTGCGGGCTTCGCGACGCTTGGCACTCTTGGAGGGCTTGCCGGCATCCGCAGGTTTTGGATCGCGCGGGTTGAAACGATCGCTGTCGTCGCTAATCACTTGGCCTCCAACTGCGCCAGCAGGCTGACCATTTCCAGGGCGGACAGGGCAGCTTCGGCACCTTTGTTACCGGCTTTGGTGCCGGAACGCTCGATGGCTTGCTCGATGGAGTCGACGGTCAGCACGCCGAAGGATACCGGAACGCCGAACTCCATGGACACCTGGGCCAGGCCCTTGGTGCATTCGCCCGCCACGTATTCGAAGTGCGGGGTACCGCCACGGATCACTGCACCCAGGGCGATGATCGCGCTGTAGTCGCCTTGCTGGGCGACTTTCTGTGCCACCAGCGGGATCTCGAAGGCACCCGGGGCACGGATGATGGTGATGTCGCTTTCGCTGACGCCATGGCGAACCAGGGCATCGACGGCACCGCTCACCAGGCTTTCGACGACGAAGCTGTTGAAGCGGCCAACCACCAAAGCATAGCGACCTTTGGGGGCGATGAAGGTACCTTCGATGGTCTTCAGGGTCATTCCGGTATTCTCATATTAAAGAGCGAGGCCGCACCGGGCGGCCTTCGGGAGGGTTCGGACACGAGCGCCAGGACAATGCTGGCGCACCTGTGTCACTCGGAGGGCACGTATTCTACAACTTCCAGATCGAATCCGGATATCGCGTTGAACTTCATCGGCGAGCTCATCAGGCGCATCTTGCGCACACCGAGGTCGCGCAGGATCTGCGAACCGGCACCCACGGTGCTGTAGGTGCTCGGCACCTTGGCCTGCACATCGCCCGCGCTTTCGCGGATATGCGCCAGCAGCACATCGCCGTCCAGCGGGTGGCCCAGCAGCAGCACCACGCCGCTGCCGGCCTCGGCCACTGCGGCCATGGCTGCGCGCAGGCTCCAACGGCCCGGCTGCTTGACCAGCAGAAGGTCACGCAGCGGATCCATGTTGTGCACACGCACCAGGGTCGGCTCTTCGGCGCAGATCTTGCCCAGCGTCAGCGCCATGTGCACGTCGCCTTCCACCGAGTCACGGTAGGTGACCAGGTTGAACTGGCCCAGCTCGCTTTCGACCGGCTGTTCGGAGACGCGCTGCACGGTGCGCTCGTGGATCATGCGGTAGTGGATCAGGTCGGCGATGGTGCCGATCTTGAGGTTGTGCTCGGCGGCGAACACTTCCAGCTCGGCGCGGCGCGACATGGTGCCGTCGTCGTTCATCACTTCGCAGATGACGCCACTCGGCTCGAAACCGGCCATGCGCGCCAGGTCGCAGGCCGCTTCGGTGTGGCCGGCGCGGGCCAGGGTGCCGCCAGGCTGGGCCATCAGCGGGAAGATGTGGCCAGGGCTGACGATGTCCTCGGCCTTGGCGTCCTTCGCGGCGGCAGCCTGCACGGTGCGGGCGCGGTCAGCGGCGGAGATGCCGGTGGTGACGCCCTCGGCGGCCTCGATCGACACGGTGAACTTGGTGCCGAAGCCGGAGCCGTTGCGCGGCGCCATCAGCGGCAGCTTGAGCGTTTCGCAGCGCTCGCGGGTCATCGGCATGCAGATCAGGCCACGGGCGTGCTTGGCCATGAAGTTGATGTGCTCGGGCAGGCAGCACTCGGCTGCCATGATGATGTCGCCTTCGTTTTCGCGGTCTTCGTCATCCATGAGGATGACCATTTTGCCCTGGCGGATGTCTTCGACCAGTTCTTCGATGCTGTTGAGCGCCACGCGGCACCCCCTTCTCAATCAGGATTTCAAGAAGCCGTTGGCGGCCAGGAAGCTTTCGGTGATGCCACTGCCTTTGCTCGGCTCGGCGGCCTTGTCGCCCAGCAGCAGACGCTCCAGGTAACGGGCCAGCAGGTCGACCTCAAGGTTCACCCGACGACCTGCACGGTAGTCGGCCATGATGGTTTCGGACAGGGTGTGCGGGACGATGGTCAGCTCGAACTCAGCGCCATCGACCTCATTGACCGTCAGGCTGGTGCCATCGACGGTGATCGAGCCCTTGTGGGCAATATACTTGGCCAGCTCTTTCGGGGCGCGTACGCGGAACTGGATGGCGCGGGCGTTATCGCTGCGCGAGACGATTTCGCCGACACCGTCGACATGGCCGCTGACCAGGTGGCCGCCCAGGCGGGTGGTGGGGGTCAGGGCCTTTTCGAGATTGACGCGGCTGCCGCTCTTGAGCTCGACCATCGCGGTGCGCTTGAGGGTCTCGACGCTGACGTCGGCCCAGAAGCCATCGCCTGGCAGTTCCACGGCGGTCAGGCACACGCCGTTGACCGCGATACTGTCGCCGAGCTTGACGTCGCCCAGGTCGAGCTTGCCGGTTTCGACGTAGACGCGCACGTCACCGCCCTTGGGGGTCATGCTGCGAATGGTGCCGATGGATTCGATGATGCCGGTGAACATGGTGTTCTCCTCAGGTACGGGCTGCGCGAAGCAAGCCCGGCATTATACGCCGGGCGCGGGCAAGGGGATGGCCGTGACTCGCCAGTCATCGCCCACGGCGCGCATTTCGATGATCTTTAGCCGCGGCGCTTCGCTCATGTGCTCCAGCGGCCACTCCAGCAACGGGCGGGCCTGGGAACCGAGGAACGTGCCGGCGACGAACAGCTGGTATTCGTCGATCAGGCCGTGGCGAGCGAAGGCGGCGACCAGACCGGCGCCCGCTTCGAGCAGGACCTCGCTGGCACCGCGCTCGGCCAGCAGGCGCAGCAGCGCAGGCAAGTCGACCTGGCCATCGCTGCCGGGCAGCACCAGCAACTCGTGGCCGGCGGCGGCGTAGCGCGGGTCCTGCGCGGCGGCGGTGACCACCAGCGCCGGACCGGCCTGAAAGAACGGGGCGTCCAGCGGCAGGCGCAGACGGCCATCGATCAACACCCGCAGCGGCGGGCGCGACACGGCCAGCGCAGTCATTTCGTCGTCCAGGCCAAGCTCGGCGGCGCGCACGGTCATCCGCGCGTTGTCGGCCAGCACGCTCTGGGCGCTGGTCAGCACCACGCTGGAGCGGGCGCGCAGGCGCTGTACCGCGGCGCGCGCAGCGGGGCCGGTAATCCACTGGCTCTCGCCGCTGGCCATGGCAGTGCGGCCGTCCAGGCTCATCGCCAGCTTGGCACGAACGAATGGCAGCCCATGCTCCATACGCTTGAGAAAGCCCGGGTTGAGCGCGCGGGCTTCGGCCTCGAGCACGCCACTGGCAACCTCGATACCGGCTTCGGCTAGCCGACCCAGGCCACGCCCGGCCACCTGCGGGTTGGGGTCTTGCATCGCCGCCACCACCCGCGCCACACCTGCTTTGACCAGCGCCTCGGCGCACGGTGGCGTGCGGCCATGGTGGCTGCAGGGCTCGAGGGTGACGTAGGCGCAGGCGCCACGCGCACGCTCACCGGCCTGGCGCAGGGCATGCACTTCGGCATGCGGCTCGCCGGCACGCACATGCCAGCCCTCGCCGACCACTTCGCCGTCGCGAACGATCACGCAGCCCACCCGCGGGTTGGGGTGGGTGGTGTACAGGCCCTTGCGGGCCAGTTCCAGGGCACGGGCCATGTAATGGGCGTCAAGCAACGCGGTCTGGCTGGACATGCTTACTCTTTGGCTGGCTCACGGGCCAGGCGGTCGATTTCTTCACGGAATTCGTCGAGGTCCTGGAAGCGCCGATACACCGAAGCGAAGCGGATGTAGGCAACTTCGTCGAGCTTGCGCAGCTCGGACATCACCAGCTCGCCGACCACCAGCGACTTCACTTCGCGCTCGCCGGTAGCCCGCAGGCGGCTCTTGATGTGCGCCAGCGCCGCTTCCAGGCGCTCGACGCCGACAGGGCGCTTCTCCAGCGCCCGCTGCATGCCGGCACGCAGTTTGTCTTCGTCGAAGGGCTGGCGCGTGCCGTCCTGCTTGATCAGCCGGGGCAAGACCAGTTCGGCGGTCTCGAAGGTGGTGAAGCGCTCGCCGCAGGCGACGCATTCGCGGCGGCGGCGGACCTGTTCGCCCTCGGCGACCAGTCGCGAATCGATGACCTTGGTGTCGTTGGCACCGCAAAAGGGACAGTGCATGGTGGCAGGCAACAAAAAAAGGGAGGGCCATGGTAGCGCATCCCACTGGCAAGACAAGCCAAAGGGGTTACCATCCAGAGAAATCTGCCTGTGAAGGATTACCCCATGCACCATCGAGCCCTCGTCGTCCTGTGCCTGGCCGGCCTGCTCGCCGCCTGCGGCAGCGACCGACCGAAGCCCGAACAGCCTGTGGCGCCCAGCGCGCCCAAGACGGTCAAGAAGAGCGACGAACCGGGCCCGCTGCCGGCCTACCAGCGCGAACTCAGCGGCACCCTGATGGAAATCCCCGCAGGCGCCGAAGTCGAGCTGGCACTGCTGGTGATCGACGAGCGCGGCCGCCCCCAACGCCTGCTGGCCAGCAGCGACCTGACCGGCACCGGCCAGGCCCTGCCGTATCATCTACGCTTCAACCCCGAGGCCTTTCCTGCCGGCGCCCGGGTCGAGCTGCGCGGGCGCGCCAGCCGCTCCGGCCAACTGATCATGCACCTGCCGCCGCAGCGCATCGTCCAGGCCGAAACCCAGACCACCGGCCCACTGCGTTTCGAGAAGGCGCCATAACGTGACACCGCTACACCTGCAACAGGCACTCAGCGGCCTGATTGGCGAAGCGCGCCTGGTCATCAGCGAATTGCCGGGCTGCGACCTCAAGCTGTGGCTGCTCGACGCCGAGAACATGGACCGGGCATTCAGCCCCGACGAGACCCGGCGCATCCTCGACGAGCCCCCCTACTGGAGCTTCTGCTGGGCCAGCGGCCTGGCCATGGCTCGCTACCTGGCCCAACACCCCGAATGGGTACGTGACAAGCGCGTGCTCGACTTCGGCGCAGGTTCGGGGATCGCCGGCATCGCCGCAGCCCGTGCCGGTGCGCGCGAGGTGGTCGCCTGCGACCTCGACCCGCTGGCCCTGGACGCATGCCGCGCCAACGCTGCACTCAACGGCGTGACGCTGGGCTACAGCGAGGATTTTTTCGCCGAAGCCGACCGCTTCGACCTGATCCTCGTCGCCGACGTGCTGTACGACCGCGCCAACCTGCCCTTGCTCGATGCCTTTCTCGGCCGGGGTCGCCAGGCACTGGTCGCCGACTCGCGGGTACGCGACTTCAGCCACCCGCTCTATCGCCAGCTCGGCGTGCTCGACGCCCTGACCCTGCCAGACCTGGCCGAGCCGCACGAATTCCGCCGGGTCAGCCTGTACCACGCCAGCCGCGAGCCTTTATAGTGGTGCCATTCCGAATTTGCGAAAGCTGCGAGAGTTGCGATGAGCCAAGCTTCTTCTAATACCGCCACGCCCTACATCTTCGACGCCACCGATGCCAACTTCCAGCAACTGGTGATCGAGAATTCCTTCCACAAGCCCGTGCTGGTGGACTTCTGGGCCGAGTGGTGCGCGCCCTGCAAGGCGCTGATGCCGCTGCTGGCGAAGATCGCCGAGGGCTACCAGGGCGAGCTGCTGCTGGCCAAGATCAACTGCGACGTCGAGCAGCAGGTGGTGGCCCAGTTCGGTATCCGCAGCCTGCCGACCGTGGTGCTGTTCAAGGATGGCCAGCCGGTCGACGGCTTTGCCGGTGCCCAGCCGGAGTCGGCGATTCGCGCCATGCTCGAGCCGCATGTGCAGATGCCTGCACCGCCGACTGCCTCGCCACTGGAGCAGGCCAAGGCGCTGTTCGCCGAGAGCCGTTTCAGCGAGGCCGAAGCGCTGCTGCAGGCCGTGCTCGGTGAAGACAACAGCAACGCCGAGGCGCTGATCTACTACGGCCGCTGCCTGGCCGAACGCGGCGACCTGGACGCAGCGCAGCAAGTGCTGGACGCAGTCAAGAGCGATGAGCACAAGGCCGCGCTGGCCGGTGCCAAGGCGCAACTGACCTTCCTGCGCCAGGCCGCCAGCCTGCCGGAGGCCGCCGAGCTCAAGAGCCGCCTGGCGCAGAACCCGCAGGATGACGAAGCGGCTTACCAGCTGTGCATCCAGCAACTGGCGCGCCAACAGTACGAAGCTGCGCTGGACGGGCTGCTCAAGCTGTTCCAGCGCAATCGCGCCTATGACAACGGCCTGCCGCAGAAAGCCATGCTGCAGGTGTTCGACCTGCTCGGCGGCGATCATCCGCTGGTGGGCGTGTACCGCCGCCGGTTGTCTTCGGCGATGTTCTGAGCCCCGAGCCGCCACCTCCTGCTGGAGGTGGCATCCAGCCACGCACCGTCCCCGGCAACTAGCCTACCCAGCGATATACCGGCGCATCCGCACCGCTTTCCACCTTCACTTCACTGCTGTGGCGCAAACGCACCAGCAGCCGCTTGCCGGCCGCGACACTGCCGGCCAACCCTTCCAGCCGCTCCAGCAACTCTGGCCCACTGAGCGCTCCGGCCTGACGCAACACCTCGCGCGCCGCCGACCACTGGCTATCGTCCTGCCGTGCTGGCGCAGCACCAGGCGCGCTCGCCACCTCTGCCACCGCTGGCGCCTCTTCGAGCCTGCGCCCAAGCTGGGCCCACTCCGCCGGATCCAGTTCGATGGTCAGGTCCACCGGCCAGTCGCCGATCTGTCCTCGGATTCTCACGCTGCCTTCCTTCAATCGCGGATCGATGACGTGCATGCTCCCACGACATGAAACCTGCGCCAAGCGTCTGGCATCGACAAGAAAAGTTGTTATAACATTACCAAATCTTTCCCATCCGCTTCTGGAGTCGTCCATGCGCCGCCTGCTCCTCGCCTTGCCCTTCGCCCTGCTGCCCCTGGCCGTTGCCCAGGCCCATGAAGATCACGACCACGATCATGCCCACGGCACCTTGCCTGCCCACGAGCACGGCGTCGCACGCCTGAACGTCGGCCTGGATGGCAATACCCTGGAGCTGGCGCTGGAGAGCCCGGCAATGAACCTGGTCGGCTTCGAGCACATGCCCGGCAGCGATGCCGACAAGGCCAAGGTCGAGGCTGTGCGCAAGCAACTCGAACAGCCGCTCAAGCTGTTCGGCCTGGCCAGCGCGGCCGGTTGCAAGGAAGACCAGCAGGAGCTGGAAAGCCCGCTGTTCGGTGACGAGCCATCGGCCAAGGACGACGACGGTGACGACGATCACGACCATGACCACGCGCATGAGCACCAGCACAGCGAGATCCACGCGCACTACCAGCTGACCTGCGCAGCTCCGGCCAAGCTGACCCAGATCGACCTGTCGCCGCTGTACAAGGCGTACCCGCAAACCCAGAAGATCAATGTGCAGTTGGTCGGTCCGAACGGCCAGAAGGGCTTCGAAAGCACCCCGGCCAAGGCCGTGGTTGCGTTCTGAATGAGCCAGCCGCTGATCGAACTGCATGACCTGGTCTTCGCCTGGCCAGGTCAGCAGCCGTTGCTGAACATCTCCCAGTTCCGTCTGGAGGCCGGTGAGGCGCTGTTCCTCAAAGGCCCCAGCGGCAGCGGCAAGACCACCCTGCTCGGCCTGCTGGGCGGGGTCAACCTGCCCGACCAGGGCGAAGTGCGGCTGCTCGGGCAGAACCTGGCGGAGCTGGGCCAGGGCGCTCGCGACCGTTTCCGTGTCGACCACACCGGCTACATCTTCCAGCAGTTCAACCTGCTGCCGTTTCTCTCCGTGCAGGAAAACGTCGAGTTGCCCTGCCGCTTTTCGCGCAGCCGTGCCGAACGTGCGGCGCAGCGCCATGGCAGCATCCACCAGGCAGCGGCGCAATTGCTCGCCCACCTGGGCCTGGGCGACCCAGACCTGCTCGCCCGGCGCGCCGACACCCTGTCGATCGGCCAGCAACAGCGGGTCGCCGCTGCGCGTGCACTGATCGGCCAACCGGAACTGGTGATCGCCGACGAGCCGACCTCCGCGCTCGACGCCGACACCCGCGAGGTGTTCATCCGCCTGCTGTTCGACGAATGCCGCGCCGCAGGCTCCAGCCTGCTGTTCGTCAGCCATGACCAGAGCCTGGCGCCCCTGTTCGACCGCGACCTGTCGCTGGCCGAGCTCAACCGCGCCGCCAAGCCTCGGGAGGCCTGATGTACCTGCTCCGTCTAGCCCTGGCCAGCCTGGCCAACCGCCGCTTCACTGCCTTCCTCACCGCCTTCGCCATCGCCTTGTCGGTGTGCCTGCTGCTGGCGGTGGAGCGCGTGCGTACCGAAGCCCGCGCCAGTTTCGCCAACACCATCAGCGGCACCGACCTGATCGTCGGGGCGCGCTCGGGGTCGGTCAACCTGCTGCTGTACTCGGTGTTCCGTATCGGCAACGCCACCAACAACATCCGCTGGGACAGCTTCGAGCATTACGCCAAGGACCCGCGGGTCAAGTGGGCGATCCCGATCTCCCTGGGCGACTCGCACCGCGGCTACCGGGTGATGGGCACCAACAGCGATTACTTCACCCACTACCAGTACGGCCGCCAGCAGCACCTGCAACTGAGCCAGGGCCGCCAGTTCGCCAACGACCCGTTCGAAGTGGTGCTTGGCGCCGAAGTGGCCGAAGCCCTGCACTACAAGCTCGGCGACAGCCTGGTGCTGGCCCACGGCATCGCCACCATCAGCCTGGTCAAGCACGACGACAAGCCCTTCACCGTGGTCGGCATCCTGCAGCGCACCGGCACCCCCGTGGACCGCACCCTGCATATCAGCCTGGCGGGGATGGAAGCCATCCACGTCGACTGGCAGAACGGCGTGCCGGCCCGCGGCGCCGCGCGCATCAGCGCCGACCAGGCGCGCACCATGGACCTTCAACCCACCGCCATCACGGCCTTCATGCTCGGCCTGAACAGCAAAATCGCCACCTTCAGCGTGCAGCGCGAGATCAACGAATTCCGCAGCGAGCCGCTGCTGGCGATCTTGCCCGGCGTGGCCCTGCAAGAGCTGTGGGGCATGATGGGCATCGCCGAGCAGGCGTTGTTCGTGGTGTCGCTGTTCGTGGTACTGACCGGTTTGATCGGCATGCTCACGGCGATTCTCACCAGCCTCAACGAACGGCGACGCGAAATGGCCATCCTGCGGTCGGTGGGTGCGCGCCCCTGGCATATCGCCGGGCTGCTGGTGCTCGAAGCGCTGGCGCTGTCGGTCAGCGGTATCGTCGCCGGGCTGGGATTGCTCTATGGGGGAATCGCCTTGGCCCAGGACGCGGTACAGTCCAACTACGGGCTGTTCCTGCCGCTGGCCTGGCCAAGCCCGCACGAATGGACGTTGCTGGCGATCATCCTCGGTGCGGCGCTGCTGATGGGCAGTGTTCCGGCCTGGCGTGCCTACCGGCAGTCGTTGGCCGATGGCCTGTCGATCCACCTCTGAGAGTTTGTCATGTCGATCCCTGTGGGAACGGGCTTGCCCGCGAAGAGAGCACTACAGATCCTCCTGTTGTTGCTGCTGGTGCTGATCATCCCGGCCTGGGCGGACGAGCCGCGCGAGCTGGACTGGCCGGCACTGATCCCCGAGGGCGCGCCAGTCATCCCCCCACAGCTCACCCCGCTGCATGACCTCTCGCAGATGGGCAATTCGCTGGGCGACGCGCTCGCGGCCGAGTCTGCCCCGGCAGCCCGCCAGCAGGCGCCCGACGCACCGGTGGTCAAGGCGCTGGACGGGCAGCAGGTCAAACTGCCCGGCTACATCGTGCCGCTGGAAGTCAGCGAAGAAGGCCGCACCACCGAGTTTCTCCTGGTGCCCTACTACGGCGCCTGCATCCACGTGCCGCCGCCGCCGTCCAACCAGATCGTGCACATCTTCAGCGAGATGGGCGTGCGCGTCGAAGACCTGTACCAGCCCTACTGGATCGAGGGACGCATGCAGGTCAAGAACACCAGCAGCGAGCTGGCCGACGCCGGTTACCAGATGGAAGCCGAGAAAATCTACGCATATGAGCTGAAATGAGAACTGTGTCGCCCGTGTGAAGCCCGCTTCGTTGAGCTGAGTCAAACAATGTGTTTGGACGGCTCCTTACCATTGGACTACTCGATTACTTACGTCCTCTGGGAGCTTCCATGAACAAGACATTGCTCGGTGCCTCGCTCGTCGCGTTGGCGCTCGCAGCCCCCGTTGCCCACGCCCACCAGGCGGGTGACTTCATCATGCGTGCCGGCGCCATCACCACTGCGCCGAATGAAAGCAGCAGTGACCTCAAGCTCGACGGCGCCAAGGTCTCCGGCACCAAGGCCACCCTCGACAGCGACACCCAGCTGGGCCTGGCCTTCGCCTACATGCTCACCGACCACGTCGGCATCGAGCTGCTCGCTGCCACGCCGTTCAAGCACACCGTGGGCGTCAAGGGCCTGGGCGGCGGGCTCGACGGCAAGCTGGCCGACATCAAGCAACTGCCACCGACCCTCTCGCTGCAGTACTACCCGATGGAAGCCTCGTCGAAGTTCCAGCCCTATGCCGGTATCGGCATCAACTACACGCTGTTCTTCGATGAAGACCTCAGCAGCGCCCGCAAGCAGCAGGGCTTCAGTAACATGAAGCTGCAGGACTCCATCGGCCTGGCTGGCCAGTTGGGCATGGACTACATGCTGACCGACAACCTGCTGGTCAACGCCGCGGTCTGGTACGTCGACATCGACACCAAGTCCACCATCGACGGTCCGAGCGCCCTGGGCGTGGGCAAGACCAAGGTCAACGTCGATGTCGATCCGTGGGTCTACATGGTCGGTATCGGCTACAAGTTCTGACACGCAACGCACTCAGGCCCCGCCGTACAGCGGGGCCTCTGGCTGCCGCTCAGCCCTGGCGTTGCAGCCACCACCAATACCCCCACGCCAACGCGCTGACTCCAGCCCCAAGCCCACACACCGCGTCCCATCCCCACGCCCCGTAGACCCAGCTCGCCGTCACCGCCCCCGCCCCACTACCCACCGAATAGCAGCACATGTACGCGCCAATCAGACGACTGGCCATCTCCGCCCGCCCGGCCAGCAGCAGGCTCTGGTTGGTCACATGCACTGCCTGCACGGCGAGGTCCAGCATCACCACACCGGCTACCAGCGCCAGCAGCGACTGCCCGACGAACAGGCTCGGCAGCCACGACAGTGTCAGCAGCCCCAGCGCCAGCCCTGTGGTGCGCTGCCCAAGGCCGCGATCGGCCAAACGCCCGGCACGCGATGCGGCAAGGGCTCCGGCGACACCGGCCAGGCCGAACAGGCCGATCTGGGTGTGGGTCAGTTGCAGCGTACTCAACGGCAGCACCATGCTGCTCCACAGCACGCTGAACGCGGTGAAGATCAGTAATGCGAACACACCCCGCTGGCGCAGCAGGCGATCATCGCGCAGCAGCACCGCCATGGAGCGCAACAACGCCCGGTAATGTTGGCGCTGCCCCAGAGGTCGTGCAGAGGGCATACGCCAGCCGAGCAGCACGACCATCAGCAGCGCCAACCCGGCAGCAGCGAAATAAACCCCTCGCCAGCCAGCCAGATCAGCCACGACTCCCGCCACCAGCCGCGCCAGCAAAATCCCCACTACGATACCGCTGGTAACCGTTCCCACCGCCTGCCCCTGCTGCGCCGGTGTCGCCAGGGTGGCCGCCTGGGCGACCATCAGTTGCACCACCACGGCCATCAGCCCGACCATGCCCATGGCCGCCAACAGCGCCGCCCAATGCTGGGCCAGGCCGACCGCGACCAGCGCCAGTGCCGACAGCAGCAACTGCGCAAGGATCAAGCGCTTGCGGTCGAGCAGGTCCCCTAGCGGCACGATCAGCAGCAATCCTAGTGCGTAGCCTGCCTGGGTTGCGCCGACCACCCAGCCGACCTGACGACTCGGCACGCCCAGGCTCTGGGCCATGGACTCCAACAGCGGCTGGGCGCAGTACACCGTGGCCACCGCCAGTGCGCAGGCTGCGGCCAGCAACAGGGTCAGGCCGCGAGTGAGTTGAAACGAAGATGCATCGTGGGCAGATGACATGCAGACTCCTGGCAATCTGGTTTCAAAACAAAACACAAGCTGGATTTCTAACAAACCTGGTTTTAATCTGCAACCAAACTATCTCATCCGGAATGATCGATGCTCGACGAAAACAACAGCCGATGCCCCGTGGCCCGGGCACTCGAAGTGCTGGGCGACCGCTGGGCACTGATGATCCTGCGCGACGCGTTCGATGGGCTGCGCCGCTTCAGCGAGTTCCAGAAGAACCTGGGGCTGGCGAAGAACATCCTCGCCACGCGCCTGAAGCTGCTGGTAGAAACAGGGCTCATGGAGCTGCAGCCGGCGTCGGATGGCAGTGCGTACAAGGAATATGTGCTGACTGAAAAAGGCCGCTCGGTGTTTCCGATCGTGGTGGGCCTGCGTCAGTGGGGGGAGCGGTTTCAGTTCGAGGCGGGCGAGACGCGTTCGGTGCTGCTGGACAATGCCAAGGGCGAACCTGTGGCGAAGCTGGAAGTACGGGCGCGGGATGGGCGGGTGCTGGGGCCGGAGGATTGTCGGCGGGCTTGAAGGGGTTATGGCCTGGCAGGGCCTGTTCGGGGGTACTCCACTGTTCTGGAGATCAGTGGAGTACCTGGAACGCCAACGTGTTTGTCAGTCTTTGCCCAACAAACGCGCCAGCCCCTCGGCGATCGGCGTCGCCTGGGGAAAATCGAAACGCGCCAACAGCCGGTGGTTGTCCGCCCGCGAGTGGCGGATATCACCCGCGCGCGCCGGGCCATGGCTGATCGCCGGCAAGCTGCCAACCACCTGCTGCAATGCCGCAAGCAAGTGATTCAGCGAAGTCGCCTGGTTCAAGCCGATGTTCACCGCGCCCTCTTCCACCTGCGGCTGCTCCAGCGCCTGCACCATCACCTGCACCAGGTCGCCGACATAGAGGAAGTCGCGGGTCTGCTCGCCATCGCCGAACACGGTGATTGGCAAGCCCTTGGTCGCTCGCTCGCAGAAGATGCTGATCACCCCCGAGTACGGCGACGAGGGATCCTGGCGCGGCCCGAAGATATTGAAGAAGCGGAACACCACAGGCTCCAGCCCATGTTGGCGGCGGTAGAAGTCCAGGTACTGCTCGCCAGCCAGCTTGTCCACTGCATAGGGCGTCAGTGGCGCCTTGGGCGTGTCCTCGGTGATCGACTGGCCTTCGCCATTGTTGCCGTAGACCGCCGCGCTCGAGGCGAACAACACCCGGCGCACACCATTGATGCGCATCGCCTCGCAGACATTGAGAGTGCCGATGAAGTTGCTCTGGTGGGTCTTGACCGGGTCGTCCACCGACGCCTGCACCGACGCGACCGCAGCGAGGTGGACCACCGCCGCGCAACCGGCGGCTGCACGGGTAACCAGTGCAGTGTCGGCAACATCACCTTCGATCAGTTGCAGGCGTGGATGGTCGATCTGCAGGTTGCTGCGCTTGCCGGTGGACAGGTCATCGAGAATGCGCACCGCATAGCCTTTGTCCAGCAGCGCATCGCACAGGTGGGAGCCGATGAAACCAGCTCCGCCGGTAATGAGGATGGGGGCATCAGCCATGACGATAGAAACGGTCCAGTAGGGGCGGCAAGCCGGCGCGCCAGGCGCGGGGCTTGATGCCGAAGGTATGAAGGATCTTCTTGCAGGCCAGCACCGCGTGCTGCGGCTCCTCGCTGGCATCCGGGCGCGCGGCATGGGCCTGTGCGGTGGGGGCCTGCACGGCCAGCTTGTGCCACTGCGCTGCCTCGGAAAGGATAGCTTGTCCCAGCGCCAGCGGTGTGGTCGCCTCGTTGCCAGCGTAATGGTAGGTGCCCCACAGCGGCGCATCGCAGTCCAGCTGCTTGATCACCGAGAGGATCACCCGGGCGGCATCGTCGACCGGCGTCGGGTTGCCGCGGCGGTCATCGGCCAGCAGCAGCTCCTGCGGTTGCTCGGCGCGCGTCAGGAAGCGCCCGAGTGCGCCGTCGAGGCTTTCGTCCAGCACCCAACCGAAACGCAGCAGCACATGCTGCGGGCAGGCCGCACGCACGCTCTGCTCGATGCGCCACAGCGCCTGGCCACGCAGGCCCAGCGGCACCGGCTCGTCCTTCTCGCTGTAGGAGGTGGCGCGCGAGCCGTCGAACACGCGATAGCTGGAAGGCTGGACCAGCGTGATCTCGTGGTGCTGGCACAATTCGGCCAGACGCTCCACGGCACGTTCCTGAAGGGCCAGGCGCTGTTCGCTGACCGACTCGGCCTGGAACCAGTCGAAGTAATAGGCCAGGTTGACCAGGGCATCGGGGCGGTGATCGTCGAGCAACTGGGTGAGGCTGGCCGGATCCCAGCCCTCGTCCGGCGGGCGCGGTGCCAGAAACGCGATGTCTTCCTCGGCCCCGAGACGAATCAGCGCTTGCCCGAGGGCATTGCCACCACCCAACAGCATCAGGCGCATACGCATAGAGTCAGCAGGTCCGCTCAGATCGATTAGGGAAAGGGGTCATTTTGCGGTTTCCGCCAGGGGAAGTCCAACCCTAGGGGCTTCCCCGTCTGTACGTAGGAAGTTTCCAACAGGCATCGAAGCTTTCTCTGTCGCTCACATAAAACCGGTCTTGCACCACGCCAGACCAAAACCTTGAACTAATAGCAGAGGCCGGGGCATGGCAGCCCCGTATGCGCACCCGATAACCAGGAGCACCACCATGACGCGCCGGCTTCGATCTTCACAACGTTTCACGGCTGTGAAATTTTCCACCCCCTCTTTTGCACCTTCGGAAACTACCCGATACTGCGCGGCAGTTGGCCACTACCGACTGGAGTTACACCAGTCAGGTCAACTCACTCCAGCTGTCGGCCGGCACGGAACGCCAACACAACAATAACAAGGAAGGTTTCCCATGCAGGATTCCGAAGTCGCGTACCTGGAATTTACCCAGGATCAAGCCGATGCGCTGTTCGTCGCCAGCCAATCCCTCGCCCGACTCGGCGGCCCGGAAGTCTTCGGGGCAGCCGGCAAGGCACGGCAATGCGCCGAAGCGCTGACAAGATCGCTCGATGCCCAGCAACAAGCGACACTGCGGCGCTTCGCCGACGGCACGCTGTCTGCACTGATGTACCGCGGCATGAGCTGCCCGGAGCACGATCCCATCCCCGAAGACCTGCCTGAGCTGCAGGGCCTGGAGCACGACCCCCGCTGCCTCTACCTGGCTTCACGCAACCAGATCCTGCTGGAACTGGTGCGCTACCGGGCGTTCGCCTTCGATATCGACAACGAAGGCAAGCAGGTGCGTCTGGTCGGCAACTTCAAGGGTGGCGGCAGCCAGCCGCGTCCGCAGGAAACCCGCGACACCCGCGTGGAACTCAGCTCCCACGCTGGCTTGCGCCTGGGCCCACACACCGAAGCTCCGTACAACTGCTCGGTGATCGCTCGCGATGACCATTCCCCGGCCCCCTCTGCGCTGATCCTCACCGCGCGCTGGAACCCGGCGAACGAGCCGACCCACGTCATTCCCATGCGCGAGGTCATAGAAGGCTTGGGCAGCCTGCACGCGCTGGCGCTGACCTCAGCGTCGTTCGACTTCACCCGCAGCGACTGTTTCGTCGCGGGCAGCGGTGAACCGGAGCAGGCCACCGCGATGCTGCAGTTCGACGCCAACGGCGGCTTTGCCCTGCGTTACAACTCGTACCGGTTCTCGCTCAACGACCAGGCCAGCGACCTCGCCGCCCAGGCCTTCGACGCTTTCCAGCAGCGGGTCGCCGAGACCCGGCCACGGCCCTTCGTGCTGCAACCGGACACCGCCCTCGTGATCAACAACAACCGCGCCCTGCATGGTCGCGACATCGTCCAGGACAACCGTCGCCTGCTGGTGCGGCTGTTCGGCTACTCCCCCTTCGCCCAACCTCGGGTGATCACTCCGGATCCGCTGCTGGTGCGCGGCTGAATAAAAGGAACGTGCGGTAATGATGGAAATCGATGTCTCCCTGCTGCTGACCCTCGCGTCGGTGGCGCTGATGGCCGGCTTCTTCGACGCCATCGCGGGTGGCGGCGGGCTGATCACCCTGCCGGTACTGTTCGTCGCCGGCATCGACCCGTTGGCGGCCATCGCCACCAACAAATTCCAGGCGGCCTCGGCGACGGTGTCGGCCACCGTCGCCTTCGCCCGCAAGGGCATGATCGACTGGCAACGCGGCCTGCCCATGGCCGCCATGGCCTTCGCCGGCGGCGCCCTCGGCGCGCTGTCGGTGAGCCTGGTGCCCAAGACGTTCCTGCAAGCCTGCGTGCCGGTGCTGCTGATCCTGGTTGCGGCCTACTTCGCTTTCAGCCCCAAGCCCGACGAGCACGAGCGCAAGGCGAAGATCTCCAACGCCGTGTTCTGCCTGACCGCCGCCCCGCTGATCGGCTTCTATGACGGCGTGTTCGGCCCTGGGGTGGGTTCGTTCTTCATGCTCGCCTGCGTAATCCTGCTTGGTCAGCACCTGCTGCGCGCCGTGTGCAACAGCAAGCTGCTCAACGCCGCGTGCAACCTCGGCGCCCTCTCGGTATTCTCGCTGAGCGGGGCGATCATCTGGCCCCTGGCCCTGGCGATGGCCTGTGCCGCGTTCATCGGTGCGCAACTGGGCGCACGCTGCGCGGTGCATTTCGGACCCAGGCTGATCAAGCCGTTGCTGGTCTGCGTGTGCTGCATCATGGCCCTCAAGCTGCTGCTTGGCGCAGGCAACCCGCTCGGCGAATGGCTGCAACATCAGTTCCTCTAGGGAGCGCCATGGACTTCGCGAACACCTCCGAGCAACGCGGCAGCTGGCAATACGACGAACCCGCGCCGGGCACCGAATGCTTCATCGACGAAGCATTCGACGGTTATCAACAGCAGGCACGCCTGCTTTTGCCGGACAGCGAGCGCGCTCCGCCACTGTTCGTGGTCGGCGGCGCACGCTCCGACTTCACCCGCCTCAACCCGCTGCTCTATCGCCTACAACGCCAGGGCATCGGCTCGCTGACCGGCAACCTGTCCGGCCACAGCCAAGCGAGCGAACCCGGCGCCAGCGCACCGACCCTGGCGATCAACCTGCAGGAGGCCCGGCGCTTCCACCGGCATATCGCCGAACGCTGCCGTACCCTGGTCGGCCACAGCCTGGGTGGCGCCATTGCCCTCAAGCTTGCGGCGCAACTGCCAGACATCGACAAGCTGGTGCTGATCTGCCCGGCGGTCTACCCCGATGACGCCCACGACGCGCCATTCGGGCCGGCCTTCAGCGCGGCGATCCGCAAGCCCTACGCCTTTCTCGACTGCGACAGCTACGCCTTCCTGCGCCAGTTCCAGGGGCGGGTACTGCTGGTGATCGGCGAGTACGACGGCCTCAACTCCCAGACCCACGGCCAAGGCCCCGGCACCAGCGCCGGTACCCGAATGCTGCGCGGAGTGCAGCGCTACAGCCCGATTCCGGAGGAAGTCACCCATGCGCTGCTGCGCTCGGTGCCGGCGCCCCATGTGGAGTGCCTGTTGCTGACCGACTGCGACCACGGCATCGCCGCCCACCTGCGCGATGCACCGGAAATTGCCGATCAGGTGGCGGATACGGTGGCGGCGTTCATTCTCGACCAAGGGTGACAGGTTGGGCACCGTGGGAGCGGTTCGCCGCTGCGACTTGCCCGTGAAGCAGACGCCGCGGTGTAGAGCCGAAACCCCTACTCAATCTCGAACAACCCATTGCTGATCGCGCCGGCGCCGAGCCGGTCGCGAATGTCGTCGTCGATGCGCGGGTCGTCCGGGCGATAGAGCTTCACCTGGCGATAGGCGTTGATGCGGTTGATCTCTTCACCAAGAAACTCCCACACCACGCGGGTGCAGGCAGGGTTGCGCCGGTCGCCGCTGGAGACCCCGGTCTTGAGCCCGTTGAGGCGGGTGATACGGCTCTTGAAGCTGGGGATGAGCACGGTCTGGCTCATCTCGTTGAGGGTCAGCGACTCGTAGTCGATCAGGAACACCCGATCCTGCAACTGAAACGCTGCGCCCAGGTAACGGCAACGCACCTCGGCATGCTGGCTGCCGGCACTGCTGCGCTCCTGGCGTTCCTGGCGCTCGAACAGGAAGCTGCCGCGCTCCTCCCACAGGTGCACCAGCGACACCAGGATCGAGCCTGGTACCGACATGCAGTTGGAATATTCGAAGTAGTAGCCGCAATAGCGCGACAGGTTGCCGGCCTGGGCATGCAAGGGCTTGAACAGCTCGCTGATCGGGTCGTCCTGCGGGCCTGACGACACCGAAGGGTTGCGCGCACCGATCAGCCGGGCGAACTGTTCCGGCGGCAGGTTCAGCTCGTAATCCTCGACCC
The DNA here is from genome assembly GCF_048068255.1 of Pseudomonas sp. NY15374. Classification (NCBI taxonomy): domain Bacteria; kingdom Pseudomonadati; phylum Pseudomonadota; class Gammaproteobacteria; order Pseudomonadales; family Pseudomonadaceae; genus Pseudomonas; species Pseudomonas sp. NY15374. The sequence goes on from NZ_JBLUPZ010000019.1 coordinate 32,337, forward strand.
CGAAGAAATCGCCGATGCGCTTGAGGTTGTAGGTCGTCGGCTGGCTCTGCCCGCTCAGGTACTTGTTGAATTGCGCGCGATTTATCGACAGCTGTCGGCAAACCTCTGAAATAGAGCGGTAGTGGCTGCAGGCGAGTTTGAGATTGGCGGCTAGAAAATCGGCCATGAACGGCGTTCCAGGTGATGCGAGTGGTGCAAGTCTAGCATCAAGTCGCACCAAAACAGAGCAACCCGCGAAATTGTAACCACAGGTGTCATGACCAACCATGCGCGCCAACGATAGCGCGCGTCTCTGTCGCCGCTGGTCACTCCACACGAAGAATAAGAATCGAGGTCATTTTCCAATGCTCGAAGCACTTAACGATTTCCTTTCAGGAAAACTGCTCATCGTCCTGATCGTCGGGCTCGGTAGCTACTTCACCATTCGTTCCCGGTTCGTCCAGTTCCGCCACTTCGGCCACATGTTCGGCGTGTTCAAGGAGTCCCTGCGCGGCCAGGCTGGCCAACTGAGCTCGTTCCAGGCCCTGATGCTGAGCCTCGCCGGCCGCGTCGGTGCAGGTAACATTGCCGGTGTCGGCATCGCCGTGACCCTGGGCGGCCCAGGCGCAGTGTTCTGGATGTGGGTCACCGCACTGGTGGGCATGTCCAGCAGCTTCTTCGAATGTACCCTGGCCCAGGTCTACAAGCGCGCCGACGGCGACGGCCTGTACCGCGGCGGCCCGGCCTATTACATTCAGCACGGCCTGAAGCTCAAGAGCATGGCGATCGTGTTCTCGATCCTGCTGCTGGTCACCTACGGCTTCGCCTTCATCGGCCTGCAGTCGTACACCGTGACCCATTCGCTGCAGAACGCCTTTGCCTTCGACCCACGCCACACCGGTATCGTCCTGGCAGTGCTGCTGGCCATCACCTTCATCGGCGGCATCAAGCGCATCGCCGCGGTGTCGGACCTGCTGGTGCCGATCAAGACCCTGGCCTACATCGGCGTGACCCTGTACGTGATCGGCACCCAGATCGAACACGTGCCTGCCATGCTGGAAACCATCTTCAAGAGCGCCTTCGGCCTCGACCCGGCCTTTGCCGGCCTGCTGGGCAGCGCCATCGTCATGGGCGTGAAACGCGGCGTGTTCGCCAACGAAGCGGGCCTGGGCAGTGCCCCGAACGTCGCGGCCGTGGCGGCAGTGAAGCACCCAGGCGCCCAAGGCGTGGTGCAGGCCTTCAGCGTGTTCCTCGACACCTTCGTGATCTGCACCTGCACCGCGCTGCTGATCCTGCTGTCGGGCTTCTACACCCCAGGCTTCGAAGGCGACGGTATCGTCCTGACCCAGAACTCGCTGGCCGCCGTGGTCGGTGACTGGGGCCGCATCTTCGTCAGCGTCGCGCTGTCGCTGTTCGTCTTCACCTGCATCCTCTACAACTACTACCTGGGCGAGAACAGCCTGCAGTTCCTGAGCCGCAACCGTGTCGTGCTGATGGCCTTCCGCGGCCTGGTGCTGGCGCTGGTGGTGTGGGGTTCGATGCAAGACCTGTCGACCGTGTTCGCCTTCGCCGACATCACGATGACCTGTCTGGCCTTCGTCAACCTGGTCGCCCTGGCCCTGCTGTTCAAGGTCGGCCTGCGCGTGATGCGCGACTACGACGCACAGCGCAAGGCCGGCATCAAGCAGCCGGTGTTCGACTCCAGCAAATTTGCCGACCTGGACCTGGACCGTGCCGCCTGGCCAGCCAATCCTCAGGCTGAAACAGCCACTGACAAAGCTGCTGGCGAACTTCAGCACCAGCGCTGATACCCTGCCCTGCCCGGCCGCCCCGCTCGTGGGCGGCCGGCTTTCCTTCGCTCCTCGCTTCGGAATCCTTCCATGGGTGCAGTCAAGAATCTCCTCGTTCTCTACACAGGTGGCACCATCGGCATGCTGCAGACCCCCGCGGGCCTGGCGCCGGCGGGTGGCTTCGATGCACGTATGCGTGACCACCTCGCACAGCGCAATGACGCGCCGACACTGCAATGGACCTTGCGCGAGCTCAACCCGCTGATCGACAGCGCCAACATGCAGCAGGCCAATTGGCTGGCGATGCGTGATGCCATCGTCGAGGCGGTCGAGCATGACGGCCATGACGGCGTGCTGGTGCTGCATGGCACCGACACCCTGGCCTACAGCGCGGCAACGTTGTCGTTCCTGCTGCTCGGCCTGCAGGTGCCGGTCCTGCTTACCGGCTCCATGCTGCCGGCCGGTGCGCCAGACAGCGACGCCTGGGACAACCTGGTCGGCGCGTTGCGTCAGTTCGAGCAGGGCCTGGGCAACGGCGTGCAGCTTTACTTCCACGGCCGGTTGCTGCACGGCTGCCGCGCCTCGAAACTGCGCAGCGAAGCCTTCGATGCGTTCACCGTGATGGAGCGCCACCGCGAAGGCGAGCGCGCTACGCAGATCCCTGCCAGCCTGGACTACCGCCAGGTGCGCCAAGCGGTGAAGCTGGCGGTGCTGCCGGTGTTCCCGGGGCTGTGTGCAGATTACCTGCACGGGCTGTTCGACGCTGGGGTCCAGGGCTTGCTGCTGGAGTGCTATGGCAGCGGTACCGGCCCGTCCGATGACCAGGCACTGCTCGACGCGCTGCACGGTGCGCGTCAACGCGGGGTGATGATCGTCGCGATCAGCCAGTGCCCCGAAGGCGCGGTGGTGTTCGACACCTATGCCGCCGGCAGCAAGCTGCGCGATACCGGGCTGGTCAGTGGTGGCGGGATGACTCGCGAAGCGGCGCTGGGCAAGATGTTCGCGCTGCTGGGGGCTGGGTTGGATGTGGAGGCCGCAGAGCGGTGGTTTGCAGTGGACCTGTGTGGGGAGCGGGCTTAGGTTTCAGCCTGTCATGGCCTCTTCGCGGGCAAGCCCGCTCCCACAGGGATTTCCACAGTTCTTGAGAATTGTGCTGTACCTGTGGGAGGGGAGCGGGCTTAGGTTCTAGCCTGCCCTGGCCTCTTCGCGGGCAAGCCCGCTCCCGCAGGGATTTCCACAGTTCTTGAGAATTGTGCTGTACCTGTGGGAGCGGGCTTGCCCGCGAAGAGGCCTGGCGAAAATGGCGGAAGGCAGCGGGAGTCGAACCTGCCCGGGAACGGCTGCCGTCCCCAACCGGGTTTGAAGCCCGGCCGCGCCACCGGGCGCGATTGCCTTCCTTGAACTCAGGGCCTGGCCTGCTGCCGGGCCAGCGCGCTATCGGCGCGGATGTGACGTTGCTCGGCAACCCTGCGGGTCAGGCCAAGCCGGTCGAAGTACTCGAGAATCTGCACGCTGCGCTTGCGACCGATGCCCAACATATCGCGAAACGCCGCCACCTGCACTACCGGCGTGTCCTGTGTCTGGCGCAACAACATCTCGGCCATGCGCTGGATCGTCTCCTGCGGGTAGAACAGGTCGCGCACTACCTGGTGCAGCACTCCCAGCCGCGCCAGCTTGCGCATCAGCAGGCGCACCTGGGTTTCCTCCACCTGCTCGGCTGCAGCCAGGGTCCTGACCCAGGGCGGATCGAACGCGCCTTCCAGCAAACGCGGTTGCAGACGCTCCCAGAGCGCAGTATCGGCGTCACTCAACTGCACCTTGTGATCCGGCAGGTGCAACCATGGGCCGCTGCTGGCGACTGCGCCCTCACCGAGCAACTCGTCCAGCAGGCTGACAAAGGCGGCACGCTCCAGCGGCAAGGCGCAGAAGCGGCGCAGGCGGTCGCGGTCGGGGCCAAGCTGATCGGGCTCCTGCTCGTGGAACCGCGCCAGTTGCTCGAGCACTTCATGCCTGAGCGCCTGCCATTGCTGACGATCGAACAGCAACGGCCCCTGGCGGGTGGCAATCACCTGGACGTCATCGGGCAACCGCCAACTGTCGCGCAGACGGTTGAACTGTCGCTCCAGGCGCTGCGGGTCGAGCCCGGCGGGAGCCGCCGCCAGCAGGGCCGGCAGGGCCTGCTCCAGATCGCAGGCATCGCGCAGCACCTGCAGTTGGCGCAAGCGCGACTCGCTGCGGCGCTGCCTGCTGGGGGCGAAAGGGTCGAGCACCCGACCACCGCCGAGGGTGCGCTGGGCGCGCTGGTCGCGCAGGACCAGGCGATCGCCATGCACGGCCTGCAACGGTGCGTTGAGCAGCAACTGAGCGAACATGCGTTGGCCTGCCGTCAGAGCCTCGCCCTCCAGCAGCGCCACCCGCGCGGTCACGTCCTGGGTACCCAGGTGCACATGCACCGCGCTGAAATGCTCGAAGGTGCGCGTTTCGCCCGGCAACAATGACAACTCGATATCGATACGCGAACTGGGCGCATGCAGCCACTCGGGCACCAGCCAATCCCCACGGTGCACGTGCTCCACGGCCAGGCGCTCGGCACTGATGTTCAGCGCCACGCGCTGCCCGGCCTCGGCCACCAGCGCGGCCTGGTTCTGTGCATGCAGGCCACGCACCCGCACAGCTTTGCCAGCCTTGCCCAGCAACAGGGTGTCGCCCGCGCTCACCTGCCCGGCCAGCGCGGTGCCGGTCACCACCACGCCGGCACCGGAAACGGCGAAAGCACGGTCAATTGCCAGCCGAAAGCCTCCTTGGCTCCCGCGCCGCAGCACCTGCGTGCGCGCCTCGACCAACGCCTGGCGCAGCACTTCGACGCCTTCACCGGTCACGCTGGACAAGGCGAACTGCCGAGCCCCGGCATAAGGCCCGGGGGCCAGCAGCGCTTCGACTTCGTGCTGGACTTCCAGCAGTCGCGATGCCTCGACCCGATCGCACTTGCTGATCGCCACCAGCGCTTGGGGAATGCCCAGCAGCTCGATGATCGCCAGGTGCTCACGGGTCTGCGGCATAACGCCGTCATCAGCGGCCACTACCAGCAGCACCAGGTCGATACCGTGGGCGCCGGCGAGCATGTTGTGGATAAAACGCTCGTGACCGGGGACGTCGATGAAGCCGGTCAACGGCTCGCCTTCGGCCAGCGACGCATAGCGATAGCCGAGGTCGATGGTCATGCCCCGGGCGCGCTCTTCCTGGCGCTGGTCACCGGCCTGGCCGGTCAGGGCCTGGAGCAGCGCAGTCTTGCCGTGATCGATATGCCCGGCGGTGCCGACGATCACTGCACCGGCCCCAGCTGCAACGCCGGCAACTGCGCCAGCCACTGGGTTTCGTCATCCAACTGACGCAGGTCGAGCCACAGGGCATCGTCATCGATGCGTCCAAGCACCGGCACCGGCAACTCGCGCAGTGCGCGCTCCAGCACCCTCAGGCTGCGACCACGCAGCTTCTTCGACACCTGTGGCCGCAAGCACAGCGCCGCGCTTGGCAGCCGCGCTACCGGCTGGCTGCCGCTACCGATCATGCCCAATGCGGGCTCGACCGCGACCGTCCACTGCTCGCCCAGTCGCGCGGCCAGTTCTGGCGCCAGGCGCTGCGCCTGGGTTGCGATCTCGTCCTGGGGCCGGGTCAGCAGGCGCAGGCTGGGCAAGCGTTCGGCCAGGCGGTCGGGGTCACGGTACAGCGCCAGCACCGCCTCGAGCGCCGCCAGGGTGATCTTGTCCACACGCAGCGCGCGCTTGAGCGGGTTCTTCTTGATCCTGGCGATCAGCTCCTTGCGCCCGACGATGATGCCCGCCTGCGGACCACCCAGCAGTTTGTCGCCGCTGAAGGTGACGATATCGGCGCCGTCCGCCAATGCCTGACGCACCGTCGGCTCGGCGGGCAGGCCCCAACGGGTGAGGTCGAGCAGGCTGCCGCTACCCAGGTCTTCGAGCAGCGGCAGATCATGTTGATGGGCGATGCGCGCAAGCTCGGCGGTCGGCACCTGGGTGGTAAAGCCCTGGATGCTGTAGTTGCTGCAATGCACGCGCATCAGCAGGCCGGTGCGCGGATTGATCGCCGCCTCGTAGTCGCGGGCATGGGTGCGGTTGGTGGTGCCGATCTCGTGCAGGCGCACACCGGCACGGGCCATGATGTCGGGAATGCGGAAGGCGCCGCCGATCTCGATCAGCTCGCCACGGGAGATGATCCCTTCCTTGCGCGCACCCAGGCTGTTGAGCGCCAGCAGCACGGCAGCGGCGTTGTTGTTGACCACGGTGACTGCCTCGGCGCCGGTCAGCTCGCGGATCAGGCCCTCGATCAGGTCATCGCGGTCACCGCGCTTGCCGGTGGCCAGGTCGAACTCGAGGTTGAGCGGATAACGGGCGGCGGTCTGCATCGCCTGTACGGCCTCTTCCGGCAACAAGGCACGACCGAGGTTGGTGTGCAGCACCGTGCCAGTGAGGTTGAAGACCCTTCGCACCTGGCTGCGCTGCTGGATCGCCAGGCGCTCGCCGGCGCGGCCAAGCAGGATTTCAGCAGCCAGTTCGACGGCGCTCAACTGGCCAAGGCGAGCGGGTTCGCGCAGGTCGTCTAGCAGTTGACGCAGGCTGGCCAGGGTGGCGTCGCGGCCATGGCGATCGAGCAAGGGCTGGCAGGCGGGGTGGCGTAGCAGGGTGTCGATGGAGGGCAGGCGTGGCGCTTGATTGGCGAGGCTTGACGACATGCGGTACTACCTTGGTTGATCCGGTGTCTGTAATGGCCCTTTCGCGGGCAAGCCCGCTCCTACAGGTTACCCGTCGTCCGCAAAGGTGGCGGGGTCATTGCAGGAGCGGCGGTTCGCCGCTGCGACTTGCCCCGCGATAGGGGCGGCTCGGTGTGCAGTGTAGACCCTCATCCTCCTCCAGGCGCCAACATCAGGTTCGGCGCCAGCCGATGAAAGCCCTCCTCGTCCAACCGGATATCCAGCGCCAGGCTGGCCAGGTCATCGGCCAACGCCTCGCCCATCGCGTCATTTTCCAGGTAGCAGTGCTTGAGGTAGGTGCTGCAACCAGGGCAGCACTCCGCCCGCAGCGGAGCCTTGCCCGGGGCATGACGATCATCCTCAAGGCTGGAGTAGCGCAAATCCTTGCTCGACTCGCAGTACACACACTTGACCCGCACCACATGCCACTCACAGGCGCACAGCGAACAGGCCAGGTAGCGCAGCCCGTTGTGCTTGCCGCGGTTGCGCACCAGGCCCGCCATCGCTGGCGAGCCGCAGCACGGACACTGCGCGAGGCTGCTGCCGGGCTTGAGCTCATCGCTGGGCAAGCCCCGCCGCCAACTGGCCCAGGCCGCCTGCAACGCAGCGCCGATGAAAGGCACCAGCGCCGCGGGCACGGCATCGTACTGACCGCTCAGCAAGGCGATACCCCAACCTTTACGCTGGCTCTCTTCGCTGCTGTGCAGAACCTTCAGGGCATCCGCCAGGGCACCCTGCTCCGGGACCTCGAAGCGATCCAGCAGCGCCTGCAGCCAGAGCAACCACGGCCCTTCCCGCACCAGGCTGTCGGCCGCCAGCGGCGGCAGGCCGTGGCTGATGCACAGGCGCTGACGCTGCTCGGCGACCGGCACGCCGGAGGGTGGATTGTCGAGCAACTGCTGCTGCACCCGGCACAGGCGCGCAACCAGCCTCAGGTAGTCGCCAAGGGCATGGCCCTGGGCAAGCTGCTCCAGTCGCGCCGCGCGCAGTTCGAACAGGTTGTCGGCGGGCTGGTGGAGAAACGGCGGCATTACCGCCGACGCTTCGATCTGCCCGGGTTCGAGAATCGTGCTCAAGCGCTCATCCTTCTTTCCGTCCGGGGTTGTGCGGCGTCTTGTCGCCGGTCACGTCCCGGTACCACAGCTCATGATGTTTGCGTGCCCAGGCGCGGCTGACCCAGCCGTGCAGCATGGCGCCGACCGAGCCCTTGATCCAGATCCCGGCATAGATGTGCACGATGATGCTCAGCACCAGCACGAACGCCGCCAGGGCGTGCAGCAAGGTGGCCAGGCGAATCGCGCCGATGTCGAAGTACTGGCTGAACCAGGCGCGCCAGATCACCACGCCACTGACCAGCAGGATCAGCATGCACACCAGCAAGGTCCAGAACAGCAGCTTCTGCCCGGCGTTGTACTTGCCGATCGGCGGCACGCCTTCTTCCTCGTTGCGCATCACCCGATCCACACGGCGCAGCCACAGGCGGTCGTTGGCGGTGATGAAGTTGGCTCGCCAGAAGCGGATCACCAGCCCCAGGAAGAACACGAACATCGCCACCCCGAGGAAGGGATGCAGGATGCGTGTCCAGGGGCCGCCACCGAACAGGTTGCTGAGCCAGAACAGTGCCGGATGGAACAGCGCCAGCCCCGACAGCCCGGCCATGAAGAACAGGATCGCGACGATCCAGTGGTTGGTCCGCTCGTTGGCGTTGTAGCGCAGGATAGGCTTGTTGTCGTTCATGGCCGCTGCTCCCCTTGCCCGCCGGGCTTGCCCGGGTCATAGACATGCACTGCCGGATCCACCTGGTGCACGCTGGTATCGGTCGGAGCGGGATGCTCGTCCTCCTCGACCCGCTGCGGCCCGACCCGCACATAGTGGAAGAACCCGGCCAGGACCGCCGCGCCCATGGCCAGCAGCGCCAGCGGTTTGCTGATGCCCTTCCACAACCCTACCAGCGGGCTGATCACCGGCTGGTCCGGCAGGCCTGCATACAGCCTGGGTGTATCGGCGTGGTGCAGCACGTACATCACGTGGGTGCCACCAACACCGTCCGGGTCGTACAGGCCAGCGTTCTCGTAGCCGCGCGACTTGAGGTCGACGATGCGCTCGTCGGCATGCACCTTCATCTCGTCCTTGCTGCCGAAGACGATCGCCCCGGTCGGGCAGGTCTTCACGCAGGCCGGCTCCAGACCCACGGCCACGCGGTCGGAACACAGGCTGCACTTGTAGGCCTTGTGGTCTTTCTGCGAGATTCGCGGGATGTTGAACGGGCAGCCGGTGATGCAATAACCGCAACCGATGCAGTGGTCCTGGTTGAAGTCGACGATGCCGTTGGCGTGCTTGATGATCGCGCCGGGGCTCGGGCAGGCCTTGAGGCAGCCAGGGTCGGCACAGTGCATGCAGCCGTCCTTGCGGATCAGCCACTCCAGGTTCCCGTCGTCGCGCTCGTGCTCGGTGAAGCGCATCAGGGTCCAGGTGTCGGCGGTGAGGTCCTGCGGGTTGTCGTAGGTGCCGTGGTTGTGGCCGACCTCGTCGCGCAGCTCGTTCCACTCCGAGCACGCCACCTGGCAGGCCTTGCAGCCGATGCACTTGGTGGTGTCGATCAGCTTGGCGACCTGCTCCTGCTGGCGTACCGAAGGCGGTACGGTCGTGGTGGCCGAGCGGGCGATGATATCTTGCTGGGCCATCAGATTTTCTCCACGTTGACGAGGAACGACTTGGACTCCGGCGTCTGGGTGTTGCCATCACCGAGGAACGGCACCAGCGTGTTGGTCAGGTAGCCATGCCGGGTCGAACCGGTGAAGCCCCAGTGCAGCGGGATGCCGATCTGGTGCACGGTCTGGTTATTGATCTGCAGCGGACGGATCCGCTTGGTCACCACCGCTACCGCCTCGATATGCCCACGCTTGCTCGACACCCGCACCCGATCTCCCGCCTTGATGCCCTTCTCGCCGGCCAGCACTTCACCGATCTCGACGAACTGCTCGGGCTGGATGATCGCGTTCAGGCGGCAGTGCTTGCTCCAGAAGTGGAAGTGCTCGGTCAGCCGGTAGGTGGTCGCTGCGTAGGGGAACTCCTCGTGCTTGCCGAGGGTGTCCCACACCGAATCGAAGATCCGGCCTGCCGGGTTACTGGTGGCCTTCTTGTTGTTCGGGTGCAGCGGGTTGATCCCGATCGGCGTCTCGAACGGCTCGTAGTGCTCGGGGAACGGCCCCTCGGCCATCTTGTCGATGGCGAAGAAGCGCGCCACGCCTTCGGGGTTCATGATGAACGGATTCATCCCCGCTTCAGGCGGCGAGTCGACCTTGAAGTCGGGCACGTCAGTGCCGCCCCAGGCCTTGCCGTTCCACCACACCAGGCGTTTCTTGTGCGGGTCCCACGGGTTGCCCTGCGGGTCGCTGGAGGCGCGGTTGTAGAGGATGCGGCGGTTGGCCGGCCAGGCCCAGGCCCAGTTCTGTACCTGGTGCATGCCGTAAGGGTCGCTGTTGTCGCGCCGGGCCATCTGGTTGCCTTGCTCGGTCCAGCAGCCGGCGAAGATCCAGCAACCGGATGCTGTGCTGCCGTCATCTTTCAACTGGCCGAAGCCCGACAACTGCTGGCCGCCCTTGATGGCCAGGCCACTGGCGTCGGTCATGTCGCTCACCGCCCAGCCGTTCATCTCCTTGGCGAGCTCTTCGGGGGAAGGCTCCTCGGGGATCTTGTACGGCCAGCTGATGTTGAGCATCGGGTCGGGGTAAGCGCCGCCTTCTGACTTGTAGCGCTCACGCAGACGCAGGAACAGCTCGCTCATGATCTGCACGTCGGTGCGCGTCTCGCCGGGGCCGTCAGCGCCCTTCCAGTGCCACTGCAGCCAGCGGCTGCTGTTGACCAGCGAACCGTCCTCCTCGGCAAAGCAGGTGGTGGGCAGGCGAATCACCTCGGTCTGGATATTGGCCGTGTCGACATCGTTGTACGGCCCGGCGTTGCGCCAGAACTCGGATGTCTCGGTGGCCAGCGGGTCCATGATCACCAGCCACTTGAGCTTGCCCAGCGCCGCGGTGACGCGGTTCTTGTCCGGCAGCGCGGCGATCGGGTTGAAACCCTGGCACATGTAGCCGTTGACCTTGCCCTGGCTCATCATCTCGAACATGCGCAGCACGTCGTAGGCCGCCACATCGAGCTTGGGCAGCCAGTCATAGCCCCAGTTGTTCTCGGCGGTGGCGTTGGCGCCATACCAGGCCTTCATCAGGCTGACATGGAACTTGCCATAGTTCTGCCAATACGAGAGCTGGCCCGGACGCAGCGGCTTGGAGGCGCGCTTGTCGATGAACGCGGCGTAGTCCTGCTCGGCATCGCCGGCCAGCGTCAGGTACCCCGGCAGCGAGTTCGACAGCAGCCCCAGGTCGGTCAGGCCCTGGATGTTGGAATGCCCGCGCAGGGCATTGACCCCACCGCCGGGCATGCCGACATTGCCCAGCAGCAGCTGGACCATCGCCGCACTGCGGATGATCTGCGCCCCGATCGAATGCTGGGTCCAGCCCAGGGCGTAGAGGATCGTCATGGTCTTGCCCGGCACGGCGCAGGTGGCGATCTCTTCCCAGACTTTCATCATCTGGTCCTGCGGCATGCCGCAGGTCATGCTGGCGATTTCCGGCGTGTAGCGGCTGTAGTGCTGCTTCATCAACTGGAACACGCAGCGCGGGTGCTGCAGCGTCGGGTCGACCTTGGCGAAGCCGTCCTCGCCCAGCTCGTAGCCCCAGCCGGACTTGTCGGCATAGATCCGCTTGGCCGCGTCATAGCCACTGAACAGGCCGTCTTCGAAGCCATAGTTCTCTTTGACGATGAACGACACGTCGGTGTAGTTGCGCACGTATTCGTGCTGGATCTGGTCGGTCGTCAGCAGGTAGTTGATCAGCCCTCCCATGAAGGCGATGTCGCTGCCGGTGCGAATCGGCGCGTAGTAGTCGGCCACCGAAGCGGTACGGGTGAAACGCGGATCGACCACGATCAGGCGCGCCTTGTTGTGCGCCTTGGCCTCGGTCACCCATTTGAACCCGCAGGGGTGGGCCTCGGCTGCGTTGCCGCCCATGACCAGCACCAGGTTTGCGTTGGCGATGTCAGACCAGTGATTGGTCATCGCGCCACGGCCGTACGTCGGGGCAAGACTTGCCACCGTCGGGCCGTGTCAGACACGCGCCTGGTTGTCGAACCCCAGCATGCCGAGTGAACGGATGACTTTATGAGTCAGGTAGCCTGCTTCGCTGGACGCTGCCGACGCCGCGAGGAAGCCCGTGCTCAGCCAGCGGTTGACCGTCTGGCCCTGGGCGTTCTTCTCGATGAAGTTGGCATCGCGGTCCTGCTTCATCAGCGTGGCGACGCGGTCGAGCGCCTCGTCCCAGCTGACCCGCACCCATTCCTGGCTGCCCGGCTTGCGCATCTCGGGGTATTGCAGGCGGCTGGGGCTGTGGATGAAGTCGAGCAGCCCGGCACCTTTGGGGCACAGGGTGCCGCGGTTGACCGGATGATCGGCGTCGCCTTCGATATGGATGATGTTCTGTTTGACGTTCTTGCCCGCATCGCCCTGGCTGTACAGGATCAGGCCGCAGCCGACCGAGCAGTAGGGGCAAGTGTTGCGGGTTTCTTTGGTGTGCGCCAGCTTGAAGTGGCGCACCTGCTCGGCGAACGCGGCTGTCGGGGCCATGCCCAACGCCGCGAGGCTCGAGCCTCCAAGGCCGACGGCGGCGACCTTGAAGAATTGCCGACGGTTCAGGTCCATCGTGCACTCCTGATCAGGTTTGGACGCACGGGACATTGCCGGCGCCTCTGGACTTCACGGTGGCGGTAGACAGATACCGCCAGCGTTAAGCCTAGACAAGATTCCGAGAAGTGCTATGACAAGGGTCAATGGATGCCGTCAAGGCACCTCGGCTTCCTGTAGGAGCGGGCTCGTCCCGCGATGGCGGCGGTGTGGCCAACATCGCATCGCGGAGCAAGCCCGCTCTACGAAAAAGCCCCGGACGGTCCGGGGCTTTTTCAATTCATCCGCCTGACCTCACCCGCGCATGACACGCCAGGCCGGCACATCATCGTTGGGCTTGTAGGTCAGATCGCTCTTGTCGGTCTTCTCCACCCCGATCGCCTTGAGCCAGGTGTCCAGGTCACCCGTGCTGATCTTGCCGTCACGACGATCGTTCTTGGCCAGGTTGTCGAGCTGGTCGAAGAAGCCCTGGTTGTCGAGCAGAAAGCGCGCGGCCTTCTTCTCGGCGTCGCTGCCGTCGCCATCGGCGATCTTTTCCAGATCCTTTCTGCTGACGATGTCATCCTTGCCGTTCCAGTCGTCCCAACGGTCGCGGATGGTATCGATGATGTCCTTGTGCTCATCGAAGAAACCGCGGCCGTAGCCATCCTCGTGGGCACCGACGATCTTGAGCCAGGTGTTGAGATCGTCGGTGCTCACCTTGCCATCCTGGCCACCCTTGCCCCACTGGGTATCGAGCTGATCGAAGAAGCCCTCGTGCTCGAGCAGGAATCGCGCCGCCGCTTTTTCCTGCTCGCTGCCGCCGCCCTCGGCGATCTTGTTCAGATCCTTCCGGCTGACGATGTCGTCCTTGCCGTTCCAGGCATCCCAATATTCACGGATGTCGTGGATCACTTCACGGTTGTCCTGGTAGAACGCCTTGTCGTAGGTGTTCAGGTGCTTGTCGTCGTCCAGGCGGTTGACCGACGAGCCGCCCTCCTGCGGCGTCTCCCTGAAGTGATCCCACTCGTCCTTCTGGTAATCGAAGATGCTCTGCCCGTCCGGCGCATCGCGACCGTCGTATTCGTAGAAGCTGTAGCGGGCATATTCGAGCTTGTCGCCCCAGTCATCCTGCGTCAGGCCGATATCGGCGAGGTCCTTGAACCACTGACCTTCCTTGTCCGTGGCCTTCTGGCGCTTCTCGTGGTCGACGAAGATACCGATGATACCGGTGATCAGCCCAAGCCCAGCAGTCACCAGGAACAGCGGTCCGGTCACACCCGCCAGGGCGCCGATGTTGGCGACCAGACCAACCGTGCCGATCACCCCGGCACCGAAACCTGCCGCCCCACTGACCACCTGCAGCGCACCGTTGGCCTTGCCCAGGGCGCTGCCGCTCTTGATGGCGTCCTTGATCGCCAGGCCGCCGACAACGATGTCGGCAATGCTCAGCAGGTCCGGAGCCACGCCGAGCACTTTGGTCAGCGAGCCACCGATCTTCGCCGCAACGCCCGGCTTGACGGGTGGCTTGTCGGTGGTCGTGAGTGCGTCCTGGACGGTGCGGGTATCGATCACGCTCGGGGTAGACGGGGTGTTGCGGATGGACTCGTTGATCGGCTCAAGCGCGTCATCGATGACATCGGCCGGTGGCGGGGTGCGGTTGTCCAACTCGTACATCTCGTTGATGGATTCGCGATCCAGCTCGAAAGTGTCCGGGTGCGGGAGCTCCCCGCTACCCACCGAGGCACCACTGCCACGGTAGTTCTCGGGATCATTCCAGATCTGGTCGAAGGACCGGCGGCTCGGCGGCGTAAGATTGCGCGACTCGAAATACTCCACGACCCCTTCGTAGATCGAGGTGACGGTGTCGGAGGAGCTGATCGAGGGTGTGCGATGAGCCGAGTCCTGGACGCGCTCGGTGAACTCGAACACCGAATCGTCATCCGGCAGATCGCCCAAGCCATTGGCCGCACGGCGCTCGCTGATGCTGTCTCTGATGATCTCGTCGGTCAGTTCCACCCCCTGGTCCTGCGCCAGCTGCGACAGGGTCTGGTAGCGCGAGTAATCCGTAGGCGGCGTTCCGCCTGCGCGGGTGACGATGTCATCGAGCAATTCGCGGCTGCCGTTGTCCTCCAGCGAGCCGAGCCCCGAAGCTTCCCCGGACAGCCTGACCTCATCCAGTACGTCACCGCCGCCGCTGTTGTGCAGCGAGCCCAGCTCGATAAGGCTGCCGACCCGATCCGCCGCAGGATCCGGCACTCCGGAAATACCTTTGTCGTGCAAGGATTTCTCGATTTTCTTGCCGAGCGAGCTTTCTTTGCCCCAGATTTCCGGCAGGGTCTTGCTCAGCCCCAGCAACTTGGCGGTGTCGGTACCGGTCAACAGGTCGAAAACCTTGGTCTTTTCGAACTGCGCGCCAGCCCCGAGGAAGCCGATGAAGTCGCGGGCGATGGCCAGACGCTCCAGCGGCTCGTCTGCCAACTGGCCGTTCTTCGCCGACAGCGCATAGATGGCACCGCCCAATGAGCCGAACGCCGAAACGCTGCCCAGTACGCCGTACTTGTTGAGCGTCCCTATCGCCTTGGTGAAGTCGTTGCTGCTGACATCCAGCGGCTTGTACTTGCCAGTGAGCTCTTCGTTGAACTTGTCCTGGGTGATCTCACCACTGTTCAGGCGCTCGGTGAGCTTGTTGAAGTCGTCGAGCTTGGTCTTGTCGTTGAGCAGCTCGTTGTAGAACTTCTCGATGCTGTCTGCGACCCGACGTGGAATGTCGGCCGACTTGAGGATCGTCTTGACCAGCGCGCCGAAGTCTTTGTAGGCCAACTCCTTGTATTCATCGGGAATCGCTCCCGGATCACCGAGCAGGGTGTCGATCTCGGCGACGATGCTGTTCTGCTGCAACTGGGCCTCGGCCTTGCGCGCGCGCTCAGGGTCGAGCATCTCGAGGCTTGAGGTGAGGCCGGCGACTTCGGCCTTGGCCTCGGACTCCATGCCGTTCTTCTTCAGATCGGCCAGGTATTTGACGTAGTCGGGGCTGGTCAGGGTGTCGTAGAGCTCGTCGGCCAGCTTGTCCTTGTCTTCGCTACTGACCTTCTTGATCGCTTCATCGAGTTCGGCCTGGTACTCCTTGCCGATCTTGTCCTTTTCGCCGTTGCCGTTGGTGAACAGCTCATTGAGCAACTTGTCCACGGAGTTGCCATCGAGGATGTCCTGCATGTCCTCCTTGCTCAGGGTTTCCCCGTCACCGAACTGCCGCCAGGTTTCGCCGCCGCGCGGATCCTCGATGTAAGGCGTGATGCTGTGCCCGCCCTCCATGGTCGCCTTGGCTTCGATGGCCTTGACCAGTTTGTAGACGTCGCTGTCCTTGTCCACCTTGCCGTCGTCGACCAACTTCTTGTACTTGTCGAGCAGGTTCTTGGTGGCCAGTTCGACCACCGACATCGACTCCTTGTCGTCCTTGTCGGCCTTTTCACCGGTCTTCTTGTTGAGCAGGTCCAGGCTGTCGAGGTCGGGCAGGTCGTATTTGTCGCGCAGATCCTGGATCGAGCCCTCGCTCTTGTTGTAGTCGCTGCGCTTGGAGGCCACGCGATCGTACATTTCCTTGTTCTCGAACTCGGAGACGACGTATTTCTTGCCGTCCTTGGTCTCGAACTGGATCACGCCATTGCCGAACTCGTCCGGCCAGCCGAAGGTGGAAATATCGTGGTCGGCAACATAGGTATCGGCGCCAGCGACTTCGCGGCCATCGTCGGCGCGCTTTTCCAGGGTGTAGCGCGACAGGGCCATGGGTTGCAACGAAGCGAAGAGCTCGGGTGTCAGGGCTTTCGACACCGTTACGGTTTCGCCGTCCTTGGTGGTGTAGGTGATGACCTCGGCTTTTTCCAGATCGCCCTTCCACTCGAACTGATCGTAGTCGCCCCACTTCTTCAATTCGGTATTGCGGTCGGCGATGGCATGATCGTCTTTCATCGCAGCGACCACCTGGGCCTTTTGCCCAGGCGATTTGTTCAGCTCGAAGAGATTGGCCAGGAACTTGTAGAGCTCGGGGTTTACCGAGCGCTCCACCACCACACCCTTGCCATCCAGCTCGTAGCGAATCTTGCCATCCAGTGCCGGCTCGACCTCGGTCTTGTCCACCGGCGGCCACTTCTCGTTGTCGGTGGCGGTACGGTCGTCGTTCGCTTTTGCATTCACCTTGGCGTTGAGCACGACCCCATCGAATCGCTTGCCGTCGGTTTCGGATCTTTCGCTGGAGCTCGGGTTCAGTGGTTTCACGTTCACGGTGCGGTCCTCGCGTGGCGGTAGCGTTTGGCCAAGCCCTTTCGCAGATGCTTTCACGTTGTGCATCCGTGATCGGGAGCTGTCCATCGTTAGCCCATGTGGCGTGAATTGCTGTGAAACGCTGAGAATCGATGTGAACAATGGGGAAATTGAAACATTTGTCGTTTTGGCGATGACGCGTCCTGGCTCTCGCCTGTTCTGTGAAGAGGTAATAAAAAACCCGATGAATCAAAGACTCATCGGGTTTTTTATTACCGGGCTAGCCGATGCAACAGACGCGATCAGAACGGAATATCGTCATCGAAGCTGTCGAAATCAGCGGCAGGCTGCGGAGCCTGCTGTTGCGGCGCTGGGCGCTGTTGCGCCTGCTGCGGACGCGGCGCCTGCTGGCGTGGGGCCTGGTTGTACTGTTGCTGCTGGCCACCGCCCTGGTTGTAGTTGCCGCCGCCCTGGTTGTACTGATCGCCACCCTGGCCCTGCGGACGGCCGCCGAGCAGCTGCATGGTGCCCTGCATGTCGACGATGATCTCGGTGGTGTAGCGCTTGATGCCGTCTTTTTCCCACTCGCGGGTCTGCAGCTTGCCCTCGATGTAGCACTGCGAACCCTTGCGCAGGTACTCGCCGGCGATCTCGGCAACCTTGCCGAACAGCGAGACACGGTGCCATTCGGTGCGCTCGACCTTCTGCCCCGACTGCTTGTCGGTCCACTGCTCGCTGGTGGCCAGGCTCAGGTTGGTCACGGCGTTACCGTTGGGCAGGTAGCGGACTTCGGGATCCTGGCCGCAAGTACCAACCAGAATGACTTTGTTAACCCCACGGGCCATAACGTTCTCCTAGGCTTCGCACGCCGCCGAGGCTGGGTTCACCAGACGCTCGAGGGTCGCACGGTCCAAAATTTTCGTATCCAGTTTGATATAGATGGCGGCTTCTTCTGCCACCACCACGGCGTCGGTTACACCTGGCACAGCCATCAGGCGCTCGGTCAATCCGGCTTCGCGAACAGCCTCCGGTGTCAACGGCATGCGCAGGCTGGTGACGTACGGCGGTTCGTTCATGCCCAGGGCAGATACCAGCCAGATACCACACAGTACAGCACATCCCAGGAACACCATGCCCAGGCCACCGTGCTGGTACAACCAGCCACCGATGATGCCTCCCAGCGCGGCACCCAGGAACTGGCTCGTGGAGTAGACCCCCATGGCCGTTCCCTTGCCGCCGGCGGGCGACACCTTGCTGACCAGCGAAGGCAAGGATGCCTCCAGCAGGTTGAAGGCGGTAAAGAATATCACGGTGCCGGTCACCAGTCCTCGCAAGTCGTCAGCCCAGCGCCAGAAGAACACCTCGATCAGCAGCAGCACAGTGACCGCACCAACCAACACGCGTTTCATCTTGCGCTTCTTTTCGCCGTAGATGATGAACGGCACCATTGCAAAAAATGAGACGAGCAAGGCGGTCAGGTATACCCACCAGTGCTCTTCCTTGGGCAGGCCGCCACGCTCGACGAAGGCCAACGGCAGGGCCACGAAGCTGGCCATGAGGATCGCATGGAGGATGAAAATGCTCAGGTCCAGACGCAGAAGGTCCGGATTACGCAGGGTCGGGCCGAGCGCCTGGCGTGCGACACCCGATTCGCGGTGTTGCAGTGCGCTATGCGCGCTGGGCACGACGAAGGCGATCAGGGCGATACCGACGACGGCAAGTCCTGCGGTAGCGAGGAACAATCCCGACAAGCCAAAGGCACTTGTCAGCAGCGGCCCTATCACCATCGCCACCGCGAACGACAGGCCGATGCTCATGCCGATCATGGCCATGGCCTTGGTGCGATGCTGTTCGCGGGTGAGGTCGGAGAGCAAGGCCATGACCGCTGCGGAAATCGCCCCCGCGCCCTGCAGGATGCGTCCGGCGATCACGCCCCAGATCGAATCGGCCTGGGCCGCCAGCAAGCTGCCAAGGGCGAAGATCACCAGGCCCAGGTAGATCACCGGACGGCGCCCGATGCGGTCGGAAATCACCCCGAACGGGATCTGTAGCACGGCTTGCGTCAGGCCGTAGGCGCCAATGGCCAGGCCGATCAGCGCGGGCGTGGCACCGGCGAGGTCCATGCCATAGGTGGCCAACACGGGCAGGACCATGAACATGCCCAGCATACGAAAGGCAAAGACCAGGGCAAGGCCGCCTGCGGCGCGGGTTTCGCTGCCACTCATGCGCTCGTTGTGGGTGTCGTGCATGGATAAACCTCGTGTGAACCGGCGGCGATTCTATCAGTCCGACGGCTAGACGGCATATACGCGACGCTTTGCCGCGTAGTGGCAGCGCGCCGTATACTTCTTTGTTTATGCCCGCCAAGCGAGGCCGTAGTGGACAAGATCCTGATCCGTGGGGCACGTACCCACAACCTGAAGAACATCGACCTGACCCTGCCCCGGGACAAACTGATCGTGATCACCGGTCTGTCCGGTTCCGGCAAGTCGTCACTGGCCTTCGACACACTCTACGCCGAAGGTCAGCGTCGCTACGTGGAGTCGCTGTCGGCCTATGCCCGGCAGTTCCTGTCGATGATGGAAAAGCCCGATGTCGACACCATCGAAGGCTTGTCACCGGCAATCTCCATCGAGCAGAAGTCGACCTCGCACAACCCGCGTTCGACCGTCGGCACCATCACCGAAATCTACGATTACCTGCGCCTGCTCTATGCCCGCGTCGGTACGCCACGCTGCCCGGACCACGACATTCCGCTGGAAGCGCAAACGATCAGCCAGATGGTGGACCTGGTGCTCGAGCAACCCGAAGGCAGCAAGCTGATGCTGCTGGCACCCGTGGTGCGCGAGCGCAAGGGTGAGCACCTGGCGGTGTTCGATGAGCTGCGCGCCCAGGGCTTCGTTCGCGCGCGGGTCAACGGCAAGCTGTACGAACTCGACGAGTTGCCCAAGCTCGACAAGCAGAAGAAGCACAGCATCGATGTGGTGGTCGACCGCTTCAAGGTGCGCAACGACCTGCAGCAGCGCCTGGCCGAGTCCTTCGAGACCGCGCTGAAACTGGCCGACGGTATCGCCCTGGTGGCGCAGATGGATGACGAAAGCGCCGAGGACATGATCTTCTCCGCCCGCTTCGCCTGCCCGGTCTGCGGCCATGCGATCAGCGAGCTCGAACCCAAGCTGTTCTCCTTCAACAACCCGGCTGGCGCCTGTCCGACCTGCGATGGCCTGGGCGTGAAGCAGTTCTTCGACACCAAGCGTCTGGTCAACCACGAGCTGACCCTGGCCGAAGGTGCGATTCGTGGCTGGGACCGGCGCAACGTCTACTACTTCCAGATGCTCGGCTCGCTGGCGGCGCATTACGGCTTCAGCCTCGACGAGCCGTTCGGCCAGCTCTCGGCCGATCACCAGAAGGTGATCCTGCAGGGCAGCGGCAAGCAAAGCGTCGACTTCAAGTACCTCAACGACCGCGGCGACATCGTCAAGCGCTCGCACCCGTTCGAAGGCATCGTGCCGAACCTGGAACGCCGCTACCGCGAGACCGAATCGGCGACCGTGCGCGAGGAACTGGCCAAGTTCCTTGGCACCCAGCCGTGCCCGGACTGCCGCGGCACCCGCCTTCGTCGCGAAGCGCGCCATGTATGGGTGGGCGAAAAAACCCTGCCGGCAGTCACCAACCTGCCGATCGGCGATGCCAGCGAGTACTTCGCCGCCCTGACGCTGAGCGGTCGACGCGGAGAGATTGCAGCGAAGATCCTCAAGGAGATCTGCGAGCGCCTGCAGTTCCTGGTCAACGTCGGCCTGGACTACCTCACCCTCGACCGCAGCGCCGAAACCCTTTCGGGTGGCGAGGCCCAGCGAATCCGCCTGGCCAGCCAGATTGGCGCCGGCCTGGTGGGGGTGATGTACATCCTCGACGAGCCGTCGATCGGCCTGCACCAGCGTGACAACGACCGTCTGCTCGCCACGCTCAACCACCTGCGCGACCTGGGCAATACGGTGATCGTGGTGGAGCACGACGAGGACGCCATTCGCCTGGCCGACTATGTCGTCGACATCGGCCCGGGCGCCGGGGTGCATGGCGGGCAGATCGTCGCCGAAGGCTCACCACAGGAAGTCATGGCGCACCCCGACTCGGTGACTGGCATGTACCTGTCCGGTCGCAAGAAGATCGCCGTGCCGGCCAAACGCACGCCACGCAACAAGAAGCTGTCGCTCAAGCTCAAGGGGGCACGCGGCAACAACCTGCAGAACGTCGACCTGGAAGTGCCGATCGGCCTGCTGACCTGCGTCACCGGTGTGTCCGGCTCGGGCAAGTCGACGCTGATCAACAACACCCTGTTCCCTCTCGCAGCCACTGCGCTCAATGGTGCCAGCAGCCTGGAAGCGGCAGCGCACACCAGCATGGATGGCCTTCAGCACCTGGACAAGGTGGTCGATATCGACCAGAGCCCGATCGGCCGCACACCGCGCTCGAACCCGGCCACCTATACCGGCATTTTCACGCCGATCCGCGAACTGTTCGCTGGCGTGCCGGAGTCGCGTTCTCGGGGTTATGGCCCTGGGCGCTTCTCGTTCAACGTCAAGGGCGGGCGCTGCGAAGCGTGCCAGGGCGATGGCTTGATCAAGGTGGAAATGCACTTCCTGCCGGATATCTACGTGCCGTGTGATGTGTGCAAGAGCAAGCGCTATAACCGCGAGACGCTGGAGATCAAGTACAAGGGCAAAAATATCCACGAAGTCCTGGAAATGACCATCGAGGACGCACGCGAGTTCTTCGACGCAGTCCCAGCGTTGGCGCGCAAGCTGCAGACACTGATGGACGTGGGCCTTTCGTACATCAAGCTAGGACAGTCGGCTACGACGCTTTCAGGCGGTGAGGCGCAGCGGGTGAAGCTGTCGCGCGAGTTGTCCAAGCGCGACACCGGCAAGACCCTCTACATCCTCGACGAGCCGACCACCGGCCTGCACTTCGCTGACATCCAGCAGTTGCTGGACGTGCTGCATCGCCTGCGCGACCACGGCAACACCGTGGTGGTGATCGAGCACAACCTGGACGTGATCAAGACCGCCGACTGGCTGGTGGACCTGGGGCCGGAAGGTGGCTCCAAGGGCGGCCAGATCATTGCCAGCGGCACGCCCGAGGAACTGGCCAAGATGAAGCAGTCGTATACCGGGCATTACCTCAAGCCCCTGCTGGAACGCGACCGGGCCTGACGAAAAAAGCCCCTGGCATGCAAATGCCAGGGGCTTTTCTCTCTATGCCTGCCCTCTGCAGGGACGTTACATCTGCGATTGCAGGTAATTCTGCAGCCCGATGGACTTGATCAGGCCCTGCTGCTTCTCCAGCCAGTAGGTGTGATCTTCCTCGGTGTCGGCCAGTTGCGCGCGCAGGATATCGCGGCTGATGTAGTCCTTGTGCAACTCGCACAACTCGATGCCTTTACACAATGCGGCGCGGACCTTGTACTCCAGGCGCAGGTCGGCAGCGATCATGTCAGGCACGGTGGTGCCCACGTCGAGGTCATCCGGGCGCATGCGCGGGGTGCCTTCGAGCATGAGAATGCGGCGAATCAGGGCATCGGCGTGCTGCGCCTCTTCTTCCATCTCGTGGTTGATGCGTTCGTAGAGCTTGGCCAAGCCCCAGTCTTCGTACATGCGCGAGTGAATGAAGTATTGGTCACGTGCCGCCAGTTCGCCCGTCAGCAACGTGTTGAGGTAATCGATTACGTCCGGGTGACCTTGCATCGCCCTGATTCTCCCTGAGTGAAAGCTTGATAAGGAGATAGTGTGAACCATGATTTCTTCAAGGTCACTGAAAAATGCGCAATTTGTGTGAAAAAAGCGGGCAAAGCGTAGTGATTTTCATTGAAAAACCGCCCAAATGAGGGCGGTTCTCCTTATCACTTCGACTTAGGCCAGCTTGATGCCCAAGGCGTTTGCAATCCCCTCGCCGTAAGCAGGATCTGCCTTGAAGAAGTGCTGTAACTGACGCTGCACCACATCTTCGCTGACGCCTTGCAGGGTGCCGGCAATGTTGTTTATCAACAGGGCTTGCTGCTCGGCGTTCATCAAGCGGAACAGCGCACCCGCATGGCTGTAGTAGTCATTGTCCTCACGGTGGTCGTAACGATCCGCCGCACCATTGAGGGCCAACGCAGGCTCGGCATGACGAGGCGACTGCTTGGGCGCATCGGCATAGCTGTTCGGCTCGTAGTTCGGAGCGCTGCCGTAGCTGCCCATGGTCATCGCCCCATCGCGCTGATAGCTGTGCACCGGGCTACGTGGCGCATTCACCGGCAAATGCTGGTGATTGGTACCAATGCGGTAGCGGTGGGCATCAGCGTAGGCGAATACGCGGCCCTGCAGCATGCGATCTGGAGACAGGCCAACACCTGGCACCATGTTGCTCGGCCCGAACGCGGCCTGCTCGACTTCAGCGAAGTAGTTGAGCGGGTTGCGATTGAGTTCCAGCACACCTACCTCGATCAGTGGGTAGTCCTTCTGCGACCAGGTCTTGGTGACGTCAAAGGGGTTCTCGGCGCGATTGGCCGCTTCTTCTTCGCTCATCACCTGGATGCAGACGGTCCAGCGCGGGTAGTCGCCGCGATCGATCGCTTCGAACAGGTCACGTTGGGCGTAGTCTGGATCGGTACCCGCGATACGTGCCGCATCGGCCGGGGCCAGGTTCTTGATACCTTGCTGGGTCTTGAAGTGCCACTTGACCCAGGTCCGCCGGCCATCGGCGCTCAGCAGGCTATAGGTATGGCTGCCGAAACCGTGCATGTGGCGGTAGCCGTCCGGAATACCCCGATCAGAGAACAGGATGGTGACCTGGTGCAGCGCCTCGGGCGAATGTGACCAGAAGTCCCACATCATCTGGGCGTTCTTCAGGTTGGTCTGTGGGTGACGCTTCTGAGTGTGGATAAAGTCCGGGAATTTCAGCGGATCGCGAATGAAGAACACGGGGGTGTTGTTGCCGACGATGTCCCAGTTACCTTCTTCGGTGTAGAACTTGACGGCAAAACCACGTGGGTCACGCTCGGTGTCGGCCGAACCACGTTCGCCTCCGACAGTGGAGAAACGCAGGAAGGTTTCGGTCTGCTTGCCGATGCTCTCGAACAGACGAGCGCTGGTGTATTGAGTGATGTCGCGAGTGACGGTGAAGGTGCCGTAAGCGCCCGACCCCTTGGCGTGTACGCGACGTTCAGGGATGTTCTCGCGATTGAAGTGGGCCAGCTTCTCGATCAGATGGAAGTCGTCGAGCAGCAGCGGGCCGCGTGGGCCTGCCGAACGGGAATTCTGGTTATCGGCTACAGGTGCACCGCTGGCGGTAGTGAGAATCTTGCTCATGGGCTCTCCTTATCGGTCTCGAAATGCCGGCTAATCGGCCTGAGAGCAAGTATGGGTGCGCAACATGACAAGATCTAATTTATAGATATGCTTATATCGATAGTTTTTTACAATTTATTAAGACACAAAAAACCGGGCACTAGGCCCGGTTTCTTGTAGCAGACAGAACGTCTTACTCGGCAGCTTCTACAGCACCACCGACTGGACGATCAACCAGCTCGACGTACGCCATAGGCGCGTTGTCGCCAGCGCGGAAACCGCACTTCAGGATACGCAGGTAGCCGCCCTGACGGGTGGCGTAACGCTTGCCCAGATCGTTGAACAGCTTGCCAACAGCGGATTTCGAACGGGTACGGTCGAAAGCCAGACGACGGTTGGCGACGCTATCTTCCTTGGCCAGGGTGATCAGCGGCTCGGCAACGCGGCGCAGTTCCTTGGCTTTCGGCAGGGTGGTTTTGATCAGCTCGTGCTCGATCAGCGACACTGCCATGTTCTGGAACATAGCCTTGCGGTGAGAGCTGGTACGGCTCAGGTGACGTCCACTTTTACGATGACGCATGATTCATTCCTTACCAAACACTACGTTCGGTGATTACGACGATCAGGCAGTCGCCTTGTCGTCTTTCTTAAGACTTGCAGGCGGCCAGTTGTCGAGGCGCATGCCGAGAGACAGACCACGAGAGGCCAGGACGTCCTTGATTTCGGTCAGGGACTTCTTGCCCAGGTTAGGAGTCTTCAACAGCTCTACTTCGGTACGCTGAATCAGGTCGCCGATGTAGTAGATGTTCTCCGCCTTGAGGCAGTTGGCCGAACGTACAGTCAGTTCCAGGTCGTCAACCGGGCGCAGCAGGATCGGATCGATCTCGTCTTCCTGCTCGACCACGACCGGCTCGCTGTCACCTTTGAGGTCGACGAACGCGGCCAGCTGCTGTTGCAGGATGGTCGCGGCCCGACGGATGGCCTCTTCAGGATCCAGGGTGCCGTTGGTTTCCAGATCGATGACCAGCTTGTCCAGGTTGGTACGCTGCTCAACACGGGCGTTCTCGACCACGTAGGCGATACGACGCACCGGGCTGAACGAAGCGTCCAGCTGAAGACGGCCAATGCTGCGGCTTTCATCTTCGTCAGTCTGACGGGAATCGGCCGGCTCGTAACCGCGACCACGAGCTACGGTGAGCTTCATGTTCAGGGCGCCGTTGGACGCCAGGTTCGCGATTACGTGATCGGGATTGACGATCTCGACATCGTGATCCAGCTGAATATCGGCAGCGGTAACCACCCCCGAACCCTTTTTCGACAAGGTCAGCGTAACTTCGTCACGACCGTGCAGCTTGATCGCCAGGCCTTTGAGGTTCAACAGGATTTCAATGACGTCTTCCTGTACACCTTCGATCGCGGAGTACTCATGGAGTACGCCATCGATCTCGGCCTCGACTACTGCACAGCCAGGCATGGAGGACAACAGGATGCGACGCAGCGCGTTGCCCAGGGTATGGCCGAAACCACGCTCGAGAGGCTCGAGCGTGATCTTGGCGCGGGTTGGACTGACTACCTGCACGTCGATGTGACGGGGAGTCAGGAACTCATTTACCGAAATCTGCATGGATGCACCTATTTTCTAGCCCTTACTTGGAGTAGAGCTCGACAATCAGGTTTTCGTTGATGTCGGCGGACAGATCGCTGCGAGCAGGAACGTTCTTGAAAACGCCCGACTTTTTAGCAGAATCAACGTCTACCCACTCAACGCGGCCACGCTGGGCGCACAGTTCAAGGGCTTGAACAATGCGCAGCTGGTTCAGCGACTTCTCACGAACCGCGACCACGTCACCCGGACGAACTTGGTAGGATGGAATGTTTACGGTCTTGCCGTTAACGCTGATCGCTTTGTGCGAAACCAGCTGACGGGATTCGGAACGAGTCGAACCGAAGCCCATACGGTAAACGACGTTGTCCAGGCGGCATTCCAGCAGTTGCAGCAGGTTCTCACCAGTAGCGCCTTTTTTCGAGGCTGCGACTTGGTAGTAACCGCGGAACTGGCGCTCCAGGACACCGTAGATACGGCGGACTTTTTGTTTCTCGCGCAGCTGGGTACCGTAGTCGGACTGACGGCCACGGCGCTGGCCGTGTACACCTGGGGCTGCTTCGATGTTGCACTTCGATTCCAGAGCGCGAACGCCGCTCTTCAGGAACAGGTCAGTGCCTTCACGGCGAGACAGTTTGCATTTTGGACCAATGTAACGTGCCATTTATCTGTCTCCTGATTACACGCGACGCTTCTTCGGCGGACGGCACCCGTTATGCGGGATTGGCGTCACGTCGGTGATGCTGGCGATCTTGTAGCCGCAGCTGTTCAGTGCACGAACGGCGGACTCACGACCTGGACCTGGACCCTTGACGTTCACGTCGAGGTTCTTCAGACCGTATTCCAGCGCAGCTTGACCAGCGCGCTCAGCAGCGATCTGAGCTGCGAACGGGGTGGATTTGCGCGAACCACGGAAACCCGAACCACCGGAAGTCGCCCAGGACAACGCGTTGCCCTGACGGTCGGTGATGGTCACGATGGTGTTGTTGAAAGACGCATGGATGTGGGCGATGCCATCAACCACTGTCTTTTTGACTTTTTTACGAGGACGAGCAGCAGGTTTTGCCATGTCTATATTCCTGGGCGATTACTTGCGGATCGGCTTACGCGGGCCCTTACGGGTGCGTGCGTTGGTCTTGGTGCGCTGACCGCGAACCGGCAGACCTTTACGATGACGCAGGCCGCGGTAGCAACCCAGGTCCATCAAGCGCTTGATCTTCATGTTGATGTCACGGCGCAGGTCACCTTCGGTGGTGAACTTCGCGACTTCGCCACGCAGGGTTTCGATTTGCTCGTCGCTCAGATCCTTGATCTTAGCGGCTGGATTTACACCAGCGTCTGCACAGATTTTCTGTGCAGTTGTGCGACCGACACCATAGATGTAGGTCAGCGAGATAACAGCATGCTTGTTATCTGGAATGTTGACGCCTGCAATACGGGCCATTCAGTGGGACTCCAATTGACAGCTACCTACGCCCCGGAAGCCAAGAAATAGGGCGCGAGATAATATCGCTGTAGAAACGAATAATCAACCCAGCAGCACACTAGCTGCTGGGTTTGAAGCGCAGATCACACTCAGCCTTGGCGCTGCTTGTGACGCGGTTCCGCGCTGCAGATCACGCGCACGATACCTTCGCGACGAATGATCTTGCAGTTGCGGCACAGCTTTTTCACCGATGCACGAACTTTCATTACCGACTCCTCGAACCTTAGGGGTCTATCAGCGCAGCAGACCGCTGCCACCGTAGCCTTTCAGGTTGGCTTTCTTCATCAGGGATTCGTACTGGTGCGAAACGAGGTGCGATTGTACTTGGGACATGAAGTCCATCACAACCACTACCACAATCAGCAACGAGGTCCCGCCAAGGTAGAACGGCACGTTTGCTGCCACCACCAGGAACTGGGGCAGAAGGCAGACGGCCATCATGTAAAGAGCACCGAACATGGTCAAACGGGTCAGAACGCCATCAATGTAGCGCGCCGACTGCTCACCAGGACGGATACCCGGAATAAAGGCACCGGACTTCTTCAGGTTTTCCGCTACGTCTTTCGGGTTGAACATCAACGCTGTGTAGAAGAAGCAGAAGAAGATGATCCCTGCACTAAACAGCAGAATGTTCAACGGCTGACCAGGAGCGATCGACTGCGAGATGTCCTGCAGCCAGCCCATACCCTCGGACTGACCGAACCAGGCACCCAGCGAAGCCGGGAACAGCAAGATGCTGCTCGCGAAAATGGCAGGAATGACGCCCGCCATGTTCACTTTCAGCGGCAAGTGGCTGGTCTGCGCAGCGAAGACCTTGCGGCCCTGCTGACGCTTGGCGTAGTGAACGGCGATACGACGCTGACCACGCTCAATGAACACCACGAAACCGATAATCGCTACTGCAAGCAAACCGATAGCGACCAGGGCGAAGATGTTGATATCGCCTGTGCGCGCAGACTCGAAAGACTGCCCGATTGCTCTCGGAAGACCGGCAACGATACCTGCGAAGATCAACATCGAGATACCGTTGCCCACACCGCGCTCGGTGATCTGCTCGCCGAGCCACATCATGAACATTGCGCCAGCCACGAAGGTGGAGACGGCAACGACATGGAAGCCCAGGCCAGCAGAAAACGCCACGCCCTGGTTGGCCAGGCCAATGGACATGCCAATGGCTTGAACCAGCGCCAGGATAACGGTGCCGTAGCGGGTGTACTGGCTGATCTTGCGACGGCCAGCTTCACCTTCCTTCTTCAACTGCTCCAGCTGAGGGCTGACTGCGGTCATGAGCTGCATGATGATCGATGCCGAGATGTACGGCATGATCCCCAGTGCAAAGATGCTCATGCGCTCCAGCGCACCACCGGAAAACATGTTGAACAAGCTAAGAATGGTCCCCTCATTCTGTCGAAACAGATCCGCCAGACGGTCTGGATTGATGCCAGGCACCGGGATATGTGCGCCGATCCGATAGACGATGATCGCCATGAACAGAAAGCGCAGACGAGCCCAGAGTTCCGACATCCCGCCCTTACCGAGCGAAGAGAGAGCACCTTGCTTAGCCATTTATTCCTCGAACTTGCCGCCAGCTGCTTCGATAGCCGCACGCGCACCTTTGGTGACGGCGATGCCCTTGATAGTGACTGCGCGAGTGACTTCGCCGGACAGCATGATTTTCACACGCTGTACATGCTGGCCAATCACGTTGGCGTCTTTCAGGGACTGTACGGAGATCACGTCGCCTTCCACCTTGGCCAGCTCGGACAGACGCACTTCGGCGCGATCCATGGCTTTCAGGGAAACGAAGCCGAACTTCGGCAGACGACGGTGCAGCGGCTGTTGACCGCCTTCGAAGCCCGGAGCGATGGTGCCACCGGAACGGGAGGTCTGACCTTTGTGACCACGGCCACCAGTCTTGCCCAAACCGCTACCGATACCACGACCCGGACGATGCTTCTCGCGACGGGAACCCGGCGCTGGACTCAGATCATTGAGTTTCATCGATTAACCCTCGACGCGCAGCATGTAGTAAGCCTTGTTGATCATCCCGCGATTCTCGGGAGTATCCTGGACTTCTACAGTGTGACCGATGCGACGCAGACCCAGGCCTTTAACGCACAGGATGTGGTTAGGCAGGCGGCCGGCGGTGCTCTTGATCAGCGTTACTTTTACGGTTGCCATGATCAGAAGATCTCCTCAACGCTCTTGCCGCGCTTGGCAGCAATGGATTCAGGAGATTGCATGGCTTTCAGACCCTTGAAGGTGGCGTAAACCACGTTCACTGGGTTGGTCGAACCGTAGCACTTGGCCAGAACGTTCTGGACACCAGCAACTTCCAGGACAGCACGCATTGCGCCGCCGGCGATGATACCGGTACCTTCCGAAGCAGGCTGCATGTAAACCTTCGAGGCGCCGTGGGCAGCCTTGGTGGCGTACTGCAGGGTGGTGCCCTTCAGGTCAACCTGGATCATATTGCGACGGGCAGCTTCCATGGCTTTCTGGATCGCGGCAGGTACTTCGCGCGATTTGCCACGGCCGAAGCCGACGCGACCTTTGCCATCACCTACCACGGTCAGCGCGGTGAAGGTGAAGATACGGCCGCCTTTAACGGTTTTAGCAACGCGGTTAACTTGAACCAGCTTCTCGATGTAGCCTTCGTCGCGCTTTTGATCGTTATTTGCCATAACTTAGAACTCCAGTCCGCCTTCACGAGCAGCATCGGCCAGCGCCTTGACGCGACCATGGTACTTGAAGCCGGAACGGTCAAAGGCAACTTGAGATACACCGGCGGCTTTCGCACGCTCAGCTACCAGCTTGCCAACCTTAGTGGCCGCGTCGATGTTGCCGGTGGCGCCATCACGCAGTTCTTTGTCCAAGGTCGAGGCGCTTGCCAGAACCTTGCTGCCGTCGGCCGAAATGACCTGGGCATAGATGTGCTGCGAGGAGCGGAACACGCACAGACGCACGGCTTCGAGCTCGTGCATTTTCAGGCGTGCTTTGCGAGCGCGACGCAGTCGAATAACTTTTTTGTCGGTCATTTGCTAGGCCCTACTTCTTCTTGGCTTCTTTACGACGGACTACTTCGTCCGCGTAACGCACACCCTTGCCTTTGTAAGGCTCTGGCGGACGGAAGTCGCGGATTTCAGCGGCCACCTGACCCACCAGCTGCTTGTCGATACCCTTGATCAGGATGTCGGTCTGGCTTGGGGTTTCAGCGGTGATACCGGCTGGCAGTTCGTAGTCCACTGGATGCGAGAAGCCCAGAGCCAGGTTCAGGATGGTGCCCTTGGCCTGTGCCTTGTAACCAACACCGACCAACTGGAGCTTGCGCTCGAAGCCTTGGCTTACGCCCTGGACCATGTTGTTCACCAGAGCACGGGTGGTACCGGCCATGGCACGAGCTTGCTGGTCACCGTTGCGAGCGACGAAGCGCAGCTCGCCGGACTCTTCGGTAACTTCAACAGACGAGTGAACGTTCAGTTCGAGAGTGCCCTTGGCACCCTTCACCGAAAGCTGCTGGCCGGCGAATTTGACTTCGACACCGGATGGCAGCTTAACGGGGTTCTTAGCGACGCGAGACATGCCTATCTCCCCTTAGAACACTGTGCACAGAACTTCGCCACCGACACCGGCAGCGCGCGCAGCGCGATCAGTCATCACACCTTTGTTGGTGGAGACGATAGACACGCCCAGACCGCCACGTACTTTCGGCAGGTCAGAGACGGACTTGTACTGGCGCAGGCCTGGACGGCTGGAGCGCTTCAGTTCCTCGATGACCGGACGGCCTTCGAAGTACTTCAGTTCGATCGACAGGGAAGGCTTGGCTTCGCCACTGACCTGATAGCCAGCGATGTAACCTTCGTCCTTCAGAACTTTGGCAACCGCGACCTTCAGAGTGGAGGAAGGCATGCTTACGACGGACTTTTCAGCCATCTGGGCATTACGGATGCGAGTTAGCATGTCCGCTAACGGGTCCTGCATACTCATGGGCTAGATGCTCCTGATACAAGAATTATTAGCCTTGCGGCTATCACAACCACCTGACCGCCCCGGGCAAAAAACCCAGGCTCAGGTGAGCCGGTCATTCTAGACACAAGACAGAAACGAAACAAGCCCCACGAGGGGGCTTGTTTTTTGGCGATGTCACCGGCGGTCGGAAGATTGCTCCCCTTACGCCGGGATCACACCTGCAGCGATTACCAGGAGGCCTTGACCAGACCTGGTACGTCACCACGCATTGCAGCTTGACGCAGCATGTTACGGCCCAGGCCGAACTTACGGTAAACACCGTGAGGACGACCGGTCAGGCGGCAACGGTTGCGCAGACGCGAGGCGCTGGCATCACGAGGCTGCTTCTGCAGAGCGACAACGGCAGCGAAACGCTCTTCTGGAGAGGCGTTCAGGTTGACGATGGTCGCTTTCAGCTCGGCACGCTTTTTGGCGTACTTGGCTACCGTGAGCTGACGCTTCAGCTCGCGGTTTTTCATGCTCTTCTTGGCCATTTTCCTACTCCAATCAGTTGCGGAACGGGAACTTGAATGCACGCAGCAGAGCGCGGCCTTCGTCGTCCGAACGAGCAGTGGTGGTCAGGGTGATGTCCAAACCGCGCAGAGCATCGATCTTGTCGTAGTCGATTTCCGGGAAGATGATCTGCTCTTTCACGCCCATGCTGTAGTTGCCACGACCATCGAAGGACTTGGCATTCAGGCCGCGGAAGTCGCGAACCCGAGGCAGGGAGATCGCCAGCAGGCGGTCCAGGAATTCGTACATCTTGTCGCTACGCAGGGTCACCTTGACGCCGATCGGCCAGCCTTCACGGACTTTGAAGCCCGCGATGGATTTACGAGCGAAAGTCACGACCGGCTTTTGACCGGTGATCTTTTCCAGGTCGGCAACTGCGTGCTCGATGACTTTCTTGTCGCCGATCGCTTCGCCCAGACCCATGTTCAGGGTGATCTTGGTAACGCGCGGAACTTCCATCACGTTCGACAGCTTAAGTTCTTCCTTAAGCTTGGGAGCGATTTCGTTCCGGTAAATCTCTTTCAGTCGTGCCATGGTCTTCTACCTAGCAGTGTTCAAGCATCAACCGCTTTTTGGGTCGACTTGAAGACACGAATTTTCTTACCGTCTTCTACTTTGAAACCAACGCGGTCAGCCTTGTTGGTTTCGCCATTGAAGATGGCAACGTTGGAAGCGTGCAGAGGCGCTTCTTTCTCGACGATACCGCCCTGAACGCCTGCCATCGGGTTCGGCTTGGTATGACGCTTGACCAGGTTGACACCACCGATGACCAGACGGTCATCAGCGAGAACCTTCAGCACCTTACCGCGCTTACCCTTGTCTTTGCCGGCGATCACGATGATCTCGTCGTCACGACGAATCTTTTGCATGTCGGATCTCCTTACAGCACTTCAGGGGCGAGCGAGACGATCTTCATGAACTTCTCGTTACGAAGCTCACGGGTCACTGGCCCGAAGATGCGGGTACCGATCGGCTCTTGCTTGTTGTTCAGCAGAACAGCAGCGTTGCCGTCGAAACGAATGATGGAACCGTCAGCGCGACGTACACCGTGACGGGTACGGACGACAACAGCGGTCATCACCTGGCCTTTCTTGACCTTACCGCGAGGAATCGCTTCCTTGACGGTAACTTTGATGATGTCACCGATGCCGGCGTAACGGCGGTGCGAACCGCCGAGAACCTTGATGCACATGACGCGACGAGCGCCGCTGTTATCGGCCACATCGAGCATGGATTGAGTCTGAATCATAAAATTTCTCCGACCCCTAGCCCTTAGACTTCAACAGCGCGTTCGAGGACTTCAACCAGTGCCCAGGACTTGGTCTTGGCCAGCGGACGAGTTTCGGTGATCGAAACCTTGTCGCCGATCTTGCACTGGTTGGTTTCGTCGTGCGCGTGCAGCTTAGTCGAACGCTTAACGTATTTACCGTAGATCGGGTGCTTAACGCGACGCTCGATCAGAACGGTGATGGTCTTGTCCATTTTGTCGCTGACGACACGGCCAGTCAGCGTACGGACGGTTTTTTCAGCTTCAGCCATGATCACTTACCTGCCTGCTGGTTGAGCACAGTTTTCACGCGAGCGATGTCACGCTTAACTTGCGAGAGCAGGTGCGACTGCCCCAACTGGCCAGTTGCTTTCTGCATACGCAGATTGAACTGGTCGCGCAGCAAGCCGAGCAGTTGCTCATTCAGTTGCTGTGCCGATTTTTCACGAAGTTCATTCGCTTTCATCACATCACCGTCCGCTTAACAAAGGAGGTGGCGAGAGGCAGCTTTGCAGCAGCCAGGGCGAAAGCTTCGCGCGCCAGCTCTTCAGAAACACCCTCGATCTCGTACAGGACTTTGCCTGGCTGGATCTGGGCAACCCAGTACTCCACGGAACCCTTACCTTTACCCATACGAACCTCGAGAGGCTTCTTGGTAACCGGCTTGTCCGGGAATACACGGATCCAGATCTTGCCGCCACGTTTTACGTGACGGGTCAGCGCACGACGCGCCGACTCGATCTGGCGGGCGGTGAGACGACCGCGAGCGACAGCTTTCAGAGCGAACTCGCCGAAGCTGACCTTGCTACCGCGCAGTGCCAGACCACGGTTGTGGCCGGTCATCTGCTTGCGGAATTTTGTACGCTTTGGTTGCAACATTTGGCGTACCCCTTACTTAGCAGCTTTTTTACGAGGCGCTGGTGCTTGCGGCTTCAGCTCTTCCTGGCGACCACCAATTACTTCGCCTTTGAAGATCCAAACCTTCACACCGATCACACCATAGGTGGTGTGAGCTTCGTAGGTGTTGTAGTCGATATCGGCACGCAGGGTGTGCAGAGGCACACGACCTTCGCGATACCACTCAGTACGGGCGATCTCGGCACCGCCGAGACGACCGCTCACCTGGATCTTGATGCCTTTGGCACCAATACGCATGGCGTTTTGTACGGCGCGCTTCATGGCGCGACGGAACATAACGCGGCGCTCCAGCTGCTGGGCAACGCTTTGCGCAACCAGCATGGCGTCGAGTTCCGGCTTGCGGATCTCTTCGATGTTGATGTGCACAGGCACACCCATCTGCTTGGTCAGGTCCTGACGCAGCTTCTCTACATCCTCACCCTTCTTGCCGATAACGATACCGGGACGAGCGGTGTGGATGGTGATGCGAGCAGTTTGAGCCGGACGATGAATATCGATACGGCTTACGGACGCGCTTTTTAGTTTGTCTTGGAGGTACTCACGCGTTTTCAGATCCTTCAACAGGTAATCTGCGTAAGTAGCACCGTCTGCGTACCAGACGGAGGTGTGCTCCTTGACGATTCCCAGGCGAATGCCAGTGGGATGTACTTTCTGACCCATCTGATCGACTCCGTTACTTGTCCGCAACCTTGACAGTGATATGGCAAGACCGCTTGACGATGCGATCAGCGCGGCCTTTGGCACGCGGCATGATGCGCTTCAGCGAACGCCCTTCGTTGACGAAAACGGTGCTGACCTTCAGGTCATCAACGTCTGCGCCTTCGTTGTGTTCGGCGTTGGCAACGGCCGACTCGAGGACTTTCTTCATGATTTCAGCGGCTTTTTTGCTGCTGAAGGCCAACAGGTTGAGCGCTTCGCCCACCTTCTTCCCGCGGATCTGGTCGGCGACCAAGCGGGCTTTCTGGGCGGAGATTCGAGCGCCCGACAACTTAGCGGCTACTTCCATTTCCTTACCCCTTAACGCTTGGCTTTCTTGTCAGCCACGTGCCCGCGATAGGTGCGGGTACCGGCGAACTCGCCCAGTTTGTGGCCGACCATGTCTTCGTTCACGAGAACTGGGACGTGTTGGCGACCGTTGTGTACCGCGATGGTCAGACCGACCATTTGTGGCAGGATCATCGAACGGCGCGACCAGGTTTTCACTGGCTTGCGATCGTTCTTCTCCACCGCCACTTCGATCTTCTTCAGCAGGTGAAGATCGATAAAAGGACCTTTTTTCAGAGAACGTGGCACTGTCGTATCCCTCTAGTTACTTGCGACGACGGACGATCATGTTGTCGGTACGCTTATTACCACGGGTTTTCGCACCCTTGGTTGGGAAGCCCCATGGCGATACCGGATGACGACCACCGGAGGTACGACCTTCACCACCACCATGTGGGTGGTCAACCGGGTTCATGGCAACACCACGAACGGTTGGGCGAACGCCGCGCCAGCGTTTGGCACCAGCTTTACCCAGCGAACGCAGGCTGTGCTCGGAGTTCGAGACTTCACCCAGGGTCGCACGGCATTCAGCCAGTACTTTGCGCATCTCACCGGAGCGCAGACGCAGAGTCACGTAGGCACCTTCACGAGCGATCAGCTGAGCCGAAGCACCAGCGGAACGAGCGATCTGTGCACCTTTACCCGGCTTCAGTTCGATGCCGTGAATGGTGCTACCTACCGGGATGTTGCGCAGTTGCAGGGAGTTACCGGCCTTGATTGGGGCCAGGGCACCTGCGATCAGCTGGTCGCCAGCGCTCACGCCTTTAGGGGCGATGATGTAGCGACGCTCGCCGTCTGCGTAGCACAGCAGGGCGATGTGAGCAGTACGGTTTGGATCGTATTCCACGCGCTCGACAGTGGCTGGAATGCCATCTTTGTCGTTGCGACGGAAGTCGACCAGACGGTAATGCTGCTTGTGACCACCACCAACGTGACGAGTGGTAATGCGGCCATTGTTGTTACGACCACCAGACTTCGATTTCTTCTCGAGCAGCGGTGCGTGAGGAGCGCCTTTGTGCAGCTCCTTGTTGACCACCTTGACCACGAAACGGCGGCCAGGGGAAGTCGGTTTGCATTTAACGATTGCCATGATGCACCCCTTCCTTACTCAGCACTGCTGCTGAAATCGAGATCTTGGCCTGGCTGAAGGGAGACGATCGCCTTCTTCCAGTCATTACGCTTGCCCAGACCACGTGCGGTACGCTTGGTTTTACCCAGGACGTTGACAGTCGACACGTTTTCAACTTTTACGTTGAACAGGCCTTCGACAGCTTTCTTGATTTCCAGCTTGGTTGCATCGGTAGCAACCTTGAATACGAACTGGCCTTTTTTCTCAGCCAGAACGGTAGCCTTCTCGGAAACGTGCGGGCCAAGGAGGACTTTGAATACGCGTTCCTGGTTCATCCCAGCAGCTCCTCGAATTTCTTCACGGCGGAGACAGTGATCAACACTTTCTCGTAGGCGATCAGGCTGACCGGGTCGGAACCCTGGACGTCACGTACGTCGACGTGCGGCAGGTTACGAGCAGCCAGGTACAGATTCTGATCAACTGCGTCCGAAACGATCAGTACGTCGTTCAGGCCCATGCCGTTCAGCTTGTTCAGCAGGTCTTTGGTTTTCGGCGCTTCGACAGCGAAGTCCTGAACCACGACCAGACGATCGCTACGCACCAGCTCGGAGAGGATGGAGCGCAGTGCAGCGCGGTACATCTTCTTGTTGAGCTTCTGCGAGTGATCCTGAGGGCGAGCTGCGAAGGTGACACCACCGCCACGCCAGATCGGACCGCGAGTGGTACCGGCACGAGCACGGCCAGTACCCTTCTGACGCCATGGGCGCTTACCGCCACCGGCTACGTCAGAGCGGGTCTTCTGCTGCTTGGTGCCCTGACGGCCGCCGGCCATGTAGGCCACGACTGCTTGGTGTACCAGCGTCTCGTTGAATTCGCCACCGAAAGTCAGTTCGGAAACTTCGATCGCCTGAGCGTCATTTACATTGAGTTGCATGTCAGTTTCCCCTTAACCGCGAGCCTTGACAGCCGGACGCACAACCACGTCGCCGCCAGTAGCGCCTGGAACGGCACCCTTGATCAGCAGCAGGTTGCGTTCAGCGTCTACGCGTACTACTTCCAGGGACTGTACAGTCACGCGCTCAGCGCCCATGTGACCGGACATCTTCTTGCCCTTGAATACACGACCAGGAGTCTGGCACTGGCCGATGGAGCCAGGGACACGGTGCGATACGGAGTTACCGTGGGTGTTGTCCTGACCACGGAAGTTCCAACGCTTGATGGTACCGGCGAAGCCTTTACCTTTGGACTGACCGGTTACGTCTACCAGCTGGCCTGCAGTGAAGAGTTCAGCTTTGATCAGATCGCCAGCCTGGAAATCGCCTTCTTCAAGACGGAACTCCCAGACACCGCGACCAGCGGCAACGTTAGCCTTGGCGAAGTGACCTGCCTGAGCGGCAGTCACGCGCGAAGCACGACGCTCGCCGACAGTGACTTGCACTGCACGGTAGCCATCGGTTTCTTCAGTTTTGAACTGGGTGACACGATTCGGCTCGATCTCGATGACCGTGACCGGAATGGAGACACCTTCTTCGGTGAAAATGCGGGTCATACCGCACTTGCGACCGACTACACCAATAGTCATGTTGTAAACCTCATGAGTGTACGGGGCTTTCACCCGCTATGGCCGCCCATTTCAGAGCGTTACACGACTCAGACCGAAGTCTTAGCCGAGGCTGATCTGCACTTCCACACCTGCCGCGAGATCAAGCTTCATCAGCGCATCAACGGTTTTATCCGTTGGCTGGACGATGTCCAGAACGCGCTTATGAGTGCGAATCTCGTACTGGTCACGCGCGTCTTTGTTGACGTGCGGGGAGACCAGAACGGTGAAACGCTCTTTGCGGGTAGGCAGTGGAATTGGACCACGCACTTGTGCACCAGTACGTTTCGCGGTTTCCACGATTTCCTGGGTGGATTGGTCGATCAGGCGATGGTCGAAAGCCTTCAACCTGATACGGATTTGCTGATTTTGCATTGGATTTCAGACTCCAGGCTGTTCCCAACGGACGCACTACGCCCGCTAAAAGGAGGCGTGATTCTATAGACGCCCCTATTTAGTGTCAACCCAATAAAAAAAACCCCCGCTAAGCGGGGGTTTTTTCAATCGGTCGAGTGATTACTCGATGATTTTGGCTACGACGCCGGCGCCGACGGTACGACCGCCTTCACGGATGGCGAAGCGCAGACCGTCTTCCATTGCGATGGTCTTGATCAGGGTGACAGTCATCTGAATGTTGTCACCTGGCATTACCATTTCAACGCCTTCCGGCAGTTCGCAGTTACCGGTCACGTCAGTGGTACGGAAGTAGAACTGAGGACGGTAGCCTTTGAAGAACGGAGTGTGACGACCGCCTTCTTCCTTCGACAGAACGTAGACTTCTGCGGTGAACTTGGTGTGCGGCTTGACCGAACCTGGCTTGACCAGAACCTGGCCACGCTCAACGTCGTCACGCTTGGTACCACGCAGCAGAACGCCGCAGTTCTCGCCAGCACGACCTTCGTCCAGCAGCTTGCGGAACATCTCAACACCGGTGCAGGTGGTGGTGGTGGTGTCACGCAGACCAACGATTTCCAGCGGATCCTGAACGCGAACGATGCCACGCTCGATACGGCCGGTAACAACGGTACCACGACCCGAGATCGAGAATACGTCTTCGATCGGCATCAGGAACGGCTGGTCGACGGCACGAACTGGCTCAGGGATGTAGGCATCCAGAGTTTCTACCAGCTTCTTGACAGCGGTAGTGCCCATTTCGTTGTCGTCTTTGCCTTCCAGCGCCATACGAGCCGAACCGATGATGATCGGAGTGTCGTCGCCTGGGAAGTCGTAGGTGGACAGCAGGTCGCGAACTTCCATCTCGACCAGTTCCAGCAGCTCAGCGTCGTCTACCAGGTCAGCCTTGTTCAGGAAGACCACGATGTACGGAACGCCTACCTGACGGGACAGCAGGATGTGCTCACGGGTTTGTGGCATCGGACCATCGGCAGCCGAGCAAACCAGGATCGCGCCGTCCATCTGGGCAGCACCGGTGATCATGTTCTTCACGTAGTCAGCGTGACCTGGGCAGTCAACGTGAGCGTAGTGACGAATGTTCGAGTTGTACTCGACGTGAGCGGTGTTGATGGTGATACCGCGCGCTTTTTCTTCCGGAGCCGAGTCGATCTTGTCGAACTCAACGACTGCCGAACCGAAAACTTCGGAGCAGACGCGAGTCAGAGCTGCGGTCAGAGTGGTCTTACCGTGGTCAACGTGGCCGATAGTGCCGACGTTAACGTGGGGAAGGGAACGATCAAATTTTTCTTTAGCCACGACAGTGAACCTCTTGCCTAAAGGGGATTAGCCTTGTTTTTTAACGAGTGCTTCGACGATGTTCGACGGAGCTTCGGCGTATTTGGAGAATTCCATGGAGTAGCTTGCGCGACCCTGAGACATGGAACGAACGTCGGTCGCGTAACCGAACATCTCTCCGAGCGGTACCTCAGCAGTGATTACCTTGCCGGACACCGAGTCTTCATTACCCTGGATCATCCCGCGACGACGGCTCAGGTCACCCATCACGTCACCCAGGTAGTCTTCCGGGGTTACAACTTCGACCTTCATGATCGGCTCAAGCACCACGCCACCGCCCTTCTGGGCCAGCTGCTTGGTCGCCATCGAAGCGGCGATTTTGAACGCCATTTCGTTGGAGTCGACGTCGTGGTACGAACCGTCGAATACCGTAGCCTTCAGGCCGAGCAGCGGATAGCCGGCAACAACGCCGTTTTTCATCTGCTCTTCGATACCCTTCTGGATCGGGGCGATGAATTCCTTAGGAATCACACCACCAACGACTTCGTTGGTGAACACCAGACCTTCGGTGATGTTGCCTTTCTCGTCCACGTCCGGCTCCGAGAAACGGATCCAGCAGTGACCGAACTGACCACGACCACCCGACTGACGAACGAACTTGCCTTCGATCTCGACGTTGGACTTGGTGATCTTCTCGCGGTACGAAACCTGCGGCTTGCCGACGTTGCACTCGACGTTGAACTCGCGCTTCATGCGGTCAACGAGGATGTCCAGGTGCAGCTCACCCATACCGGAGATGATGGTCTGGCCGGTTTCTTCGTCGGTCTTGACGCGGAACGACGGGTCTTCCTGGGCCAGCTTGCCCAGAGCGATACCCATCTTCTCCTGGTCAGCCTTGGTTTTCGGCTCTACGGAGAGCGAAATTACCGGCTCAGGGAAGTCCATACGCTCGAGGATGATCGGCTTGTCGGCGTTGCACAGGGTGTCACCGGTGGTGACGTCCTTCATACCGATCAGAGCAGCGATGTCGCCAGCGCGTACTTCTTTGATCTCTTCACGCTGGTTGGCGTGCATCTGCACCATACGACCAACGCGCTCTTTCTTGCCCTTGACCGAGTTGATGACGGAGTCACCGGAGGTCAGGAAGCCCGAGTAGACGCGAACGAAGGTCAGAGTACCCACGAACGGGTCGGTGGCAATCTTGAACGCCAGGGCCGAGAACGGCTCGTTGTCGTCAGCAGGACGCTCGTCGTACTGCTCTGGAGTGACTTCATCCTTCGGCACGTCGATCAGATCAGGGTGGATACCCTTGATCGCAGGGATCTCGGTTGGCGCAGGCAGGAAGTCAATGACGGCGTCGAGAACCAGGGGAACGCCCTTGTTCTTGAACGAGGAACCGCAGACAGCAGGAACGATCTCGCTCGCCAGGGTACGGGCGCGCAGACCAGCCTTGATGTCTTCGACGGACAGGTCACCTTCTTCGAGGTACTTGTTCATCAGCTCTTCGTTGGCCTCGGCAGCAGCCTCGACCATATTGCTGCGCCATTCGTTGGCCAGGTCCACCAGCTCGGCAGGAATCTCTTCCTCGCGATAGGTGGTGCCTTTGTCGTCATCGTTCCAGTAGATGGCCTTCATCTTGATCAGGTCAACCTGACCCTGGAAGTCATCTTCAGCACCGATGGCCAGCTGGACCGGAACCGGGGTGTGACCCAGGCGGTTCTTGATCTGACCGACAACGCGCAGGAAGTTGGCACCGGCACGGTCCATCTTGTTCACGTAGACAACACGTGGAACGCCGTACTTGTTGGCCTGACGCCATACGGTTTCGGACTGAGGCTCAACGCCGGAAGTACCGCAGAACACGACGACCGCGCCGTCGAGTACACGCAGCGAACGCTCTACTTCAATGGTGAAGTCAACGTGGCCGGGGGTATCGATGACGTTTACGCGGTAGTTGTCGTACTGACCACGGGAGCCTTTCCAGAAGGTGGTAACGGCAGCGGAGGTAATGGTGATACCGCGCTCCTGCTCCTGCACCATCCAGTCGGTGGTCGCGGCGCCATCATGCACCTCGCCCATCTTGTGGCTCAGACCTGTGTAGAACAGGATCCGCTCGGTAGTGGTGGTCTTGCCCGCGTCAACGTGGGCACAGATACCAATGTTACGGTAGCGGTTAATTGCTGTAGTACGAGCCATAAAGCCCTCGCAAAATGATTGATGCTTGAATTAGAAGCGGTAGTGCGAGAACGCTTTGTTGGCTTCGGCCATACGGTGCACGTCTTCACGCTTCTTGACTGCAGCACCCTTGCCTTCGGCAGCATCCAGCAGCTCGCCGGCCAGGCGCAGGGCCATCGACTTCTCGCCGCGCTTGCGGGCGTAGTCTACGAGCCAGCGCATTGCCAGAGCGTTACGACGGGATGGACGAACTTCAACCGGAACCTGGTAAGTGGCACCGCCGACACGACGGGACTTTACTTCGACCAGCGGAGCGATGGCGTCGAGAGCTTTCTCGAAGATTTCCAGGGGGTCGCTGTTCTTGCGTGCTTTGACAGTATCCAGGGCACCGTAAACGATGCGCTCGGCTACGGCCTTCTTGCCGCTTTCCATCACGTGGTTCATGAACTTGGCGAGGATCTGAGATCCGTATTTCGGATCGTCAAGGATCTCACGTTTTGCTGCTACACGACGTCTTGGCATGATAAGCCCTCAAACGGTCTTCAGGTTAGCCCGGGACGCGGGTCTTCGACCCCTGCCCGACCTTACTCTTATCGACTCAAATAAATGGATGTCTGCAAACGACCGATTACTTCGGACGCTTGGTACCGTACTTCGAACGGCCCTGGTTACGGCCTTTGACGCCCGAAGTATCCAGAGAGCCGCGAACGGTGTGGTAACGAACACCTGGCAAGTCTTTTACACGGCCGCCACGGATCAGGACGACGCTGTGCTCTTGCAGGTTGTGGCCTTCACCGCCGATGTACGAGGAAACCTCGAAACCGTTGGTCAGACGCACACGGCATACTTTACGCAGTGCCGAGTTAGGTTTTTTCGGCGTGGTGGTGTACACACGGGTGCACACGCCACGACGCTGCGGGCAGTTCTGCAGCGCAGGAACGTCGGACTTCTCGACCGAACGCTTGCGCGGCTGACGTACCAGCTGGTTGATAGTTGCCATCTACTAGCTCCACTGATTGTCTTGCGACTCTATTGTCTTGCAAGAAAGCCAAAAATTGGCGAGACGGAGCCTCACCAAATTTAAGGGTACAAAAGTCTAAAGAGGATCTTGCACCCAGTCAAGACAAGGCCCCGACCCTTCCTGCCCGATCATCGGCAACAAATCATGTCACCGAGAGTCGGGAGGAAGGGGCCGGGGCCCCGCCTCTTCTTAGTTACCGCTGGAGTTCAGCGCTTCGGTCAGTGCGGCTTCCACCTCACTGGCGCTCACACGCAGCGGCTTGTCGGCATCACGGCGACGCTTGCGCTCGCTGTGGTACGCCAGACCGGTACCGGCCGGGATCAGACGACCCACGACCACGTTCTCTTTCAGGCCGCGCAGGTAGTCGCGCTTGCCGGTTACCGCCGCTTCGGTCAGTACGCGGGTGGTTTCCTGGAAGGAAGCCGCGGAGATGAACGACTCGGTCGACAACGACGC
Source organism: Pseudomonas sp. NY15374 (assembly GCF_048068255.1). NCBI lineage: Bacteria > Pseudomonadati > Pseudomonadota > Gammaproteobacteria > Pseudomonadales > Pseudomonadaceae > Pseudomonas > Pseudomonas sp. NY15374. The sequence continues at coordinate 75,024 of NZ_JBLUPZ010000019.1, forward strand.
CTTGGTGATACCCAGCAGGACACGGGTGAACTTGGAGATGAACTTGTCTTCGCCAGCCAGACGCTCGTTCTCTACCAGTACCTGGGTCAGCTCCATCTGGTCGCCCTTGATGAAGCTGGAATCGCCCGACTCGCTGATCTCGACCTTGCGCAGCATCTGGCGCAGGATGGTCTCGATGTGCTTGTCGTTGATCTTCACGCCCTGCAGACGGTAAACGTCCTGGATCTCGTTGACGATGTATTTCGCCAGCGCGCTGACACCCAGCAGACGCAGGATGTCGTGCGGATCACTTGGACCGTCGGAGATGACTTCGCCGCGGTTTACCTGTTCGCCTTCGAAGACGTTCAGGTGGCGCCACTTCGGAATCAGCTCTTCGTACGGATCGCTGCCGTCGGTCGGCGTGATGACCAGGCGACGCTTGCCCTTGGTCTCTTTACCGAACGCGATGGTACCGCTGACTTCAGCCAGGATCGACGCTTCCTTCGGACGACGCGCTTCGAACAGGTCGGCAACGCGCGGCAGACCACCGGTGATGTCACGGGTCTTCGACGTTTCTTGCGGGATACGCGCGATAACGTCACCGACGCCGATCTGGGCACCGTCAGCCACACCGACGAGGGCGTTGGCTGGCAGGAAGTACTGAGCCGGTACGTCGGTACCAGGCAGGTACAGATCCTTGCCGTTGGCGTCGACCATCTTGATGGCCGGACGGATTTCCTTGCCAGCAGCAGGGCGATCCTTGACGTCCAGGACTTCAATGTTGGTCAGGCCGGTCAGTTCGTCGGTCTGGCGCTTGATCGTGATGTTTTCTTCCATGCCCACGAAGGTCACGGTACCTTTCAGCTCGGTAACGATCGGGTGGGTGTGCGGGTCCCACTTGGCGACGATGGCGCCAGCTTCGACCTTCTCACCTTCCTTGACCGAGATCACGGCACCGTAAGGCAGCTTGTAGCGCTCACGCTCACGACCGAACTCGTCGGCAATGGCCAGCTCGCCGGAACGCGATACCGCGACCAGGTTGCCATCGGCACGCTCGACCTGCTTCAGGTTGTGCAGACGTACCATACCGCCGTTCTTCACCTGGACGCTGTCGGCAGCCGAGGTACGGCTTGCAGCACCACCGATGTGGAAGGTACGCATGGTCAGCTGGGTACCCGGCTCACCGATCGACTGTGCAGCGATGACGCCGACAGCTTCACCGATGTTCACCTGGTGACCACGAGCCAGGTCACGACCGTAGCACTTGGCGCAGATGCCGTAGCGGGTTTCGCAGCTGATCGGCGAACGCACGATCACTTCGTCGATGCTGTTCAGCTCGATGAACTCGACCCACTTCTCGTCGACCAGGGTGCCAGCAGGAACGATGACGTCCTCGGTACCAGGCTTGAACACGTCGCGGGCGATGACACGACCCAGAACACGCTCACCCAGCGGCTCTACAACGTCGCCACCTTCGATGTGCGGCGTCATCAACAGGCCCTGGTCGGTGCCGCAGTCGATCTCGGTCACGACCAGATCCTGCGCCACGTCTACCAGACGGCGAGTCAGGTAACCGGAGTTCGCAGTCTTCAGTGCGGTATCCGCCAGACCTTTACGAGCACCGTGGGTCGAGATGAAGTACTGCAGTACGCTCAGACCTTCACGGAAGTTCGCAGTGATCGGCGTCTCGATGATCGAGCCGTCCGGCTTGGCCATCAGACCACGCATACCAGCCAGCTGACGAATCTGTGCAGCGGAACCCCGCGCACCCGAGTCAGCCATCATGTACATCGAGTTGAAGGACTCTTGCTCGACTTCCTTGCCCTCACGGTCGATGACCTTCTCTTTCGAGAGGTTGGCCATCATCGCCTTAGACACTTCGTCGTTCGCCTTCGACCACAAGTCGATGACCTTGTTGTACTTCTCGCCCTGGGTAACCAGGCCGGAGGCGTACTGGCTCTCGATTTCCTTCACTTCATCGGTGGCAGTACCGATGATGCGGGCTTTTTCGTCCGGGATAACGAAGTCGTTAACACCGATCGAGACGCCGGAAATGGTCGAGTAAGCGAAACCGGTGTACATCAGCTGGTCCGCGAAGATCACGGTCTCTTTCAGACCAACCACGCGGTAGCACTGGTTGATCAGCTTGGAGATCGCCTTCTTCTTCATGGGCTGGTTGACCACGTCGTACGGCAGACCTGCCGGAACGACCTGGAACAGCAGCGCACGGCCAACGGTGGTGTCGACGATACGGGTGTTCTTGGTGACGCTGCCATCACGGTCTTTCACGGTCTCGTTGATACGGACCTTGATTTTCGCGTGCAGGGCAGCCTCGCCGGCGCGGAATACGCGGTCGACTTCCTGCAGGTCGGCGAACACGCGACCTTCGCCCTTGGCGTTGATGGCTTCGCGGGTCATGTAGTACAGACCCAGTACGACGTCCTGCGAAGGAACGATGATCGGCTCACCGTTGGCTGGCGACAGGATGTTGTTGGTCGACATCATCAGCGCGCGCGCTTCGAGCTGGGCTTCCAGGGTCAGCGGCACGTGAACGGCCATCTGGTCACCGTCGAAGTCGGCGTTGTACGCAGCACAGACCAGCGGGTGCAACTGGATCGCCTTGCCTTCGATCAGCACCGGCTCGAACGCCTGGATACCCAGACGGTGCAGCGTCGGTGCACGGTTCAGCAGGACGGGGTGTTCGCGGATGACTTCGGCGAGAACGTCCCAGACCTCTGGCAACTCGCGCTCGACCATCTTCTTGGCCGCCTTGATGGTGGTCGCCAGACCACGCATTTCCAGCTTGCCGAAAATGAACGGCTTGAACAGCTCGAGGGCCATCTTCTTCGGCAGACCGCACTGATGCAGACGCAGGGTCGGACCTACGGTAATTACCGAACGACCGGAGTAGTCCACGCGCTTACCGAGCAAGTTCTGACGGAAGCGACCTTGCTTACCTTTGATCATGTCGGCCAGCGACTTCAGCGGACGCTTGTTCGAGCCAGTGATGGCGCGACCGCGACGGCCGTTGTCGAGCAGGGCATCGACTGCTTCCTGCAGCATGCGCTTTTCGTTGCGCACGATGATGTCCGGCGCCGACAGATCGAGCAGGCGCTTCAGACGGTTGTTACGGTTGATCACCCGACGATACAGGTCGTTCAGGTCGGAGGTCGCAAAGCGGCCACCATCCAGCGGAACCAGCGGACGCAGGTCCGGCGGCAGCACTGGCAGGACGGTCAGGACCATCCACTCAGGCAGGTTGCCCGAGCCCTGGAAAGCTTCCATCAGCTTCAGGCGCTTGGACAGCTTCTTGATCTTGGTTTCCGAGTTGGTTTGCGGAATTTCTTCACGCAGACGGCCAATCTCGTGCTCCAGGTCGATCGCGTGCAGCAGCTCGCGAACAGCCTCGGCACCCATGCGGGCGTCGAAGTCGTCACCGAACTCTTCCAGCGCTTCGAAGTACTGCTCGTCGTTCAGCAGCTGACCCTTCTCGAGGGTGGTCATACCTGGATCGATCACCACGTAGCTCTCGAAGTAGAGCACGCGCTCGATGTCACGCAGGGTCATGTCCATCAGCAGGCCGATACGGGACGGCAGCGACTTCAGGAACCAGATGTGGGCGACCGGCGAGGCCAGTTCGATGTGCGCCATGCGCTCACGACGAACCTTGGCCAGGGCAACTTCAACGCCGCACTTCTCGCAGATCACACCGCGGTGCTTGAGGCGCTTGTACTTGCCGCACAGGCACTCGTAGTCCTTGACTGGGCCAAAGATCTTGGCGCAGAACAGGCCGTCACGCTCAGGTTTGAACGTACGGTAGTTGATGGTTTCCGGCTTCTTAACTTCACCGAACGACCACGAACGGATCATTTCAGGCGACGCCAGACCGATGCGGATGGCGTCGAACTCTTCGACTTGACCCTGGTTTTTCAGCAAATTCAGTAGGTCTTTCAAGGCCTTTCCTCCTGGCGGAGCAGGAAGTGGGCTATACCAGCCCCACTCCCCTTCGCGTCACGTGTTATTCGGTTTCCAGATCGATATCGATACCGAGCGAACGGATCTCTTTGATCAACACGTTGAAGGACTCGGGCATGCCCGGCTCCATACGGTGATCGCCATCCACGATGTTCTTGTACATCTTGGTACGGCCGTTCACGTCGTCCGACTTCACTGTGAGCATTTCTTGCAGGGTGTATGCCGCGCCGTATGCTTCCAGCGCCCACACTTCCATCTCCCCGAAACGCTGACCACCGAACTGCGCCTTACCACCCAACGGCTGCTGGGTAACCAGGCTGTAGGAACCAGTGGAACGCGCGTGCATCTTGTCGTCCACCAAGTGGTTCAGCTTGAGCATGTACATGTAGCCAACGGTCACAGGACGCTCGAACTTGTTGCCGGTACGGCCATCGAACAGCACCATCTGGCCGCTCTCTGGCAGGTCGGCCAGCTTCAGCATGGCCTTGATCTCACGCTCCTTGGCACCGTCGAAGACAGGCGTCGCCATCGGCACACCTTTCTTGAGGTTGTTGGCCAGGGCGAAGATCTCTGCGTCGGAGAACTCGTCGAGGTTTTCCTGACGACCACCGATCTCGTTATAGATCTCGGTCAGGAAGGTACGCAGCTCGGCTGCCTTGCGCTGTTCTTCGATCATGCGGTCGATCTTCTCGCCCAGACCTTTGGCCGCCAGGCCCAGGTGGGTTTCGAGAATCTGACCGACGTTCATACGCGAAGGTACGCCCAGCGGGTTCAGTACGACGTCGACCGGAGTACCGTTGGCGTCGTGCGGCATGTCTTCTACCGGCATGATCACCGAGACGACACCCTTGTTACCGTGACGACCGGCCATCTTGTCACCCGGCTGGATGCGACGGCGGATTGCCAGGTAGACCTTGACGATCTTCAGTACGCCTGGAGCCAGGTCATCGCCCTGCTGCAGCTTGCGCTTCTTGTCTTCGAACTTGTCGTCCAGCAGACGGCGACGATCGACGATGTACTGCTGAGCCTTTTCCAGCTGCTCGTTCAGTGCATCTTCGGCCATCCGCAGTTTGAACCACTGGCCGTGCTCCAGACCGTTCAGTACGTCGTCAGTGATCACGGTGCCTTTCTTCAGGCCCGCACCACCGTCGACCACCTGGCCGTTCAGAGCCGAACGCAGACGCTCGAAGGTCGCGCCTTCGACGATGCGGAACTCTTCGTTGAGGTCCTTGCGGATCTCGTCCAGCTGCATCTTCTCGATGGCCAGGGCGCGGCTGTCGCGCTCGACGCCATCACGGGTGAAGACCTGTACGTCGATGACGGTGCCCTTGGTGCCGGTCGGCACGCGCAGGGAAGTGTCTTTGACGTCGCTGGCCTTCTCACCGAAGATCGCACGCAGCAGTTTCTCTTCCGGCGTCAGCTGGGTCTCGCCTTTCGGAGTGACCTTGCCGACCAGGATGTCACCGGCGCCGACCTCGGCACCGACGTAGACGATACCGGCTTCGTCCAGCTTGTTCAGCGCAGCCTCACCCACGTTCGGGATGTCCGCGGTGATTTCCTCTGGGCCAAGCTTGGTGTCACGAGCCACACAGGTCAGTTCCTGGATGTGGATCGTGGTGAAGCGGTCTTCCTGGACCACACGCTCGGACAGGCAGATGGAGTCTTCGAAGTTGAAGCCGTTCCACGCCATGAACGCGATGCGCATGTTCTGGCCCAGTGCCAGTTCACCCATATCGGTGGACGGACCGTCAGCCATGATGTCGCCACGCGCAACCACATCACCCTTGCTCACCAGCGGGCGCTGGTTGATGCAGGTGTTCTGGTTCGAACGGGTGTACTTGGTCAGGTTGTAGATATCCACACCTGCTTCACCGGTCTCGACTTCGTCGTCAGCTACACGCACGACGATACGGCTGGCGTCGACCGAGTCGATCACACCACCACGGCGAGCCACGACGCAGACGCCGGAGTCACGGGCGACGTTGCGCTCCATGCCGGTACCTACCAGCGGCTTGTCGGCACGCAGGGTCGGTACAGCCTGACGCTGCATGTTCGAACCCATCAACGCACGGTTGGCGTCGTCGTGCTCGAGGAACGGAATCAGCGAGGCAGCAACGGAAACAACCTGCTTCGGCGAAACGTCCATCAGGGTGACGTCTTCCGGCGCCTTGACGGTGAATTCGTTCAGGTGACGGACCGCTACCAGCTCGTCGATCAGATGCTTCTGCTCGTTCATCGCAGCCGAAGCCTGGGCGATGACGTGATCAGCTTCTTCGATCGCCGACAGGAACACGATGTCGTCGGTGACCACACCCTCTTTCACCACACGGTACGGGCTTTCCAGGAAGCCGTACTGGTTGGTGCGGGCGTAGGCCGCCAGGGAGTTGATCAGACCGATGTTCGGACCTTCCGGCGTTTCAATCGGGCACACGCGGCCGTAGTGGGTCGGGTGTACGTCACGGACTTCGAAGCCGGCGCGCTCACGGGTCAGACCGCCAGGGCCGAGCGCGGAGACACGACGCTTGTGGGTGATCTCGGAGAGCGGGTTGTTCTGGTCCATGAACTGCGAGAGCTGGCTGGAACCGAAGAACTCCTTCACCGCCGCCGCAACCGGCTTGGCGTTGATCAGGTCCTGCGGCATCAGGCCTTCGCTTTCGGCCATCGACAGACGCTCTTTGACCGCACGCTCGACGCGCACCAGGCCAACGCGGAACTGGTTCTCGGCCATCTCGCCGACACAACGCACGCGACGGTTACCCAGGTGGTCGATGTCGTCGACGATACCCTTGCCGTTACGGATGTCGACCAGGGTCTTCAGTACATCGACGATGTCTTCCTTGCTCAGCACGCCCGAACCTTCGATCTCGGTGCGACCGATACGACGGTTGAACTTCATGCGGCCTACGGCGGACAGGTCGTAACGCTCGGCGCTGAAGAACAGGTTGTTGAACAGGGTCTCGGCGGCGTCCTTGGTTGGTGGCTCGCCTGGACGCATCATGCGATAGATTTCGACCAACGCTTCCAGCTGGTTGCTGGTGGTATCGATCTTCAGCGTGTCGGCGATGAACGGACCGCAATCGATGTCGTTGGTGTACAGGGTCTCGATGCGGACGACCTGGGCCTTGGCGATCTTGACCAGCAGATCGGTGGTCAGCTCGGTGTTGCACTCGGCCAGGATTTCACCAGTTGCCGGGTGCACGATGGCCTTGGCAGTGGTACGGCCAATCATGTACTCGAGCGGAACGTCCAGCTGCTTGACGCCAGCTTTCTCGATCTGGTTGATGTGGCGCGCAGTGATACGGCGGCCTTGCTCGACGATGACCTTGCCGGTCTCGTCGGTGATGTCCATTACCGCAACTTCACCGCGCAGACGCTGGGCAACCAGCTCCAGGCTCAGCTTCTCACCGGAAACGTGGAACACGTTGGTGGTATAGAAGGTGTCCAGGATCTCTTCGGTGCTGTAGCCCAGCGCGCGCAGCAGTACGGAGGCCGGCAGCTTGCGGCGACGGTCGATACGGACGAACACGCAGTCCTTCGGATCGAACTCGAAGTCGAGCCAGGAGCCGCGGTAAGGAATGATGCGAGCGGAGTACAGCAGCTTGCCGGAGCTGTGAGTCTTGCCACGGTCGTGGTCGAAGAACACACCAGGCGAACGGTGCAGCTGGGAAACGATCACACGCTCGGTACCGTTGATAACGAAGGTACCGTTCTCAGTCATCAGGGGAATTTCACCCATGTAGACTTCTTGCTCTTTGATGTCCTTGATCGCTTTGTTCGACGATTCCTTGTCGAAGATGATCAGGCGCACCTTGACCCGCAGTGGGACCGCGAAGGTCACGCCACGCAGGACACATTCCTTCACATCGAAGGCAGGCTCGCCCAGGCGATAGCCTACGTACTCCAGGGCAGCATTGCCGGAGTAGCTGATGATCGGGAATACCGATTTGAAGGCCGCATGCAGACCGACGTCGCGGAACTGATCCTTGGATGCTCCCGCCTGCAGGAATTCGCGATACGAATCCAGCTGGATGGCCAGGAGATACGGCACATCCATGACGTCCGGCAACTTGCTAAAGTCCTTGCGGATACGTTTTTTCTCAGTGTATGAGTAAGCCATCAGCGTTCCCCAGCTTGGTCACCTGCTTGTTTGGCTTCTCCCGGCGGGAGCAGCCAGAAAATCGTGCAAACCCCTTGGTTTGCGCCACCCACATGGGTGTCTTGCAGCTCATTATCGGGGCCGACATGATCGGCCACCAATAACGGAAAAAGGCCGGTGGCACAGGCCACCAGCCATCAGCCCTACGCTTGACGCTCAGGCTGCAGTCGCAAAGTCGAAATTACTTCAGCTCGACTTTAGCGCCAGCTTCTTCCAGCTTCTTCTTAGCGTCTTCAGCGGCTTCTTTCGAAACGCCTTCAGCTACAACCTGAGGAGCGCCATCGACTTTCTCTTTGGCTTCTTTCAGGCCCAGACCGGTCAGTTCGCGAACGGCTTTGATGACGTTCACTTTCTTGTCGCCGGCTTCAACCAGGACAACGTTGAACTCGGTCTGCTCTTCAACAACGGCGGCGGCAGCAGCTGGGCCAGCGGCAACAGCGGCAGCAGCGGTAACACCGAAGGTTTCTTCCATTGCTTTGATCAGTTCAACAATTTCCAGAACGGTTTTCTGGCCGATTGCTTCGATGATTTGCTCGTTAGTCAGAGACATGACTATGAATTCCTGTATTGGGGGACAGCCTTACACGGCCATCAAATTAAACGTTTGATTTCGAGAGAAGCTACGCCGCCTTAGGCAGCAGCGGCTTCTTTCTGGTCGCGCAGAGCTGCCAGGGTACGAGCCAGTTTGCTGGTTGCACCTTGGATTACGCTCATCAGCTGTGCGATAGCCTCGTCGCGAGTTGGCAGGGTTGCCAGCACGTCGATCTGGTTAGCGGCAAGGAACTTGCCGTCGAACGCAGCTGCCTTGATCTCGAACTTGTCCTGACCCTTGGCGAATTCCTTGAACAGACGGGCAGCAGCGCCCGGGTGTTCGTTGGAGAACGCAATCAGGGTAGGGCCGGTGAAGGCGTCGTTGAGGACACTGAATTCAGTGTCAGCAACAGCGCGCTTGAGCAGGGTGTTACGTACGACACGCACGTATACGCCAGCTTCACGAGCCTCTTTACGGAGTCCGGTCATTGCGCCTACAGTCACACCACGGGCATCGGCCACGACAGCGGACAGAGCGACTTTGGCAGCCTCGTTGACTTCAGCGACGATGGCCTTCTTGTCTTCGAGTTTAATTGCCACGGGTTTACTCCTGGTTTCTACCGTTTCATCTGGCCGAGGCCGGATGTCGTTTTGGTGTCTGATTCGCGAGCGAATCGGGAGCACCATCTGCGTAGGCTTGTGTTTTAAGACTTGCGTCGCCTACGGTCTTGGATAGCCCCCGCCAGGCAGGGACCCCAATCTTGTTGCAGTCGGCGCGCTCGAGAGACCGCGCCGACTTTGCATTACACGTTCAGCGAGCTCTGATCGATGATCAGACCTGGGCCCATGGTGGTGCTCAGGGTAACGCGCTTGACGTAGATACCTTTCGAGGAAGCCGGCTTGATACGCTTCAGATCAGCGATCAGGGCTTCAACGTTTTCCTTCAGCTTGTCGGCTTCGAAGCCGATCTTGCCAACGGAGGTATGGATGATACCGTTCTTGTCGGTACGGTAGCGAACCTGACCAGCCTTGGCGTTTTTCACGGCAGTGGCTACGTCTGGGGTCACGGTACCGACTTTCGGGTTAGGCATCAGGCCACGAGGACCCAGAACCTGACCCAGCTGACCGACAACGCGCATGGCATCCGGGGATGCGATGACGACGTCATAGTTCAGGTCGCCGCCTTTCATTTCGGCAGCCAGATCGTCCATACCTACGCGGTCAGCGCCGGCAGCCAGAGCGGCCTCGGCAGCTGGACCCTGGGTGAAGACAGCAACGCGTACGGTCTTGCCAGTGCCGTGCGGCAGCACAGTAGCGCTACGAACGACCTGGTCGGATTTACGCGGGTCAACACCGAGGTTTACGGCGATGTCGTACGACTCGACGAATTTGGCAGCCGGCAGCGAAGCCAGCAGGGTAGCGGCCTCTTCGAAGTTATAGGCCTTGCCTGCTTCGATTTTCTCGGCGATTGCCTTTTGACGCTTGGTCAGCTTAGCCATTACACACCCTCCACGTTCAGGCCCATGCTGCGGGCAGAGCCAGCGATGGTGCGTACAGCTGCATCCAGGTCAGCGGCGGTCAGATCAGCCTGTTTTGCCTTGGCGATATCTTCCAGCTGAGCGCGGGTGACGGTACCGACCTTGACGGTGTTCGGACGGGCCGAACCACTGGTCAGGCCAGCAGCTTTCTTCAGCAGAACCGAGGCAGGGGTGCTCTTGGTTTCGAAGGTGAAGCTACGGTCACTGTAAACAGTGATGATCACAGGAGTCGGCAGACCGGCTTCTTGACCCTGAGTACGGGCGTTGAAGGCCTTGCAGAATTCCATGATGTTCACACCGTGTTGACCCAGTGCTGGACCAACGGGTGGGCTTGGGTTGGCCTGGCCGGCCTTTACTTGCAGCTTGATGTAAGCCTGAATCTTCTTAGCCATGAGCTACTCCAAAATCGGGTTCGAACGCCTGGTGGCTCCCCGGATGACTTGCGTTTTATCCCAGTGACGACAAAACCCCGCAGCACATAGGGCTGCGGGGTATGGGATGCGTCGCTCAGTTAGACCTTCTCGACCTGACTGAACTCAAGCTCTACCGGAGTAGAGCGACCGAAAATGAGCACTGCGACCTGCAGACGGCTCTTCTCGTAGTTAACCTCTTCGACGCTACCGTTGAAGTCGGCGAATGGACCGTCAATGACGCGAACCACTTCACCCGGCTCGAACAGCGTCTTCGGCTTCGGCTTGTCACTGCCGTCGGCAACGCGACGCAGAATAGCTTCTGCCTCTTTATCGGTGATCGGCGCGGGCTTGTCCGCGGTACCACCAATGAAACCCATGACGCGAGGGGTATCCTTGACCAAGTGCCAAGTCCCTTCGTTCATTTCCATCTGCACCAGGACATAGCCCGGGAAGAATTTACGCTCACTCTTGCGCTTCTGGCCGTTGCGCATTTCGACGACTTCTTCGGTCGGAACGAGAATCTCGCCAAACCCGTCTTCCATGCCTGCCAGCTTTACGCGCTCGATGAGGGAGCGCATGACATGCTTCTCGTAACCCGAGTAAGCATGCACAACATACCAACGCTTAGCCACGAGACACCCTTAGCCAACAATCAAGGAAACCAACCAGCCGAGCAGGGAATCCAGACCCCACAACAGCAGCGCCATCACGAGGACCACAGCCACCACGATCAACGTAGTCTGGGTAGTCTCCTGGCGGGTTGGCCACACGACTTTACGGATCTCGGTACGAGCTTCCTTCGCCAGCGTAAAGAACGACTTACCCTTCGCAGTCTGCAGAGCAACGAAGCCTGCGACAGCTGCCAGGGCGAGCAGCGCGAGAACGCGATACAGGATAGGAGCGGCGGAGTAATACTGATTACCCACGACACCTACGACAACCAATGCAACTACAGCCAGCCACTTGAACAGATCAAAACGCGATTCTTGGGCTTCAGTTTTGGGAGTCATCGGGGAGGATCCTGTAAGAAGAAAGCCAATCACACCGAGGTGAATGGCAGGTCAGGAGGGAATCGAACCCCCAACCTACGGTTTTGGAGACCGTCGCTCTGCCAATTGAGCTACTGACCTGTAACGCTGTATCAGGCCGGCCATTATGCCGGCCTGATTTAGATAAATCAACTACTTATTCAATAATCTTCGCTACGACGCCGGCGCCGACGGTACGACCGCCTTCACGGATGGCGAAGCGCAGACCGTCTTCCATTGCGATGGTCTTGATCAGGGTGACAGTCATCTGAATGTTGTCACCTGGCATTACCATTTCAACGCCTTCCGGCAGTTCGCAGTTACCGGTCACGTCAGTGGTACGGAAGTAGAACTGAGGACGGTAGCCTTTGAAGAACGGAGTGTGACGACCGCCTTCTTCCTTCGACAGAACGTAGACTTCTGCGGTGAACTTGGTGTGCGGCTTGACCGAACCTGGCTTGACCAGAACCTGGCCACGCTCAACGTCGTCACGCTTGGTACCACGCAGCAGAACGCCGCAGTTCTCGCCAGCACGACCTTCGTCCAGCAGCTTGCGGAACATCTCAACACCGGTGCAGGTGGTGGTGGTGGTGTCACGCAGACCAACGATTTCCAGCGGATCCTGAACGCGAACGATGCCACGCTCGATACGGCCGGTAACAACGGTACCACGACCCGAGATCGAGAATACGTCTTCGATCGGCATCAGGAACGGCTGGTCGACGGCACGAACTGGCTCAGGGATGTAGGCATCCAGAGTTTCTACCAGCTTCTTGACAGCGGTAGTGCCCATTTCGTTGTCGTCTTTGCCTTCCAGCGCCATACGAGCCGAACCGATGATGATCGGAGTGTCGTCGCCTGGGAAGTCGTAGGTGGACAGCAGGTCGCGAACTTCCATCTCGACCAGTTCCAGCAGCTCAGCGTCGTCTACCAGGTCAGCCTTGTTCAGGAAGACCACGATGTACGGAACGCCTACCTGACGGGACAGCAGGATGTGCTCACGGGTTTGTGGCATCGGACCATCGGCAGCCGAGCAAACCAGGATCGCGCCGTCCATCTGGGCAGCACCGGTGATCATGTTCTTCACGTAGTCAGCGTGACCTGGGCAGTCAACGTGAGCGTAGTGACGAATGTTCGAGTTGTACTCGACGTGAGCGGTGTTGATGGTGATACCGCGCGCTTTTTCTTCCGGAGCCGAGTCGATCTTGTCGAACTCAACGACTGCCGAACCGAAAACTTCGGAGCAGACGCGAGTCAGAGCTGCGGTCAGAGTGGTCTTACCGTGGTCAACGTGGCCGATAGTGCCGACGTTAACGTGGGGAAGGGAACGATCAAACTTTTCCTTAGCCATCGATACAGTCCTCCGCAGAAGAAATAGTCACTACGCTGATAAAACAAAGGCAGATATTTTCATATCTGCCTTGTTTATATGGAGCTCTTGAGCGGACTTGAACCGCTGACCTCACCCTTACCAAGGGTGTGCTCTACCAACTGAGCTACAAGAGCGAAACTCTTTGTGCCAAAACAGCAAACTTGGAGCGGGTAGCGGGAATCGAACCCGCATCATCAGCTTGGAAGGCTGAGGTTCTACCACTAAACTATACCCGCGGAGCTTGCAGCTCTCGCTAAAACTGGTGGAGGGAGAAGGATTCGAACCTTCGAAGCTCTCGCAACGGATTTACAGTCCGTCCCCTTTGGCCGCTCGGGAATCCCTCCAGACGTGGCGGGCATTCTATTTACCTGCCGGCCTGTAGTCAAGCATTTTTTTCAATTAAATCTGAAAGTTAGCTGCTTTGACTATGCTTCCGGTACTACCACCTGAGCGGTGTTCCCTGCGAAGCGGGCGCCATTCTATCAAGCTATTCGCCAGTTGCAATACCCTGGCAGAAAATAATTTTATGTTTTAAGTCTTTGAAATCACTGGAAAGACTGGCAATGACCGCCTCATCCAGCAAACGCTCGCTATCAGGGCTGACCTTGAGCCAGAAGCCGTCCGCGCCAGCCAACTGCCCCTGCACGGGCTGAGCGGCGATATCCAGGCTCAGCAACCGCTGGCGCAAGGCCAAGAGCTCATCCTGCCCGGTAAATCCCCCCACCACCAGGCATTCATCCCTGCGTCTGGCGAGAGCCGCCGCTCCCGTCTCCCGAAGCAGGCGGATCTCCTGCTGACTTCCCTTGTAGAGGGAAAGGGGTGCAACTTCCTTGACCCGTACCGGCGCCTCCTGCTGGTGCCACACGTAATAGACGGCATTTAGCACTACCAACAGCAGAAACAACCAACGCATAGGCACCTCAACTCAAGGGGCAGGCCATCGCCAGGCCAACAAAGACCAGGTCCGGTACAACCCGCGCGCCAGGTGCAGACACCTGGACCAGGGGCGCATCGCCTCCCGTGAGGAAGACGCTGAACTCATTACCCCACAGCGCGCGCGCCTGATCGATCTGCGTACGGGCGAACCCCTGCAGCATCAGCACGCACCCACGTTCGACTGCCTCGACCGTGGAGCGCCCGGGCTCAAGACTGCTCAATGCTCGCTCGGCCGAGGCATCGTCATAACGAATACGGCGGGTATGGGTCCGCAGCTGACTACGCATCAGAGGCATCCCCGGACAGATATATCCACCCAGGTGCTGACCATCCGCCGCCACGAAGTCCGCCTTGGCGGCTGTGCCAAAATCCATCACCAGGCAAGCCCCTTTGGCCAGGTGGAATGCACCGAGGGCGGCCAGCCAGCGATCCATGCCCAGGCGCTCATGATCTTCATAGCCATTGCGTACTCCCGCCATTTCAATGACAGGACGCGCAACCTGCACGTCAACAGCGAAGGCTTGCCTGATCGCCTCGCACAGCGCATCGGTTTCTTCCTCGCTGCGCACGCTGACCATCCGTGCACCCGCCAGGCGCGCGGCAGCCAGCCCTCCGACAGCGGCCAGCAGCGCCTGATCCGAATCGACGATACCGCCACCCACAATGGTGGCATCCGCAGCATGAATCACACGCCACTTGATAAAGCTATTACCGCAATCGAGCTCAAGAATCATCGCGCAACCTCAACCCGAGCTCTCCACCACTGAAGCTCTTCTCCACACCCTCGACATCCATGCGTAGACCGCCCTGCCCGTCCACACCCAGCACAATGCCATCGACCGTCTGATTGCCGGCGATCAGCGAGACCTTGCGCCCCTGCCACAGATGCGCCTGCTCCCATTCCTCCTGGAAAGCAGCGAAACCATAGCGACGATGGCGTGAAAGCTCATGCTGCAATTGCTGGTTCAACTGCGCAACCAGACGATTGCGATCAATGAGATCGCCAGTCTCCCGACGCATCGATGTCCATTGCTGGTCGACCTGATCATTGCTCTGCATGTTCACATTGATGCCGACACCTAGCACGACGTGACAGACATCCGCGGGGTCGCCAACCAGCTCCAGAAGAATGCCGACAATCTTCTTGTTAGCGACAAGAACGTCATTGGGCCATTTCAGCCCCGCTCCCTTTACACCGAACGTATGCAGCGTGCGCATTACCGCGAGGCCAACGACCAGACTCAGCCCCTCGAGCTGGCGCATGCCACCCTCTACCCGGAGCACCAGGCTGTAATAGAGATTCTCAGCGAACGGGCTGACCCAGTGTCGGCCGCGCCGACCACGACCAGCACTCTGGCGCTCGGCGAGCACCAGGAAGGGAGCTGCTTGCCCCTTCCCAATCAGACGCAGGGCCTCGGCATTGGTCGAATCTATCGAGTCATGGACAAGAACAGGCCATTGCTCACCCTGCGTGAATGCAGCAATCGCCGACGCCTCGAGCAGGCTCAATGGCGTAGCGAGCTGGTATCCACGACCACGCACCTTGTGAATGGTGAGGTTCAGCTCGCTTTCGAGGTGCTGCAGCTGCTTCCACACAGCACTGCGGCTTACCCCCATGGCTTCCCCCAGGGCCTGGCCAGAATGAAATCGGCCATCCTTGAGGAGATTCAACAACTTCAGCATGCCAGTCTCGACTTGGAATAAGGCTGGCATGATAGCCACGGGCTGCTGGATTGCATAGGAAAAGGGCAGGGATATCCCCGCGAGAAAGGGAGGGCGCCGATGTGTCCCGTGGCGTGCGCGGTGTCGGCGCGGGGGAGCGATGAGATCTGGCGAACGCCAGAAAGACAAAACCCCTACCTGCTCGCGCAGATAGGGGTTTTGCGAAATGAATCTTGACGATGACCTACTCT
>NZ_JBLUPZ010000020.1:0-26220 GCF_048068255.1 Pseudomonas sp. NY15374
AAAGACGTGGTAGCCTGCGATAAGCTTTGGGGAGTCGGCAAACAGACTGTGATCCAGAGATCTCTGAATGGGGGAACCCACTCAGCATAAGCTGAGTATCTTGTACTGAATACATAGGTACAAGAGGCGAACCAGGGGAACTGAAACATCTAAGTACCCTGAGGAAAAGAAATCAACCGAGATTCCCTTAGTAGTGGCGAGCGAACGGGGACCAGCCCTTAAGCTGGTTTGAGATTAGTGGAACGCTCTGGAAAGTGCGGCCATAGTGGGTGATAGCCCCGTACACGAAAGTCTCTTGCCAGTGAAATCGAGTAGGACGGAGCACGAGAAACTTTGTCTGAATATGGGGGGACCATCCTCCAAGGCTAAATACTACTGACTGACCGATAGTGAACCAGTACCGTGAGGGAAAGGCGAAAAGAACCCCGGAGAGGGGAGTGAAATAGAACCTGAAACCGTATGCGTACAAGCAGTGGGAGCCTACTTTGTTAGGTGACTGCGTACCTTTTGTATAATGGGTCAGCGACTTATATTCAGTGGCGAGCTTAACCGAATAGGGGAGGCGTAGCGAAAGCGAGTCTTAATAGGGCGCTTTAGTCGCTGGGTATAGACCCGAAACCGGGCGATCTATCCATGGGCAGGTTGAAGGTTAGGTAACACTGACTGGAGGACCGAACCGACTACCGTTGAAAAGTTAGCGGATGACCTGTGGATCGGAGTGAAAGGCTAATCAAGCTCGGAGATAGCTGGTTCTCCTCGAAAGCTATTTAGGTAGCGCCTCATGTATCACTGCTGGGGGTAGAGCACTGTTTCGGCTAGGGGGTCATCCCGACTTACCAAACCGATGCAAACTCCGAATACCAGCAAGTGCCGAGCATGGGAGACACACGGCGGGTGCTAACGTCCGTCGTGAAAAGGGAAACAACCCAGACCGTCAGCTAAGGTCCCAAAGTCATGGTTAAGTGGGAAACGATGTGGGAAGGCTTAGACAGCTAGGAGGTTGGCTTAGAAGCAGCCACCCTTTAAAGAAAGCGTAATAGCTCACTAGTCGAGTCGGCCTGCGCGGAAGATGTAACGGGGCTCAAACCATGCACCGAAGCTACGGGTATCACCTTTGGTGATGCGGTAGAGGAGCGTTCTGTAAGCCTGTGAAGGTGAGTTGAGAAGCTTGCTGGAGGTATCAGAAGTGCGAATGCTGACATGAGTAACGACAATGCGAGTGAAAAACTCGCACGCCGAAAGACCAAGGTTTCCTGCGCAACGTTAATCGACGCAGGGTTAGTCGGTCCCTAAGGCGAGGCTGAAAAGCGTAGTCGATGGAAAACAGGTTAATATTCCTGTACTTCCAGTTATTGCGATGGAGGGACGGAGAAGGTTAGGCCAGCCTGGCGTTGGTTGTCCAGGTTTAAGGTGGTAGGCTGGAATCTTAGGCAAATCCGGGATTTCAAGGCCGAGAGCTGATGACGAGCGCTCTTTAGAGTGCGAAGTGGTTGATACCATGCTTCCAAGAAAAGCTCCTAAGCTTCAGATAACTGGGAACCGTACCCCAAACCGACACAGGTGGTTAGGTAGAGAATACCAAGGCGCTTGAGAGAACTCGGGTGAAGGAACTAGGCAAAATGGCACCGTAACTTCGGGAGAAGGTGCGCCGGCGAGGGTGAAGGACTTGCTCCGTAAGCCCATGCCGGTCGAAGATACCAGGCCGCTGCGACTGTTTATTAAAAACACAGCACTCTGCAAACACGAAAGTGGACGTATAGGGTGTGACGCCTGCCCGGTGCCGGAAGGTTAATTGATGGGGTTAGCGCAAGCGAAGCTCTTGATCGAAGCCCCGGTAAACGGCGGCCGTAACTATAACGGTCCTAAGGTAGCGAAATTCCTTGTCGGGTAAGTTCCGACCTGCACGAATGGCGTAACGATGGCGGCGCTGTCTCCACCCGAGACTCAGTGAAATTGAAATCGCTGTGAAGATGCAGTGTATCCGCGGCTAGACGGAAAGACCCCGTGAACCTTTACTATAGCTTTGCACTGGACTTTGAGCTTGCTTGTGTAGGATAGGTGGGAGGCTTTGAAGTGGGGACGCCAGTTCTCATGGAGCCATCCTTGAAATACCACCCTGGCAACCTTGAGGTTCTAACTCAGGTCCGTGATCCGGATCGAGGACAGTGTATGGTGGGTAGTTTGACTGGGGCGGTCTCCTCCCAAAGAGTAACGGAGGAGTACGAAGGTGCGCTCAGACCGGTCGGAAATCGGTCGTAGAGTATAAAGGCAAAAGCGCGCTTGACTGCGAGACACACACGTCGAGCAGGTACGAAAGTAGGTCTTAGTGATCCGGTGGTTCTGTATGGAAGGGCCATCGCTCAACGGATAAAAGGTACTCCGGGGATAACAGGCTGATACCGCCCAAGAGTTCATATCGACGGCGGTGTTTGGCACCTCGATGTCGGCTCATCACATCCTGGGGCTGAAGCCGGTCCCAAGGGTATGGCTGTTCGCCATTTAAAGTGGTACGCGAGCTGGGTTTAGAACGTCGTGAGACAGTTCGGTCCCTATCTGCCGTGGACGTTTGAGATTTGAGAGGGGCTGCTCCTAGTACGAGAGGACCGGAGTGGACGAACCTCTGGTGTTCCGGTTGTCACGCCAGTGGCATTGCCGGGTAGCTATGTTCGGAAGAGATAACCGCTGAAAGCATCTAAGCGGGAAACTTGCCTCAAGATGAGATCTCACTGGGATCTTGAATCCCCTAAAGGGCCGTCGAAGACTACGACGTTGATAGGTTGGGTGTGTAAGCGCTGTGAGGCGTTGAGCTAACCAATACTAATTGCCCGTGAGGCTTGACCATATAACACCCAAGCAATCTGCCTTGCAGATTGTGGTGGTGAAGACGAAACGAACCGAAAGTTCGAAGCGACCCACAAAGATCACATATCCGAATTGGCTGGCGTGTCTGCAAGGACGCACTGGCAACCGAATTTCTTGACGACCATAGAGCATTGGAACCACCTGATCCCATCCCGAACTCAGCAGTGAAACGATGCATCGCCGATGGTAGTGTGGGGTTTCCCCATGTGAGAGTAGGTCATCGTCAAGATTAATTTCGCAAAACCCCTATCTGCGCGAGCAGGTAGGGGTTTTGTCTTTAAGTAGAGAGTACAGAGATTCGCAGGCACGTCCTTGAGACGGGCCAGCACACAGAATTTCTTGACGACCATAGAGCATTGGAACCACCTGATCCCATCCCGAACTCAGCAGTGAAACGATGCATCGCCGATGGTAGTGTGGGGTTTCCCCATGTGAGAGTAGGTCATCGTCAAGATTCATTTCGCAAAACCCCTATCTGCGTGAGCAGGTAGGGGTTTTGTCTTTCTGGCGTCCATGAAAAACCGCTGCTGTGGTCAGCGCACTTCCCACAACAGCGGCCTGGGTTATCCGCCTTCAGCTCAGCAGATTGCGCACGTTCGCCATCGCCTCATCGGCAAAGCCCTGGAGAAATGCCTGGAAGCCTGGCAATGCCTCCGGGCCGCCTTCCCAAGGTTCGGCCTGGATAGTCCAGACCGCACGGCTGCGATGCGCATCCAGCGCCTCGACCTGCATCGCAGCCCACAGGTTGCCGATATTCAGGCTGGTGTAGATCAGGCTCCATGTCATCTGCATTGTCTGCTCGTCTCGCGAGTTCAACTGCTCGATGACCACATTGCCGTCCTTGAACAGTTTCTTGCGCACCGAACGTACGCCGCTCCCAGTCATGTCGATGTGGGCCAAAGCGGGGATGAACACCGGGAAGCCAGCGAAGTTGCCAACGATGTTCCATACCGCCTCCGCCGGAGCTGCAATGTCCACGCTGGATACCACCAGGCAGCCTTGTGGATTACGGATCAGCGTGTCGGGTTTGAGTGTTTGCATGCGATGTTGCTCCTGTTGTGGATGAATCGAAGGAATCAGAGAAAGCCGATAGCGCTCAGGTAGCGGCAGCCGCGACGCAGCAACTGCGCGTCCTTGGCCGGGTAGCAGACACCCATGCGCCGAACGCCCTCGCGGGCATTACCGTGCTCGATGCTGGAGATATCGCCGATGTCTTCCTCGAAGCCGTCGAGGTAAAAGCCCAGGACATCGAACAGCGCGTTGTCGCGATCTACCCGACTCAACTGGCCTTGCCACTGCTCCACCTCGACCAGCTCGAAGTGGTGGCCCTGCTCGCGGAACGCGGCCAGGTAGTCTTGCCAACGCAGCGGTTCGGGGTTGTGCAGGTTGAAGACGCATTGCGCGGGGTGGTGCCTGCTGCTGTGGAAGGCGATGAAGCGGGCAAGGAAGTCCACCGGCATGAGGTCGAAATCGATCTCCAGTCGTGGTACTTGGCCCAGCTGCAGTGAGCCCTTGAGCATCAGCATCAAGCGATTGCGCTGGGGCTGGCATACGCCATTGCGGCTGTCGAAGCTGATATTGCCGGGGCGGAACAGATTTACCCGTACCCCTGCTTCCCGCGCCCGCTGGAGAATACGTTCGCCGACCCATTTGCTCAGGTTGTAGCCGTTGCGGATGTAGATCGGCGGAGTCGACACGGGGCCTTGCTCCAGCACGCGGCCGTCGCTGTCCATTGCGCTACACGCAGAGAGCGTCGAGACGAAGTTGAAGACCTTCTTGCGCCGCCCTTCGCAAAGGCGCAGGCACTCGAACAGCGGTTCGATGTTGTCGCTGGCCAGGGCCTGGTAGTCGAGTACGTGATTGACCTGGGCGGCGTTGTGCACCAGTGCACCGTAGTTCAGGTCGAGATCGTCGTAGTCCGCGTCGCTCAACCCCAGCCGAGGACGGCGCAGGTCCGCGTCGAATACCCGCACGCGCTCATCATCGAGGCTCAGCTGATTGTCTGCCAACGCCTGTCTGAAGCGTTCAGTGGCCGTCTGGGTTGTGTTGCTACGTACCAGGCACGCCACCTCCGTGGCCCCCCAGCCGAGCAGTGCTTCGACCAGATGCACGCCGAGAAAGCTGTTGGCGCCCGTGACGATGACCTTGTGCACATCTCCCATGGCCTGCAGGGGCAGTACCTGAAGGTTCAAGTCACGGTTGGCGTCCTGCTCTAGGCGTTCGAGTGAACTGTCCAGTGCGGCAGCGTCACCGTCGAGCAACGCACCCAGGCGCTGTAGCGTCGGCTGTTCGATGAAGCGATTGATCGCCACGCCGCGGCCGAAGGCCTGGCGCACCTCCAGCAGCAGCCTCGACAGCAGGATCGAATGTCCACCCAGGCTGAAGAAGCTGTCGTCGGCGGAAATATCCGCCTGGTCCAGTTCCAGCAGTCCACTCCAGAGCCCCAGCAGACGCTGCTCGGTTGGTGTGCTGGGTGCTACTCGCTGTGCCGCTGGCAACGTCAGTGGCAGTGCCCGCAACGCCAGGCGGTCGACCTTGCCGTTAGCGGTGTAGGGCATCTGCTCCAACACCTGGTAGAACCCCGGACGCATGTAGTCGGGCAGATGCCGCTCAGCATGCTGACGCAGTGCAGTGTCGGCCTGATGGCTTGTCGGCTGCGCAGCGAAAGCCAGCACGCGGCGCTGGGCATCGATCACCACCGCGATCTGTGCATACAGGCCGCTGTTGCGCAGGCAGTGTTCGATTTCTTCCGGCTCTACGCGAAATCCACGGATCTTCACTTGATTGTCGCGTCGCCCGCACAGCTCGATGCCCTGTGCGGTCCATTTGCCAATGTCACCTGTACGGTAGGTACGCAGCGAACGGCCGTCGGGCAAGTCGAGTGCGATGAAACGCTCGGCGGTCAGTTCTGGATTGTTGAGATACCCCAGCCCGACCCCCGGGCCGCAGATGTACAGTTCTCCGGGCGTCTCCTGAGTGACCGGCTGCAAATCGTCGTCCAGGATCAGCACCTGAGTATTGGCGATCGGCACCCCCAGGTTGCGATTACTGTCACCGGCAGCGCAGATGCGAGTAGTCGCCAATACCGTGGTTTCGGTTGGGCCATAGATGTTGTGCATCCGGCATTGTTCGCTGTACCGCGCGATGACCTGGGGCTCGCAGACATCGCCTCCGGTGATCAGGTGGCGCAGGCCAAGCGGTTCATCAGGCGGGAGGATGCTCAGCAGTGCTGGCGGCAGAAACGCATGGCTCACGGCCTGGCTGTGGATAAGTTGCACCAGTAGCTGCGGATCACGGCGCTGGTCATCGCTGGGAATGATCAGTTCCGCGCCGCAGGCGAAGGTCGGCAGGATATCCAGCAGCGAGGCATCGAAGCCGATGGTTGAGAACTGCAGCACCCGGCTGTGCGCATCCAGCGCGACATGCTCGCGATACCAGGCGATGAAGTGGGTGAGGTTGCGCTGGCTGAGCAACACGCCTTTCGGTTGGCCGGTGGTGCCAGAGGTGTAGATCGCCACGCAGGCCCGCTCTGCTGTCCCTTGCCGCAGGACCAGCGAGGGCAGGCAACTGTCAGTGGCCGCCTGCAGCGTGCGCACATCCAGCAGGGCCAGTCCGGCATGTGGCTGGCCGTCATGCAGCAGTACCCGCGCCCCGGAGTCCTGCAGGATACGTTGGCGACGCTCTGTGGGCGTCGTCGGGTCCAGTGGCAGGTAGATTGCGCCACAACCCAATATCGCCAGCACGCTGGCATAGAGTGCCGACGACTTGGCCAGGCACACGCCCACCACCACAGGCTGATCGTCCTGATCAGGCAGTAATGGCAACAGTGCCCGTTGCAAGGTCACGGCGAGAGCGTGCAGGTCGTGATAGCTGCTGCGCTGGCCATCGCGGTTCAGCGCCGGTTTCTGCGCGTACTGGCGCAGAGGCTGCTCCAGGCCCTCCATCAAGCCGACTTCACTCGATACCAGCAGGTCTGCGCGCTGGGAGCGGTTGAACGGATGACGGTAGGCCAGCGTTTGCAGCCAATCCAGGCCGTGCTCACGCATCTGTAGGCCAGGCTCGACGGTGCACGTTTCGCTCAGGTGTTGCGGATCGCGGGCGAGGCAGGCGACCTGATGGGTGACCTGCTCCTCCAAAGCTCGCACGGCATCTTCACGCAGTTGCTGGCCATTGCCTGAGGAGGGTGCGACCAATGATACCCGGCTGATCAGGCGCGCAGCCGTGGCACTGGCGCACCAGCACAGCAGTTCCAGGTGTGGCAGGGTGTCGCCGTGGCTGGTGCCCAGGCGGATCCTGAGCAACGGCGTTTCCCCCAGGAGGGCCCAGTCACTGGTGCACAGCACCAGGCTGCCGTCTTCCAGAACCAGAGAGTGATGGCTGGCCAGGGCCTGGCGTAGCGCCGAGGGTGTACCGGCCAGCAGGGTGCCGTGGCCCTGCTCGTCGAGTATCCGGGCCAGGTTGCGCAGCGCGAGGCTGTGGCCGACCAATAGTATGTCGAGACGTCGCATGCGGATCTCCTCAGGGCAGGTAGCCGCGCAGGGCTTCCAGCACGCAAGGCGACTCGAGCATCGAGCTGCTGCGGAAGAAGCGCAGGATGTTGCCCAGCAACGGATGCTGGTGGTTGATCGGATAGGCCAGGCCGAGCACTTCTTCGCGCAGCGACTGGCGCAGTGTTTCGTTGACTGGCAACGCCTCGATCAGGTTGAAGTCGAAGGCCTGCTGGATGTCGTTGGTCAGGTACTGGCCCAGGAACACGGGCAGCACCTGGGCGATCATCTGGCGATCGACCTCCGGCGCGCCTTGCCAATAGATCCGCGTCAGACGCGCCCAGAAGCTCGAATGCCGACCCTCGTCGAGCAGGTGATCGGCCATCAGCCCCTTCACCGAAGGCTTGACCGTGTCATCGCGGGCAAAGGCGGCGACATCGTCGGTCAGAGTGTTTTCGGCGATGCCGACGCAGATCAGCTCAAGGGCGTCCCGCAGCGCTTCTGGCACCTGTGCCAGTGCAGAGGGGATCGCACGGCTGAGTTCGATCTCTGTAGGCAGGGCGATCGGCTCGAGGCCGGTCAGGGCGATGGTCTGCTGCAGGAAGTCCATGGCCACCAGCGCGTGGTAGTCCTCGTCGACCACCACGGTCATTGCGTCGTAGCGACAGGCGAAGGGAAAACGCACGGTGAAGCGGTCCTTGGCAATCCGCCGGGCCGTGCGGTCGACGATCTCGGTCTCGAAGATCACCACGTCGTTGATGAACTTGTAGAGGCTCTGCACCAGCACGAAATCACGCAGGTGTGGGCAAGCCCGTTGGAAGGTAGCGCTTTGCACCAATGGTTGGCGGCTGAGCGGGTAGATCAGCCGCTGGTCGTCCTCGATCCGACGCCGCGGGCGGGTGCGGATGGTGGCACGCTCCTCCCATGCGTCGGCGAAGGAGCGGTATTCGAGCGCATTCATGGCGTGACCTCGCTGGCGGCTACCTGCAGCGAGGCGCGCAGACGGTCCCACAACGCGGTGCGGCTCTGGACAGCGGCGATGGCGGCTTCGTACACCTCGTGCTGACGTTGCGGGTCATCGTTCACCAGGCGCGCCAGCAGCGCTTCGGCGGCCGGGCCGTGATCTTCGGCGTCGACCTCGATGTGGCGCTGCAGGTAATAGCGGAAGGTCGGGGCCTGCGCCTGGCCGATGCCCCACTCGTCGAGGATCTGCTGGAACATCGCCGGAATGACACTTTCGCGGCCATGCAGGAAGGCTGCTGCCACGCGATGGGCAGGCGCGTTGAGTGCCACGTCCAGTGTGTCGACGACGAAGTGCCTGGCTGCCTCGCTGGCGCCGCAGCGCTGCAGGGCGGTGGCGTAGTCGAGCCCCTGTTGTTGCAGGTGGACGAAGCGTTCGATGGCCTGGGTGCTGGCACCGACCTCGCGCATGGCGTCCAGGTACAGTTCGAAGTGGCTGTAGTGGCCGTGCTGCGGGCAGTCATCAGACTCTTCGCCGAGCACGATCTCGTTGATCAGCCGGGCAGCGGCGGGGTCTGCAGGTGGAAGCCAGGGCAGGCTTACGCAGGTCAGTTCCCGTTGCAGGCGCTTGGTCAGCGACATGAAGTCCCACACCGCGAAAACATGGGTTTCCATGAAGCGTTGCAAGGTTTCAACGGTGTCGATTTCTGAAAAGAGTGGATGTCGTGCGAGCGTGGCTTTATGACTGGCAAGTGTGCGCTTCAATGTGCTCATGAGTAATATCCATTGTGCGAAAGTTGGCATGTTTTCCCGATAAGTTGCAGCCTCTGAAATACATCGGGCGAACGCGGGCCTCGACATATACTCGATGGCTGAACAGTCTCAGGGATAATGGCCGCCCCTTGATTCATCTGGCTTGTGTGGAGTCAAGCCGTGGTGGGTGCCGGCGATATAAAAGTTAGAACAACATTAAAGTTTGTCGCAAATGGTTTTTGAAATATTTTTAATATTTAAAAAATTTCATTAATAGTGATCCGAATAAAACATTTTGAATATTTTATTTTGGCAAGACAGGCCCCTTCCGATAATTAATCATCAGAAAACGAAGTTGAGTGAATGCCTCACTCGAAGCACTGGTGAATGGGAGTGCGAGGATATTCCACTGTTGAGGGGCGGCTGATCGCCACGCGGCCCTTGCCCCGGTGTCGGGCTCCTTCTGCGGGTAAATGGAAGGCATACGACCGGGCCCGGGATGGACGATCAGCAGTCGCAGCGCGACTAGAGTGGGCTCAAACGACTCGCGCTGCCATGGTCATCGGCAGCGTATCGGGGGAAACAATGACCTCAAGAGGGGGAGATGCGTGCTTAGAAGCCCAGCAAGCCAAGATGCGTGTTGAAGATTCTGACGAGTCTTTGGTCTTGATATGACTTGTCAACGCTGTGCTCGGGCAGCTCGATGAGCTCCAGTTCGCGCCGGACGAAGGCGTGCCAGCCAAGCATTTCGGGGAGTGTTCCAGGTGGGTAGAGCACCGTCACCGGTATCCGTATGGCATTCGCGCTGGCAGCAGGCTCGGCGACCCTTGGGCTGTCACAGCTGGAAACAAACAAATGGCGGGTCTGCTCGGGGTATTCGCGTTCCGCGAGTTGGGCCAGCTCGAACGCCATGTGGGCGCCCAGGCGCTGACCAAAAAGGGCATGGGGCCCTTCAAGGTAGGGATGCAGGTACTTGGCCACGGTTCGGGCGAGGGCGGAGGGGCCTTGCAGCGGATTACACGGGCTGCATTCGGCATGGCGTCTGACATCCACCGCTACCAGTTCGATATGGTCGCTCAGGGCATGGGACCAGGCGCGGTATTGCTCCAGGTGCTCCTGGCTGCAGGCAAGGCAGATGAGACGGGTTCTTGGGGGTTGCCCGGAGTGCTCTGTTACCGATGGTTTCTGGACGTGCACTGTCTGTCCTTCGCTCCGTTCGGTAACGGAGCTTCATGGCTGACACGGCTTGTGGCTGTGTCAGCGGGTGATTCACCTGGCGGCTTGGCTGTTCAGGTAGTTCCTGATGGTGCGGGATGCCGTATTGAGGTGCCTTTCCAGCACGTCGATGGCCTGGTCGACCAACTTGTCGCTGGCCGCGTCCACCAGTGCGATGTGGTCGTCCTGAGTCAGCTTTCCCAGGCCCATCGACGACAGGTGGAAGCGCAGGAAACGCTCCTCTTCGTTGAGTTCGATCTCGATCATGCGCAGCAACTTGTGGTTGTGCGCCTTGCTGTACAGCGTCATGTGGAACAGGCGGTTAAGGCGTCCGATTTCGGCGTGGCGCGTCTCGTTTTCCAGTTGCTGGATATAGCTGCGGGCGAGGGCGATGTCGCTTGCGTCCAGGTGGGGAATCGACTGGCGCAGCGCTTCTGTCTCGAGCAGAACGCGCAGGCCGTAGGTGTCGACGGCATCCTCGTCGATCAGCGGTGCGACCACGGCGCCCTTGTGCATCACCACCTTGAGCAGTGATTGCGCCTCGAGCTGGCGCAGCGCCTCGCGTACCGGCATGCGGCTGACCCCGAACAGGCCAGCGAGCTCCTGCTGGCGCAAGGCAGTGCCAGGAGGCAGCCGGCCATCGACAATGGCGCTGCGCAGACGCTCTTCGATCACGCTGCGGGCCAGGTGTGCTGGCACCTGCTCGTTACCCAGCACGGAGCTGAGGAATCTGGTTTTCTCGGCCACGCGGAGTCTGCCTCGATGATTGCGATGATTGGATCCAATAACCCTAGCCAGCGGGGTGATGGCTTGTCAAACCGCGGTGACGGACGCCTGCGGCCGATGGACTGCGGCTATCGTGAATGAAGTCATCGAGCAAAGGAAGTCGGACTTTTCCTGGCTCGATGATCGTAACCTCCTACGCTTTTTCAAGCGCACCGTGATTGTAAGGTGCCATTGTCTTTTCCCCCGGCAAGCCGCACCATCGCTGCTTTCGACTGGTCTGGATGGGTGTTCGCAGTGGCGATACCTGGAATGCTCAATTTGGCCGTGCGTCGCCTCGGCCTCGCCGTACTGCTTGGCTGCCTGCTGCTGGGCGGCCTGCATGCGGATTGGGATTTCGCCCAGATCAGCCGTCGCGCGCAACAGCTGTACGGTCCGCTTGGCCCAGGGCAGGGGCGTATCGACGCCTGGCAGAACCTGATGGCCACCCAGAACCAGGGCAGCGAGCTGGACAAACTGCAGGTCGTCAATCTGTTCTTCAACAAGCAGCTGCGTTATGTCGAGGACATCGACCTGTGGCATGAAGTCGATTACTGGGCCACGCCGGTCCAGTCGCTGATCAAGGGCGCCGGCGACTGCGAGGACTACGCCATCGCCAAGTATTTCAGCCTGCGCCGCATGGGGGTGCCCGCCGAAAAACTGCGTATCACCTACGTCAAGGCGTTGCGCCTGAACCGGGCGCACATGGTCCTGACCTATTATTCAAGCCCACAGGCCCAGCCGCTGGTGCTGGACAGCCTGATGGACGCGATCAAGCCGGCCAGCCAGCGCAACGACCTGCTGCCGGTCTATGCCTTCAATGGCGAGGGTTTGTGGCTGACCGGCGCCGGCGGCAACAAGAAGGTCGGCGACACCAAGCGCCTGTCACGCTGGCAGGACGTGCTGAAGAAAATGCAGGCCGAAGGGTTCCCGGCCGAACCGGTTTATTGAGGAGCACAGATGTCACTGTTCAAACAATTGTTGCTTGCCATATGCCTGCTCCTGGCCATCGCCTTCAGTGGCAGCTTCATGGTCAGCCTGGAGAGTTCGCGCAGCCAGTACGTCAACCAGCTGCGCTCCCACGCCCAGGACGCGGCGACGGCGCTGGCCTTGTCGCTCACACCCAACATCGATGATCCGGCAATGGTCGAGCTGATGGTCAGCTCGATCTTCGACAGTGGTTATTACTCGAGCATCAAGGTCATCGACCTGGACTCCAACGCCGTCCTGGTCGAGCGTCATGCCGAGCCGGACAGCAATGGGGTGCCAGGCTGGTTCATCGGCCTGATCGGGCTTGAGCCGGCCGGCGGCGATGCCATTGTCAGCCGGGGATGGCAGCAGGCCGCGCGGGTCGAGGTCATCAGCCACCCGATGTTCGCTCTGGCCAAGCTCTGGCAGAGTGCGCTGGGCAGCCTGGGCTGGTTGCTGCTGTGCGGCGTGGTGAGTGCGGTGCTGGGTGCACTGCTGCTGCGCCGCCAACTGCGGCCGCTGGACTACATGGTGGCGCAGTCCCACGCCATCGCCCGCCGTGAGTTCCTCAGCCTGCCAGAGCTGCCGCGCACGCCAGAATTGCGTCGGGTGGTGCAGGCGATGAACCAGATGGTCGAGAAGCTCAAGGCACTGTTCACCGAACAGGCCGAGCGCAGTGAAAAGCTGCGCAGCGAGTCGTACCAGGACAGCCTCACGGGGCTGGCCAACCGGCGCTACTTCGAAATGCAGTTGAACACGCGTGTCAGCAACCTCGAAGAGGCCCGAGCCGGTTATCTGCTATTGCTGCGGGTGCAGGATCTGGCCGGCCTCAACGCCCGCCTGGGTGGTCAGCGCACCGACCAGTTGTTGCAGGCGGTGGGCGAGCAGCTGCGGCGCACATGCGCCAGCTATCCGGAAACCAAGGACCTCATCACCCGCAGCCGCGGTGGCGAGTTTGCTGTTCTGGCACCGGGCATGGTGCATGAAGAGGCGGTGCAACTGGCACAGGCCCTCGAGGCGACCTTGCAGAGCCTGCATGTGACAGGTGCCA
The DNA here is from genome assembly GCF_048068255.1 of Pseudomonas sp. NY15374. Taxonomy (NCBI): domain Bacteria; kingdom Pseudomonadati; phylum Pseudomonadota; class Gammaproteobacteria; order Pseudomonadales; family Pseudomonadaceae; genus Pseudomonas; species Pseudomonas sp. NY15374. Next base: position 13,060 of record NZ_JBLUPZ010000020.1, read on the forward strand.
GCGATGTCGACCCGGTGGCGTGTATCGGATTGGCGCCGTTCAGCCCTGGGGACGCACCGCAAGCCCTGTTGAAGCTGGCTGACGAGGCGCTGGCACTGGCCGAGAGCCAACCGGAGCCAGGCTGGGTCTGCCTGGAGCAGGGCGCTGCTGCCCAGGCTGCCGACAGCCATCACGCCTGGCATTCACGTCTTGACCAGGCTCTGGACAAGGGGCAGTTCCAACTGTTCTTCCAGCCCGTGGTGGACTGCCATGCGCCAGAGCGAGTCCTGCACTACAAAGTGATTTCGCGCCTGTACGACGGACAGGACGAGGCGCTTGTCGCAGGGCGCTTCCTGCCGTGGCTCGAGCGTTTCGGCTGGATGCCACGGCTCGACCTGCTGGTGCTGGAGAAGGTGTTGCGGCATCTGCAGCAGCATGGTGAGTCGCTGGCGCTGAACCTGTCTGCCGCCACCCTGGCCGATGCCAAAGCATTGCAGCGAGTCTACGAACTGCTGGGGCAGCATGCAGCATTGGGGCCGAGGTTGACCTTCGAGATCGGCGAGGAGCAACTGCCAGAACAGGCACAGCTGGAAAAACTGACCCGCCATTTGCACAAGCTCGGCTTCGGCCTGGCGCTGCAGCGCTTCGGCGGGCGCTTCAGCATGATCGGCAACCTGGCTCACCTGGGCTTGGCGTACCTGAAGATCGATGGCGGTTATATCCGCAGCATCGACCAGGAGCGGCACAAGCGGCTGTTCATCGAAGCGATCCAGGGGGCGGCGCACAGCATCGACCTGCCGTTGATTGCTGAGCGCGTCGAGACCGAAGGCGAGCTGCAGGTGTTGCGCGAGATGGGTGTGCAGGGGATTCAGGGGCAGTTGGTGGGCGAGCCCGCGCCCTGGAAATAAGGACGGTGTTGCGATCCGTAAAAGTGTGCCGCTCTTTCGCGGGTAGATCGGCGCCCCGACTCACCCGCGAAACGAGCAGCGCGGTATCAGCAACTCTTCAGATCAACCCGCCTTCTTCATCTTCTTCGATCAGGTTGTTCAGGCTTCCCAGCGCCTTGCGCGCGGTGGAGCGGTTGAGCAGTTTTGCTTGGGCGCCGGGAGGCAGGTCGGTGATGCTGAACACGCCCTTGGCGGTCAACACCTCGATCAGGTCCTCGAGCACACGGATCATGTCCAGATCGCTCTGTTTGAGCTGCTTGAGACTGTTCTCAACGACGTCATCGGCGAACCATTCCTGAATTTCGGCATGGTCGGCCGGCAGCGCTTCGGTGTACTCGGCAAAGGCAGCTGCTTCTACCCGCAGCAACTGGCCGTTGGCGTCGCGTTGCACGTAGAACATGGCATCGACCCTCGTCACGATGATTCCTTCTTGGTTGTCAGCAGCATAGGCAAAGTTCAACAGGCCTGCCGGGCCCGGCAAGCGAGTATGCGCCGTGAGGCGACGGCAGGAAAGCGCCAAGCCCCTGGCGGCCGGTGAAGGCCGTCAGGGGCGTGGGCATCAGCTGTTGGAGTTGTCGATCTTGATGGTCGGGTCGGCGCCACTGATCAACGAGTTGATCGTGGTGTTCGACCAGTTCACACCCTCAAGCTTGATCGACACATCCGCGTTGGCCAGGCCACCGGCGGCATTGAGCTTGCCCTCGGTGCTGACCTGCAGGGTCGACTCACCGTTCACGGTGGTGATCTTCAGGAAGTTGTCGATGGTGCTGGCCTTCTCGCCCTGCAGCAGGTCGCGCAGATCGAGGCGGTCGCCCTCACTGGCCTTGAAGTCCTTGATCACATCGTTGCCCAGGTCGCCGGCCTTCCACACGAAGGTGTCGGCACCGGTGCCACCGATGAGGATGTCATCGCCCTTGCCACCGATCAGCACGTCGTTGCCGGCACCACCGATGAGGATGTCGTTGCCTTCACCGCCCAGCAGGGTGTCGTTGCCGGTGCCGCCGAGCAGGATGTCGTTGCCACGACCACCGTCGATGTAGTCGTCGCCACCCTGGCCGAAGATGATGTCGTCACCATCGCCGCCCATCAGCGTGTCGTTGCCATCGTTGCTGCGCGATACATCGAACTCGGTGTAGTGCTCGGTGATGTACTTGTGCATCGCCCGCCCATCTACATCGCCCGCATCGAGGCCCAGCTTGTTGGCGACATAGCCGCGAATCGCATCGACACCGGTACCTGCGACCGAGTCGAAGGTGACCAGGTCACCGAAGATGATGTCGTTGCCATCACCGCCGTTGACCGTGTCGTTACCTGGCTGGGTGACCTCGGTGTGACCAAGGATGGCCTCGGCCAGCTTGCTCGGGTCGATGTTGGTCTGTGGCTTGCCATCGGTGTCGAACGGCTTGAGGTCATTGGCGTTGATATCGTTGTTCAGGCCGATGGCCTCGACCTGCGACAGCCCCGACAGCAGCTTGAAGGCGGCGGTCGAGTCGTTCAGGGTCGCGGTCGTGGTATCGGAGCCGTTACCGGCGCGGGAGGACAGCTCATAGCCACCGTTACCTTCGGCACGTACATCGCCGCTGGTGGTCACGGTCCAGCCGCCCCAGGAGTAGGTCTGGACGGTCAGCTTGCCGGTGCTGTCGATGGTTATGTAGTTGGTGTTGTTCAGGTACGTGGAAATCGTATTGCCTGGCTTCCAGTTGTTCGCAGTCAGGAAGCTGTCCAGCGTGGTGCTGGTGCTGCCCAGGGTCGGGTTGCCGCGCTCGCTGGTCTGGTAGTAGGTCGGCTTGCCGTCGGTGACGAAGAACGTCTGGTTGCTGCCGGTGTTGCCAGCATTCTGGAGGTTCTGGAACCAGTTGGCGGTGGTCTTGAAGGCGTCCTCGTAGTTGGTGCCGCCGTTGGCGTTCAGCGTCTTCAGGGCGTTGAGCAGGGTCTGCAGGCCGGCATCGTTGAGGGTCACCGAGACCGTGGATTTCACCTGGCTGGCGAAGTCCACGAGAAGTATGTTCACGGTACCGGACTGGTCGCCCTTGACGCTGGCGGCCAGGGTCTTGAATACCGACTCCAGCGACTTCTTCGCCGCATCCACGCCAGACGAGCCCATGCTGCCCGAGGTGTCGACGATGAAGGCGATGTTGTAGTTCTGACCTGGCACCACGTGCAGGCCGACCACGTCGGCGACGACGATATCGTTGCCATCAGTACCGGCAAAGTTGTCGCCTTCGGAGGTCAGGTTGCTGGTGTTGTAGGTCTGCGGGTACACCGTGACCTTGATGGTGCCCTCGTTGGTCGCGGTGCTGCCGCCAACGCTTTCGCTGGAGGTCGAGCTGACCTTCACGTCGAACTGGCCGCTGTAGTAGGCCGGTGGCTTGATTGCCAGGCTGCCCAGGTTCCAGCCGGTGACATCCACCGCGCTGCTGCCGACGGTGAAGCTGTGGCCTGCGTTGTCGCTGATCACCGAACCTGCCGGAATGCCGCTGAGCTTGACGCTCAGGGTTTCCGAACCGTCGGTGTCGGTCAGGTTGGTGCTGATGCCCACCAGCTTGACCGGCGCGCCATTCTCGCGGCCTTCGTTGAGCTTGTAGCCTTCGTAGTAGCCTTGGCCGTTGCTGCCGTGCAGGTCGGAAACCGTCAGGCCTGCATTGGTCATGGAGCCTACGTTCGGGTACATCGGGATGGTCGAGCTGTTCAGGTCGGTGACCGCGCCGTTGCCCACCTTGATGTTGATGTCCAGGCTGCCAGGGCCGGCCTGGTTGGCGTTGTAGATCTCCAGGGTGTAGTAGCCGCTGGTGGTCGGGGTGTAGCTGCCGGTGATCGCGCCGCTGGCGTTGCCCCAGGTGCCGCTGGCGACGTTCTTGCCACCAATGACGATTTGCAGGCTGTCGTCGGCCGTGCCGCTGAAGGTGTAGGTTTTGCCGGCTTCCAGATAGATCAGGCCGGAGGTCTTCGAGCCGGTGCCCGGGGTCACGGTGGCGGTGGTGTCGACGGTCGTGACCTGCTCGCTCTTGTTCGCGTTGCCGGAGTTGGCGAACACGCTCTTGAGTTGGTCGCCGGTGATGCCGTTACCGTTGTTGCCCAGGCCGTTGAGGCTGTTCCAGGTTTCCTTGGTCAGGCCGATCGAGTTGACGTTGTTGTTGCCGATCGACAGGTCAGGCCTGTCGGCGACCGGCGCGATGTCGACCTTCATGGTCACTTCGCTGCCGGTGTTGGTGCCGTCGTTGGGCTTGTACTTGATCTGCGCGTAGTCGGCCTGCTTGTTGCCCACGCCGCTGCCACCGTAACCGTCGACGCCCGACTGGTTGGCCAGCGGAACGAACTTGAGCTTGCCGGCGGCGATGTCGGCCTGGCTGATGGTCTGGTTGAGCGACACGTCGACCCACGAAGTGCCGTTGAAGAACTTCAGGTTGCCCAGATCCGGCAGCTTGCTGATCGTCACGCCGAGGCCAGTGTCGCCATCGGCGTCGGTGACCTTGAAATCGCCCCACTGGAACACGTAGTCGGTGTCTTCGGTGCCGGTGACGGCGCCGCCTGGCGATACCGGCATGTGGTCGTTGTCGATGATCGTGGTGGTGACGCTCGACTTGCTCGGGTTGACCTGCAGGTTTTCGAAGCCGCCGCCGCTGACACCGCTGATCTGGATGGTGAAGTTTTCCGAGCCTTCGACGAGCTGGTCGTCAATGGTCTTGATGTCGAAGTTGGCGGTGCTGGCGCCGGCCGGAATCTTCACGGTGACCACACCGGTGTAGTCCTGGCCGTTGGTGGCGGTGCCACTGTAGCTCAGGGTGACGGTGACCTCGGTCTTGGACGGATTGGTCAGGGTCAGGGTGTAGTGCGCGGTGTCGCCTTCGGTCACCGAAGCGTCGCCGCTGATGCCCACGGTGGTCAGGTCGCCCTGGCCGCTCGGCTCGTCGGTGACGGTGGTGGTGACGGTGTTGCTGCCGAGGGTCAGCTTCTCGAAGTTGTCGCCGCCGGTGACCGATTCGATCTTGTTGACGATCGGTGCCTGGCCGCCGACATAGACGTCATCCTTGGCGGTGATGGTGAAGGTACCAGTAGCGCTGCCAGCAGGCACGGTGACCTTGGTGCCATCGCTCAGGGTGAAGACCAGGCCGTTGTGGCCGGTGACCGAAAGGCCTTGGGCGTTGGTCAGGGTGACGGTGTAGGTCACCTGGCCGCCTTCGGTGACGGTGGTCTTGTCGGCGGACAGGGTAGCGACGACTTCGCTGATGGTGTCGGCGATCTGCACGGTGGCCGAGCCACCCAGTTCGAGGTTCTCGAAGGTCTTGCCCGGAACGGTGGCATCGGTGATGCCCACAGTCAGGGAGCCCGAGTCTTTGAAGACGTCATCGCCCTGAGCTGGTGCCTTGTATTCCACCTGCGTCTGACCCGCAGCGATGGTGACCTTGTCGCCATTGCTCAGAGTGACGGTGAGCGGACGATCCAGCGGCTGGTTCACTTTGACGGTGAACGACGGTTGCTGATCTTCAGTGACATTGCCATTGCTGACGATGGTGACCGAGACCTTGTCGCCCTGGTTACCCGAGCCCGGCGTGCCCACGCCAGGTTCGTCGGTGACAGAGGTGGTGACAGTATTGCTGCCGAGGGTCAGCTTCTCGAAGTTATCACCACCGGTAACCGATTCGATCTTGTTGACGATGTTCGGCTGGCCGCCGACGTAGACGTCGTCCTTCGCGGTGATGGTGAAGGTGCCAGTGGCGCTGCCCGCCGGCACGGTGACCTTGGTGCCATCGCTCAGGGTGAACACCAGGCCGCCATGGCCGGTAACCGAAAGGCCTTGGGCGTTGGTCAGGGTGACGGTGTAGGTCACCTGGCCGCCTTCGGTGACGGTGGTCTTGTCGGCGGACAGGGTAGCGACGACTTCGCTGATGGTGTCGGCGATCTGCACGGTGGCCGAGCCACCCAGTTCGAGGTTCTCGAAGGTCTTGCCCGGAACGGTGGCATCGGTGATGCCCACAGTCAGGGAGCCCGAGTCTTTGAAGACGTCATCGCCCTGAGCTGGTGCCTTGTATTCCACCTGCGTCTGACCCGCAGCGATGGTGACCTTGTCGCCATTGCTCAGAGTGACGGTGAGCGGACGATCCAGCGGCTGGTTCACTTTGACGGTGAACGACGGTTGCTGATCTTCAGTGACATTGCCATTGCTGACGATGGTGACCGAGACCTTGTCGCCCTGGTTACCCGAGCCCGGCGTGCCCACGCCAGGTTCGTCGGTGACAGAGGTGGTGACAGTATTGCTGCCGAGGGTCAGCTTCTCGAAGTTATCACCACCGGTAACCGATTCGATCTTGTTGACGATGTTCGGCTGGCCGCCGACATAGACGTCGTCCTTGGCGGTGATGGTGAAGGTGCCAGTAGCGCTGCCAGCAGGCACGGTGACCTTGGTGCCATCGCTCAGGGTGAAGACCAGGCCGTTGTGGCCGGTAACCGACAAGCCTTGGGCGTTGGTGAGGGTGACGGTGTAAGTCACCTGGCCGCCTTCGGTGACGGTGGTCTTGTCGGCGCTGAGGGTAGCGACTACTTCGCTGATGGTGTCGGCGATCTGCACGGTGGCCGAACCGCCGAGCTCCAGGTTCTCGAAGGTCTTGCCTGGAACGGTGGCATCGGTGATGCCGACGGTGAGCGAGCCTGCGTCCTTGAAGACGTCATCGCCCTGAGCTGGCGCCTTGTACTCGACCTGGGTCTGGCCTGCAGCAATGGTGACTTTGTCGCCGTTGCTCAGGGTGACGGTCAGCGGGCGATCCAGGATCTGGCTGACTTTCACGGTGAAGCTTGGCTGTTGTGCTTCGTTCACATCGCCGTTGCTGACGATGGTGACGGAGACCTTGTCGCCCTGGTTGCCGGAGCCCGGCGTGCCGGTGCCGGGTTCGTCGGTGACAGAGGTGGTGACGGTATTGCTGCCGAGGGTCAGCTTCTCGAAGTTGTCGCCGCCGGTGACGGACTCGATCTTGTTGACGATGTTCGGCTGGCCGCCGACATAGACGTCGTCCTTGGCGGTGATGGTGAAGGTGCCGGTGGCGCTGCCAGCCGGAACGGTCACTTTCGTGCCGTCGCTGAGGGTGAACACCAGGCCATTGTGGCCGGTGACCGACAGGCCCTGGGCGTTGGTCAGCGTGACGGTGTAGGTGACTTGGCCACCTTCACTGACGGTGGCCTTGTCTGCGGACAGGGTCGCGACGACTTCGCTGATGGTGTCGGCGATCTGTACGGTGGCCGAGCCACCCAGTTCCAGGTTCTCGAAGGTTTTGCCCGGTACGGTGGCATCGGAAATGCCGACGGTCAGGGAGCCGGAGTCCTTGAAGACGTCATCGCCCTGAGCTGGCGCCTTGTATTCCACCTGGGTCTGACCCGCGGCGATGGTGACCTTGTCGCCATTGCTCAGGGTGACGGTGAGCGGACGATCCAGCGGCTGATTCACTTTGACGGTGAACGACGGTTGCTGATCCTCAGTGACATTGCCGTTGCTGACGATGGTGACCGAAACCTTGTCGCCTTCGTTGCCGGTACCTGGGGTGCCGGTACCTGGTTCGTCGGTGACGCTCGTCTTCACTTCGTTCTGACCCAAAGTCAGCTTCTCGAAGTTGTCAGCGCCAGTGACGCCTTCCAGCTTGTTGACGATCGCTGGCTGGCCGCCAACGTATACGTCATCCGGCGCATGGATGGTGATGGTTCCGGTGGCGCTGCCCGCTGGAACGGTGACTTTGGTGCCGTCCGAGAGCGTAAAGACCAGACCATTGTGGCCTTTGACGTCCAGGCCCTGGGCGTTGGTCAGGGTCACGGTGTAAGTGATCTCGCCGCCTTCGCTGACAGTAGTTTTGTCGGCACTCAGGGTCGCGATGACTTCGCTTTCGGTATCGGCGATCTGCACGGTGGCCGAACCACCCAGTTCCAGGTTTTCGAAGGTCTTGCCTGGAACACTGGCGTCGCTGATCCCAACGGTGAGCGAACCAGAATCCTTGAAGACGTCATCGCCCTGGGCTGGCGCCTTGTACTCGACCTGGGTCTGGCCCGCCGCGATGGTGACCTTGTCGCCATTACTCAGAGTGACGGTCAGCGGGCGATCCAGAATCTGGTTCACCTTCACGGTGAAGGACGGCTGCTGATCTTCAGTGACATTGCCGTTGCTGACGATGGTGACGGAAACCTTGTCGCCCTCGTTGCCAGTACCCGGAGTGCCAGTGCCTGGCTCGTCTGTCACTGTGGTGGTGACGGAGTTGTCGCCGAGGGTCAGCTTCTCGAAGTTGTCGCCGCCGGTGACGGACTCGATCTTGTTGACGATGTTCGGCTGGCCGCCGACATAGACGTCGTCCTTGGCGGTGATGGTGAAGGTGCCAGTAGCACTACCCGCCGGAACGGTAACCTTGGTGCCATCGCTCAGGGTGAATACCAGACCGCCATGGCCGGTGACAGACAGACCTTGGGCGTTCGTCAGGGTGACGGTGTAGGTGACCTGGCCGCCTTCGCTGACGGTGGTCTTGTCGGCGCTGAGAGTAGCGACTACTTCGCTGATGGTGTCGGCGATCTGCACGGTGGCCGAACCACCCAGTTCGAGGTTCTCGAAAGTCTTGCCCGGTACGGTGGCGTCGCTGATGCCAACGGTGAGCGAACCGGAATCCTTGAAGACGTCATCGCCTTGTGCCGGTGCCTTGTACTCGACCTGGGTCTGGCCTGCAGCGATGGTGACCTTGTCGCCATTGCTCAGGGTAACGGTCAGCGGACGATCCAGCGGCTGGTTCACTTTCACGGTGAACGACGGCTGCTGGTCTTCGGTGACGTTGCCATTACTGACGATGGTGACGGAGACCTTGTCGCCTTCGTTGCCGTTGCCAGGAGTGCCGGTGCCCGGTTCATCGGTGACATCGGTTTTCACTTCGCCCTGACCCAACGTCAGTTTCTCGAAGTTATCTGCGCCAGTGACGGATTCCAGCTTGTTCACGATCGATGGCTGACCGCCAACGTAGACGTCGTCCGGCGCATGGATGGTGATAGTCCCGGTGGCGCTGCCAGCCGGAACGGTGACTTTTGTGCCGTCGCTGAGCGTGAAGACCAAACCGCCATGACCTTTGACGTCCAGGCCCTGGGCGTTGGTCAGAGTAACGGTATAGGTAATCTCGCCACCTTCGGACACGGTGGTCTTGTCGGCGGTGAGGGTCGCGATGACTTCACTTTCGGTATCAGCGATCTGAACAGTGGCCGAACCACCGAGCTCGAGGTTTTCGAAGGTTTTACCTGGAACGGTAGCGTCGCTGATGCCAACGGTGAGCGAACCAGAATCCTTGAAGACGTCATCGCCCTGGGCTGGTGCCTTGTACTCGACCTGAGTCTGACCTGCCGCGATGGTGACCTTGTCGCCGTTGCTCAAGGTGACAGTCAGCGGACGATCCAGCGGCTGGTTCACTTTCACGGTGAACGACGGCTGCTGGTCTTCGGTGACGTTGCCATTGCTGACGATGGTGACGGAGACCTTGTCGCCTTCGTTGCCGGTGCCAGGAGTGCCGGTGCCCGGTTCATCGGCGACATCGGTTTTCACTTCGCCCTGACCCAAGGTCAGTTTTTCGAAGTTATCGGCGCCAGTGACCGATTCAAGCTTGTTGATAATCGACGGCTGACCACCGACGTATACGTCATCAGGTGCATGGATGGTGATGGTGCCGGTGGCGCTGCCCGCCGGAACAGTCACTTTCGTGCCATCCGACAGAGTGAAGGTCAGACCGCCATGGCCTTTGACGTCCAGGCCTTGGGCGTTAGTCAGGGTGACGGTATAGGTGATCTCGCCGCCCTCGCTGACGGTGGACTTGTCGGCGGTGAGGGTCGCGATCACTTCGCTTTCGGTGTCAGCAATCTGAACGGTGGCCGAGCCACCCAGTTCCAGATTCTCGAAGGTCTTGCCCGGAACGCTGGCATCGGTGATGCCGACAGTCAGAGAGCCTGAGTCTTTGAAGACGTCATCGCCTTGGGCTGGCGCCTTGTACTCGACCTGGGTCTGGCCTGCAGCGATGGTGACCTTGTCGCCATTGCTAAGGGTAACGGTCAGCGGACGATCCAGCGGCTGGTTCACTTTGACAGTGAACGACGGCTGCTGGTCTTCGGTGACGTTGCCATTGCTGACGATGGTGACGGAGACCTTGTCGCCTTCGTTGCCGGTGCCAGGAGTACCAGTGCCTGGCTCGTCCGTCACTGTGGTGGTGACGGTGTTGTCGCCGAGGGTCAGCTTCTCGAAGTTATCACCACCGCTAACCGATTCGATCTTGTTGACGATGTTCGGCTGGCCGCCGACATAGACGTCGTCCTTGGCGGTGATGGTGAAGGTGCCAGTGGCGCTGCCGGCAGGCACGGTGACTTTGGTGCCATCGCTCAGGGTGAACACCAGGCCGTTGTGGCCGGTGACCGACAGGCCCTGTGCGTTCGTCAGGGTGACGGTGTAAGTGACCTGGCCGCCTTCGCTGACGGTGGTCTTGTCGGCGCTGAGGGTAGCGACTACTTCGCTGATGGTGTCAGCGATCTGCACGGTGGCCGAACCACCCAGTTCCAGGTTTTCGAAGGTCTTGCCTGGAACACTGGCGTCGCTGATCCCAACGGTGAGCGAGCCCGAGTCTTTGAACACGTCATCGCCCTGGGCTGGCGCCTTGTACTCGACCTGGGTCTGACCCGCAGCGATGGTGACTTTGTCACCATTGCTCAGGGTGACGGTCAGCGGGCGATCCAGAATCTGGTTCACCTTCACGGTGAACGACGGCTGCTGATCTTCGGTGACGTTGCCATTGCTGACGATGGTGACGGAGACCTTGTCGCCTTCGTTGCCGGTGCCAGGGGTACCAGTGCCTGGCTCGTCCGTCACGGTGGTGGTGACGGTGTTGTCGCCGAGGGTCAGCTTCTCGAAGTTATCTGCGCCAGTCACGCCTTCGAGTTTGTTGACGATCGAAGGCTGGCCGCCAACGTACACATCGTCTGGAGCATGAATGGTGATGGTGCCAGTGGCGCTGCCTGCTGGAACGGTGACTTTGGTGCCGTCCGAAAGGGTAAATACCAGGCCGCCATGACCTTTGACGTCCAGGCCTTGGGCGTTGGTCAGGGTCACGGTGTAAGTGATCTCGCCGCCTTCGCTGACAGTAGTCTTGTCGGCAGTCAGGGTCGCGATGACTTCACTTTCGGTGTCAGCGATTTGAACAGTGGCCGAGCCGCCGAGCTCCAGGTTCTCGAAGGTCTTACCTGGAACACTGGCGTCGCTGATACCAACGGTGAGCGAACCAGAATCCTTGAAGACGTCATCGCCCTGCGCTGGCGCCTTGTACTCGACCTGGGTCTGGCCCGCCGCGATGGTGACCTTGTCGCCGTTGCTCAAGGTGACAGTCAGCGGACGATCCAGCGGCTGGTTCACTTTGACAGTGAACGACGGCTGCTGGTCTTCGGTGACGTTGCCATTGCTGACGATGGTGACGGAGACCTTGTCGCCTTCGTTGCCGGTGCCAGGGGTACCAGTGCCTGGCTCGTCCGTCACTGCGGTGGTGACGGTGTTGTCGCCGAGGGTCAGCTTCTCGAAGTTATCTGCGCCGGTAACACCTTCCAGCTTGTTCACGATCGACGGCTGGCCGCCAACGTAGACGTCGTCTGGAGCAGTGATAGTGACCGTACCGGTAGCACTGCCCGCCGGAATGGTGACCTTGGTGCCATCCGAAAGGGTGAAGGTCAGGCCGCCATGGCCCGTAACATCCAGGCCCTGACCATTGGTCAGCGTAACGGTATAGGTAATCTCGCCACCTTCGGACACGGTGGTCTTGTCGGCGGTCAGGGTTGCGACAACCTCACTTTCGGTGTCAGCGATCTGCACGGTGGCCGAGCTGCCGAGCTCCAGGTTCTCGAAGGTCTTGCCTGGTACGGAAGCGTCGGAAATACCAACGGTCAGGGAGCCCGAGTCTTTGAAGACGTCATCGCCTTGAGCTGGGGCTTTGTACTCAACTTGGGTTTGACCCGCCGCGATGGTGACCTTGTCGCCATTGCTCAGGGTAACGGTCAGCGGACGATCCAGTGGCTGATTCACTTTGACGGTGAAGCTTGGCTGCTGGGCTTCGGTGACGTTGCCATTGCTGACGATGGTGACGGAAACCTTGTCGCCTTCGTTGCCGGTGCCCGGAGTGCCAGTACCTGGTTCGTCTGTCACTGTGGTGGTGACGGAGTTGTCGCCGAGGGTCAGCTTCTCGAAGTTATCGGCGCCAGTGACGGACTCCAGCTTGTTGACGATCGATGGCTGACCGCCAACGTAGACGTCGTCCGGCGCATGGATGGTGATGGTGCCGGTGGCGCTGCCAGCCGGAACAGTCACTTTCGTGCCATCCGACAGAGTGAAGGTCAGACCGCCGTGGCCTTTGACGTCCAGGCCTTGGGCATTGGTCAGAGTAACGGTGTAAGTGATCTCACCGCCTTCGGAGACGGTGGTTTTGTCGGCGGTGAGGGTCGCGATCACTTCGCTTTCGGTGTCAGCAATCTGAACAGTGGCCGAACCACCGAGCTCGAGGTTTTCGAAGGTTTTGCCCGGAACACTGGCATCGGTGATGCCGACAGTCAGAGAGCCCGAGTCTTTGAAGACGTCATCGCCCTGGGCTGGCGCCTTGTACTCGACTTGGGTCTGGCCCGCAGCGATGGTGACTTTGTCGCCATTGCTCAGGGTGACAGTCAGCGGACGATCTAGCGGCTGGTTCACTTTGACAGTGAACGACGGCTGCTGATCTTCAGTGACATTGCCGTTGCTGACGATGGTGACGGAAACCTTGTCACCCTCGTTGCCAGTGCCCGGAGTGCCAGTGCCTGGCTCATCGGTGACATCGGTTTTCACTTCGCCCTGACCCAAGGTCAGTTTTTCGAAGTTATCGGCACCAGTGACGGACTCCAGCTTGTTGACGATCGATGGCTGACCGCCAACGTAGACGTCGTCCGGCGCATGGATGGTGATGGTACCGGTGGCGCTGCCCGCCGGAACGGTAACTTTTGTGCCGTCCGAGAGCGTGAAGACCAGACCATTGTGGCCTTTGACGTCCAGGCCTTGGGCATTGGTCAGGGTAACGGTGTAAGTGATCTCGCCGCCTTCGCTGACAGTGGTTTTGTCGGCGGCGAGGGTCGCGACGACTTCACTTTCAGTGTCAGCGATCTGAACAGTGGCCGAGCCGCCGAGCTCCAGGTTTTCGAAAGTCTTGCCTGGTACGGAAGCGTCGGAAATACCAAC
>NZ_JBLUPZ010000021.1:0-22473 GCF_048068255.1 Pseudomonas sp. NY15374
CCCCTCGCGGGCTACAAACCCCCACCCCGGGGTGGGGGGGGCGGCCCCCGCATCTGACCGCGCGCCCCTCGGGGCGTGGGGGCGCCAACCCCCGCTCCCACAGAGGATGATGTCCTCACCCCTATTCCGAGCCGAACCATGAGACTGTCCCGTTTCTTCATCGACGCCCCCCTGAGCCTTGGCGAGCACGAGTTGCCCGAGGCCCAGGCCCACTACATCGGCCGCGTGCTGCGCATGAGCGCCGGCGCCGCCGTGCAACTGTTCGACGGCAGTGGCCAGGAATACCTCGGCCAGTTGCTCGACGTGGGCAAGAAATCCGTGCGGGTCAGCCTCGACCAGGCCCTGCCCGGCCAACCCGATTCGCCGCTGCACATCCACCTCGGCCAGGGGCTGTCACGCGGCGAGCGCATGGACTGGGCGATCCAGAAAGCCACCGAGCTGGGCGTCAGCCAAATCACCCCGATCGTCAGCGAGCGCTGCGAAGTGCGTCTGAAGGACGAGCGCGCCGACAAGCGCCTGGCTCACTGGCGCCAGGTGGCGATCAGCGCCTGCGAACAATGCGGGCGCTCTACCCTGCCAGTGATCCACCCACCGGTGCCCCTGGCCGAATGGCTGAAAGACAGCGAGGCCGATCTCAAGCTGGTCCTGCACCCGGTGGCCGAGCCGCTGACCAGCCATGACAAACCGACACGCCTGGCCTTCCTGATCGGACCTGAGGGTGGCTTGAGCGATGCCGAAGTCGATCAGGCCAAGGGCGCCGGCTTCCACGCCGCCCGCCTCGGCCCTCGCGTACTGCGCACCGAGACGGCGCCGGTGGTGGCGCTATCGGTGGCGCAGCAGCTGTGGGGCGATTTCTAAGATCAGCCCCCTATAGCACGTAGAAGTACACCGCGACGAAGTGCATCAGGCTGCCAGCGATGACGAACAGGTGCCAGATGCCGTGCCAGTGGCGAAAGCGGCTGTCGAAGGCGAAAAAGATGATGCCGACGGTGTACAGCACACCGCCGGCCGCCAGCCAGGCAAAGCCGGCGCCACCGAGGCTGTGGAGCAACGGTTTGACCGCCACCAGCACGATCCAGCCCATCACCGCGTAGATGATGATCGAGAGGATCCGTGCCTCGGAGCGCGGTTTGATCTCCTGGAGCATGCCGATCACCGCCAGGCCCCAGACGATGCCGAACAGGCTCCAGCCCCAGGGCCCGCGCAGACTGACCAGGCAGAACGGTGTATAGCTGCCGGCGATGAGCAGGTAGATCGACAGGTGATCGAGCTTGCGCATGACCACCTTCGCCCGGCCGCGCGTGCTGTGATAGAGCGTGGAAATGCTGTAGAGCAACAGCAGCGTAAAGCCGTAGATGGAGAAGCTGACGATCTTCCAGGGGTCGCCCTGCAGGCCCGCGACGACGATCAGCCAGATGGCACCGATACAGGCCAGGACAGCACCGACCAGGTGGGTCCAGGCGTTGAAGCGTTCACCGTAGTACATGCAGGCTCAGACCTCCACAAGGCCAATGGGTTCCTGGCGGGCAGTGGCGCGACAGGGCCCGCATGAGCATCATCCTACTGCGCCGAAGGTTGCAGATCCGCGTCACGCACCAGCCGTTCGAGCGCCGCCAGGTCCGGCACCCGCGCCACCTGCTCGCCCACCTGCACCGCCGCCAGCTCCAGCGCCCCCAGCGGCACGTCCACATAGTTCAACTGGCTGTCGAGCTTGCACGAGCGCGGGATCCCCTGCAGCAGCAGCGCCAGGTAGCGCAGCCCGGTATCGCCCAAGGCGTTGAGCACGACGATCCGCGCCCGCTCGCCACAGGGCGTTTCACCGCCACAGGCGGCCTCGAAGCCTATCAGCGGCAGACACTGCTGGCGCCAGTCGATCCAGCCCATGTGCCAGGCCGGCTCATGCAGTTCGCAGACGAACGCACGCTCGCCGATCAGCTCGGCCACCGCAACGTTGGGCAGCACCAGGGTACGGTCGCCCAGGGGCAGCAACAGCCCGGTGAGGCTGCTGCGCTGACCGGCGATATGTTCAAGCATGAGGCTGGCTCCAGTGGGCGATGCTCTGCAACAGGAGCGACTCCTGGTAAGGCTTGCCGAGGTATTCGTTGACGCCGATGGCCATGGCCCGGTCGCGGTGTTTCTGCCCGGTACGCGAGGTGATCATGATGATCGGCAAGTCGTGCAGGCGGCTGTCACGCCGCACCCGCGTCGCCACTTCGAAGCCGTCCATGCGCGGCATCTCGATGTCCAGCAGCAGCACGTCAGGGCGGTGTTCCTCCAGCAGGGCCATGGCGTCGACCCCATCCTTGGCGGTCAACACGCTCATGCCGTGACGTTCCAGCAGGCGGCTGGTGACCTTGCGCACGGTGACCGAGTCGTCGACCACCATCACCAGCAACGGACGCCGCGCCGCCGGGCCGAACAGCTGGCGCCGCTCGCCGTCACCCACCGGCAACCGCGCCAGGCGCCGCTGCTGGCCGCGCAGCTGACCGAGCAGGTCGAGAATCAGCACCACCCGCCCATCACCGAGCAAGGTCGCACCAGACAACCCCGGCACCGCAGCGAATTGTGGCCCCAGGCTTTTCACCACGATTTCGCGGCTCGGCGACAGGCCATCGGCCTGGATCGCAAACGACTGCTCCTGGGCATGCACCAGCAGCACCGGCAAGGGCAGGCTTTGCCCCAGCAGGCGCGGACGGCCGACATCCTGCAACAGCTCGCCCAGGTAGCGCAGGTCGTAGGCGTGCCCTGCATAGCGATAGCGCGGCGGATCCAGCTGGTAGCAGGCCTCGAGCTCGGCGGGCGGCACGCGGACGATGCCCTCGATGGTGTTGAGCGGGATGGCGTACTGCTCCTCGCCCAGGTGCACCATCAGCGCCCGGTTCAGCGATACCGTGAACGGCAAGCGGATCTGGAAGCGTGCCCCCTTGCCTGGGCTGGACTCGATGCTCATCGAGCCGCCCAACTGCTTGACCTCTTCATGGACCACATCCATGCCCAGCCCGCGCCCGGAAATCTGGGTGATCTTCTCGGCCGTGGAGAACCCCGGACGCAGGATGAACTGCAAGATCTCGTGATCGCTGAGCTGCGCCTGCGGCGCCAGCAAGCCGCGCTTGATGGCCTTCTTGCGAACCGCCTCCAGCGGCACCCCGGCGCCGTCGTCGCTCATCTCGATGACGATGTCGGCGCCCTCGTGGAGCAGGTTGAGGTGGATGGTGCCCTGCTCCGGCTTGCCTGCCGCCAGGCGCACCTCGCGCGGCTCGAGGCCATGGTCGACGGCGTTGCGCAGCATGTGCTCCAGGGGCGCGACCATGCGCTCGAGCACGCTGCGGTCCAGCTCGCCCTCGGCGTTGCCGACCACCAGTTCGACCTGTTTGCCCAGCTCGCTCGCCACCTGCCGCACCACGCGCTGCAGGCGTGGCACCAGGCGCTCGAAAGGCACCATCAGGGTGGCGGTCAGGCCTTCCTGCAACTGACTGTTGACCCGCGCCTGCTGCTGCAGCAGGCCATGCGCCTCCTGGGCCCGCAGGGTCAGGGTTTCCTTGAGGTCGAGCAAGTCGGAAGCCGATTCGAACAAGGCCCGCGACAGCTGCTGCAACTGCGAATGGCGGTCCATTTCCAGCGGGTCGAAATCGTCGTAGGCGTCGCCCTCGGCCTGCCAGCGGCTGGACATGCGGCCCTGGGTTTCGTTGTCCAGGCGCAGCAACTGGTCGCGCATGCGCTCCAGGGTGGTTTCCATTTCGCTCAAGGCGAACTGTGCATCGTTGACCTGCTGCTCGATACGACCACGAATGATCGCGTGCTCGCTGGCCAGGTTGCCCAGGTCGTCGAGCAGTTCGGCATCGACCTTGACCATGTCCCCCGGCGCTCGCTCGGGTGCAGCGCTCGGCACATCGAGCGGCGCGGCCTCCACCGGCGGCTGGCCGGCGGCGCTGTCGGTCAGCGCCGCACTGGAAAAGTTGCGAATGTAGTCGATCAGCGCCGTTGCCGCGTGCAGCGGCTGCCCCAGACGTACGGCGTCGAGCATGTGCGCAAGGCGGTCGTGGCAGTTCTGCAGCAGGCTGAACAGCGCGGGCGTCGGCGGCAGGCGGCCAGCAGCGAGCAGTTCGTAGAGAAACTCCAGCTCATGGGCCAGGTCGCCAATGGCGGCGATTTCCACCATGCGCGCGCCGCCCTTGAGGGTGTGCAGGTCGCGCAGCAGGTTTTCCACCTCGACACTGCTGCGCGGGTCGGCCTGCCAGCGCGCCAACGCAGCCGCAGCGCTTTCGACGATGTCCGAGCTTTCTTCGAGGAAGACTTCCAGCAGCTCCTTGTCGCCAGGTGTTTCTGCCACCTCCGGCTCGCTGACCGGCGCATGGCGGAACTCACGCAACTCGCCGAGCAGTGCCACCGCCGAAGACGGCAGCTCGCCCTGGCGCAGGCTGTCGAGCATCTGGCCCAGCGCCGAATGGCTGCGCTGCAGCAGTTCGAACAGCGCACTGCTGGCGGCCAACCGCCGATCGACCAGCCCTTCGTAGAGCAACGCCAGCTCCTGAGCGAGCACCTCGATGGCGCCAATCGCGGCCATCTGCGCACCGCCACGCAAGGTCTGCACATCGTGCTGCAACGCCGACACCGCCGAGCTGCCTTCCGGCTCCTGTCGCCAGCGCTGCAAAGCCTGATCGGCGCTGTCGAGGATGTCGCCGGCCTCGTCGAGGAACAACTGCACCACTGCCGGCTCCGGCAGGTCCATGGCCGTGGCCAGCGGGGTCACGCCCTGCTCGCCCACCAGCCCGGTTGCCGCCGGGTCGAGCGCCCCGTCCAGCAGCGCACGCAAGCCATCCAGGCACTCGCTGCGCGGGGTGACCTCCTGCCCGGCAGCAATCTCATCGAGCATGTCGATCAGGGCTTCGTGGGCCTGCCGCGCCTGGGCGAAGAAATGCCCGTTGGCGACCAGGCTGCCCTCCTCAACCGCCCCATACAGATCGAGCAGCGCTTCGCAGAGCTCATCCACCTGCCAGAAATCGGCCAGGTGCGCACCATGGGCCAGGGTCGTCAGCTCATCAAGCAGCGTGTCCAGCTCCTGGCGTTCGCGCGGGTGCTCCTGCCAGCGCGACAACAGCGACTCGGCATCGAGCAGGATATCCATGCCCTGAGCCAGGAAGCTGGCGATCAGTTGTGGATCACGACGGTTGCGGCGGGTGTGCGGCGCTGCGTCCTGCAGCACCGCCAGGCGTGCATCCACCGCTTCGCCGACCTGCTCGATCAGTTGCGCAGCGCCAGGAATCGGTGCCAACGGTGTGCGCTCAAGCTGGGCCAGGCCCAACTGGAACAGGCTGCGCGACGCTTCCAGCCATTCGATATCCGCCACTTCCAACGGCAGTTGGTGCGCCTTGTATTCACGCGCCAGGCGGTCGAAGGCGGTGGCAAGCTCTGCGATCGGCATCACCCCGGCCATGGCCGCGCTGCCCTTGAGGGTATGCAGCGCGCGTTGCAGGCTGTCGCTGACCGGGGTGTCCTGGCCTTTGGCAGCCATGAGGAAACTGTCGAGGCTGGCCAGATGGCCCTGGGCCTCGTTGCGAAAGATCTCCAGCAGTTGCGGATCGAGCCCGTCACTGTCGCTGGCAGACGCGGTGTCGTTGACCGCCAGGGCGTGCAGGTGGCTGCTGAGCTGCTCGACATCGGCCAGCCGGGGTATCTGACCCACCGCAAAGTCGGCGAGCAGGTCAGGCAGGTGCACGAAGGCCTGTTGCAGCGCCACGGCGCCCTCGCCGCTGAGCACGATGCGTCCTTCCAGCACACGGTTGAGCAGATGCTCGGCGCCCCAGGCCAGCTCGGCCACGGCGCCTGCGTGCACCATCCGCCCGCTGCCCTTGAGCGTATGCAAGGCACGGCGCAGTTCGACAAGCGCGTCGCGTTGCTGGTTGTCGGCACGCCAGCGCAACCATAGGCGTTCGATCTCCGGCAGCAGCTCAGCGGTTTCCTCCAGGAACACTTCGCGCAGCTCATCGTCGATGCCGTCATCGGCACGCTGCGGCTCAGCCATGACCGGCGCTTGGCTGCAGCGCAGGCCAAGGGCGGCCAGACTGGCGCAGGCCATGTCGAGAAAACGCTGGGCATCGGCCAGCGGATCGGCGACACGCCATTGCAGGTAGCACTCCACCGCACTCAAGGCCTCGGCCAGGTGGGCCAGCTCCTGCTCCGGTGGCTCCTGCTCAAGATGCGACAACCAGCCTTGCACATAGTCGGCCGACACCCCGAACACCTCGGAGGCGGCCGGCAGCATCAGCATCGCCAACGCGCCACGCACCTGCTGCAGCAGGCCCGGCAGGGGCTGCAGACGCTGGCGCGGCCAACCGGATTCCAGACAGTCGCCGATCAGGTCCTTGGCCTGCTGCAACACCGAGAGCGACTCCTCGAACACCCGCTGGCGGATCTCGGTCACGTCCGAGCCGGGCATACCGCCTTCCAGGCCCTCGGCAAGGCCGCCCACCATGCCGTTGAGCGTCGCCTCCACGTACAACAGGGCACCGGCCACATCCATCAGCACCGCATCGTCCACGGCACGTTCGCCCTGGGCCAGGGCCTGCAAGGCGAGCACCTGGTCGATGATGACCCGGCGCGGCTGCTGGAAGCCCAGCACTGCGAGGGTATCGGCAACATGGCGCAGCGGCGCGATCAGCACATCGAGTGGGTCGCGCTGCTCGTTATCCCCCCGTACGAAGGGGTCGAGCCGCTCCTTGATCCGCACCAGGTCGTCGCACAGGGCAGTGATCACCGAGCGCAGGGCATCGCGGCCCTGGCCGGCCTGCAACTGGTCGCGCCAGTTGCCCAGCGACAGGTCGAGGTTGGCCAGATCGTTGGCCCCCGCCAGGCGCTGCGCCGCCTCTCCCATCAGGCTGTCCTGGGCCAGCGGCTCGGCGCCGCGGCACAGGCGCAACTGATTGAGCAACGGCAGCACCACCAACGGCAGGTCGTGGCGCGCCCCCCGCAGGCGCTCGAGGTAGGGCGGTAATTGCTCAAGGCCGCGGAACAGCGCACCCAGGCAATCGCCACGCGGGCTGACCTGGCCCTCGAAGAGGGCACGCCCGAGCAACTCCAATTCCTCGGCCAGGCGCGCCGCGCCATTGAGCTCGAGCATCGTCAGGCACCCTTGCACCTGATGCAGGTTGTCGACGAAGAACCCCAGCAAGGCGGGGTCGCCCGGCTCGCTGGAAAAACGCTCCAGCGCCTGCCGCGCCTGGCCCAGACAATCGGCGATGGCCGCCTTGGTCCAGCTCAGGGCGACCGTGTCGTGACGCTCGGGGCTCATTGCCGTAACGGCCATAGACCTCTCCTCAGCGCCGCTCGGCCGGGGCCGGCAAGGTGAAACCAGACACCGAACGGCGCATCTCGCTGGCCATTCTGGCCAGGTGACGGATGCTGTCGGCGGTAGCGCCGGAACCGGCGGAGGTCTGCGCAGTGATCTGCTGGATCACCGCCATGGTGTGGGAAATCTGCCCGGCCGAGGACGTCTGCAATTGCGCCGCGTCGGAAATGCTGTGGATCAGTTCGGCCAGGTTCTGCGACACGCCCTCGATTTCAGCGAGGGCCACGCCTGCGTCCTGGGCAAGACGCGCACCACGCACCACTTCGGCGGTGGTCTGCTCCATGGAGATCACCGCTTCGTTGGTATCGGCCTGGATGGTTCGCACCAGCGCTTCGATCTGTCGGGTGGCCGACGACGAACGCTCAGCCAGGCGCTGCACTTCGTCAGCGACCACAGCGAAGCCGCGCCCCGCTTCACCCGCCAGCGAAGCCTGGATCGCCGCATTGAGGGCCAGGATGTTGGTTTGTTCGGCAATGTCGTCGATCAGGCTGACGATGTCGCCGATTTCCTGGGAAGACTCCCCAAGACGCTTGATGCGCTTGGCGGTGTCCTGAATCTGCTCGCGGATGTTATCCATGCCATGGATGGTGTTGTGCACCACCTCATTGCCCTTGTTGGCGATGGCCACCGAACGCTCGGCGACCTTGGCCGACTCATAGGCGTGAGCGGAAACCCGGTCGATCGACTCGACCATGTCGCCCACCGCCAGCGACGCCTCGCTGATCTGGTCGGCCTGGTGTTCCGAGGCCTTGGCCAGCTGGCGTGCGGTGTTCTGGGTGTCCTGCACCGCAGCGGCGACCTGCTCGGCGCTGTGGTTGATGGTCGCCACCAGGTCGCGCAACTGGTCCACCGAGAAGTTGATCGAGTCGGCGATGGCGCCGGTGAAGTCTTCGGTGACCGACACCGTCACCGTCAGGTCGCCATCGGCCAGCTCTTCGATTTCATCGAGCAGGCGCATGATGGCCTGCTGGTTGCGCTCGTTCTTCTCCGCCGTGTCGCGTAGTTGACGGTTGGTGGCGCGGACCATCACCAGGCCGATGAGGATGATCGAGGCCAGCGCCAGCAGGCCGAGCACGTAGCCGCCGACGGTGTCGAGGGTGCGCCCGGCCAGGTTCTCGAAACCATTGGCCAGGTGCGAGGCTTCGTCGAGCAGGGTCTGCGACAGGCTGAAGATGTTGCTCGCGGCCTCGCGCACCCGCAGCAGCTCCGGTGAAGTCTCGAGGATTTCGTCGACCGAGCCGGAAACGAACTGGAACAGCTCGGCGATCTCGGCCAGGCGCGCACGCGCGTCCGGGTCTTCGACACGGGTCACCTGGATCGCCGGATTGCCACCGAGCATGCCCTCGAGCACCTGGCCGAAGCGGCTGGCATCACGGCCGAAGGTGTCGGCGGCCTGCACCGAGGTATCGTCACCGGCCAGCACGGTATTGACCGAACCGAGAATCCGCTCGGCCAGCAGCAACTGGCGCTGGGCCACGGCCACCTGGCTGGCCGGTGCACCGCTCTGCAGCAGGATTTCCACGACCTTTTCATACTCGACCTGCAACTGTGGCACGGTTTCGGCCAGGGTCGCCGCCACCTGGTGCAAGGACAGCACGGTCTGCTCGCTGGCCAGGATGGTGTCGGTGTTGCGCCGCAGGTTTTCCCAGTCCTGGCGCACCGCGTCCATCTCGTCGCGCACCGTGGCCGGCGCTGGCGGCAGGCCAGTGGCCTTGTCACCCTCGCGCAGGTATTTCCAGCGGCGCTCGAAATCGTTACGTGCATCGGACAGCAGCCGGAACGCCAGGGCCTTGCCCGCCGCCGCCTCGGTGGCGTTCTTGGCGATGCGCTGGGACAGCACGCGCAACTCGCCGGCATGGCCGATGTACTGCTTGTCGTGGTTGGACTGGGTGTTGAGGTAGGCGAAGTTGGCGAACAGCAGCACGATCGACAGGATCAGCACCACGAACAGCACAGTGATCTGCGCGGTGCTGCGCGGGCGCTGGGCCACGGCTTCGGGAACGACGGTTGGAGCGGGCTTGTTCACTGTCGCAGGGTCCTCTACAACGCCACATCGAGAAAGCCTGGCGCCTGGGCCAGGGCGAAGGGGCTGAAGATCGCCCAGTTGCGCTCACGCGGGAAATGCCCCTGGACGAAACGCGCCGCGGCGCGGATCAGTGGCTGCGGGGGCGACAGCTCCAGGCTGCTCAGGTCGAAATGTTGCAAGCCGACCACTTCATCCACCAACAGGCCGACGAACAGGTCGTCATGGTCCAGCACCAGCACGCGGCGCTGCTTGCCCGAGGCCGCCGGCCCAAGGCCGAAGAACGCCGACAGGTCCATCACCGGCAGCAGGCGACCGCGCAGGTTGGCGACGCCGCGCACCCAAGGCTGCACCCCGGGCACCCGGCTGCTGCGCGGCTCGCGCAACACTTCAGCCACCTCACCCATGGGGGCGACGAACCACTGCCCGGCGATGCGAAAGCCGATACCGCTCCACTGCTGCAGGCGCGTGTCCTGCAGCGGCTGGTCGGCCACCAACAGGCGGCAGCGGCGGTCGATGTCCAGCAACAGCTCGAAGGCGGTCAGCGACGCACCCTGGGGGCGTGTGGTCAAGCGCCCAGCACCTCTTTGAGCTTGGCGATCAGCGCGTCCTCTTCCACCGGCTTGGTCAGGAAATCGCGAGCGCCCTGGCGCGTGGCCCAGATGCGGTCGGTTTCCTGGTCCTTGGTGGTGACCACGATCACCGGGATGGCGCTGGTTTCAGGGTCCTTGCTGAGCTGGCGGGTGGCCTGGAAGCCGTTCATGCCGGGCATGACGATGTCCATCAGCACCGCATCCGGCTTGTCCTGGCGGGCCAGGGCCACGCCATCGGCACCGTTGCTGGCCTTGAGCACCTGGTAGCCATGCTTCTCGAGCCATTCGGTCAATCTGTACATCTCTGTCGGCGAGTCGTCGACAATCAGCACTCGGGCCATACGGTTTCCCCATCAGGAAAATGAAGACCGCGCCAGGGCGGGCGCGGTCAGGGTGCGTGTTGTGCCTGCACGGCGAATTCGGGCACGTGGGCACGGATCGCGTCGAGCAGTTCTTCCTTGCTGAACGGTTTGGTGAGGAACTGATCGGAGCCGACCACCCGGCCGCGGGCCTTGTCGAACAGGCCGTCACGCGACGACAGCAGGATCACCGGAATATCCTTGAACGCACTGTTGTGCTTGATCACTGCGCAGGTCTGGTAACCGTCCAGACGCGGCATCAGTACATCGACGAAGATGATCCGCGGCTTGTGATCGACGATCTTGGCCAGGGCATCGAAACCGTCGCTGGCGATGATCACCTCGCAACCCACCTCGCCCAGCAACATCTGGGCGGTGCGGCGGATGGTGCGGGAATCGTCGATCACCATCACCTTCAGGGGCTGTTCCATGAAATGCGTCACCCATCGCCAAGCCAGGAATGAAACCTCGAGGGCTGCCATGCAGCGCTCTGACTGGCATTTTTAACACAGTCCGGGTAGGCATTCCATCTGCCTCCCCCCTTGACCGGCCGCGTTCCCGGCGCCACCCTGAGCCACTTTTCTTTCGTGCCATCGCGGCCACCTGCCGCCAAGAGGAATTACCCCATGAGCGTTCGCCTCGGGATTGTCATGGACCCCATCGCGTCCATTTCCTACAAGAAGGACAGCTCGCTGGCCATGCTGCTGGCGGCGCAGGAGCGTGGCTGGAGCCTGTTCTACATGGAGCAGCGCGACCTCTACCTGGGTGCCGGCCAGGCCCGTGCGCAGATGCGACCGCTGAAGGTGTTCGCCGATCCGGCCCGCTGGTTCGAGCTGGGCGATGAGCAGGACAGCGCGCTGAACGAGCTGGACGTGATCCTGATGCGCAAGGATCCCCCCTTCGACATGGAGTTCGTCTACAGCACCTACCTGCTGGAGCAGGCCGAGCGCGAAGGCGTGCTGATCGTCAACAAACCGCAGAGCCTGCGTGACTGCAACGAAAAGCTGTTCGCCACGCAGTTCCCGCAGTGCATGGCGCCAACCCTGGTCAGCCGCCGCGCCGACATCCTGCGCGCCTTCGCCGCCACCCATGGCGATGTGATCCTCAAGCCGCTCGACGGCATGGGCGGCGCATCGGTGTTCCGTCACCGCCAGGGCGACCCGAACCTCTCGGTGATCCTCGAAACCCTGACCCAGCATGGCCACCAGCAGATCATGGCACAGGCCTACCTGCCGCAGATCGTCGATGGCGACAAGCGCATCCTGATGATCGACGGCGAGCCGGTGCCCTACTGCCTGGCACGCATCCCGGCCAGCGGCGAGACCCGTGGCAACCTGGCCGCTGGTGGCCGTGGCGAAGCCCGTCCGCTGACCGAGCGCGACCGCTGGATCGCCGCCCAGGTCGGCCCGACCCTGCGCGAAAAGGGCCTGCTGTTCGTCGGCCTGGACGTGATTGGCGACTCGCTGACCGAGATCAACGTCACCAGCCCGACCTGCATCCGCGAGATCGATGCTGCCTACAACACCAATATCGGCGGCCAGCTGATGGACGCCATTGATCGCAAGCTCAAGGCGCGCTGACCACCGACGCGGAGCAAAACCCTGGAGTGGGGTATGATGCCGGTCCATTTCACTCGACCTGCTGCCCCACTGCGGTTGCTGGATACCCGATGACGCTGCCTGCCGACATCCCATCCGACCTGCTGCCACCGCGCGTTCGCCCGGTGGACCGGCTCGGTTTCACGCTGTTTCTTGCCGCCCTGGTGCACCTTGCGCTGATCCTCGGGGTGGGTTTCAGCGTGGTCAAGCCCGCCGAAGTCCGCCAGACCATGGACATCACCCTGGCCACCTTCAAGAGCGAGAAAGCGCCGGAGAAAGCCGACTACCAGGCCCAGGACAACCAGCAGGGCAGTGGCACCCTGGACAAGAAAGCCGTGCCCACCACCACCGAAGTGGCGCCATTCCAGGACAGCAAGGTCAACAAGATCACCCCGCCTCCGGCAGCCCGGCCGGAAACGCCAGCGGCGCCGGCGAAATCCGTGGTGACGACCAAGGCAGCGAAACCGCAGAAAGCCGAAACCGCGCCAAAGGAAAGCAAGCCTCAACCCAAGCCCCCCGCACCGGTGCCGGACTTCGACAGCTCGCAGTTGTCGAGCCAGATCGCCAGCCTCGAGGCCGAGCTGTCCAACGAACAGCAGTTGTATGCCAAGCGCCCCCGCATCCATCGTCTCAACGCGGCCTCGACCATGCGCGACAAGGGGGCCTGGTACAAAGAGGAATGGCGCAAGAAAGTCGAGCGGATCGGCAACCTCAATTACCCGGAAGAAGCCCGACGCCAGCAGATGTACGGCAGCCTGCGGATGATGGTGTCGATCAACCGCGACGGTTCGTTGTATGAAGTGCTGGTGCTCGAATCCTCCGGGCAACCGGTGCTGGACCAGGCCGCCCAGCGCATCGTTCGCCTTGCGGCACCGTTCGCGCCGTTCACCGGCGACCTGGCGGAATTCGACCGCCTGGAGATCATCCGCACCTGGCGCTTCGCGCGTGGGGACCGGCTGTCGAGCAATTGACTGGTACGGGCTGCGACTTGCCCCGCGAGGGGACCGGTACATACACCGCACAGCCAGCTTGTCAGCCTCGCCACCTGACGCCACACTACCCCTCATGAAAACCCTCACGCCGAGCTACCTCAAGCACCAGTTCCTGATTGCCATGCCGCACATGGCCGATCCGAACTTTGCCCAGACCCTCACCTACATCGTCGAGCACAACGCCAACGGCGCCATGGGCCTGGTGGTCAATCGCCCGCAGGAGCTGAACCTGGCCGATATCCTCGAGCAGTTGCGCCCGGATGAGGAACCGCCTGCCAGCACCCTGCAGATCCCGATCTACCAGGGTGGCCCGGTGCAGACCGACCGCGGCTTCGTGCTGCACAGCGCCGAATGCACCTACCAGGCCACCATCGAGCTGCAAGGCCTGTCGCTGTCGACATCACAGGATGTGCTGTTCGCCATCGCCGAGGGCGTCGGCCCGAAGCAGAGCCTGATCACCCTGGGCTACGCCGGCTGGGAAGCCGGGCAGCTCGAGGCGGAGCTGGCCGATAACGCCTGGCTCAACTGCCCGTTCGACCCCGAGATCCTCTTCGGCATGGCCTGCGAGCAGCGCCTGCAGGCCGCCGCGCAAAGCCTGGGCATCAACCTCAGTCTGCTGACCAGCCAGGCAGGGCACGCCTGATGGCCGAGCTGCGCCTGCTGCTGGGCTTCGACTACGGCACCCGCCAGATCGGCGTCGCCGTCGGCCAGGTCATCACCGGCCAGGCCCGCGAACTGTGTACGCTCAAGGCACAGAACGGCGTGCCGGACTGGAACCAGGTCGAGAAACTGATCAAGGAATGGAAACCCGACGCCATCGTCGTCGGCCTGCCGCTGAACATGGACGGCACGCCCAGCGAGATGAGCGAACGCGCGGAGAAGTTCGCCCGCCGCCTGCATGGACGCTACAACCTGCCGGTACATACCCACGACGAACGCCTGACCACCTTCGAGGCCAAGGGCGAACAGATGGCCCGTGGCGGCCAGCGTGGCAGCTACCGCGACAACCCGGTCGACGCCATCGCCGCTGCACTGCTGCTGCAGGGCTGGCTGGAGGCCAATACCTGACCATCCGCTTTGCTGCCGGCGATGCCGGCGCCCCAAGGAGCACGCAATGAGCCTACCCAATCCCGCCGACCTGATCCGGCAGATGGCCGTCGACCTTCGCGCCCACCTGGCGCGCCGCGCCATCGCAGAGCCACGCTTCATCGGTATCCGCACCGGTGGCGTGTGGGTTGCCCAGGCCCTGCAGCAAGCGCTTGGCGACCAGAGCCCGCTGGGCACCCTCGACGTGTCGTTCTACCGCGACGACTTCAGCCAGAACGGCCTGCACCCGCAGGTGCGCCCGTCCGAGCTGCCGTTCGAGATCGAAGGCCAGCACCTGGTGCTGGTGGATGACGTGCTGATGAGCGGTCGAACCATCCGCGCTGCGCTCAACGAGCTGTTCGACTATGGGCGCCCGGCCAGCGTGACCCTGGTCTGCCTGCTCGACCTGGACGCAGGCGAATTGCCGATCCGCCCGAATGTGCTCGGCGCGACGCTGTCCTTGGCGGCCCATGAACGGGTAAAATTGACCGGACCCGCCCCGCTCGCCCTCGAGCGCCAGGACCTCGCCCCCGCATCCGCCCTTTAAGAGTCCCCCGCGATGACGCCATTCGACGCCAAGCGCCCGCTGCAGCTCAACGATCAGGGCCAGCTACGCCATTTCCTCTCGCTCGACGGTTTGCCCCGCGAACTGCTCACCGAGATCCTCGACACCGCCGACTCCTTCCTCGAAGTTGGCGCCCGGGCCGTGAAGAAGGTTCCGTTGCTGCGCGGCAAGACCGTGTGCAACGTGTTCTTCGAGAACTCCACCCGCACCCGCACCACCTTCGAACTGGCCGCCCAGCGCCTGTCGGCCGACGTGATCAGCCTGAACGTGTCGACCTCCTCGACCAGCAAGGGCGAGACCCTGTTCGATACCCTGCGCAACCTGGAAGCCATGGCTGCCGACATGTTCGTCGTGCGTCACTCCGACTCCGGCGCCGCGCACTTCATCGCCGAGCACGTGTGCCCGGAGGTCGCGGTGATCAACGGCGGCGATGGCCGCCATGCCCACCCGACCCAGGGCATGCTCGACATGCTGACCATCCGTCGGCACAAGGGTAGCTTCGAGAACCTTTCGGTGGCGATCGTCGGCGATATCCTGCACTCGCGCGTAGCCCGCTCCGACATGCTCGCGCTCAAGGCCCTGGGTTGCCCGGACATCCGTGTGATCGGCCCGAAGACGCTGATCCCGATCGGTATCGAGCAGTACGGGGTCAAGGTCTACACCGACCTGGCCGAGGGCCTGAAAGACGTCGACGTGGTGATCATGCTGCGCCTGCAGCGTGAGCGCATGGCCGGTGGCCTGCTGCCCAGCGAGGGCGAGTTCTACCGCCTGTTCGGTCTGACCACCGCGCGCCTGGCCGGCGCCAAGCCGGACGCCATCGTAATGCACCCGGGCCCGATCAATCGGGGCGTGGAAATCGAATCGGCGGTGGCCGACGGCAAGCACTCGGTGATCCTCAACCAGGTGACCTACGGCATCGCCGTGCGCATGGCCGTACTGTCGATGGCCATGAGCGGCCAGAACGCGCAACGTCAACTCGACCAGGAGAACGCCCTGTGACCATCAGCATCATCGGCGCACGGGTCATCGATCCCAGCAGCGGCCTGGACCAGATCACCGACCTGCACCTGGAGAACGGTCGCATCCTTGCCCTCGGCGCAGCGCCAGCAGGCTTCAGCGCCAGCCGCACGATCCAGGCCGACGGCCTGGTGGCCGCACCTGGCCTGGTCGACCTCGACGTCGCCCTGCGCGAGCCGGGCTACAGCCGCAAGGGCAACATTGCCAGCGAAACCCGCGCAGCCGTGGCCGGCGGCGTCACCAGCCTGTGCTGCCCGCCGCAGACCAAACCGGTGCTCGACACCTCGGCCGTCGCGGAACTGATCCTCGACCGCGCCCGCGAGGCAGCCAACAGCAAGGTCTACCCGATTGGCGCCCTGACCAAGGGCCTGGAAGGCGAGCAACTGGCCGAGCTGGTGGCCCTGCGCGACACCGGCTGCGTGGCCTTCGGCAACGGCCTCAAGGAGATCCCCAACAACCGGACCCTGGCCCGCGCCCTGGAATATGCCGCCACCTTCGACCTGACCGTGGTGTTCCACTCCCAGGACCGCGACCTGTCAGCCGGAGGCCTGGCCCACGAAGGCGCCATGGCCAGCTTCCTTGGCTTGCCGGGCATACCGGAAACCGCCGAGACTGTGGCGCTGGCGCGCAACCTGCTGCTGGTCGAACAGACCGGCGTGCGAGCGCACTTCACCCAGATCACCAGCGCCCGCGGCGCACGGCTGATCGCCCAGGCTCAGCAACTGGGGCTGCCGGTCACGGCCGACGTGGCGCTGTACCAGCTGATCCTCACCGACGAGGCGCTGCGCGATTTCTCCAGCCTGTACCACGTACAGCCACCGCTGCGCACCCCGGCCGACCGCGATGGCCTGCGCGAGGCAGTGAAGTCGGGCGTCATCCAGGCGATCTCCAGCCACCACCAGCCCCACGAGCGCGATGCCAAGCTGGCACCGTTCGGCGCCACCGAAGCGGGGATCAGCAGTGTCGAACTGCTGCTGCCGCTGGCCATGACCCTGGTCGAGGACGGCCTGCTCGACCTGCCGACCCTGCTGGCACGGCTGTCCAGCGGCCCGGCCCAGGCGCTGCGCCTGCCGGCGGGCGAGCTGAAGGTCGGTGGTGCGGCAGACCTGGTGCTGTTCGACCCGAGCGCCTCCACCGTGGCCGGCGAGCAGTGGTTCTCCCGTGGCGAAAACTGCCCGTTCATCGGGCATTGCCTGCCGGGCGCAGTGCGCTACACCCTGGTCGATGGGCATGTCTGCCACGAGGCCTGAGTAGGCCTCTTCGCGGGCAAGTCGCAGCGGCGACCCGCCGCTGCGCCTTGCCCGCGAAGGCCCCACTTCAATGCCACTGCCAATCCGACCATTCATCCCCCCCTGGTTGAAATCCTTCCCCCCTCCCCCCATATGAGTCTGCAACAGGCATTTTCGCCCCGCTGCGTGGAGACTCTCTCTTGACCACCATCGTTTCTGTCCGCCGTAACGGCAAAGTCGTCATGGGCGGCGACGGCCAGGTATCCCTCGGCAACACCGTCATGAAAGGCAACGCCAAGAAGGTCCGTCGCCTTTACAACGGCGAGGTCATTGCAGGCTTTGCCGGCGCCACCGCCGACGCCTTCACCCTGTTCGAGCGCTTCGAATCGCAACTGCAGAAGCACTCCGGGCACCTGGTGCGTGCCGCCGTCGAACTGGCCAAGGAGTGGCGCACGGACCGCTCGTTGAGCCGCCTGGAAGCCATGCTCGCCGTGGCCAACAAGGACGCCTCGCTGATCATCACCGGCAACGGTGACGTGGTCGAACCCGAAGACGGCCTGATCGCCATGGGTTCCGGTGGTGCCTACGCCCAGGCCGCAGCCCGCGCCCTGCTGAACAAGACCGATCTCTCGGCCCGCGAAATCGCCGAGACCGCACTGAATATCGCCGGTGACATCTGTGTGTTCACCAACCACAACCTGACCATCGAGGAGCAGGACCTGGCCGAGTGATCAGCTGATCTGGTGTCCCGCTCACTGCGGGACTTTTTCCCACGCTGACTCACCACGCCCCAGGACCCAATTCACCATGTCCATGACCCCCCGCGAGATCGTCCACGAACTCAACCGCCACATCATCGGCCAGGACGACGCCAAGCGTGCCGTCGCCATCGCCCTGCGCAACCGCTGGCGGCGCATGCAGCTGCCTGCCGAGCTGCGTGCCGAAGTCACCCCCAAGAACATCCTGATGATCGGCCCTACCGGCGTCGGCAAGACCGAAATCGCCCGACGCCTGGCCAAGCTCGCCAATGCTCCGTTCATCAAGGTCGAAGCGACCAAGTTCACCGAAGTCGGTTACGTTGGCCGTGATGTCGAGTCGATCATCCGCGACCTCGCCGATGCTGCGCTGAAGATGCTGCGCGAGCAGGAAATCGTCCGTGTGCGCCACCGCGCCGAAGACGCCGCCGAAGACCGCATCCTCGACGCGCTGCTGCCGCAAGCGCGGGTCAGCAGCTTCAACGAGGAAGCCCAGCAGTCCAGCAGCGACTCCAACACGCGCCAGCTGTTCCGCAAGCGCCTGCGTGAAGGCCAGTTGGACGACAAGGAAATCGAGATCGAAGTCGCCGATGCGGTGGGCGTCGAAATCGCTGCGCCGCCCGGCATGGAAGAGATGACCAACCAGCTGCAGAGCCTGTTCGCCAACATGGGCAAAGGCAAGCGCAAGGCACGCAAGCTGAAGGTCAAGGAAGCGCTGAAGATGGTCCGTGACGAGGAGGCGAGCCGCCTGGTCAACGAGGAAGAGCTCAAGGCCAAGGCCCTGGAAGCCGTCGAGCAGCACGGCATCGTGTTCATCGACGAGATCGACAAGGTGGCCAAGCGCGGCAACGTCGGCGGCGCCGATGTGTCCCGTGAAGGCGTGCAGCGCGACCTGTTGCCGCTGATCGAAGGCTGCACGGTCAACACCAAGCTGGGCATGGTCAAGACCGACCACATCCTGTTCATCGCCTCCGGTGCGTTCCACCTGAGCAAGCCGAGCGACCTGGTACCGGAGCTGCAGGGCCGCCTGCCGATCCGCGTCGAGCTCAAGGCCCTGACGCCGCAGGACTTCGAGCGCATCCTCAAGGAGCCGCACGCCTCGCTCACCGAACAGTACCGCGAGCTGCTCAAGACCGAAGGCCTGAACATCGCCTTCGCCGACGAAGGCATTAAGCGCCTGGCCGAGATCGCCTTCCAGGTCAACGAGAAGACCGAGAACATCGGTGCCCGCCGCCTGCATACCCTGCTCGAGCGCCTGCTCGAAGAGGTGTCGTTCAGTGCCGGCGACCTGGCCAGCGCCCATGACGAGACGCCGATCAACATCGACGCCGCCTATGTGAACAGCCACCTCGGTGAGCTGGCGCAGAACGAAGACCTGTCGCGTTACATCCTGTAATACCACCACCGCGGGCGAGCCCGCTCCCCAGGGGTCACCACAATGCCGAAGTATGTGGTGCCCCTGTGAGAGCGGGCTTGCCCGCGAATGGGCCCTTGAATCCCTCCATCAGAAGCTGGAAGCTTGTTCCATCAGCTCCCGAGAGATTTCCCCCCATGGCCCGTCTCCCCACCGCCATCAACCTGCACAAAGCCTCGAAGACCCTCACACTCACCTACGCCCCCGGCGAGGTCTATCACCTGCCCGCCGAGTTCCTGCGCGTGCACTCGCCCTCCGCCGAGGTCCAGGGCCACGGCAACCCCATCCTGCAATTCGGCAAGATCAACGTCGGCCTCAGCGGCCTGGAACCTGCCGGCCAATATGCCTTGAAACTGACGTTCGACGACGGCCACGACAGCGGCCTGTTCACCTGGGAATACCTCGAGCAACTGTGCCTGCGCCAGGAACAGCTGTGGGCCGAGTACCTCGACGAACTGCACAAAGCCGGCAAATCCCGCGACCCGGTCGAGTCAGTGGTCAAGCTAATGCTCTAGGTCAAGCTTCCCAGGCGTTAGAGCGCATTTTCTAATGCGTTCTGTTTGAATGACTTACAGACAGCCAATGACTGGCTGTCTTGCGCATTGCATGAAAGTCGGGTAACCAATGGGGCTGGCAAGTTCCTGCATCTGTTCGTTATCACTGGTCACCCGAGCAGCAGTACCGGGCGGTCGTCTGTGTACCCGCCACAGGCAGCCGGTACTCGTCTCAGGACAACGGAGCGTCGTAGATGAGTAACAAGAACAACGATGAGTTGCAGAAACAGGCCTCGGAAAACACCCTCGGCCTGAATCCGGTCATCGGCATTCGTCGCAAGGACCTGCTGAGCTCCGCGCGCACCGTACTGCGCCAGGCGGTGCGTCAGCCGTTGCACAGCGCCAAGCATGTGGCCCATTTCGGCCTGGAACTGAAAAACGTGCTGCTGGGCAAGTCCAACCTGCATCCCGAGAGCGATGACCGTCGCTTCAGCGATCCGGCCTGGAGCCAGAATCCGCTCTATCGCCGTTACCTGCAGACCTACCTGGCCTGGCGCAAGGAGCTCAACGACTGGATCGCCGAGAGTGACCTGTCGCCCCAGGATGTCAGCCGCGGTCAGTTCGTCATCAACCTGATGACCGAGGCCATGGCGCCGACCAACACACTGGCCAACCCGCAGGCGGTCAAGCGCTTCTTCGAGACGGGCGGCAAGAGCCTGCTCGATGGCCTGTCCAACCTCGCCAAGGACATGGTCAACAACGGCGGCATGCCCAGCCAGGTGAACATGGAAGCCTTCGAGGTTGGCAAGAACCTCGGCACCAGCGAAGGTGCGGTGGTGTTTCGCAACGACGTGCTGGAACTGATCCAGTATCGGCCGATCACCGAGCAGGTGCACAGCCGCCCGCTGCTGGTGGTGCCGCCACAGATCAACAAGTTCTACGTTTTCGACCTCAGCCCGGAAAAGAGCCTGGCGCGCTTCTGCCTGCGCTCCAACCAGCAGACCTTCATCATCAGTTGGCGCAACCCGACCAAGGCCCAGCGTGAGTGGGGTCTGTCGACCTACATCGACGCCCTCAAGGAAGCAGTGGACGCGGTGCTGGCCATCACCGGCAGCAAGGACCTGAACATGCTCGGTGCCTGCTCCGGCGGCATCACCTGCACCGCGCTGCTGGGCCACTACGCCGCGCTGGGCGAAACCAAGGTCAACTCGCTGACCTTGCTGGTGAGCGTGCTCGACACCACGGTCGATACCCAAGTGGCACTGTTCGTCGACGAACAGACCCTCGAAGCCGCCAAGCGCCACTCCTACCAGGCCGGCGTGCTCGAAGGCAGCGACATGGCCAAGGTGTTCGCCTGGATGCGCCCCAACGACCTGATCTGGAACTACTGGGTCAACAACTACCTGCTCGGCAACGAGCCGCCGATCTTCGACATCCTGTTCTGGAACAACGACACCACACGCCTGCCGGCCGCCTTCCACGGCGACCTGATCGAGATGTTCAAGACCAACCCGCTGACCCGCGCCGACGCGCTGGAAGTCTCCGGCACCGCCATCGACCTGAAGAAAGTGCAGTGCGATATCTACAGCGTCGCCGGCACCGCCGACCACATCACCCCCTGGCAGTCGTGCTACCGCTCGGCGCACCTGTTCGGCGGCAAGATCGAGTTCGTGCTCTCCAACAGCGGCCATATCCAGAGCATCCTCAACCCGCCAGGCAACCCCAAGGCGCGCTTCCTGACCGGTGAAGACCGCCCGGACGATCCGTTGGCCTGGCAGGAGAACGCGATCAAGCACGCCGACTCCTGGTGGCTGCACTGGCAGGCCTGGCTGGGTGAACGCGCCGGTGAGCTGAAGAAAGCACCGACGCGCCTGGGCAATCGCGCCTACAGCGCGGGCGAAGCGGCCCCGGGGACCTACGTGCACGAGCGTTGAGTCGCACCGCCGCGACCACCCGGCGGGCCGCGGCGCTTTATCCATCACAGAGTCAGGCGCATGTCGCAACCCTACGTATTCAGGACCGTCGAGCTGGACAACCAGTCCATCCGCACCGCCGTCCGCCCCGGCAAGCCACACCTGACGCCGCTGCTGATCTTCAACGGCATTGGCGCCAACCTCGAGCTGGTATTCCCATTCATCGAGGCGCTGGACCCGGACCTTGAGGTCATCGCCTTCGACGTACCCGGTGTCGGCGGCTCGTCCACGCCCCGCCATCCCTATCGTTTCCCGGGCCTGGCCAAGCTCACCGCGCGCATGCTCGACTACCTGGACTACGGCCAGGTCAATGTCATCGGCGTGTCCTGGGGCGGGGCGCTGGCCCAGCAGTTTGCCCACGACTATCCCGAGCGCTGCAAGAAACTGGTGCTCGCCGCCACCGCTGCGGGGGCCTTCATGGTGCCCGGCAAGCCCAAGGTGTTGTGGATGATGGCCAGCCCGCGGCGCTATGTGCAACCGTCGCACGTGATCCGCATTGCGCCGATGATTTATGGCGGCGCCTTCCGCCGCGACCCGGACCTGGCGTTGCACCACGCCTCCAAGGTGCGCTCCGGGGGCAAGACCGGCTACTACTGGCAACTGTTCGCGGGGCTTGGCTGGACGAGCATCCACTGGCTGCACAAGATCCACCAGCCGACCCTGGTGCTGGCCGGTGACGATGACCCGTTGATTCCGCTGATCAACATGCGCCTGCTGGCCTGGCGAATTCCCAATGCCCAGCTACACATAATCGATGATGGCCACCTGTTCCTGATCACCCGCGCCGAGGCCGTCGCCCCGATCATCATGAAATTCCTCCAGGAAGAGCGTCAGCGTGCGGTCATGCATCCGCGGCCGGTGGCGCGCAGGTAAGCGGGCGCCAGTACATTCAGTTACTCGGCGGTGCTGCCTTCGCGGGCAAAGCCCGCGCCCCGGGGTCTGGGGAGGGGGGGGGCGGCGGGGGCGCGGCCGGCGCCACCCCGCCCCCGGCGGCCGCGGGGGGTGTTTGAGGGCGGCGCCAACCGGGGCG
>NZ_JBLUPZ010000022.1:0-7168 GCF_048068255.1 Pseudomonas sp. NY15374
TCTGGCCGCACGGCGCCGCGACGCGAGCGATGCGCACAACGTGTACCACGAGGTGATGGCCGCGCCCTGCCCTGACGCAGTACTAGAGCGGCTGGCGCGCGATCTGCTGACACCATTCGCCGCCGCCGGAGTACAGGCCCAGGCCTACGAGGCACGGGAGCCATGAGCCCGCATGTTCTGATTGATCAGCAGCTTGATGCCTTGGTGCACCCGGGTACGCCAATCAGCTACTCAACAATCATCAGCCATCAGCTGACGGAAATGCTCCGCGACGGACGCATCACCATCGAAGAGTTCAACCACTACTGCGGGCGCCTCAACAAGATTGTTGATGGGCGCAAGGAGGTTGCATGACCACATCAATCGTGAAGACGCTCATCGACGAGCAGGTCGAGGAAGCGAAGGCCGCCCAGGTGCGCGGAACCCTCAAGTTTCCGGTTGGCATGCGTGTCGCCGATCTGCCCTACCCGATCAAAGCCGACTGGCTGAAGCGTCGTCCGATCGCCAGGCCGAGGCCATGCCCATGACCAACTACCAGCGTGCCCGCCGCATCGTCATCTGGCGCGGCTCATTCTCTGCCCTCTTCGCCTGTACCGCCTTCATGCTCGCCAGCGCACTGGCTGGCTCCATCACCCAATAACCAACTTATCAGCGCCCACCGCATGGATGGCGCGGGAGATTCGTATGTCTGAACAAAAACACACGACAGGCCCATGGTTCACGAAGCGAGAGGGATTCTCGACGGTCTACGTCGAAGCCCGTCTTCGCCAAGGCGTAATTCAAGAGGTTGCAGCTTGCGGCCCGACTGAGGCTGGCCAGGAGCAGCAAGAAGCCAACGCCCGTCTGATCGCTGCCGCGCCCGAGCTGCTGGAGGCGCTGGAAATGGCGATGGAGATCGGCGATCAGTGCTCTCGTGGTTTCCTGGGCAAGTTCCAAGAAAAAGCCCGCGCCGCCATCGCCAAAGCCACTTCCTAAATCACGTAGCCGAGCACGGCGGCCCTTCGGGATAACCGTACCCCATCGGGAGCGTAAGCGGCGAGAGCGCGCAACCATCCACCGCAGCCAGGGCCTGGTGGTACCTCCAATCCGGGTGACCTGGCATTTCCCCTTTCAACTAACGGCGCCGGCCAGGCGCGAGGTTTTCCAATGTCCACTACCAACATGCGCATCTGGGAGCAGGTGCAGACCACCGATACCCGCTACACCAAGAACGCCGAGGTCGGCGGCCAGAAGATCACCAGCCTGAACGGCACCGCAATGGTCATGAAGGCGACCGAAATGTTCGGCCCGGTCGGCATCGGCTGGGGCTGGAAGGTGCTGGAAGAGCGATTTGACGACGGCCACGAGGTGTTCGCCGGAGAAGGCGACAAGCGAATCTGCCTGGGCCGGGAGATCGGCCATACCGTCAAAATCCAGCTCTGGTTCATGCAGGACGGCCAGCGCGG
This sequence comes from Pseudomonas sp. NY15374, assembly GCF_048068255.1. Classification (NCBI taxonomy): domain Bacteria; kingdom Pseudomonadati; phylum Pseudomonadota; class Gammaproteobacteria; order Pseudomonadales; family Pseudomonadaceae; genus Pseudomonas; species Pseudomonas sp. NY15374. Next base: position 1,446 of record NZ_JBLUPZ010000022.1, read on the forward strand.
CGAGGTCGAGCAGTACGGGTGCACCCGATACCAGTACAAGACCAAGTACGGCATGACCACTGATGGCGAGGCGCCGAAGAAGTCCCTCACCGACGCCATCAAGAAAGCTCTGTCCATGTTGGGCTTCAGCGCCGACGTCTTCCTGGGGATGTTCGACGACCAGAACTACGTCCAGCAGCTGCAGGCCGAGCAGGCCATCGAGCAGGCCGAAGACCGCCAAGCCGAGATCGAGCGCCAACAGCAGGAGCGCCTGGACTTCATCAAGAACACGATCGATACCATGCAGGGCGCGAAAAGCCTGCAGGAGCTCAAGAAGATCCACGATCACGCTGTTCGCCGCCTCACGGCGCGCCGGGACGAGCCGGGCGTCAAACGGATCGCCAAGGAACTGGCCACCCTTTCTCCTAACTTCACTCAGGGAGACGCAGCATGACCCAGCTCTACGCACTCACCGGCCAGATGGCCGAACTGGCTGCCATGTGCGACACCGACGACGAGGGGCTGAAACAGGCCATTCAGGACACCATGGCCGGCATCCAAGGCGAATTTGAGGTGAAGGCCGACAACATCGTCATGCTGCGGCGGAACATCGAAGGCGACATCAGCGCGATCGATGCGGAAATCGACCGCCTCAACGAACTCAAGCGCATCAAGGCCAACAGCGTGACGGCGATCACCGACTACCTGCGCCGGAACATGGACGCGGCCAACATCAAGTCGATCAAGCGCCCGCTGTTCACCATCAGCCTGGTCACCGGCAAAGAGAAGGTTATCGTCGACAACGAACAGGCGGTACCGGACGAGCTTACGTCGGTGGTGACCAAGATCGCGCCGGACAAAAACGCCATCGCCGCCAAGCTCAAGGCCGACCGCGAGCACAACGAGGCCGTCCGCAAGCGCATGGCAGCCGGCGAGGACTGCGAACACGAACTCATCCCAGAGCCAGCCTGGGCGCACCTCGAGCGCGGCGAAAGCTCAATCCGAATTAAGTAAGGAGGCCTCATGGCCCGTGGAGTAAACAAAGTAATTCTGGTCGGCACCTGCGGCCAGGACCCCGAGGTTCGCTACCTGCCCAATGGCAACGCGGTCACCAACCTGAGCCTGGCCACCAGCGAGGCCTGGAAAGATAAGCAGACTGGCCAGAAGGTCGAGAAGACCGAATGGCACCGGGTAGTGCTGTTCGGCAAGGTCGCCGAGATCGCTGGCGAGTACCTGCGCAAAGGATCGCAGTGCTACATCGAAGGCAAGCTCAAGACCCGCGAATGGGAGAAGGACGGCATCAAGCGGTACAGCACCGAGGTGCACGTTGACATCAACGGCACCATGCAACTGCTGGGCGGCCGGCCTGATAACCAGGGCGGTGGCCAGCAGCAACAGCAGCGCCAACCCCCGCAGCAACGACAGCAGTCGCAGCGCCAGCAGTACCAGCAACGCCCAGCGCCGCAGCAGAACCAGCAGGCCGCACCGCCGGATGACTTCTCTGACGACATCCCGTTCGCCCCGCTCCACCACCTGACGGGTGCATAGCCATGAGCGATTGCGGCGAGCATCCCAGCGTCTACTACCTTGGCCGGGAATGCCGCCGCAACGGTGGCGGCAAGATGGCCAACCCATTTACCTCATGCACGTTCCATGGCTCTTGGTGGCTGGCTGGATTCAACGACATGGATATGGAAATTGAGCAGAAAAATCCGAAGCGCGCTGCAAAGAACAAGGCGGCGTGAGCAGTTCAACCTACCGCCCAGCGGATTGAAGGAGGTGCCGTATGGCGATGGACCAGGCAGAGCGCGACAAGCGCCGGCGCGAGAAGGCCGAGCGCATGCAGGAAGAAGACCTGCGCTTGAAGGTTCGACCCGGGACTAAACAGGCCCTTCTGGAGCTGATGGAGTGGGCCGGGATCGAGGAACAGGGCGAGGCAATGACGCTGATGATCCATCACATCGAAGCGCTCGGGCATCACGCGCTGTTCAGGATTGCGCGCCACGAAATCGAAGCTCACCGAAATGTGGCGCGGAACGAGCCGCTGCGGCTGTCAGCCAGGAAGCGAACCGGCCAGCACCTGCGGGCGATCTGCGGATGGGCGGACGCCACCTGCAGCCAGTTGATCGAGGCGCTGATCCACGGTATTCACGCCCTGGGCCGGACGCACGCGGCGAAGTTTCTCACCCCGCCGCGCCATGAGATCAGAATCTCGCCGCGCCTTGCCCTGGCCTTCGATCGGAAGAGCATGCTGATGATCCAGCAAGACCCTGGCGACGAGGTACTCAGGCCAGCTTCAGCTTGAGAACCAAGTTGATAGCATCAGTCGATCCATCAGGAAGTGTCTCAGGAACAGTGGACACGACTTTCGCGTCGTGAATCCCACCACCTTTGAGGGTAATGATTGCATCTCCTGAGCCAGTCTCATCAGAACCAAAACCATATTGCCCGGACTTGAGGCTCACAGTGTGTAAGCCGTCACCAGAGCTGACAAGGTACACCGGGCCCTTTCCTTCCGAGCTTCGGTAAATCAAGTGATCACTTCCTCTGGTTACGAAAAGTCCTTCGATTTCCTGTTGCGATGGCATCACTGCGCTCCTTGTAGTCCGGCCCCATGCCGGTCACCCGTAATACCCCATCCCAAACCAAATTGCCACCATGCCGCCACCAGCACGGAGGGCGGCGCATGCATGGAGAAAGCCATGTCTCAGTTCTACCTGCAGGACAGTCGCATCGATGTTGGCGATGGTCTGATGTTCTGGGCCTTGGGCGGCGGGTACACCACCAGCCTCGACAAGGCCGAGCTGTTCACCCAGGAACAGGCCTGTGGCCACCGGGAAACAGACGTTCCATGGCCGAAGGACTACGTCGACGCCCGCGCACACCTCGGTGTAGACCATCAGCACATCAGCCTGGACGAAGCCAGCGACCAGCTGCTACCGGGATGCACTGTTGTCCTGCAGGTACCAGGGCGCTGGAACGGCAACGACATTGCATTTGCCAGGTGGCCAATAGGCCACACGTTCAGATTCGAGAAGGCACATCCACTCACCCTTGAGGCTGCCGAAGCGATCGGCAACACCCCAGAGGAAGCAGTGATCTGGCCATTGGCTTACCTCGAGGCAAAGGCCCGGCGCCTGGTGCACAAGCGTGACGTGAATATCAAAGAGGCCCTGCGCGGTACCGGTATCGAAATGGCGGTGCCGAGGAAGCAGCGCAAGCCCTGGGAGCGGCCACTCAACTGCCACGGCTGCGGACGCTTCATCAGCTGGGACGGCAGATTCCTCAACGACTGCCAGAACTGCGGCGCGAACAACTGCCCCTGACCCTCCGGCGCTGCCCGCCAGCGCCTTCCCCTATTCAACGATCACGCCTCCCGGCGAGGAGGGCTCCTGCACTTGGGACGAAGAGCACGTGGCGTTGAACAAAAACGGTCCAAAGCCTTTACCTAGACCACCTTTTTTAATATATTCGAGGTACGAGGACCATTCGTCCGCAGTCTGTACGGTACACAGCATGTACCGATTTTTGGGGTAAGCAACATGGCACGACCTTTTCAAGCACCAGATCCTCGTGATCGTTCCGTAAACGAGCCTACGCAAGTCGTAAGCGCAGCTCAGGTGATCGGGCTTCACAATCAGGAAAATCCGACAAACAAGAAAGAGCGCGTAGTAGATTCGGTAAAAGACTGGTACAAGCAGCGCATGAAGTCCTCTGGCTGGCATGATGCTGAGTTCCATGGGAACCAGGCTGTTTTGACTGCCAAGGTGACCCTCGGTTAAGGGGTACAGCTGCCAGGAATTACTTCTTGGCAGCTGCATTGCTGCTTCAAATCCGATTCACTCTCTCCTTCCTGTTCTTAGCCTTCCCTGGCTGATTAACCCCCCCACCAAATTCTCCTATCACCGTCTACAGCTGCGCTAGCGCGCCGTATTGGCAGCGGTTGGTCGCGAGAATTTCGCTGCAAAGGAATACAACGTGACCACAGCAATCGACCTGTTCGCCGGCCTCGGCGGATGGAGCACCGGCGCACGCGCCGCAGGCGTCCAGGTTCTCTGGGCGGCAAACCACTGGCCGGTAGCGGTTGAGTGGCACAGCGCCAACCATCCCGACACTCAGCACGTCTGCCAAGACCTGCACCAGGCACGTTGGGAGCAGGTTCCAGCCCACGACATCCTACTGGCCTCGCCCTGCTGCCAGGGCCATGCCAAGGCCCGCGGCAAGAGATCAGGCAACCCCGAGCATGACGCATCGCGCTCGACAGCCTGGGCGCCGGTAGCTGCCCTTGAATTCCACCGGCCCCACGCAGCGGTGATCGAGAACGTGCCAGAGTTCACTGACTGGGTGCTCTACCCGGCCTGGCTCCAGGCAGTGCAGGCGCTGGGGTATCAGGCTGCCCCGCACATCGTGGACTGCGCAGACCTTGGCGTGCCGCAGCATCGGGTGCGACTGTTCATGGTCCTGACGCGCAGCAAGGCACCGCTGATGCTGCAACTACCGCAGGAACGGCATGTTCCGGCTGCCAGCTTCCTCGACTTCAAAGCCGGGCGCTGGTCGCAGATCGAGAAGCCAGGCCGGGCCCAGGCCACGCTCGACCGGGTGCGCAACGGGCGCCAGCGCTTCGGCGAGCGCTTCATCATGCCCTACTACGGCAAGGGCTCCGGCACCACCGGCCGCGACATCAACCGGCCGATCGGCACCATCACCACCCTGGACCGCTGGGCCCTGGTCGATGGTGACCGCATGCGGATGCTCAGCGCCAGCGAGGCCCTCGCCGCGATGTCGTTTCCGGCGAACACCCTGCGGCCGGACAACCACCGGCTGACGATGCACTTGGCCGGTAATGCGGTACCGCCGCTCGCCGGGCAGCGGGTGATCGAAGCGCTACTGAAAGCTGCGTAGAGGCGCTACTACGCAATCATGACGATCGCCCAGTGGGAGTTGACTGTCGGAATTTCACCGGTTCCCTGCCTCGACGCAATCCAGGTTCTCGTCAGCTCAACATCGAGGCGCCAGCCATTGCTTTCCAAGAGCGCCATGGCGGTGCTAGTGACACGGTAATGACCGCATTCGTCGCACACCCACTCCTCGTAATCGCCAAGCGAATCAACAGTTGCAGCTGGGCCACCGCAAATCAAGCACGCCATACCCATCCCCTTTGACTGATCGCCCAACTGTAAACGATCAAGCGAGGTATCCCCATGCCCACAGAAAACCGATCCAGCAACACAGAGATGGTCAGCGTGCCGCGCGAGCATGAACTGAAAATTCGACAGACCCCGCTGGCTGACTTGCTCAGCGGCCTCAAGACCGGCGAGGTCCGGGATTGCTCGGATCGTAATTTCGCCGTGGGCGACACGGTTCTGCTCCGCGAGATCGATGATGCCCTCGACTACACCGGCACGGTTCTACGCCGGACTATCACCCATGTCCAAAAGCACTATGGCCTGCCGGATCACTTGTGCGTGCTGAGCTACGGCCAGCCAGCCCAGCACCAGGGCGAGCCGGTGGGCGAAGTCGTGGCATTCGGCAAGGGTCTGCATGAGATTGCTTGGGCTGCTGGGCGCATGCCAAGGCTCGGTGCCAAGCTCTACACCCACCCAGCGCTAGCAGATCCTGGCGAGCCTGAGCGGCTGCGAGCTGCTTTGAAGTTCTACGCCGACCGGGACCACTTCGCTGAAGACATTGGCAACGAATGGGACAGCGTGAGCGGCGAGCCCGCGAACATCCTCTGGCACGAACAT
>NZ_JBLUPZ010000023.1:0-6703 GCF_048068255.1 Pseudomonas sp. NY15374
ATGTTCGTGCCAGAGGATGTTCGCGGGCTCGCCGCTCACGCTGTCCCATTCGTTGCCAATGTCTTCAGCGAAGTGGTCCCGGTCGGCGTAGAACTTCAAAGCAGCTCGCAGACGCTCAACCTCGCCAGGATCTGCTGGCGCTGGGTGGGTGTAGATCGGCAGCGATTGGCCTGGGTAATTGGCTGCAAGCTGCTCGCACACCTTCGAATCAAGCTGCACATCCACATCGCCAACCTCGCGACTGTCGAAGTACTCGTCAATCAAAAGCATGCCGACCGGTTCGACCTGGTGCTGGCCTGGCGCGTCCAGAATGCCTTGCCAGTACTCGGCATGAGGCGATGGGTATGGGTGTGCTTGGTAGGCAAGGAGCTTGACCAGGCGCTCGACCTCGTCGCGCGGCAAGCTGACCATTGTGGATCGGTTTTCTGTGGGCATGGGATACCTCAAGCCTTGGCGATGATTTCGGCCTCTGCGATCTCGCAGAAGAACGAGCAGGCGGGCAGTTTCTCGTTGCGTCGCACTGGGCCATCGCCCAAGTCGCGAAGTGGGAAGCGCACGTTGGTTGTGCGGTTGCGGAAGAGGTATGAGCCTTCACCCAGGTCATCCTGGATGACGCACAGCGCTTCGAACTGCTCAGGGAAGTCTTGGCGGATCGCTCTGAAGTAGCCTTCGCCGCCCTTCACGCAGCCGATACAGTTGGCGTTGTCGTAGCCCATCCTGTACATCAGGGGAAGCTCGATGCCGGCTCGAAGAAGGATGGCTTTGCAGTCGTCCTTACCAAGGCCGCGGTCGATCAGCGGGGCGATCACAGGGCGGTCCGGATTGCGCTCCCTGAAGTCATCCAGGCGATCGGCCTCCTCGGCGGTATAACCGAACACCATCACGTCGCCCGGCTGCTTCCACGTGTCCAGCAACCGCCGCTTGAGGATCTTGGTGCACGGTGCGCCGGTACGACCCTTCATGTACCGCTCGCGTCGGAACACTTCATGAGCGTCGGCGCCGTACTTCTCGTCACGCAGGACGGTGATCGGCTGGCCGAACCAGATTTCGCAGTCCTGGGCGAACCGGCGGTTGTCTGCTTCCTCATTGACGAGGAAAGCGTTGATGATCTGCACGTCGTACGTGCTGCCGTACTCGGCCAAGGCCAGCTTGGTGGCCACCGCCGAGGCGGCGCCGCAGCTGAACTGGCATACGATTCGGTTGGGCATGATGGCTCCTGGCCGTTATGATTCAGAGTTAGTTAGGAAGGGTGGGAGTACCTACATGTCGTTTTGTCTCGCGTTGACAGACCCTGATTGGGCGTTGACCAAAGATGTTTTTTCAATTATTGGAACTGTCGCCAGTGCAGCAGGAGTCGGGCTGGCTTTCTATGTGGGACTCGTTGGCCTGTCTACGTGGCAAAGACAATTGTCTGGTACTGCTAGCCATGAACTAGCGAAGCGAGCACTAATTGAGCTTTATAAGTTTCGCGAAGCTCTGGATAGGGTGAGGAATCCACTGATGCTAGCGAGTGAATTTTCATCGGCTGTAGTGTCTACCGGGCCTCAGAGTGAGGCGGTGAGTCGTTATCTTGGCCGTTGCTCGGCTTATGATGAGCGCTTCAAACTAGTGACCGAGGCTCGTCGAAATCTTGATGTTGTTCTGCTTGAGGCCGAGGCGCTATGGGGAAGTGATTTGAAGCTCCTGGTTAAACCTTTGCACGATAAAAGCTGGGATTTATATCACTACATAGAAAACCATTTGCTTTCAACTGACCCTCGTATTGATCAGGCAGAAAGAGCAGCCTATGTAGATATCAATAAGGGGCGGCCAAACATAATGTATCGGCGAAGCGACGTTTCTAAAGACGATTTTGCTAGATCGTTTAATGAAGATCTTTCTAAAACAGAGGTTTATCTAAGACGTAAGCTGGCATAGGCGCCGACCTCGCCGGGTCGGCGTTCATCGTTTGAGAGGGGAAGGCGCTGGCGTTGCAACGGCAGGGCATTTAGAGTGTGAGCGGAATCGCTGGCAATGTGGCCTGTGATCAAATATTACCCATTGCAGCATTGGTTTTTCCAGGAGGAACGCTATGGAATTAGAGAATTTTCTGAGTGCTAACCGAATTACCGACGCCGATTGGCAAAGGGCCGCAATCACTTGGGACGAATTGGTATCTATCCATCACGATCATGTTAGCCGTATTAGGCAACTTGAAGACACTGCTGGTTTCTTCGTTAATAGCATTCAGTCTTTTGCAAGCGTACATTCTGTAAGGTGGCGAGTGAAAGACCCGGATCATCTTATTGAAAAAATCATCAGGAAAAGAGCTGAGGAGCCTGCAAACGAGCGCTACCGAGATATCTCTGTAGGAAATTACCACACAATCGTTACCGATCTGATTGGCGTGCGAGCTCTGCATCTATTTAAAGATGACTGTCTAGCAATTCATGATCAAGTCATAGGTATGTGGGACTTTCACGAAGCGCCAGTTTCATACGTCCGCGAGGGCGATAGATCAGACCTCGCTGAAGACCTAGATGAGCGGAATATTGGAGCGAAAGTTCATCCTGCGGGATACCGGTCTATTCACTATGTGCTCAAGACGAAACCAGCGCTTCGTGAAGTGCTAGTAGAATTGCAGGTTCGAACCGTCTTCGAAGAGGCTTGGTCTGAAATTGATCATAAGGTCAGATATCCGAATTTTTCAAAGAATCACCAGGTTGAAGATGTTCTTAAGATATTCAACCGGTTAGCCGGAAGTGCCGATGAACTCGGTGGTTTTGTTCGCAGCCTGAGTCGGGAGTTGGATAGATATGATAGGGAGGTTGGCTGTGCCGTAGAAGAGCGGGATTCGGCCCTAGAAGAGATGCAAAAGTTGTTGACGGAGCTGTCGGAGGCGAAAGCTTCTAAGGCCGAGATAGTAGCCAAGGCAGAGCGGTTGCAGGCCGAACTTAACAGAGCGACAAGAGCAATTAAACATAAAAGGGATCTTGACATAGACCTTTTGTTCTCGAAGGCAATTTATGAGGGGTCAAGGGTCGTTGGTTCAACGCATCGTTCTAGTTTTTTTGATAGCTCGAACTTCAAGAAAAGGGATGATGATCGGCAGTGATCATTATATTTGGTATGTGTCATTTTCTGATTATCATCCATCGTACCCTCGAATAGACTGATTCCAGGCACCGACAGCTGCAAAGATCTTGGCTGCCTCTGCTTCGTCGAGCGTTGTGTCGGTGGGGATGGCGATCCAGCCGGAGGCCACCAGGTGATTAGGGTTTGCCGTGGCCCGCAGGTCGGTGCCGTGCTCGATCAGGTAGCTCTTCCAGGCGCGCCGTGCTCAGTGGCCGGATGCGGCATGGTGGCAATCTGATTTGGGATGGGGTATTACGGGTGACCGGCATGGTGCCGGATCAAGGAGTGATGTATGAGTAACCAAGCGCAGGTTGACGCGATTGAGCACCTGTTGATGGCAGTGCTGAAGTCCAGCGGTATGACGATGAACTCGTTCAAAGCGTTTGAAAAAGCGCAGGGCTCACTAATGGGCAGCGATGGCCCTGGAGGCCCGGAACAGAAGTCAGCTGCAGCACAGTATTTGGATCACCTGAAAAAGCAGCTTTAATCCTCACGGGCGCTGATCAGTGCCTGACGGTTGCAAGCAATCTGAAGCTTCCGCGCCATAGCCGGCGATACGGTTATTTCGTGGCGCGGAGGTGTCAGCAACGGCAGCGCGCCGCCCGGCCCAAGCGCATGCAGGTGATGAATCATCAGCGTCATCGCCTCGCCCTGTTCCTTGATCCCGGCCCACTCCATCAGCTCCATCAGGGCCTGTTTAGTCCCTGGTCGAACCTTCAAGCGCAGGTCTTCTTCCTGCAGGCGCTCGGCCTTGGCGCGACGTTTCTCGTCGCGGGCCTGCTGTGACATCGCCATACGGCACCTCCTTCAATCCGCTGGGCGGTAGGTTGAACTGCTCACGCCGCCTTGTTCTTTGCAGCGCGCTTCGGATTTTTCTGCTCAATTTCCATGTCCATGTCGTTCCAACCGGCAAGGAACCATGAGCCGTGGAACGTGTGAGAAGCAAATGGGTTGGCCAGTTTTCCGCCTCCGTTGCGGCGGCACTCCCGGCCTTCGTAGTAAACGCTGGGGGGCTCGCCGCGATCGCTCATCGTCTTCCCCTGTCACGTCGGATCGGGAAGTCGATATCGAACAGCGCAAGCAGTCGCACGAGCCTGCAGTTGCCTATTCCCAGTTCAACGGTCACGCCGCACCGAGACCTGCCCTCATCGCGCAGTGCGATGATCTTGTCCGCCAGCTCACGGTCCTCCAGGCTTGGTCCGGGCTTTTCCACAACTGGCCTTGGCGGCTTTGGCGGAGAGAAGAACCTGAATCCCTCCCGCGCAGCCACGCCCCACATTGCGCCCTTGCTTTCGCCGAGTAGATTTGCAACCTCGGTGCAGGTCATTGTCTTGGCAAGCTCAGCGATCCTGTTCACGCGCGCCCTGACTTTACTTGCATGATCTGTTGGGGCTTTCTGCTCAATCACCTTGGCCGGCTTCTTCTTTGGCTTTGGACGCCTGCGCGGTGGGAGCGGCTGATAAGTGAACCCCTCCAGCACGATGATCTGACCGCCAGATGCGAAGAAGGCCGCTTGTGCGGCCTCCAGGTCGATTGATGGGTTCATGTCATCCTCACTTGATCCGTATGGATGATTTACCGCGCTCAAGCCGCGCGCCTTTCACCTCTTGCCCGGCTTTTATGCGATCGGCAATGGCTTTCTTGTCAGGGGTGTGGGTGACCTTGGTGGAAACCAGGTCATCGTCCAGCAGCTTTTCGTCATCGACCACAACCGACTCGCGACCCTTGGCCAGGGTGATCGTGAAAAGCGGGCAGCTGATCTTGGTGATCTCCGCCGCCTCCATGTTTTCGCGTAGGTACTCGATAATCTGCCCCTTGCGGTTGGACATGACGCGCTTGCGCTCCTGAAGGCGCTCAATCTCGGCATCAACAGCCTCGATATCGCCATCCATGTTCAGAATTACGCGGCTTACTGCTAGAGCCTTGTCGTTGAATTCGGCCTGAATAGCGCCCATGGTGTCGCGCACGGCGATGGCCATGTCTTCGTCCGCGTCTTGCATTAGCACGGTCAGTTCCTTGAACTGCCCAGTAAGCTCGTAGAGTTGGCTCATGCTGCTTTATCCTCCAGGTAAGATTTTCGTGACTCGTAGGTCTCAGTGATTCGGCGAATGAATGCGGCCTCATTGCGAGCTGTCGCATTCTTGATAAATCGCGTGTAAAGGGTCTTGAGCTCATGCATGGTCACGGCGCCCGCCATGGTTTCGACCGATGACTTGAGCCAATCCAAGCGCTCAAGGCGCTGACGCTCTTGCTCGGCAGCTTTATCATCGGCGTGTTCGATAGCCTGCTCGGCTTGCAGCTGCTGGACGTAGTTCTGGTCGTCGAACATCCCCAGGAACACGTCGGCGCTGAAACCCAGCATGGACAGGGCTTTCTTGATGGCGTCGGTCAGCGACTTCTTCGGCGCCTCGCCATCAGTGGTCATGCCGTACTTGGTCTTGTACTGGTACCGGGTGCACCCGTACTGCTCGACCTCGCCGCGCTGGCCGTCCTGCATGAACCAGAGCTGGATTTTGACGGTATGTCCGATCTCTCGGCCCAAGCAGATTCGCTTGTCGCCATCGCCGGCATACACCTCGTGGCCGTCGTCAAAGCGTTCTTCCAGCACCTTCCAGCCCCAGCCGATGCCGACCGGGCCGAACACTTCGGTCGCCTTCATGACCATCGCGGTGCCGTTCAGGCTGGTGATCTTCTGGCCGCCGACCTCGGCGTTCTTGGTGTAGCGGGTATCGGTGGCCTGCACCTGCTCCCAGATGCGCATGTTGGTAGTGGACATTGGAAAACCTCGCGCCAGGCCGGCGCCGTCAGTTGAAAGGAGAAATGCCAGGTCACCCAGGCACGGAGGTGCGCTCCAGGCCCTGGCTGCGGTGGATGGTTGCGCGCTCTCGCCGCTTACGCTCCCGAAGGGGTACGGTTATCCCGAAGGGCCGCCGTGCTCGGCTACGTGATTCAGGAAGTGATGCTGTCAGCCAGTGCGCTGGCGAGCATAAAGACGGTACAGGCGAAGAGCGCAGAGAAGGAGCCGCGCCAGATGACCAGGCGGCGGACGCGCTGATATCTGGTCATGGGCATGGCCTCGGCCTGGCTATTGGCCGACGCTTCAGCCAGTCGGCCTTGATCGGGTACGGAAGATCGGCGACACGCATGCCAACCGGAAACTTGAGGGTGCCGCGCACCTGGGCGGCCTTCGCTTCCTCGACCTGCTCGTCGATGAACGTCTTCACGATTGGCGTGGTCATGCAACCTCCTTGCGCCCATCAACGATCTTGTTGAGGCGCCCGCAGTAGTGGTTGAATTCTTCGATGGTGATGCGTCCGTCGCGGAGCATTTCCGTCAGCTGATGGCTGATGATTCTTGAGTAGCTGATTGGCGTACCCGGGTGCACCAAGGCATCAAGCTGCTGATCAATCAGGACATGCGGGCTCATGGCTCCCATGCCTCGTAGGCCTGGGCCTGTACTCCGGCGGCGGCGAATGGCGTCAGCAGATCGCGCGCCAGCCGCTCTAGTACTGCGTCAGGGCAGGGCGCGGCCATCACCTCGTGGTACACGTTGTGCGCATCGCTCGCGTCGCGGCGCCGTGCGGCCAGA
>NZ_JBLUPZ010000025.1:0-1729 GCF_048068255.1 Pseudomonas sp. NY15374
AGGGGCCGGATGAATGGAGCTAGCGGTTTTTGCCTTCTTTTGCCCGCGTGCAAAAGAAGGTCGCCGTAAAGGCGAAAAGGTGACTATGCGTCTCCCTCGTAAATGAATGTGTTTATAACTTTCAAAACACACACTCTGAAAGTTGAATGCTAGAGGGGTGGGTTTTTACAGTTGTGAGCATATCCGTTCGCGAGGGTGACGCTTAGTCACCTTTTCGCCCTTACGGCGAGTCACTTTTTGTCAGACGCGAAAAAAAGTAACCAAAAAACGCTGCGTTCCAATCATCCGGCCTCCTGAAGTCGCTGAGGTACGGGCGGTGTCTGGGCTGACGTAGCTGTCGCTCGTGAGGTATGTAAGCGTCCGCCCAACTCACCTTGCGTGAGCTGGGCCGGAATCCACTGACGGAGTAGCAACCCGTCCTTAGTGGCCTCTTTGTCAGCTCCGGCACCCTAGCGAGACTGCGCTGCTTGTTGACTGGAAGACGTTGCAGCACACTAAGTGTCCAACGTAAGGAGACGACCCCCACATGAAGGATACGCCTAGCATCCCCCTGATTATCCTCGATGTTCAGGATGCTATCGATCAGCCTGTTTGGAATGGTAAAAGCCACCCTGGCTATTTGTCCGTAATCCAACGCCTTCTGCGGCACTGGCGATCAAATGGCTGGCCTGTCCTTCATGTGAAGCATGATGAAGAGAATCCCACCTCCAGCTATCACGTTCATGGCCCTTGGAATGGGATCAAGAAAGAAGTGGCGCCGATAGAGGGCGAGATTGTCATCATCAAGCATGAGAACTGCGCATTCATAGGAACTCAATTGGATGCCATTCTCAAAAGCATGCAAGTAAAACGCATTGTGTTGACCGGTGTTGTGGTTCATAACAGCATGGATGCCACTATTCGAGCCGGGAAAGCGCTTGGGTACGAAATTATTCTTCCAGCGGATGCCACGACTGCTGTACCCGTAATCGGGCCGCAAGGAACGTGTTGGGACGCCTCAACCGTTTATGAGCTGACCTTGGCCATACTGGGCACCGAATATGCCCAGGTCATGTCATCAGATGATGTGATCACAGCTCTGCCTATGAAATAGCGGCAGGCCCCCACTGATGCGGTAGCAAGTGCCCGATTTTACTGGCCCCGCGGGGTCGGCAGCCGCATCAGAACGTCCTTGAGATAGGCGTACGGATCGTGCCCATTCATGCGCGCTGAGGTATGAGGCTGGATGCTCTTGATCTTGCTTCTAAGCGCGCGATGGATCAGGCGCCGCCAATCGCGACTTCAGGAGGCCGAGTGGAGTTCTTGCGGAGGGAGGTGACGGGCATGGATGCCCGTCAAGCGCTGCGCCCCAGGAGGGGCGTTCAGCGCGGTCCTCCCGGGAGCAAGAACGGAGCGAGGGAACCCCGGAGCGAAGCGTAGGGGCCGGATGAATGGAGCTAGCGGTTTTTGCCTTCTTTTGCCCGCGTGCAAAAGAAGGTCGCCGTAAAGGCGAAAAGGTGAATATGCGTCTCCCTCGTAAATGAAGGTGCTTACAACTTTCAAAACACACACTCTGAAAGTGGAATGCTAGAGGGGTGGGTTTTTGTAGTTGTGAGCATATCCGTTTGCGAGGGTGACACTTAGTCACCTTTTCGCCCTTACGGCGAGTCACTTTTTGTCAGACGCGACAAAAAGTAACCAAAAAACGCTGCGCTCCGTTCATCCGGCCCTGCGCTTCGCTCCGGGTTCC
>NZ_JBLUPZ010000026.1:0-1340 GCF_048068255.1 Pseudomonas sp. NY15374
CCGCTTGTGTCTTGATAGGGGATTAGAATCTGGAGTGAGAGCGGTGAATGGCAAGCTGAATGCCGCGTGTGCCTTGAGCACGAGTGGGAGCACAAGCTGCCATTCACCGTTCCACTTTGGCGAGAGCCCGAACAGTTGGATGCGGCCTTGATCTCGAATCACAAGCGTGGGCCAAGCCAAAGTCCTCTCACTCTGTTGAGTCTAGGAGATTTTGGTGATGGTTTCCTTTGTGGGTATCGATGTTTCTAGTCGCACGCTGGACATAGCGGTCCGTCCCCAGAGCCTCAAGATCAATGTCACCAACGATCAGGCAGGGTTCGAGGTATTGGAGAAGAGCCTTCGAGGCCTCAAGGTCAAGCGTGTCCTGCTGGAGGCGACAGGCGGATACGAGCGTGAGGTTCTGAGCTTTCTGCAGAGCGCTGGCTACAAGGTCATTCGCGTCAACCCCAGGCGAGCCAGGTCGTTTGCCGAGTCCATGAATATCAAAGCCAAGACCGACGCCATCGATGCAGCGGTATTGGCGCATTTCGCCGAAGTTATCCCCGATAAACCTACTCTGCAGGTCAGTCCGCAGAGGGCGTTGCTGCGCGAGCTGCTGCAGCAGCGTGATCGTCTGGTCCAGCAGCGAGACGACGACCGGCGGCGCCTGAAACAGGCTCAGTCTGAGGTGGTCGCTCGCTTCCTGAAGTCCAACCTCCAGCACTTCAGGTCTCAGATCAGACAGATTGAGCATGAGCTCAAGCTGCATGCCGAAGGGCTGGGTGATGAACGAATTGCTCAACTAGTCCAGGTCAAAGGTATCGGGCTGGTGACGGCTGGGAAGCTTGTAACGCTGCTGCCGGAGTTGGGCCATGTGGAGGCCCGAGAAATAGCCTCGCTGGTTGGGGTGGCACCTTTCAATCACGACAGTGGAACATCCGTAGGCAAGCGCTCGATCTCGGGAGGCCGTTTCGGGATAAGGTGCGCGTTGTACATGTCGTGTTTGGTGGCCGTAAGGCAAAACCCCTCGCTTAAGGCGAAGTACCAAGCACTGCGTGAAAGGGGCAAGGCAGCCAAGGTCGCGATTGTGGCCTGCATGAGAGTTTTCATCGTACGACTCAATGCGATGCTAAGAACGGGTACCCCCTGGCAGGATGTGGAATTGCCTCAGTGCAAGAGCGCAACACCGGCGTAAATCCGAACGCCGTACGTGTGGGAGCGGGTTTACCCGCGAAAAAGACACCGCGCTGCCTGGCACGGGCTACGCCCGTGTTCGCGGGACAAGCCCGCTCCCACAGGGGATTGGGCTGGCTTCTAGATTTTGAGCAAGACAGTTGCTCCCACAGGGATTGGGCTGGTCT
>NZ_JBLUPZ010000027.1:0-1028 GCF_048068255.1 Pseudomonas sp. NY15374
CTGCGAGCTGCTTTGAAGTTCTACGCCGACCGGGACCACTTCGCTGAAGACATTGGCAACGAATGGGACAGCGTGAGCGGCGAGCCCGCGAACATCCTCTGGCACGAACATGAAGCTTGGTTTGTGGAGGATGGCTCGATTGCCAGGGCTGCGTTGTCGGAAAACTCCGAGGCGGGCTAAGGGTGAAAATCGCAGGTCCCTCTGCGATATCGGATCACACTGGCAAGGAAGGCTGATCTCTTTGTCTCAAAAATTTGACCCAAGCGTCGTATGAACTCTGATACCAGCCAACAGCATCATCCCAGTCCACACCGCTCACCTCGCCTTTACCAACCAAGTGCCTAAGCCTGGAATTAGAAGCATCTAGATCAAGTAGGTGCCGATGGGACATGTAGCGAAAATCTTCATTGCTTAGCATTGGACTGGTGTCCTGAAGGGCTGGCTCGAGGATACGTGCCGTTGTCCCTATGCCATGATTGTGGCACCAAATCGAGGCGTGCAGTGCGGAATTCCAACAATTCGGACGATTCGGAGGATTTGCATCGAGCACATGTTTACTACATCCCGCTGTAACCTCCTTCCCTCTATTCACTGCCGCGATACGGCAGCCAGTAGGGGCTGGCTCAGTTTCAGAGCCTGATCCAGCCCCAGAGTGACGACAGCTCTACCCAGCAGACGCTTTGGATGTGACGGCAGGCAAGCCTTCCGTAGCAATCCGGCGCGCCCGCCCGACACCCCAAGCCATAGCACGGGTCATCGACTCGCCAGGACGGGAGTCAAACGCCTCCTCATGCACCGCCATGCCTTGAGGGGCATAAACGCCGATGAACATTTGTGTTTGCCCTGTGGGTGAAAGCCTCACCTGGACATCAATATGCGTTCCGTCGTCGAGTGTTTCGTCATGAGTACGGTGGTGAAGCGCTGGATCTGCCCAATCCCAGAACACATTTCCACGAACACGCATGTGACCCTCCTTAACTTTTTAGCTTTCATCCATTAGAGGGTCAAAATAGATCGCACAAAAAAAA
>NZ_JBLUPZ010000028.1:0-493 GCF_048068255.1 Pseudomonas sp. NY15374
GCAGTTCAAATCTGCCCAGACCTACCAATATGCGGGGCCATAGCTCAGCTGGGAGAGCGCCTGCCTTGCACGCAGGAGGTCAGCGGTTCGATCCCGCTTGGCTCCACCACTTACGCTGTACCTTGATCAGAACCTAGAAATGAACATTCGTCGATGAATGTTGATTTCTGGCTTTTGTCAGATCGTTCTTTAAAAATTCGGATATGTGATAGAAATAGACTGAATGCCAGTTTCACTGCTGGTAGTTCAGGCTAAGGTAAAATTTGTGAGTTCTCACGAATTTTCGGCGAATGTCGTCTTCACAGTATAACCAGATTGCTTGGGGTTATATGGTCAAGTGAAGAAGCGCATACGGTGGATGCCTTGGCAGTCAGAGGCGATGAAAGACGTGGTAGCCTGCGATAAGCTTTGGGGAGTCGGCAAACAGACTGTGATCCAGAGATCTCTGAATGGGGGAACCCACTCAGCATAAGCTGAGTATCTTGTACTGAAT
>NZ_JBLUPZ010000029.1:0-468 GCF_048068255.1 Pseudomonas sp. NY15374
GTCAGCAGATCGCGCGCCAGCCGCTCTAGTACTGCGTCAGGGCAGGGCGCGGCCATCACCTCGTGGTACACGTTGTGCGCATCGCTCGCGTCGCGGCGCCGTGCGGCCAGAAGAAGCCTGCCCACGGCACTTGGGCTGGTGATGCCTGGCGATGCGTGCTCGTCCACGGCCTGGGCGAAGCGCTCGTAGGTGACACCGCGGATCTCGCTGCCAACCTGGAACGTCGCATCGGCGCCACGCAGAAGCTGATGGAACATGTCCTGAATCCAGATCTCGCCCGCCCCGGCCTGATCACTCACCGCCGGCGGCGTCCGGTTGTCGTACTCAAACTGTGCTGCTCGAAGTGCGCCCATGGCGTCCTCCAGATTGGTTGTGCGGCCGCATTGGTCAGGAGCCAGGCGCGGGTGACCAAACCCACCGTGAAAGGTGGCCTGGCGCCTGCCAATGCGGTCGTATGTGAAGGGAAGG
>NZ_JBLUPZ010000030.1:0-454 GCF_048068255.1 Pseudomonas sp. NY15374
AAAGACGTGGTAGCCTGCGATAAGCTTTGGGGAGTCGGCAAACAGACTGTGATCCAGAGATCTCTGAATGGGGGAACCCACTCAGCATAAGCTGAGTATCTTGTACTGAATCCATAGGTGCAAGAGGCGAACCAGGGGAACTGAAACATCTAAGTACCCTGAGGAAAAGAAATCAACCGAGATTCCCTTAGTAGTGGCGAGCGAACGGGGACCAGCCCTTAAGTTGATTTGAGATTAGTGGAACGCTCTGGAAAGTGCGGCCATAGTGGGTGATAGCCCCGTACACGAAAGTCTCTTTTCAATGAAATCGAGTAGGACGGAGCACGAGAAACTTTGTCTGAACATGGGGGGACCATCCTCCAAGGCTAAATACTACTGACTGACCGATAGTGAACCAGTACCGTGAGGGAAAGGCGAAAAGAACCCCGGAGAGGGGAGTGAAATAGAACCTGAA
>NZ_JBLUPZ010000031.1:0-423 GCF_048068255.1 Pseudomonas sp. NY15374
TTCATCCGGCCCTGCGCTTCGCTCCGGGTTCCCTCACTCCGGCCTTGCTCCCGGGAGGACCGCGCTGCAGGGCCCATCCTGGGCCCCAGCGCTTGACGGGCATCCATGCCCGTCACCTCCCTCCGCAAGTCCTGCGTTCGGCCTCCTGAAGTCGCGGAGGTACGGGTGGTGCCTGGGCTGGCGTAGCTGTCGCTCGTGGGGTATGAGGCTGGATGCTCTTGATCTTGCTTCTAAGTGCGCGATGGATCAGGCGCCGCCAATCGCGACTTCAGGAGGCCGAGTGGAGTTCTTGCGGAGGGAGGTGACGGGCAGGGATGCCCGTCAAGCGCTGCGCCCCAGGAGGGGGCGTTCAGCGCGGTCCTCCCGGGAGCAAGGACGGAACGAGGGGACCCCGGAGCGAAGCGTAGGGGCCGGATGAATGGA
>NZ_JBLUPZ010000032.1:0-391 GCF_048068255.1 Pseudomonas sp. NY15374
GGGCATGGATGCCCGTCAAGCGCTGGGGCCCAGGATGGGCCCTGCAGCGCGGTCCTCCCGGGAGCAAGGCCGGAGTGAGGGAACCCGGAGCGAAGCGCAGGGCCGGATGAATGGAGCGCAGCGTTTTTTGGTTACTTTTTGTCGCGTCTGACAAAAAGTGACTCGCCGTAAGGGCGAAAAGGTGACTAAGCGTCACCCTCGCGAACGGATATGCCCACAACTGTAAAAACTCACCCCTCTAGCATTCAACTTTCAGAGTGTGTGTTTTGAAAGTTATAAGCACATTCATTTACGAGGGAGACGCATAGTCACCTTTTCGCCTTTACGGCGACCTTCTTTTGCACGCGGGCAAAAGAAGGCAAAAACCGCTAGCTCCATTCATCCGGCCCCT
>NZ_JBLUPZ010000033.1:0-388 GCF_048068255.1 Pseudomonas sp. NY15374
CTGCGCTTCGCTCCGGGTTCCCTCACTCCGGCCTTGCTCCCGGGAGGACCGCGCTGCAGGGCCCATCCTGGGCCCCAGCGCTTGACGGGCATCCATGCCCGTCACCTCCCTTCGCAAGTCCTGCGTTCGGCCTCCTGAAGTCGCGGAGGTACGGGCGGTGCCTGGGCTGGCGTAGCTGTCGCTAGTGAGGTATGAGGCTGGATTCTTGATCGGCAACGGCACTGAGATTGCCTTGTCAGGACGCTGGCTCAAGCCATTTTGCGTAAGGCTTCTTGGCGCGCGATGGATCAGGCGCCGCCAATCGCGACTTCAGGAGGCCGAGTGGAGTTCTTGCGGAGGGAGGTGACGGGCAGGGATGCCCGTCAAGCGCTGCGCCCCAGGAGGGGGC
>NZ_JBLUPZ010000034.1:0-378 GCF_048068255.1 Pseudomonas sp. NY15374
TGCTGGCTGGCCGCCGACGTACACGTCATCAGGGGCGTGGATGGTGATGGTCCCGGTGGCGCTGCCAGCCGGAACAGTCACTTTCGTGCCATCCGAAAGAGTGAAGGTCAGGCCGCCGTGGCCTTTGACATCCAGGCCCTGGGCATTGGTCAGGGTGACGGTGTAAGTGATCTCGCCGCCTTCGGACACGGTAGTTTTATCAGCCGTCAGGGTCGCGACGACTTCACTTTCAGTGTCAGCGATCTGAACGGTAGCCGAGCCGCCGAGCTCCAGGTTTTCGAAAGTCTTGCCTGGTACGGAAGCGTCGGAAATACCAACGGTCAGGGAGCCCGAGTCTTTGAAGACGTCATCGCCCTGAGCAGGAGCCTTGTACTCGAC
>NZ_JBLUPZ010000035.1:0-365 GCF_048068255.1 Pseudomonas sp. NY15374
TACCAACGGTCAGGGAGCCCGAGTCTTTGAAGACGTCATCGCCCTGAGCAGGAGCCTTGTACTCGACTTGGGTCTGGCCCGCAGCGATGGTGACCTTGTCGCCGTTGCTCAGGGTAACGGTCAGCGGACGATCCAGTGGCTGATTCACTTTGACGGTGAAGCTTGGCTGCTGGTCTTCGGTAACATTGCCATTGCTGACGATGGTGACGGAAACCTTGTCACCCTCGTTGCCAGTACCCGGAGTGCCAGTGCCTGGCTCATCGGTGACATCGGTTTTCACTTCGCCCTGACCCAGGGTCAGCTTTTCGAAGTTATCGGCACCAGTGACGGACTCCAGCTTGTTGACGATTGCTGGCTGGCCGCCG
>NZ_JBLUPZ010000036.1:0-351 GCF_048068255.1 Pseudomonas sp. NY15374
AGGACCGCGCTGCAGGGCCCATCCTGGGCCCCAGCGCTTGACGGGCATCCATGCCCGTCACCTCCCTCCGCAAGTCCTGCGTTCGGCCTCCTGAAGTCGCGGAGGTACGGGCGGTGCCTGGGCTGGCGTAGCTGTCGCTCGTGAGGTATGAGGCTGGATTCTTGATCGGCAACGGCAACGGCAACGGCATTGAGATTGCCTTGTAAGGACGCTGGCGCGGCTCAAGCCATTTTGCGTAAGGCTTCTAAGCGCGCGATGGATCAGGCGCCGCCAATCGCGACTTCAGGAGGCCGAGTGGAGTTCTTGCGGAGGGAGGTGACGGGCATGGATGCCCGTCAAGCGCTGCGCCCC
>NZ_JBLUPZ010000037.1:0-312 GCF_048068255.1 Pseudomonas sp. NY15374
CGGCGGCCAGCCAGCAATCGTCAACAAGCTGGAGTCCGTCACTGGTGCCGATAACTTCGAAAAGCTGACCCTGGGTCAGGGCGAAGTGAAAACCGATGTCACCGATGAGCCGGGCACCGGCACTCCGGGTACTGGCAACGAGGGTGACAAGATTTCCGTCACCATCGTCAGCAACGGCAACGTCACCGAAGACCAGCAACCGTCATTCACTGTCAAAGTGAACCAGCCGCTAGACCGTCCGCTGACTGTCACCCTGAGCAATGGCGACAAAGTCACCATCGCGGCGGGCCAGACCCAGGTCGAGTACAAGGC
>NZ_JBLUPZ010000038.1:0-303 GCF_048068255.1 Pseudomonas sp. NY15374
AGGATTTCCGTAGAATTCGATTCCACAGGCGCGGGATGGAGCAGCCTGGTAGCTCGTCGGGCTCATAACCCGAAGGTCGTCGGTTCAAATCCGGCTCCCGCAACCAGATTCGAGAAAAGGCCACTGTTCACACAGTGGCCTTTTTCTTTGCCTTGAAAAAATATCCACGTAAATCAAGGATTAAGATTGACAGCCCGTCGATAATCCGTAGAATGCGCACCACTGACGCGGGATGGAGCAGCCTGGTAGCTCGTCGGGCTCATAACCCGAAGGTCGTCGGTTCAAATCCGGCTCCCGCAACCA
>NZ_JBLUPZ010000039.1:0-284 GCF_048068255.1 Pseudomonas sp. NY15374
AGCGGTGAAAAAGGCAGTTGACAGCATCTTCGAGTGCTGTATGATTCGCCTCCCGCTACGAGAGATCGCAGCGAGTCAAGTGTTTGAAGCTAAACGAGTTTCTCGGAAAAACTTCAAAATAAACGCTTGACAGCCAATGAGGAAAGCGTAGAATGCGCGCCTCGGTTGAGACAAAAAGCTCTTAACCAAACGCTCTTTAACAAATCGAATCAAGCAATTCGTGTGGGTGCTTGTGAGTACGGACTGATAGTCGCCAAGATTATCAGCATCACAAGTGGCCATGC
>NZ_JBLUPZ010000040.1:0-283 GCF_048068255.1 Pseudomonas sp. NY15374
AGTGGTGGAGCCAAGCGGGATCGAACCGCTGACCTCCTGCGTGCAAGGCAGGCGCTCTCCCAGCTGAGCTATGGCCCCGCATATTGGTAGGTCTGGGCAGATTTGAACTGCAGAAGAGCCGTCCTCACCACTCTTTATCCAGAGGCATGGGGTGCTCATCATTCCAACCAAAATTGGTAGGTCTGGGCAGATTTGAACTGCCGACCTCACCCTTATCAGGGGTGCGCTCTAACCAACTGAGCTACAGACCTATATAGGGTCTTGATCGTCTTCACAATGAATC
>NZ_JBLUPZ010000041.1:0-271 GCF_048068255.1 Pseudomonas sp. NY15374
GTCATTCACTGTCAAAGTGAACCAGCCGCTAGACCGTCCGCTGACTGTCACCCTGAGCAATGGCGACAAAGTCACCATCGCGGCGGGCCAGACCCAGGTCGAGTACAAGGCGCCAGCGCAGGGCGATGACGTCTTCAAGGATTCCGGTTCGCTCACCGTTGGCATCACCGATGCCAGTGTTCCGGGCAAAACCTTCGAAAACCTCGAGCTCGGTGGTTCGGCCACTGTTCAGATTGCTGACACCGAAAGCGAAGTGATCGCGACCCTCACC
>NZ_JBLUPZ010000042.1:0-253 GCF_048068255.1 Pseudomonas sp. NY15374
CAGTCCGTACTCACAAGCACCCACACGAATTGCTTGATTCGATTTGTTAAAGAGCGTTTGGTTAAGAGCCTTTCGTCTCAACCGAGGCGCGCATTCTACGCTTTCCTCATTTGCTGTCAAGCGTTTATTTTGAAGTTTTTTGCGAGAAACTCGTTTAGCTTCAAACACTTGACTCGCTGCGATCTCTCGTAGCGGGAGGCGAATCATACAGCACTCGAAGATGCTGTCAACTGCCTTTTTCACCGCTGCCGAT
>NZ_JBLUPZ010000043.1:0-218 GCF_048068255.1 Pseudomonas sp. NY15374
TGCTGGCTGGCCGCCGACGTACACGTCATCAGGGGCGTGGATGGTGATGGTCCCGGTGGCGCTGCCAGCCGGAACAGTCACTTTCGTGCCATCCGAAAGAGTGAAGGTCAGACCGCCGTGGCCTTTGACGTCAAGGCCTTGGGCATTGGTCAGAGTAACGGTGTAAGTGATCTCACCGCCTTCGGAGACGGTGGTTTTGTCGGCGGTGAGGGTCGCGA
>NZ_JBLUPZ010000044.1:0-211 GCF_048068255.1 Pseudomonas sp. NY15374
TCAGACCGCCGTGGCCTTTGACGTCAAGGCCTTGGGCATTGGTCAGAGTAACGGTGTAAGTGATCTCACCGCCTTCGGAGACGGTGGTTTTGTCGGCGGTGAGGGTCGCGACGACTTCACTTTCAGTGTCAGCGATCTGAACAGTGGCCGAGCCGCCGAGCTCCAGGTTTTCGAAAGTCTTGCCTGGTACGGAAGCGTCGGAAATACCAAC
>NZ_JBLUPZ010000045.1:0-208 GCF_048068255.1 Pseudomonas sp. NY15374
CTCCAGGTTTTCGAAAGTCTTGCCTGGTACGGAAGCGTCGGAAATACCAACGGTCAGGGAGCCCGAGTCTTTGAAGACGTCATCGCCCTGAGCAGGAGCCTTGTACTCGACCTGGGTCTGGCCCGCCGCGATGGTGACTTTGTCGCCATTGCTCAGGGTGACAGTCAGCGGACGGTCTAGCGGCTGGTTCACTTTGACAGTGAATGAC
>NZ_JBLUPZ010000046.1:0-206 GCF_048068255.1 Pseudomonas sp. NY15374
GGCTCATCGGTGACATCGGTTTTCACTTCGCCCTGACCCAGGGTCAGCTTTTCGAAGTTATCGGCACCAGTGACGGACTCCAGCTTGTTGACGATTGCTGGCTGGCCGCCGACGTACACGTCATCAGGGGCGTGGATGGTGATGGTCCCGGTGGCGCTGCCAGCCGGAACAGTCACTTTCGTGCCATCCGAAAGAGTGAAGGTCAG
>NZ_JBLUPZ010000047.1:0-204 GCF_048068255.1 Pseudomonas sp. NY15374
GGATGCCCGTCAAGCGCTGCGCCCCAGGAGGGGGCGTTCAGCGCGGTCCTCCCGGGAGCAAGGACGGAACGAGGGGACCCCGGAGCGAAGCGTAGGGGCCGGATGAATGGAGCTAGCGGTTTTTGCCTTCTTTTGCCCGCGTGCAAAAGAAGGTCGCCGTAAAGGCGAAAAGGTGACTATGCGTCTCCCTCGTAAATGAATGTG